>JAQYVX010000009.1 GCA_030145305.1 Halarcobacter sp. | reverse complement strand
CTGACGTCTACCTTGTAAGGGTAGCGCTCTACCAACTGAGCTAATCGACCGATGGTGACCCCTAGGAGACTCGAACTCCTGTGATTGGAATGAAAATCCAAGATCCTAACCGCTAGATGAAGGGGCCATCGTTTTTTTGCTTTAAATCTAAATAAAATATAAAAGTAAAACTTTTATAAGTTAACTGGTGACCCGTAATGGATTCGAACCATTGGCCACCTCCTTAAAAGGGAGATGCTCTACCAGCTGAGCTAACGGGTCATAATAAGAAAGTAATCTTCTTAAAATGGAGTGGAAGTATACTTATTTATATTTTTTTTGTCAAGGGTTTTTTGAACAAATTTGAAAATTTCTCAAAATTTTTTTCAAAGAGTATTTTGCAGCTTGTATTTGAACCTCTTTTCTGCTTCCTTTAAAGTGACATATTTCAATATCTTTTTCTAAATTATTAAATATACCAATTACTACAGTTCCAACTGCTTTACTTTTTGTTCCTCCATTTGGACCTGCTATTCCACTAACTGCAATTGCATAATCTGCATCAAATTTTTTAATTACGCCTTCTAACATTTCATTCACTACTTCACAACTAACAGCACCATATCTTTCTAAGGTTTCATTTCTTACTTGTAACTCTTGATGTTTAATCTCATTTGAGTAGCTTATAAGGGCTCCATGAAAAATATCAGATGAACCTGACACTTCAGTTATCATTGAGGCAATTAATCCTCCTGTGCAACTCTCAGCTGTTGTTATTGTTTGTTTATTGTCTCTTAAGTGATTTTGTAGAAGTATCATGTCTTTATCATTAAATATTGATTCAAACATTATATTAGGAATTATGTCTAGCATTGTAAAACTTTTTATTGGTTTTCATAAGTATGGAAAACTTTCCATACTTACTTATAGTGTATATTATTCTTTATCTGTTAATTCGTCTAAGAATTTTTCAGTATTAAATGTAAGGTTTAAGTGTTTTGCTACGATTTTTATATCTCTTTCTCCATTTCCTAAACAAGAAGTTGCTCCTGGAGATGGTGTCATATTAAATAGAATTCCGTCACCTGGATTAATAGATGCTTCACCAAGCATTAATTTTTGTTTATCTTTATCAAGTACTTGAGGTCTAACTCCACCCCATCCTTTTGCATATTCAATATCATCTACGCTTAATGATGGAACAATTTTTCTTGCATCTTTTACAAATAAACCTTTATTGATTCCTGGAATTTCAAATAAGAAGTTTTTAAATACATAGTTTCTAATTTCTGAATCTTTTAATAAATCCCAAAATATTTTTATTGTATTTCCATCAATGTTCATAGTCTTCAAACATTGACCCACTGATTTTAATCCTCTATATCTTTCTAGCACACCAAGAGCTAATGCTGTTGGTCCAAATCTTGTTTTCCCATCACATAAAATATCTGGGTCTCCATGAAGAGCAGCAAAAGGAAGTTTTGGATTTTGTACCATATAAACTTTTCCATTTAAAAATTCGCCATTTGTAATATAGAAGCTTCCTGCCATAGAAAGTGATCCCATATGTTTACCATATCCCATTTTGTGAGCTAAGTATAATGAATGAGCTCCCGCATTAACAACAACAAAATCAGCTGTAAAAACTGACCCAGTTATAGTTGTTATTTTATATTTATCATCAATTTTTTCAATTTCATCAACTTCAGCATTAAAGAAAATATCTGTAGTTTTTCCCTCTTCTTGAGCAGCTTTTGCTAGTTCTTTAGTCATAGCCCCATAATCAACAGTTGTATACTCACTTCTAGCTCCCATAGCTATAATTGGTTCAGGTCTGTCTTTTGTTTGTTCTTTATCTGCATAAACAAGTTTAGGTTCTAATTCTCTTATTTTTTCTTTATCCCATAATTCTAAATAAGGAAATAATTCTTTAAATTCGTTATATCTATGTTTAATGAATTCAACTTCCTTTTCACCAACACCTAGTGCCATTTTTTGGTGAGAGAACATAATCTTGTCTTGAAGTCCTCTTTGCAAACAGAATTTTTCAATCATCTTTGCAGTTCTTTTTGTATCATAAGCTTTTTCTAAAGTATAGTTAGTTTCAATATCACCTACGTGAATTGTTTGAGAATTACTTGTCCCTTTAGAGTTTAAAGTTGCTAAGTCCTCATATTTTTCTAACATACAAATGCTTTTTGCGTCCGTGTATCTAGCGAGTTCATAAAATAATGCAGCGCCAGAAATTCCTCCACCTACGATAACTATTTCATAATGTTTTGTGTTCATTTATAACATCCCTATTTGTACTTTTATATTTTATAAGAAATTTTAGCAAAAAATAATTTATAATCATGCTAAAAGATTGAGTAGTTTGTTTAATCTTTTTAAAACATGTTCAATTGTAACATATTCTTCACAATCAGCCAACTTTAAGATGTTCAATATGTGTACAAAAGAAACATAATAATTCTATGGAGACAATTTTTTTTGATATTGTACAATTTTTGTACATTAGTGTAGTATAATCTATAATGTTTAATTGGTTCAAAGTAAAAAAATATAAAAAAAACAAAGAAATAAAAATCTTTGTTTGTAAACACTGCAAATTAACATGTAAAGATTGTGATTCAATATACTGTTTTTCATGTTTTTCTAAACAAGAAAACCCATGTCCTAGATGTGGGAAAACTAATGCATCCTATAATGAAGAACAGATAAAATAAGCAACTTATATTAAATTAATTTTATCTTAGTTATAATCTGCGATTTATGAAAACACAATGATACTATATAACAAGGTACTTAACAATGGATTACAAAGATAGTTTATTACTACCAAATACAAAATTCCCTATGAGAGGGAATCTTCCTCAAAATGAACCAAAAAAATACAAACTTTGGGATGAGCAAAAAGTTTACGACCGAATGAGAAATAATAGAAAAGATGCACCGTCTTTTACTTTACATGATGGTCCTCCTTATGCAAATGGGCATATACATATTGGTCATGCATTAAATAAAATATTAAAAGATATAATAAATAAGTTTCATTATTTTGATGGAAAATCAATCAGATATGTTCCGGGTTGGGATTGTCATGGTCTACCAATTGAACAAAAAGTTGAAGAAAAAATTGGTAGTACTAAGAAAAAAGAATTACCAAAATCTAAACTAAGACAATTATGTCGTGATCATGCTACGAGATTTGTTGATATTCAAAAAGATGAGTTTAAAAAACTTGGTGTAATTGCAGATTGGGAAAATCCGTATTTGACTATGGATTTTAAATTTGAAGCGAATATTTATAGAGAACTTTGCGCAATTGCAAAACAAGGTTTATTGATACAAAGAAGTAAACCTGTTCATTGGTCTTGGGCTGCACAAACAGCACTAGCTGAAGCTGAGATTGAATATGAAGATAAAACTTCTCCATCAATTTTTGTTGCATTCAAACATGAAGATATGGACGCAAGTGTTATTATCTGGACTACAACTCCTTGGACTTTACCTGCAAATACTGGTATTGCTTTAAATGCAGATGAAGAGTATGTTTTAACTTCTGATAAATTTATCGTTGCTCGTAAACTTTATACTTCACTTATAGAACAAGAAATTATAAAAGGTGAAATTGTTGAAACTGTTAGTCCAAAGAATTTAGAAAATACTCATGCAATAAATCCATTAAATGGAAGACAATCTAAAATTATTTTAGGGGAACATGTTGAAATGGATTCAGGAACGGGTGCTGTACATACTGCTCCTGGTCATGGTGAGGATGATTATAAAGTAGGACTATTATATGGTCTTGATGTTATTATGCCAGTAGATGCTTATGGTAAATTTGATCAAACAATTGTAAGAGAAAAGCTATTTAATGATACAGATAAATATTTAGGTGTTCACGTATTTAAAGCAAATGAATTAATTTTAGAAGAATTAGGAGATGCTTTACTTAAACATGTAGATATTAGACACTCTTATCCACATTGTTGGAGAACTCATAAACCAATTATTTTTAGAGCAACTAAACAATGGTTTATCTCTATTGATGATGAATATGGAAAAGAGAATAAAACACTTAGAGAGAATGCTCTACAAGTTGTTGAAGATTTAACTTTTTATCCTGAATGGGGAAGAAATAGATTAAGATCTATGTTAGATGGTAGACCTGATTGGTGTATTTCTAGACAAAGAGATTGGGGTGTTCCAATTGCCTTCTTTAGAAATAAAAAAACTGATGAAATCATTTTTGATGAAAAAGTACTAAATTACACAGCTAAAATTTTTGAAAAAAATGGTTGTGATGCTTGGTATGATTTATCTATTGAAGAACTACTAAATCCTGAAAGTGGTCTAAATCCAGAAGATTTAGAAAAAACTATGGATATTTTGGATGTATGGTTTGATTCAGGTTCAACTCAAAATGCAGTTTTAAGAAGTGGAAATTATGATGCAGGAACTTTCCCTGCTGATATGTATTTAGAAGGAAGTGATCAACATAGAGGTTGGTTCCAATCTTCACTATTAACTACTTTAGCTTCTTCTGAAATAGCACCTTATAAGTCAATTTTAACTCATGGGTTTACTGTTGATGAAAAAGGTGAGAAAATGTCTAAATCAAAAGGAAATGTAGTTGCTCCTGATAAAGTTATGAAGCAATATGGTTCTGAGATTTTAAGACTTTGGGTTGCTATGAGTGATTATCAATCTGATTTAAAAATTTCTGATAATATTTTAAAACAAAATTCTGAACTTTATAGAAAAATAAGAAATACATCAAGATTTTTGCTTGCAAATGTTAGTGATCTTGAAGAAATAGTTTCTGTAGATAAATTAGGAATTTTAGATAAATGGATTTTAAAAAGAGCTAAAAAAGTATTTGATGAAATCGAAGCATCATTTAGTATTTATGAATATTCAAAAGGTTTAAATAAATTAAATAATTTTTTAGTTGTTGACCTTTCAGGTATTTATTTAGATGTATGTAAAGATAGATTATATTGTGATGATAAGAATGACATTCATAGAATTGCATCTCAAAGTGCAATGGCTATTATTCTTAAAAAATTAATTTCTACTCTTGCTTGTATTTTAACTTATACAATGGATGAATTGATTGAATATGCACCAGCATTTATCAAAGGTGATGCAAAAGATATCTTTGATTTCAAAAAAACAGAAATACCAGAACTTGAATCTAATCTTAACGAAGAAATTTTGTTATCTGCAAAAGAAAAGTTTTCAGAAGCAATTGATACACTTAAGAAAGAAAAAGTTATTAAGTCAACTTTAGAGTTGGCAATTTCTACAGATTCGGAAGATATTTTAGCTTTAGAAGAAGTTGAAGCACAAGATTGGTTCTTAGTTAGTTCTATTTCAAATGAAACACAAGAAAATATTCTTGCTAGTTTTGAAGTAGAAGGAAGTAAATTTACAGTTGCTTTAGCAGCTGATGGAAAATGTCCAAGATGTTGGAAATTTACTTCAAAAAGTGAAGAATCACTTTGTAGTAGATGTGAGAGTGTAGTAAACTAAATGTTTGAACAAGAAGTTACACTAACATTTATTTTTTCAACAATAGCTGTAATACTTGTTGTTATAGCTATTGGTATTGTTTATGTAAAAATGAAAGCAAAAAAAGGTTGACAAAATTATGATGCCATTTAGCGATGAAGATTTAAGACCACCAGTTGGTTCAATTATAGAAAAGAAAATTGCTCCTATGTTAGCACGGGATGGGGGCGCGATTCAATTATTAGATATTCTTGATGGAAAAGTATTTATTCAGCTCCAAGGAGCATGTGTAGGCTGTAGTGCAAGTGGAAGCACTTTAAAATTTATTGTAGAAAAAGAATTAAAGTCTGCAATTCATCCTGAACTTGAGATAATAAATGTACCTTTAGGTATGGAAGATAAATTACAGGAACTATAATGATAAATGAGAATAGATTATTTAATGAAGCAAATGCGTTTTTTTTAGAAAAAAAATTTGAAAAAGCTTTATTTATATATTCACAACTATCCTCGAGTTTTCCAAATAATAAAGCTTATCCCCTTTATGCACTTTTTTGTGATATTGCAAGTGAAGATGTGGAAAAGGCAGTCTCTTTATTTGATTACTTTTCTATTGCAAAAGAAGAAAACTTTGATGAGGCAATAGAATATATAGAAGAAGTTATAAATGCTTATGATGGCGATATTGATAAGATGATGGAAATGTTATCTGAATTAAGTGAATCAACAGTTGATTCTTTAGATGCTATTAGATATGAAGATTTTAAAACATTAATTAATTCAAGAGGCTCTTTTAGAGTTGCTTTTGAGGATATTATGTTCTCAACAAAAGTCGCAATTGAAAATAAAGAAGACTTTTTTGATTTTGTGGATAAATTGATAGATAATGATTTTAATAATACGGCTTATACATATTTAGATGGCTTTAACGAATACTTTTCTTATGATACAAAAATAGAAGAGTTATATAAAAAACTAGAAGAAAAAAAAATTGCAATTAATCATAAATAATAAAATATATACTGACAATTCAGAAGAAGCAAGTAAAGATTCTATTTTTGTTATTTCAAAACAGAATAAAAATTTTGTTGAAAAAGCAAGGCAAAATGGCTGTGAATCTTTTGTAGAAGCAAAGGATTTAAAAAACCATTTAGATATGAGTTCAATAAAAATTATTGGAATCACAGGAACAAATGGTAAAACAACTACAGCTGCTGCTATTTATTCTATTTTGCTTGATTTAGGTTATAAAGTAGCTCTTCAAGGAACACGTGGATTTTTTATCAATGATGAAAGAGTTGAAGAGTACACTTTAACTACTCCTGTTCAACTTGGAAATTTTGCTCATATTCAAAAAGCAATGGAAAATGACTGCCAATTTTTTGTAATGGAAGTAAGTTCTCATGCAATTGAACAAAAAAGAGTTAAAGGTTTAGAGTTTGAATTAAAAATTCATACAAATATTACAAGAGATCATCTTGATTATCATAAGACAATTGAAGAATATATAAATATAAAAAACTCTTTTTTTAATGATGAAACAAAAAAACTTATAAATAAAGATGACCCAAAAGTTAGATTCAATGCAAAAAATGCATATTCATATGGAATGGAAAATCCTTCAACTTACAATGTTAGTGCCTATTCATTTAAAAATGGCATGGATGTAATGTTTTCAAAAATTGAAGAAATGTACTCTTTCTCTTCTCCTATGATGGGTATTTTCAACATTTATAATCTATTAGCAGCTGTTGCTAGTGTTGATATTATTACTAATAAAAGTCTTGAAGAAATTTGTGAAGTAGTTGAAGATTTTGCAGGTGTTAGTGGACGAATGGAAACAGTAAGTGAAAACCCTTTTGTAATAGTTGATTTTGCCCATACTCCTGATGGAATGAAAGAAGTTTTTGAAAGCTTCAATGATAAAGATATAATCGCAGTATTTGGAGCAGGTGGGAATAGGGACCAAGATAAGAGAGCTTTAATGGGGCAAGTTGCTTCAAGTTTTGCAAAAACTATAATTGTAACATCAGATAATCCACGATTTGAAGACCCAGATTTAATTATTGAAGATATTTGTACGGGAATTAGAAATAAAGAGAATCTTTTTATTGAAATAAATAGAAAAGAAGCTATTAAAAAAGCTATTCTTTTAGGACGAGAAAATCATAATTCAGTAGTTCTTATTTTAGGAAAAGGGGATGAACCTTATCAAATAATCTATGATAAAAAATTCCCACTTGTCGACAAAGAGGAAGTTCTAAAGCATATCTCTTAGTGATATGCTTTTACAATAATACCTTTATTCTTTTCTTTTGATTTTACATAATAATTTGTAGGAGTCAAAATAGTATCTTTCCCTAAAATGTTTTTTATATACCAAGATGTCTCAATAATTCTTTCTCTTGATAATCCTTTAGCCATGTATTCTTTTACTTTAGCTTTAAAGTTTTTATCCATTTTTTCTATATTTTTTTCCATTTTATAAAAGTTTTTATTATCATCTTCGGCAATTACTGGAATAACTTCAAATCTAAGAGCATTTTTATTTGCAAATAAAAATTTTTTCAAATTAGCTTTACATTTTGTTGTTGGAAAAATATCTCCTGCTTTATAGTTATAACATTTTAATGTATTGTATTTTAAAGAATTGTAGTATTTTTTAAAATCTTTTTTATTAAGTTTTATTGTTTTTGTTACAATTTTTTCTTTTATATCTTCTTTTACTATTTTTACTTCTTCTGATTTTGCTTCAGTTTTTGATTTAAGAGCTAATGGTGCATCTTGTTTTTCAGTGGTTTTATTCTCTTTTTCATTCTCTTCTTTGTTTTCTTCTTTGTTTTCTTCTTTATTCTTTTTTTCTTCTATTTTTTTATCTATATCTATATCTTTTTCTAAAATTAAAATCTTTTCACTAATCTCTTTTTTATCTTTATTAATTAAAACTAACTCTTCTTTCGTATTTTTTGGCTCAATAATTATTTCTTTTTGTTTACTTTTGATTTGATTTGTTTTTTGACTGGGACTTGTGAATAAATAAACTGTAATTGAGAGTAATAAAACAGTAATAATTATTACAAGGTATAAAAAAAGATTTAAGCCTTTTTCTTCTTTTTTATTTTTTCTAATATCAGGAATAATTACTTCTTCTTTTGCTTTATCATTTGTTGTTTTTATCTCTTCTTCTATATTTTTTATCTCATTATCTTCTTGCTCTTTAATTTGCTCTTTGATAAACTCTTTTTTTATGGCGTTATTTTTTATTTCTTCTTTTAGCTTTTTTTCAATATCTTCTGTAGAAAGAGTTTGATTAAGTATTTCTTTTAATTTTTCAGATTTATTTTTATCCATTTTGAGCCTTTAGTGAAATATGTTTAGAAAATATAATTGTTAATTGATTTGATTATTATATCATTTATTAATTTTTTTATTTAGTATTATTTCTTTTATTCTTTATTTCTTAAATATATAAAAAATATAAGTGAAATAATAGCTAAAAAGAGAGGATAAAAAAATAAAAATTCTTTTAAAGTTATTTTATTATTATTAATTTTACTCTTTTCTAAATTATCAATTTGTTTATAAATATCATTTAAATCCTCTTTTGAATCTGCTAAATATGATTTACCTTGAGTCTGCCTTGAAATTTCATTTAACATTATTCTATTTGATTGTCCAATTCCAACACAATAAACTTTTATTGAATATTTTTTTAAAAGTTTTATAATTACTTCAAGAGGGATATTACTTGAATTATCTTCCCCATCACTTAATAAAATCACAATTTTTGATTTAGCTTTAGAGTTTTTTAAAATATTAACAGACGTTGCTAATGAGTCAATCATAGCAGTCTTATCTCCAATCATTCCAACTTCTAAATAGTCGATTATTGATTTTTGAGCTTCTTTGTCAAAGCTTAGTGGAGTTGCCATCATAACAGAAGTTCCAAATACAACAATAGCTACATTATCATTAACTCTTTTAGGAAGAAAATCTTTTACTATATCTTTTACAACTTTAAATCTATTCTCAGCTTCATTATCTTTATTTAAACCTAACTCTTTCATCGAACCACTCGTATCTAAACTCAAAACTATATCTATCCCATCTTTTTTTATTATTTGAGTATTAAGATGCTTATAAGGAGAACTCAAAGCAAGTATTGAAAATATAATTGCCATATATTTTAAAATTGACAAAATAATAAATGACTTATGTTTGTTTTTTTCAAATATGTTTAAGTGCGGAATAATATATGTGGGGATTTTTGCTTTACAAAAGATTGAACAAAAAATAAATACTAAAATAAGCAATAAAAAATAAGGATACTCAAATCTAATATTACTTAGATTATTTAATATAGTCTCAAACATCGACACTATCCATAAATCTAGCAAAAATAATTTTTACATCATCTTCTAAACTTTTGACTTCTTTTTTATATTTATATTTTTCTAATTCTTCAATCAATTCATTTGCCAATCTTTTTTCTCTTTCACTTTTTGCTAATAAACGGACATATTTAGAAATTGTATAAGCACTTTGTTTTGAATCTTCTAAATCAAGTTCTTCCAAGACTTTATAATATTTTTTTCTATCATTATTATACTTATTTTGAAAAAATTTATAAATCATAAAAATAAGAATAAAAATAAAAGCAATACCTAAAATCCAAAGAACCATATACAAATATAGGGATATATCAGGAATTTCAACTAAGTTTTTAATATCATGGATTTTTATTTCGTTCATTATTTCCTTTGCCTTATTTCATTATTCTTAAGAGTTTTGGTAAGGGCTCTTCATGTGTGTAAATTTTTGTAAATCTAATGCCACAGGTTTGTAAGTGTTCAAAAAGTCTATGGTCATTTTCTTTTATATTTTTTTCATATCTTTTAATAGTACCACTATTTATATTTCCATCAAAAGTTTGATTTGTTGAGGGGTCTACTAAGTTTACATTCCCTAGTTCAAAAGGTTTTTCTTCAAATTTATCTCTAACTATAATTGTAAATATTTCATGTTTTTTGCTTAAAAGTCTTAAATCTAAATTTTCTATATTAATAAAATCACCTATTAAAAAGATAATTGATTTCTTCTTAATATGCTTAAATAGTTCATTTGTAATAGTTTTAAAATCTTGGGTTTTTCCAATACTATTATATTCAAAAATGTTTTCGCACATCATATTAACAGAAAAATTTCTTTTAGATTTTTTTGTACATAAAGTTACTTCTTCATTTGCAATGAAGGAACTAAAAGGATCACCTTGTTTAATACAAGAGAAACCTAAAATTGAACAAATTTCAGTAATAAGTTCTTGTTTAAATTTTTTTGTACCAAAATAAACTGAACCACCTAAAATAGGTACAATATTTATATTTAATTCTTTTTGTGCATGGAAAACTTTTACATGTGGTTTTTTAAATTTTGCACTTATTATCCAATCAATTTTTTTTACATCTTCTCCATATTCATACTCTTTTAATTCTAAAAAATCATAACCTTCACCTTTTAGTAAAGAGGAGTTATTTCCAATTACTTCAGAAAATATTTGTCTTTTTGTTTTTATTATGATTTTTTTTAGTGTTTTATTCATGATTAAAATTACTTTTTATTTCAATTATGGGATTTCTATAGTTTCTAATATTTTTTGTATTATGTCATCTATTTTTATATCCATAGCTTCAGCCTCATAACTTAAGATTATTCTATGTCTTAAAATATTTTTTGCAACTAAGGCAATATCTATTGGACTTACATAATTATTCCCTCTTATATATGCCATTGCTTTTACAGCTTTAAACATATCAATCGTTGCTCTAGGACTTGCTCCAAATTGAATATAATCTTTTATTTCTTCTAAATTATAATCAAGCGGTTCTCTTGTTGCACAAATAATATTTACAATATATTCTTCTAACTCTTTGTCAATATGAATGTTTGAAACTTCATTCTTAAGTGCTTTTAATATATCTTTATTGATGATTCTATTTAGTTCTAAAATTTCACCAGAAGTTACTTTTTTTGCAATTTCGTACTCTTCTGCTTTTGTATTGTAACCTACAACAATTTTAAACATAAATCTATCTAATTGTGCTTCAGGAAGTGAATATGCACCTTCTTGCTCAATTGGGTTTTGAGTAGCTAATACTAAAAAAGGAGCTTCAACAATAAAGGAGTCATCAGCAATAGTAACTTGTCTTTCTTGCATAACTTCTAATAAAGCAGATTGAACTTTTGCAGGAGCTCTATTTATCTCATCTGCAAGTAAAAGATTTGTAAAAATAGGTCCCTTTTTTATCTTAAATTCACCAGTTTTCATATCATAAATTTGTGCGCCAATTATATCACTTGGCAGTAAATCAGGCGTAAACTGAACACGTTTGAATTTTAAATCAATTACATCAGCTAAGGTTTTAACAGTTGTTGTTTTTGCAAGTCCAGGAACACCTTCTAGCAAGATATGGCCATTTGTTAGTAAACCAATTAAAAGTGCATCAATCATATCGTTTTGGCCTATTATCACTTTTGAAAGTTCTTGTTTTACTAAATTAATTTTATTTTGTAAATCCAAATATAATCCTTAATTTTATCTGGCTAATTTTAACAGATTTTATTGATTGGAATACTTAAACAAAGGCTTAAGTTATTATTCTCTAGCTTATTAAGCGATTTTTATTATGAATTTATTTTACTTTTTATAGTTAGTTTTTGTGAAAAAGAAGAAAATAAAAGCAACTTAAAGAAGTATTAAACATTACTTAGATAAAATCACGACTCTATTTTCAAAATAGAAACCTCACATGTGTCAATCCTGGTATGGGTTGTGCAATTTGCATTAAGGGGCACAGAGGCTAAACCCATTTAGTTTACTTAAAAGAGCAACTCGTTGTTCTCTTTAGGTTTTTGCTTCTTTTTAGCAAAATTTATTTTTGCGCTAAAAAAGAAGACAACAAAATAAAAAAACAAGGAAAAAACATGGTTACAATGAAAGACCTATTAGAATGTGGAGTTCACTTCGGACACCAAACAAGAAGATGGAATCCAAAAATGAAAAAATTCATTTTCGGTGTAAGAAAAAATATTTATATTATTGACTTACAAAAAACACTAAGATACTTTAGATATACATATAATGTAGTAAGAGACGCAGCTGCTCAAGGTGAAACAATGATTTTTGTTGGAACTAAGAAACAAGCTAGCGAGGCTGTTAAAAGAGCTGCTGAAAATTGTGGTATGCCTTACGTTAACCATAGATGGTTAGGTGGGATGTTAACAAACTACGGAACAATTAAAAAATCAATTAGAAAATTAGAAGTTATTAAAAAAATGAGAGAAGAAGGTCAACTAGATCTTTTAACTAAAAAAGAAGCTTTAATGCTTACTAGAAAAGAAGTTAAATTAGAATTATACCTTGGTGGTATCAAAGATATGCATAAACTTCCAGACATGATGTTTGTACTAGATGCTGTTAAAGAAAAAATTGCAATTCAAGAAGCAAGAAGATTAGGAATTAAAGTTGTAGCTCCATTAGATACTAACTGTGATCCTGATGTTGTTGATTTCCCAATTCCTGGAAATGATGATGCAATTAGATCAATTCAATTATTCTGTAACGAAATGGCAGAAGCAATGAATGAAGGTAAAGCTGCATTAGCTGAAGAAGAAGGTTCTGCTGTTGAAGATGCACCTATTTCAGAAGATGAGACTAATGAAGTTGTAGCTGAAGCAGTAGCTGAAGGTGAAACTGAAGTAGTTGAAGAGGCTAAAGAAGCAAAAACAGAGGAAGCATAATTATGGCAGGTTCTACTCCAAAATTAATTAAAGAATTAAGAGAGAAATCTGGTGCTGGAATGCTTGATTGTAAAAAAGCATTAAATGAGTGTGATGGAAACATTGAAGAAGCAACTAAATATTTAAGAGAAGCTGGTTTAACAAAAGCTGCTAAAAAATCTTCAAATGTAGCTGCTGAAGGTATTATTACAATTTTAGTAAATGAAGATAATACAAATGCAACAATGACTGAAGTTAACTCTCAAACAGATTTTGTTGCTAAAAATGAACAATTTCTTAACTTAGTAAATGGTATTACAGCTCATGCACAAGCAAATAATATTGCTGATGCTGAAGCTTTAGTAGCATCTACTGTTGAAGGTTTAGACTTTCCAACTTTCTTAAACGAAAAAATTGCTGTAATTGGTGAAAATTTAGTTGCTAGAAAAGTTGCAAATGTTACTGGTGAAGTTGTAAATGCATATGTTCACTTAGGAAAAGTTGGAGTTATTTTAGCTGCTACTTGTGATGAAAGTGCAAAAGAAAAAACTGTAGATTTATTGAAAAAAATTGCAATGCATGCAGCTTCAATGAAACCAACTGTTATTTCATATAAAGATTTAGCTCCTGAATTTATTGAATCTGAAAACAAAGCAATTATTGCGGATATTGAAAAAGAGAATGAAGAGTTAGTAAGACTTGGAAAACATCTTAAAATTATCCCTGAGTTTGTTTCTAGAGTTCAATTAACTGAAGAAGCAGTAAGTGCTGCTGAAGCTAAAATGAAAGAAGAATTACTTGCACAAGGTAAGCCTGAGAAAATTATTGGAAATATCGTTAAAGGTAAAATTGCTAAATGGATTGAAGATAACTCTCAGTTAGATACAGCTCATGCTTTATTATCTCAAAAGTACGTTATGGACGACTCAATAACTGTAGAAGAAGCAATTACTGCTTGTGATGCATCAATTAAATTAACAGAATATGTTAGATTTGAACTTGGTGAAGGTGTTGAGAAAAAAGAAGAAGATTTCGCGGCAGAAGTTGCTGCGCAAATGGGTAATTAATTACTAATAAAATATGATAAAGTCATAGTGATGAGTGAAACAAAAAATATTGAAGCACTCATTACTACTGATGCCCGAACTACTTTGCTTGAAGCAAAAAAACTTTCCCACAACTTTGATTATGAACTTTTTGAAAATATAAATCTAATTTTAGAAAAACAACAATCTATTGCAATTATTGGAATGAGTGGTAGTGGAAAATCAACTTTATTAAATATATTATCTTCGTTACTTGAACCAAAAAATGGTGAAATAACTTTTGAAAATAACGATATATATAAAATTAAAAAAAAGAAACTTTTAAATATAAGAAGAAAAGATTTTGGTATAATATTCCAAGCACATTATCTTTTTAGAGGTTTTTCTGCAAATGATAATTTAGAAATTGCTACACTTTTAAGTGGAAATGAAATAGATAAAAATTTATTAAAAAAACTTAATATTGATTTTGTAATAAATCAAGGAGTAGGGGAGTTAAGTGGTGGACAACAACAAAGACTGTCTATTGCTAGGGTTTTAACAAAAAAACCAAAAATTATATTTGCAGATGAACCAACAGGAAACTTGGATAAAGACACAGCACAAATCGTTTTAGATGCATTACATGATTATATAAGAGAAAACGATGCAGGAATGATACTTGTAACTCATGAAAATGACTTAGCAATGCAATGTGATAAGGTTTATAGATTGACAAATTTACAATTAGAAGAGATAAAATAAATGGAATTAATTTTAGTTACGAAAACTCCAATTATAGAGAAAATATTTTCTTTAGTATGTCGAAAATTAAATATTAATATTATTATAAAAAATGATTTAGATATAAAAGAAAATGTTGATTTTATAATAATTGATGAAGAGTTTGTAAACGATGATTTTAATAGTTTAAAACAAAAAACGAAAAAAATTGCTGCTATTGTAAGTGAAGAATTACCTTTTGATAAATCAAGAGATTTTATTATTAATAGACCTTTCTTACCAACTACTTTGGAAGAGCTAATAAAAGAACAAACAGAATATATTAAAGATGAAGAACTTGAGGAAGAAAAGAGTTCTGCTAGTTTAAAACAAGATGACCTTAATGATGACTATTTAAACGAAGAAAAAATTATTACAAATTATGTTGAGTCCTTAGCTGATGATGTAGCTTATGATATTGATGAAGAAAATGATGAAAGTGTAGTAAGTATTGCCTCTTTAAAAATAGGTGGAGTTTTAGATAATTTGGAGCTTGGAAAGATTTCTAATATTTTACATGATGATGATGTTCAAAATCAACTTAATGTTGATGAAAATGATTGGAAAGATATTAATGAAATTATTGATGATGCTTTAAATGAAGTAAATGAATATGAATTTGATTTAGAAAATGATGAAAAAGCTGTAAAGCTTATTTTAAATAATTACAATATTAGTGAGTTAAAACCATTTTTACAAAAATTTGATCAAAATGTAATTGATAGATTATCAAATGGTGAAGATGTAGATGTTACATTGAGTTTAAAAGGTGAGTAAATAATGGAAAAAAAAGGTGCTATTTTAATTATTTCAGGGCCTAGTGGCTGTGGTAAATCAACTTTGTTAAAAAATGTTTATAAAGATATTAGTGATTACTATTTTTCTATTTCAACAACTACAAGAGAGCCAAGACTTGGTGAAAAAGATGGTGTAGATTATTTCTATGTATCAAGAGAAATGTTTGAAGAAGATATTAAAAATGGCTATTTTTTAGAGTGGGCTGAAGTTCATGGTAATTATTATGGAACATCTTTAAAACCTATAAAAAAAGCTTTAAGTAAAGGAAAACTTGTAATATTTGATATTGATGTTCAAGGACATGAAATAGTTAGAAAAAAACTTAATGACCTTGTTACTTCTGTATTTATTACAACTCCAACGCTTGATGAACTAGAACAAAGATTATATGAAAGAAATACAGATTCTAAAGAAGTTATAAGTAAGAGATTAGATAATGCGAGACAAGAGATAAAATCTTTCCAAAAATACGATTATTTTATTGTAAATGATGATTTAAAAAAAGCTAGTAAAGAGCTGATTGCTATTGCAAATATAGCTAGAGTTAAGTCTAAACTACATGAAAAAGAAGTGATAATCAAAAACTGGTTGAACTTCTAAAATAAATTTTAGAAGCTAATAACTTAAATAATATATATTATTTAAGTTATTTGATCATAGCTTAAAGGTGCATCAAAATAGTAACCTTGACAATAATCTACACCAATCTCTTTTACTTGTTTATAAATTTCTTCATTTGATACAAATTCAGCAACAGTTTTAAAGCCAAATTTCTTTGTAAATTCTGTAATTGTTTTTACTATAATTTTTTGGTTTTCTGAAGAGTCAAGCTCTTTAATAAGAGAACCATCAATCTTTACAAAAGATATATCTAGATTTACAAGCATATTAAAGTTAGAGTATCCTGCTCCAAAGTCATCAACACCTATTTGACAGTCATACTCTTTTAAACGTTTTATAAATTTAAAAACTTCAGAGAAATCTGAAATTTCTTCAGATTCTAAAATTTCAAACTCTAAAAGATGTGCAAACTCTTTATTCTCTTCAATTACATTATAAACATATTTCATAGTAGTCATACTAGCAATATCTTCAAAAGAGATATTAACTGCTACTCTTTTATTCTTATTTTTAATTAAATTAAATGCTTCTTTAATCATTATTTTGATTATATGTGGATAAAGTTTTGCTTTTTTTGCAATTTCTAAAAAGGTATATGGATTAACTATTGTGCCATCTTCTTCAATATATCTAATTAGTGCCTCATATTTATATATTTCTTTTGTTTGTGAATTTACAATTGGTTGAAAATATGCTTTAAAATTATGATTTTTAACACCATTTTTAATCTTTTTAATCCATTTTATATTTTCTTCAAAAGATTCTTGAATATTAAAAGCATCGTTATATATTAGTATTGGTTCAAATTTTCTTCTTGCATATGAAATTACTCTTTGCACATATTTAAAGGCATTATTTGAGTCACTTTTTGCTAAACCAATTGTCATATTTAAATCAATTTCATGTTCATTAATATAAACTGCATCTTTTTCAATAAAATCTTCAAATTTTTTACATAAATCATATAAGTTTTGAATATCTCTATCAAAATCTCTGGATACAATTAAGAACTTATCTGCTTCAATACGATATAACATAAATTCATTTTTATTAAAAAACTTTTTAAGTGTATCGGCAAATTTTAGAAGGATTTTATCCCCATTTATTTCTCCAAAAAGGTCATTAATAGTTGAAAATTTATCAATATTAACCATAGCCATAAGGCCTTCTTTTGTTAATGCTAAGTCTTTTTGTAGTCTATTTCTATTAGGTAAGTGTGTCAAGTTATCAACATACAAATCTTTTAGCTCATGGTAAAGTAAAGATTGACTCATAAGTTGTAAAAGTTTTTTCATATCAATTGGTTTTAATACATATTTATCAACACCAATATCAATAGCTTCAAGTAAATATTCAGTATTAGAAAAAGCAGTAGCTACAATAATAGGAATATTTGCATTTATTTTTTTTATCTCTTTAATCATTTCCAGCCCATTCATAAGGGGCATATTAACATCTGTTATAATTAAATCAATTTCTTGTTCATGCTTTTTAAAAAGTTCTAAACCTTGTACTCCATTTTGAGCAACAAGTTGTTTTTTTGTAAAACCTTTTAATATATTTAATGTAATTTCTCTTAGTGCAGCTTCATCCTCTGCGTATAAAATAGTTATATTTTTTAAAATGGATACATTAGATATCATTAAGACTTACTCCAAACTTTTTAGGGTATAATTATTATACTATTTATTAAATAAATGTTTACTATTTTAGACATTTACTTTTTAATTATTAATATATTATTTTAGGATTATTAGTGAGTAATGTCAAGTGTGATCATTGTCATTTGGTTTTTGATGAGAGTGTAATGATTAATGAAAATAAATTAAACTTTTGTTGTAAAGGTTGCCAAGGTGTTTATCATCTTTTACAAGATGATGGTCTAGACTCTTTTTATGACAAATTAGGAAATAAAACAATCTCTCCCCCCTTGGAAGTCCAAGATGACACGAATAGATTTGATACGAAAAGTTTTGAAAATACATTTACAAGTATAAATAAGAATGGTTTTAAACAAATAGATCTGATTATTGAGGGAATACATTGTGCTGCATGTGTATGGTTAAATGAAAAAGTTTTATATAGTACAGATGGAATTATAAGTGCAGATATTAACTTTACAAATAATAAAGCAAAAATTATTTGGGACGAAGATAAAATTAAATTATCCCAAATAATCCTTAAAATTAGAAGCATTGGTTACAACGCCTATGCATATGATGCCTCAGTTGCGGATGAACAAGCAGCCCAATCAAAAAGAGATTATTTTATAAGAATGATGGTAGCTGTATTTGCTAGTGTAAATGTTATGATGTTAGGTGTTGCAAAGTATACAGGATTTTTTACTGGAATTGAAGATGAGATAAAACACTATATTCATGTGGCAGAATTTATTTTTACAACGCCAGTTTTATTTTATTCTGGTTGGATTTTTTTTAAAGGTGCTTATTTTGGACTAAAAAACCGTATCTTAAATATGGATTTTTTAGTTAGTTCAGGAGCAACATTAACCTATATTTACTCTTTATATGTCATGTTTGGTGGTAAAGGTGAGAGTTATTTTGATTCTGTTACTATGATTATAACCTTTGTTTTAGTAGGAAAATATCTTGAAGTAATTGGAAAAAAATCTGCTATTGATACTTTAGATAAAATAAAAAGTTCAATTCCCCTTGAAGCTACTATTATTGAAGATGGTATTAAAAAAACAATTGCTTTAAATAATATAAAAATAGGGAATATCGTAGAAATTAGAAGTGGTGAAAAAGTTTGTATTGATGGAATAATCTTAAGTGGAGAAGGTTCTTTTAATGAATCAAGCCTAACAGGTGAATCTATACCAATTTTTAAAAAAATTGGCGATACTTTATTTAGTGGAACAATAAACAATGATGCACTAATTAGATATAAAGTAACAAAAACTTATAAAGATTCTACCTTAAATTCTATAGTAACACTTTTAGAAGATTCACTTAGTTCTAAACCTGAAATTGAATATAGAGCAAATGAAATATCAAAAGGCTTTACTTTAACTATTTTAGGTCTTTCTTTATTAACTTTTATAGTTTGGTATTTTTTTGGAATAGATTTAGGTTTTGATTATGAAGGTGTTAATCATTTTGAAAAATCATTTATTGTTTCAATATCTGTAATCGTAATTGCTTGTCCTTGTGCTTTAGCCCTAGCAACTCCAATTGCTAGTTTAATAGGTATCTCTCAGTTGGCAAAAAAAGGCTTATTATTTAAAGAAGCCAAGTTTATTGAGATTTTAGCAAAAGCAGACACTTTGGTAATGGACAAAACAGGAACTATTACAAAAGGTGAATTAAAAGTTAAAAAAAGCAATATTTTGGATGATAATATTCATAAATTAAATCTTCTTTATTCTTTACTTGAAGCTTCATCTCATCCAATTTCAAAATCAGTAAAAAAATATTTGAAAGAAGAATATAAAAATCTAGAAATAAAAAATATTATTGATGTTAAAAATATTCAAGCAAAAGGTATGATTGCTAAGTATAAGAATATTGATGGAAACTCTTTTGATTTAATTGGTGGAAATATGGAGCTTCTTAAACAAAATAATATAAATTATGAATTTAATAGTGCAAACTCAATATATATTTTTGCTATAAATAAAAAAATAATTGCAAGTTTTGAATTAGCGGATGAAATAAAAGAAGATGCACCTGAGTTAATAAAAGATGCATTTAAAAATGGTCTAGAAGTAATTATGCTTACAGGTGATAATGAAGCAGTTGCAAAAAAAATAGCAGATGAAGTAGGAATTAATAAGTTTGTATCAAATATTGACCCAATTGGAAAAGCAAATTATATTAAAAAATTAAAAGAAGAGGGCAAAATCGTTGTTATGGCAGGGGATGGTATAAATGATTCTGTAGCTTTAGCAAATGCTGATGTTTCTGTTGCTATGGGTAATTCCGCTGATATTACAATATCAGTTTCAGATATTGTTCTATTAAACAACTCTCTAAGTAGTTTACAATATGCCTTTAAATTATCAAGAAGAACATATAAGTTTATAAAACAAAACCTGCTAATATCTTTAGTTTATAATATGGTTACAATTCCTTTAGCAATGGCAGGATTAGTAATTCCACTTGTTGCAGCAGCTTCTATGAGTCTTAGTTCTTTACTTGTGGTTGCAAATTCATTGCGAATTAAATTAAAAAATGATTAACTTTATAAAATTAAAATATAGGAAAAAAAATGATTAATGACACTCTATCTATGATGCTATTTGTTGGCCTTATTATATCTTTTGTAATTCTTGGATTTTTTATTTGGGGGGCAAAGAATGGACAATTTGATGATAGTGAAAAAATGATGGGTGGACTTCTTTTTGATAGTGAAGAGGATTTAAATGATGCTATAAAAAAAGAAGAGAAGAAAAAAGAGATTAAAGTTGTAAAAAAAGAGCAAAAAAAAAGTGAATCACTTTCGTAATCCACTTTTAAATGAATAATTTGCTAATTAGAATGCAGCAATTTGTTTTGCTAAATCTTCAATGTCCGCGTCAGAAAGTCTTGCAACTTGACCTTTCATAACACCTTTCATAGCTCCACCATAAGAGCCATCTTTATAACCTTTTAAAGCAGCAACAGTTTTTTCAACTGGCCAACCTTTGATTACAGCAGATTTACCTAAAGCAGGCTTTTCAGCAGCCGCTCCATGACAACCAGCACATGGTGCAAAACTTGCAGCCATTAAAGATGCAGCAGCAATAATTGTTCCTATAACAATCTTTTTCATTAATTCTCCTTAAATTTAAAAGTAAATTTTAGCAATTTATTCTTTTATTAAACTTATAAATCCTCATTAAAACTCATTAGAATGGGAAGTGTAAAGATTATATTTTTTTGTAATAAGATATTTAGACATCTTTTAATATAGTAAATTTTATAAAATTTAGGAAAAATAATGACTAAAAATAATTTACTTAATAATTCACATAATGAAGCAATTTTAGAAATTACTAATCTTCATTTTGGATATGACAAAAATAAATTAATTTATAAAAATTTTGATTTAAAAATTTTTGTGGGTGAACTTATTTCTATTGTTGGAAGTAGTGGAAGTGGAAAAAGTACTCTTTTTGAACTAATAAGCGGTAATTTAAAACCTTTAAAAGGCGAAATAAATACAAAAAGTATAAGTTCAATTTATCAAGATCCATATAGCTCTTTTCATCCAAGTTTTAAAATAATTGAACAAATAAAAGATGTGGTAAATTTAAATAAAATTGATTTTGAAAATGAGTTAAATATTTATTGTGAAGAATTATCTTTAGAAAAGAATTTTTTAGATAAAAAGCCTCATGAATTAAGTGGTGGTCAACTTCAAAGATGTTCTATATTAAGAGCCTTGTTAATGAAGCCTAAACTTTTATTAGTTGATGAACCAACTTCAGCTTTGGATAATGTAATAGCTTATGAAGTAATGAAGTTATTAGTTAAATATTTAAATAATTGTGCTATATTATTAATAACACATGACCTTACATTAGCTAAGTGGTGTAGTGATAAAATTATAAATTTAAATGAAAACTTGGAGTATATAAATGAGTAAGAAAGCATTAGTTTTACTTAATATGGGTGGAGCTAGAAGTAAAGATGAATTAAAAATGTTTTTAACAAATATGTTTAATGATGAAAATATTATTACATTAAAAAGTAATTTTTTAAGATCAATTATTGCAAAATTTATAGTAACATCAAGGCTTAATTCGGCTTGGAAAAACTATGAAGAGATTGGAAATGAATCTCCTATTAATCCTTTAACACAAAAGTTAGTAGAAAAGTTAAATGATAGTTTGGAAGATATTTATGTTTCTCAAGCAATGAGATACGCTCCTCCAAGAGCGGATGAATGTATTAAACAATTGGAAGAAAAGGGAATTAAAGATGTAATTTTATTACCTTTATATCCTCAGTATTCAACAACAACTACAAAGTCATCTGTTGAAGAATTTATTGAATATTCAAATAACAAATTCAATATAGAAGTAATTGACCCTTTTTATAAAAATGATTTTTTTAATGAAGCTATCTTAGATACTATTATAAATACTGTAGAAGATTATAGTGAATATAATTTGATATTTTCAGCACATGGCTTACCTCAAAAAATAGTTGATAAGGGTGATCCATATCAAAAGCATGTACAAGAGCATGTTGAAATTTTATCAAATAAATTAAAAGAAAAAAATATAAACTTTAAATCAATCTCTTTGGCATATCAATCAAAAGTAGGTCCGATGAAATGGTTAGAACCAGCTCTTGATGAAAGTTTAAAAGATTTTAAAGATGAAAAAGTTTTAATCTATCCTATTGCTTTTATTGTTGATAATTCAGAAACAGATTTTGAACTTAGTATTGAATATAAAGAAGAAGCAGACAAAATTGGAATAAAAGATTATAAAGTGTGTAAATGTGTAAATTTTAATGATAAATTCATTGAAGCTATTAAAGATATTACAAAACTATCTTAAGTCAAATATTTTGATTTAAAATTTAGATTTAATTTAAAAGGATATTTCATGGAAGAGAATAAATTACTTTTAGAGCTTGCCTCAAAATCAATCGAATCAGAATTTGATTCTAGTATTGCTTTTGATAAAAAGAAATTACTTAATGAAAATCCTATTCTAAATGAAGTAAGAGCTTGTTTTATAACTCTTACTTTAAATGGCAAATTAAGAGGATGTATTGGTTCTTTACTTGCACATAGAACACTACTTGAAGATATTTTACATAATGCAAAATCAGCAGCATTTGCAGATTTAAGATTTGATAGATTGACAAAAAAAGAGTTTGAAAAAATTAAAATAGAAATATCTATTTTAAGTGTTCCAAGCGCTCTTGAATATTCTGATTTTAATGATTTAGAAAAGAAAATAGTTCCAAATGTTCATGGAGTTATTTTAGAACTAAATGGAAAAAAAGCAACTTTTTTACCTCAAGTTTGGGAACAACTTCCAACTTTCAATGAATTTATGGTTCATTTATGTAAAAAAGCAGGATTAGAACCAAATAAATTACCAGGACTTCCTAAAATACATACCTATGAAGCAAGAAAAATAAAGTAAAAAAATGCAATTTTATAAGGAATCAAAACAGGGTAAATTAACTTGTCTTTTATGTTCTTATTATTGTGATTTAAAAGATGGTCAAATTGGAGTTTGTGGAGTAAATAAACATCTAAATGATAAAGTTGAGTGTTTAGTTTATGGACACATTAGTGCTTTTAATATAGATCCAATTGAGAAAAAACCACTTTATCATTTTTTACCAACATCAAAATCTCTTTCACTAGGAACAGTTGGTTGTAACTTTCATTGTACTTTTTGTCAAAATCATGGAATATCCCAAGAAAAGAAAATTGATAAATCTACTTATACAAGTGCTTCTAAAGTAGTTCAAATTGCTTTAGAAAAAAAATGTGCTTCAATTTCATATACTTACAATGAACCAACAATCTTTTATCCTTATGCAAAAGATATAGCCCTTGAAGCAAAAAAATATGGAATCAAATCTGTATTTGTAAGTAATGGCTTTGAAAGTAGGGAAGTAATTGATGATATGATAGGTATTATTGATGCAATAAATGTTGATTTAAAATCTTTTAATGAAAAATATTATAAAAAATCCTTAGGAGGAAACTTACAACAGGTTTTAGATAATTTAATTCATATTCAGAAAAATGGAATTTGGCTTGAAATAACTACTTTGTTAGTTCCTACTAAAAATGATTCAAAAGAAGAAATAGTTAAAATAGTAAAATGGATAAAAGAAAATCTTGGAGTAAATGTTCCTTGGCATATTTCAGCTTTTCATCCAGATTTTAAAGAAAATAATCTTCCTAGAACTTCTTTTGAAAGTCTAAAACAAGCTTATGATATTGCAAAAGAAGAGGGTTTAAATTATGTCTATATTGGAAATATAGGATATGAAAATAATACAATTTGTCCAGCTTGTTCCAAGAATTTAATTTCAAGAGAATATTTTAATGTAAAATCTTATGAATTAAAAGATGGGTTTTGTACAAGTTGTGGAGAAAAAATCAATGGAATTTTCTGGAAAAATTAGTAAAACATTTATTTTGAGGAGTTATTTATGCAGATTAGAAAAGCAGTTGTTTCGGGAAGTTTTTATCCAAATGATGAAAAAGAGATAAATAAATATATAGAACATTTTAACCAAAGCTTTTCAATAGATGAAGATTCTTCTTTAAAAAAAATAACTCCAAGAGCAATAATCTCTCCCCATGCAGGATATGTTTATAGTGGATTCACAGCAAATTTAGCTTTTAATCTCTCTTCTAGAAAGCATAATTTTAAAAGAGTAATTGTAATAGGTCCTTCTCATAAAGTATATTTACAAGGCGCTTCAATCGCACTTTATGAGGAGTATGAAACACCTTTGGGAAACATAAAAATTGATCTAGAATATTCAAAAAGATTAAAAAAAAAATACGATTTTCTAGTTTTTGATGAAGAACTTCATTATGAACATTCAACAGAAACACAAGCTCCTTTTGTAAAAAAATATTTTAATGATTTAGAAATAATTGAAATAGTTTATGGGAAACTTGATTATAAATTGTTATCAAATCTTATAAATGAATTGTTAGAAGATAAAGATAATTTTATTGTAATAAGTACAGATTTAAGTCATTTTTATACTTTAGATGAAGCTAAAAAACTTGATAATATTTGTTTAAATGCAATTATAAAAAAAGATTTAGAACTTTTTGATAAAGGATGTGAAGCTTGTGGAATGACTGGTGTAAAAGCAATGATAAGTTCATGCTTAAGAAATAATTTAACAACTAAAATGTTACACTATTGTACAAGCTATGATAGAAGCAAAGATGATTCAAATGTTGTTGGCTATACTTCTATTTTAATTGGTATGTAAAAAAGGAAAAAATAGAATATGTTATTTACTCTAAAAAAAATTATCTCTGCGTTTTTAATGCCTGTTTCAATTGGACTTATGCTCTTTTTCATAGGTTTGATTTTTTTATATAGCAAAAACTATAAAAGAGCAAAATTTTTTTTATCCTTTTCTTTTCTATGGATAGCAATTATTGCTTATGCTCCTTTTTCTAATGCCTTAATTAAACCTTTAGAAAATCAATATAATGCTTACAATAAAGTTGATTCTAGTATAAATTATGTTTTAGTTTTAGGTAGTGGACATGTAACTAATGAAAAAATATCCGAAATATCTCAACTTTCAAACAGTGCTTTAATGAGAATAAGTGAAGGTATTAGAATATATAGACAACTAAAAAATGCAAAAATTATATTTTCAGGTTATGAAGGCACTGATATAACACCCCATGCAATTATTGCAAGAAAAGTAGCTATTTCTTTAGGCATTCCAAAAGAAAATATTTTAATTCAAGAAAATGCAAAAGATACAAAAGAAGAAGCCCAAACAATAAAAAGAACACTTGGAAATGAAGCTTTTATTTTAGTAACATCAGCTTCTCATATGCCAAGGTCAATGAAAATCTTTAAAAGTGAAAACTTAAATCCAATAGCAGCGCCAACAGATTTCTTATCAAAAAAAGATGCTAAGATTTTAAGTAAATTTAGTGCAAAAGAGATTAGAAAAACAGAGCTCGCTATGCATGAATATATAGGCATTCTTTGGCATAGTATTATTGAAAAAATTAAATTTTATGTAAATTGATAATTCCTTATAGTATAATGCGCACAATATGAAGGTGTATATTAAATAATGAATAAAATTTTAGAAATAGAGAATCTTTCTTTCTCTTATGATAAATTAAATGTTTTAGAAAACATAAACTTAGATATTTTAGATGATGACTTTTTAGCAATTATAGGTCCAAATGGTGGAGGAAAATCAACATTATTAAAGCTAATGCTAGGACTTTTAAAAACTAAAAATGGAAAAATAAAAAAATATATAAAAAATGAACTATTAGCTTATGTTCCTCAAAATACAAATTTAAATACTGATTTCCCAATAACAGCTTTAGAAGTTGTTCTTATGGGACATACTCCAATTTCAAAACAATTTTTTGGATATAGTAAAGATGATATTTCTTGTGCTATGGGCTCTTTAGAAAAAGTTTCTATGCAAGAGTTTGCAGATTCTAAAATTGGTGATTTAAGTGGAGGTCAAAGACAAAGAGTCTTTATAGCTCGAGCACTTTGTTCTAATCCTGAAGTTATGCTTTTAGATGAACCAACTGCGAGTATTGATGTAAAAGGGCAAAAAGAGATTTATGAGTTGTTAAAACAACTTAACGAAAAAATTGCAATTGTTGTTGTAAGTCATGATATTTCAGTTTTATTAAATTATGCGAAAAATGTAGCACATGTGAATAAAAATTTAGTTTATCATCATTTAAAAAGTATTGAACAGAATGTTGATAATGAAAATGAACATTTATGTGAAGTGGAGCTTTTGTCAGCTTTAGGTAAAAAACAAGTTTGTTGTAATCATACGCATAAGTAAAAATGAATAAAATATATAAAATAATTAAGAGGAAAAAATGCTAGAAGCTTTACAATATGATTTTATCCAAAATGCACTACTAGCAGGGATCTTAGTCTCACTTGCTGTAGGAATAATTGGCTCACTAGTTGTAGTTAATAAAATCACTTTTTTAGCAGGTGGAATGGCTCATAGTTCATATGGTGGAATTGGACTTGCAATTTTTTTAGGACTTCCTATTTTATTTGGAGCTACGGTATTTGCTGTTATAACTGCAATAATAATTGCAACAATAACTTTAAAAAACAAAGGTAGAATAGATTCTATTATAGGAATTATGTGGGCTTTTGGAATGGCTATTGGGATTATATTTGTTGATATGACCCCTGGTTATAATGTAGATTTGATGTCTTATCTTTTTGGCTCTATTATTGCAGTTTCACACGAAGATATTATATATTTAGCTATTTTAGATGTTTTTATTATTGGACTTGTTCTTTTCTTTTATAAACAAATTTTAGCAGTTTCATATGATAGTGAGTTTGCAAGTTTAAGAGGAATTAATATAAAGTTCTTTTATACTCTTATTTTAATTCTTGCAGCTTTGTGCGTTGTTGCTGCAATAAAAGTTGTAGGACTTATTTTAGTAATTGCACTTTTAACTATTCCTACATATTTAGCAGAAATGTTTGTTAAGAAATTATCATCTATGATGATTCTAAGTTCAATACTTGCTACGTTTTTTACTCTTATTGGTTTGATGATATCTTACTTTTATGATATAAGCTCTGGAGCTAGTATAATTATTGTTGGTGTATTTACACTATTATTTGTCAAATTGTTAGGAAAAAAATGAACGAAAAAATTGAATTAGGAAGTTTAAATACTTTAAGAATAAATAGGGTTTCAGAACCAGGAATTTACTTAATAGCAGGAGATGAAGAAGAAGTTCTACTTCCTAATTGTTATGTAACAAAAGAAATGGATATAGATTCTACTTTAGAAGTTTTTATATACACAGATAGTGAAGATAGATTGGTTGCTACAACCTTAAAGCCATATGCTATGAAAAATGATTTCGCTTCTTTAGAAGTTGTTGATACTGCTAATTTTGGTGCTTTTTTGGATATGGGTTTACCAAAAGATTTATTAGTCCCTAAAAATAAGCAAAAATCAACTTTTAATGTTGGCGATATTAAAGTAATAAAAGTTTTAGAAGATGATAAAACAAATAGGCTAATAGGAAGTGAAAAATTCGATCTTAGTAAAGAACCTGATGATTTAGAAATAAATGATGAGGTAGAGATTATTTTATATACTAAAACTCCTCTTGGCTTTAAAGTTATTGTAAATAACAAATACGAAGGTTTAATTTACCATAATGAAATATTTGAAAATATTCAAATTGGTGATAAAAAAAGAGCTTATGTTAAATTCTTAAGAGAAGATGGAAAAGTAGATATAAGCTTACAAAAAATTGGTGCAAAAAAAAGTGATGACAATCCGTCAAAAGTTTTAAATATTTTAGAAGAAAATGGCGGAGAATTAGGTTTTACTTATAAAAGTGATGCTGAAGATATTAAAGATGTTTTTGGAATGAGTAAAAAAGCATTTAAAGCTTCTTTAACAAAGCTAATTGAAGATGAAAAAATCACTTTATTAGAAGATAAAATAAGTATAAAAAAGTAAGAAAGATTAGGATAAAATAATTGTTTTAATTAGTAAAATAATTAAAAAAATTAGATATACTAAATTTAATAAAATTTAATACAAAAGGAAAAATATGGCAAACACTAGTTTAAAAGGTAATCCCGTAGAATTAGCAGGAAATGAAATTAATGTTGGTGATAAAGCACCTATTGTTAATGTTGTAGCTCAAAATTTATCAGATGTTCAAGTTGGTGGTAAGGCTCAAATTATTGTAGTTGTACCTTCTTTAGATACAGCAGTTTGTGCAGCTGAAACTAGAAAATTTAATGAAGAAGCTGCAAAAACAGATGCAGAAGTTGTAGTTGTTTCAATGGATTTACCATTTGCAATGGGAAGATTTTGTACAACTGAAGGAATTGAAAACTTAACAGTTGGAAGTGACTTTAGAAATAAAGATTTCGCAAATGCTTATGGAGTTTTAATTAAAGATGGTCCTTTAGCAGGTGTTACTTGTAGAGCAATTTTTGTTACAAATGCCGAAGGTACTGTTACATATAAAGAAATTTGTCCTGAAATTACAGAAGAACCAAATTATGAAGCTGCTTTAGCTGCTATTAATTAATAAATCTACTAAAATTACTTTTAAAGGGAAAAGATTTAATCTTTTCCCTTTTTTTATTTCTAAAATTACTCTATTTTGATAGATGTCAATTACATTTTAAAAATTAAATAATATAATCATTAAAATTTATATCAAGGATTAAAATGTCAACAATTCAAACAACACAAACAACAATGTTAAAAGGTAATACAGTAAGCTTAAGTGGTGCAGAGTTAAACATAGGAGACATAGCTCCTATAGTAAATATAGTTGCAAAGGATTTATCAGACTTTCAAGTAGGAGGTCAAAAAGGAAAAGCACAAATTCTTGTAGTAATACCTTCTTTAGATACAGCTGTTTGTGCAGCAGAAACTAGAAAATTTAATGAAGAAGCTGCAAATATAGAAAATGCTGAAGTAACCGTAGTCTCAATGGATTTACCATTTGCAATGGGAAGATTTTGTACAACTGAAGGAATTGAAAACTTAACAGTTGGAAGTGATTTTAGAAATAAAGATTTTGCAAATACTTATGGAGTTTTAATAAAAGATGGTCCTTTAGCAGGTGTTACTTGTAGAGCAATTTTTGTAATTAATGCATCAGGTGTAATTACATATAAAGAAATTTGCCCAGAAATAACTGAAGAACCAAACTATACAGGGGCTTTAAGTGCAGCTAAAGATGCAACATCTACATCTTGTTGCGGAACTTGTCAATAGTCAAGGTTTTGATTAATACATATTGATATAATTCTTATTATATTTACAAAGGGTTTGCCTTTTTGGTAAACCCTTTTTTATTTAGGAGATTATATGTTTAAAGCAAATTTAAATGACCTTCCTTTGAAGGAAGAAGAAACTGGACTTAAATTATGGTATAAAAAATTTAAATCCCAACCCCATCAACCTTTTTTTTCAAATGGAATAATATTTTTTATTCTATTTATGTTTTTACTTTTACTTTCATATTCAAATGTAATTGTTCTAAATAATTCTTTATTAGATTATCATGGATATACGATGATTTATGTGGTATTTATTCAGTTTTTCTTAGGCTTTTTATTTGTTGTTTTCCCAAGATTTTTAATGCAAGCAGAAATACACTCAGATATTTATATGAAACATTTTTTATTATATTTTGTCTCTTCTCTTGGAATACTTATCTCTTTGTTTCTTTCTTCAAATATTTTTATTTTATTTGTAGTAGGACTATTTTTTACTCATATTTTTAGTTTTAGACTTTTATTATCAATTCATAAAAAAAGTATAGTTGATGCAAAAAATGACACTGAATGGGTACTTATATTTTTTGCTTTTGGAATTCTTAGTAATTTATTATTTATTATTTCTTTATTTGATTTCCAATATGCATATATTTTTAAACAAATAGCTATAAATGCAGGTTTTTATCTCTTTTTATTTGGAATAGTTTTTACAATATCACAAAGAATGATTCCTTTTTTTACATCTATGAAAGTGCAAGGATATAAAGTAAATAAAAGTAAAAAACTTATGGAAATCGTATGTACTCTTTTATTGTTAAAAGTTGTAATTCTAAGTTTTGGTGATCTTAGATTTAATCTAATTTCTGATATTCCTCTATTTGTAATTTTTGTAAAAGAACTTTATAGATGGAAATTACCTTTATTTAAGACTGTTGCTATTATGTGGGTACTTTTTTTATCTCTTTATTGGATACCTTTTGCATTTTTTATTTCAATTATAGAATCACTAAATGCAATTTTCGAAACAGGATTTATTTTTGAAAAAGCAGTTATTCATACTATCTCTTTAGGATATTTTTTAACTGTATTAATAGGTTTTGGAACAAGGGTTGTTTTAGGACATTCAGGACAAACTCCCCATGCTGATAAATTTGCAATAGCTATTTTTATTGCAATTCAAATAGTTGCTTTTTTGAGAATTTTTGCTTCAATTAGTACAAATTTTACTCTTAATTTTAATTTGGACTATCTCTTTTTTATAAATTTAAGTTCGATTCTTTTAATCTTAGGCTTGCTAGTTTGGTCATCAAGATATTTAAAAATCTTATTAAAGGGCAATTAAATATAAAAACACTAAACATATCCTTAACACTAGTCTTATAAAATACAAAAAGATTAGAGAAAGGATATTTATGAATATAATAAAAAAACCTTCGTGGCAAATTAGTGAAAATGAAGTGACTCCAAAAGAGATTTTTGAAAAAAGAAGAACTTTTCTAAAATTAGGGGCTGCTTCAATGATTGCAAGTAGTTCTATTATTGAGGCTTTAGCAAAAGATAATATACCTGTGCCAAATTTACAATTTATAAAAGATAAAAATCCAAATAATTTAGAACTAAATACATATGAACAAATATCTTCATATAATAATTTTTATGAATTTACGACTTCAAAAGAACGTGTAAAAGATATGGCACATACTTTAGATACAAATAATTGGAAAATTGAAATTGATGGTTTAGTTGAAAAACCATTTGAAATAGATTTTGAAGATTTATTAAAAAAAGTTACATTACAAGAAAGAATTTACAGATTTAGATGTGTTGAAGGTTGGTCTATGGTTGTTCCTTGGAATGGCTTTACCTTAGCAGATTTAATTAAAATTGCTAAACCTTTATCTAGTGCAAAATATGTAAGATTTGAAACACATTATGATGATGATATGTTTCCAGATCAAGCAAGAGGAGTTTTTGGAACGATAACTTATCCTTATGTTGAAGGTCTTAGAATGGATGAAGCTATGAATGATTTAACTCTTATGGCTGTTGGACTTTATGGCTCAAGAATGCCAAAACAAAATGGCGCACCTTTAAGATTAGTTGTTCCTTGGAAATATGGTTTTAAATCAATTAAATCAATTTCAAAAATATCATTTGTAGATAAAGAACCTTTAAATTCATGGAAAGAACAAAACGCTAAAGAGTACGGATTTTTTGCAAATGTAAATCCTAATGTAGATCATCCAAGATGGTCTCAAGCGAAAGAGAGAGTTTTAGGTAAATTTTTTAAACAAAAAACTTTAATGTTTAATGGTTATGAAAAAGAAGTCTCTTCTTTATATAAAGGAATGGACTTAACAAAGTTCATTTAAAAATTGAGCAAAAAGAATAAAATATGAAAAGAATTTTACTATTTATTATTATCTTATTACCTTTGGGATTTTCTTTATATGAATTATTTATTTTAGAAAATGTTAAAGATCCTATAAAGTATATTTATACTTTTACAGGAGTATCAGCAACAGTAATTCTTTTTGCTTCAATTAGTATTTCATTAATTAAAAAGTGGATAAATCTACTTAAGTATAGAAGAATGATTGGTCTTTTTGGTTTTTTTTACGCTTTTTTGCATTTTCTAAATTTTTATATTTTGGATGCTGAATTAGATTTTTCATTTGTAGTAAAAGAGACTTTGGATAAACCTTTTATATATTTAGGAATGCTTGCCTTTTTTATTCTTATTTTTATGGCAAGTACATCAACAAAAACACTTTTTAGAAAATATAATAAATATCATAAATTAGTTTATTTTGCATTAATTTTAATTACTATTCATTTTGTAATGGCTCAAAAATCTCTTACAATAGTTCAACTTATTTATATTTTATTAATTCTTTTTATTTCATATTTTAAGCTCTTACAACAAATTATTAAAAATAATATTCCAAATAATATTACTAGGTAGCTTAGTAGTGTATTAACTTAATTTAACTCCATTTTAATTCCATTTAGAATAGAATCTAGTAAATAAGTATGGAGAAAATAATGAATAACCTCACCATAGGTAAAAAACTTGGAATCATAATTTCTTTGATTTCCTTTCTTGCATTAATAATTGGCTTTTCAGTTTTATATTATCAAAAGGTTCATTTAGAAAATGAGACATATAAATTGACATCAAAAGAACTTAAACTTATGTCAGAATATAATATTGATGCAAAATTTAGTGTGGGTATTTCAAATGCTGTTTCAATAGCAAATGATGGAATGATAAAAAAATCACTTAGAGATAATAACAGAGAACTTGCAATTGAATCATTAGAAAATCTTAGTATTACTATGAAAGAATCAACAGATTTTAAAAACATAAAAGTTCATATTCACACAAAAGATAATAAATCTTTTCTAAGAGCTTGGAAGAGCGAGAAATTTGGAGATGACTTAAGTAATTTTAGACATAGTGTTGTAAAAGTTAACTCATCAAAGCAAGGAATAAATAGTTTTGAAATGGGAAAAGCAGGTTTATCAATAAGATCAGTAATACCTATTTTTGATAATGCAGAGCATTTAGGATCTTTAGAGTTTATCCAAGGTTTAAATTCTGTATCTAAAATATTTAATAAAGAGGGCAAAGGTTTTCTTCTTTTAATGGATAAAAGACTTACGAGTGTTAAGCAGTTTAATTCTGAAAAAGTTTATAAAAATAATTATATTATTTCTCAAAAATTTGTAAATAAAGACTTCTTGGATGCGGCTAAGAATATAGATATTGATGCTCTTTTAAAAGATAAAATGTATCTTGATGAAAAGTTTCTTTATACTTATTCTGAAATAAAAGATTTTAGAGGTGAGAATCTTGGAATTGTTTTATTAGCAAGTCCAATGAAAATAGTTAGAACAGCAGTTGAACATTCTCAAGTTATAATAAATACTGCTTTGATTCTAATTGTTTTACTAATTATATTTATTCTTATATCTGTTAATATATTTGCAAGAAAAATTGTTATTTCGCCTTTAAAAATTCTAAATGAAGGAATCAAAGGCTTAATTCAAAATAATTCAAAAAATTCATCAATGCGAGTAGAAAAAAAATCAAATGATGAGTTAGGTGAAGTTGTTGATAGTTTTAATCAATATTTACAATCAATTGAAGATGGTATTAAACAAGATGGAAAAGTAATTGATGAAGCTATAGATATTGTAGAAAAAGCAAAACATGGTTTCTATAATTATGATATAAAAGAGCATGCTAATTCTTCACAAGTTGAAGAACTTAAAATTAAAGTGAATGAAATGCTTAATGTTACTAAAGAAAATATGTCAATAATTACTAATGCTCTTATTGAATTTGGTAATGCAAAATATGATTTTACAATTGATGCAAAAAGTTCAGGAAATGTAGGTTCTTTAATTAAAGGTACAAATTCACTAGGAACTTCTGTATCTGAGATTTTATGTATGATTGATAATGCTACTAAAAGACTCTCTTCAAATGCTGAAGAACTTGCAGAAACTTCAGAAGAACTTTCAGCTTCTTCAACACAACAAGCTGCCTCATTAGAAGAAACAGCAGCTGCAATTGAAGAAATTACTTCAACAATAACTCAAACAGATAAAAAAACAAATGTAATGTTACGTATTGCAGAAGACTTGAAAATGACAAGTAAAGAGGATGATAAATTAGCACATAAAACTGGAAAATCAATGGAGGACATTGATCAAGCAACAAAAGATATAGTTAATGCAATTACAATTATTGATCAAATTGCATTTCAAACTAATATCCTTTCATTAAATGCCGCAGTGGAAGCTGCAACAGCAGGCGAAGCAGGAAAAGGTTTCGCCGTTGTAGCAGGAGAAGTAAGAAATCTTGCAGCAAGAAGTGCAGAAGCTGCAAAAGAAATTAAAGATTTAGTAGGATATGCCCAAAATAAAACTAAAGAGGGGAAAGAAACTGCTGATATTATGGTTGAAAGTTTTAGTTCTCTTAGTAAAAAAGTTCAAGAAGTTACTGATTTAGTTATTGAGGTTTCATCTGCAACTAATGAACAAAAACTAGGAATGACTCAAATTAATGACGCTGTTAATCAATTAGATAAGGCAACTCAAGAAAATGCAAGTGCCTCTGAAGCTGTATCTAATAAGGCAATGGCACTTAGTGAACTTTCAGCTCAACTTCTATCTGTAATTAATAGAACATCTTTTGATAAAACAAAAGCAAAAACAGTATGTGACGTGAATTTAGTATTTGATACTACAAAGCTTAAACTAGATCATATACATTTCAAAGAGGTAAATTTTGATAAGTTAGGTAATGGTCAAAAATGGACTGTGAAAAATCATCATGAATGTGATTTAGGTAAATGGATAGATGTACATAAAAATGAAGTCTTTGCTTCTGGGTCTGATTGGGATGCTTTATTAAAAGCGCATGAAGATGTACATAAAAATGTTCAAGAATATATTAATATTGATTCTGTAAATAAAAAAGATGAGAGATTAATGATAATTGCAAATGATGTGGAAGAGAGTACAAATAAAGTATTTGAATATATTGATAAAATTAAAGAACATAATTGTGAAGAGTTAAAATTTGAAAGAGGACGAGATGTTGTAGGTTCTAAAACATCTGCTCCTTTAGAGTATCATAAACAAATTAATGAATATAAAAAAGTAGAATCAACAAATAATAGAACTATTGCAAAAAGTACTTATGAAAAGGCGAAATCAAAAAATACAATTTCTAAGCCAAGAGTTATAAAAGCTGAAAAAAGTGAAAGTAATGATGATTGGGAAAGTTTTTAAAAAATAAGTATTTAATAAGAAGTTAACCCTTTGTTAACTTTTTGTTACTTTATGATTAATTCGCAAGGTGTATAATTTTTACATGGATTAAGAAGCCCTGCGAAGCTTCTTTAAGATTTAAAAACTGCGAATTTTTAAGTTTTCCGAAATAATGTTTCCTTGTGTTATAAAGCTCCTTTTACAGGAGCTTTTTTTTTGCCTATTATTTTATTTGTTAAAAATATAAAAGCTTTTGCTATTAATTATTTATTAACCTTTTGTTACTTTATGATTAATTTGTAAGGTGTATAATTTTTACATGGATTAAGAAGCCCTGCGAAGCTTCTTAAAAAGATTTAAAAACTGCGAATTTTTAAATTTTCAAAAAATAATGTTTCCTTGTGTGCAAAAAGGCCCCTTTTTTAAGGGGCTTTTTTTTTGCTAAAATTTATTGAAAAATTAATATCAAATGAAAAATCTTTATGCTAATATTCGCCAATGAAAAAACTCCCAATGAATACTAATTAGATGCCATTATCAAATTTAAATAAAGAACAATTAAGTGCTGCAACTTGTAGAAATGGATATAACCTTATAATCGCAAGTGCAGGGACAGGAAAGACTTCTACAATTGTAGGAAGAATTGGAAATTTGATTAATAATGGAGTAAAACCAGAAGAAATTTTACTTCTGACTTTTACAAATAAAGCTGCTGCTGAAATGGTCTTAAGAGTTGCAAAGTTTTTTGGAAAAGACATTGCAAAAGAGATTATGGCAGGAACCTTTCATTCTGTTTCTTATAAACTATTAAAACAATTAGACGTAAATATTACTTTAAAACAACCAAATGAATTGAAAACACTATTTAAATCTTTATATGAAAAAAGAGTTTTTTATGATAGAGCTGAAGATGCGAATCCTTATGATGGGGGATATTTATATGATTTATACTCTTTATACTTAAACTCAAATGAGGGTGAAGAGTTTGGGTTTTGGATAAAAGAAAAAAATTCTGCCCATGAAATTTATACAGCAATTTATGAAGATGTAGTAATCGAATTTAATGAATTAAAAATAAAATATGGCTATGCAAACTTTGATGACCTTTTAACCATTATGCTTGGAATTTTAAAAGAAAAAGAGTTTAATTTTCAAGAAATACTTGTAGATGAATATCAAGATACAAATCCTTTACAAGGTAGATTATTAGATGGCTTTAGACCAAAATCACTTTTTTGTGTAGGTGATTATGATCAAAGTATATATGCTTTTAATGGTTCGGATATAGGAATAATCTCGACTTTTTCAACTAGATACAAAGATGCAAGTGTTTTTACTTTAAGAAAAAACTATCGCTCTACTAAGCCAATATTAGAGTTAGCAACAAGAGTAATAGAACATAATGAAAGAGTGTATGAAAAAAATCTTGAAGTAATGAGACATGATGATACAATTAAGCCAAAACTTTTGGAGTTTACGGAGCTTTTCCAGCAATATCATTATATCTCTGATCTAATTTCAAAAAGTACAACTCCTCATAATGATATGGCAATTATATATAGAAATAATTCAAGTGCAGATGGAATTGAAGCAAATTTAAGAGAGTATGGGATTCCAGCAAAAAGAAAAGGTGGAATGTCTTTTTTTGATTCAGTTGAAATAAAATTTGTTTTAGATGTTTTAGTAATGCAATTATCCCACAATGATATGATGGCTTTTATTCATGTACTTGAACATGGGAAAGGTATTGGAAAAGCAATTGCAAAAGATGTTTTTGATGCTTTAATAAAACTAGGTCATGGAGATATGTTCAAAGGTCTTTTTACTCCTGATGATACAATTAAAAATCCATACAAAACTAATAGAGTGAAAAATATTCAGCTTGGACTTTTTGATGATTTTATAGAGTTAGGTTCAGTTTCTAAATTTAAAGATTGTAATTTTGAAGAAGCATTTTTATCTAATCCAATCTTAAAACATCCCAAACTTTCTGTTGATGGAGCTAAATATATTTATGATTTTTATTTACTTATTAAACAATTAAGACGTACTAAGAATCCTGATTCTTTAGTTACTTCTATAACAGGTTCTATGATGTATTCAAAAATTAAAGAGTTTCTAGCAATAAAAAGAGCAACACAAAAAGATGGGACAATAAACCCAACTCAAAAAGCAAAAGGTCTTGCAAAAATAAATAGAAAAGTAATGCTAATAAAACAGCTATCAAGAAACTTTCATGATCTTTCAAAGTTTGTAAATTCAATGATCTTAGGTGGAAGTGAAATGAGTGAAGGAGAAGGGGTGAACCTTCTTTCTGTTCATGCTAGTAAAGGATTAGAATTTAAAGAAGTTTATGTGATTGATCTTATGGATGGAAGATTTCCTAATAGAAAGCTAATGAGTAAAGGTGGAAGTTTAGAAGAAGAGAGACGGCTTTTTTATGTAGCTGTTACAAGAGCAAAGGATATTTTGTATTTATCTTATGCAAAATATGACAAGATAAAAAAGATGGATTTTATACATTCTCCTTTCTTAAAAGAAGCAGGATTAATTAAAAAACCTGATTAATAAAAGAAGCTGATTACTTTTCAAAGAAAAATAAAATTGAGTCAAAGTTGAGACATTGTTTTGATACCATAACTAAAATTTTATATTTAGGATGGTTTAATGAGCGAAAATACTATTTCACAAATTGGTAAGACGATTTCAACTAATATTGATTTAAAATTATGTCAAAAAGAAGCTTTGCAGAATATAGCACTTTCAATGAATGAAATAAATATTTTACTTAATAATGAAAAAGTAAGAGAAAAATTAGTAAAAAATGAACTAAAATTAACTAAAAATTCTAAAAACAATGATTTATTAAACTATTCACTTTCAATAGAAAAAAATATTAAAAAACTAACTCTATTTTTAGAAATCTTAAAAAATAAAGAAAGAGTTTTAGTTTTTGATACAAAGAGATATTTTGAATCTTTAAAAGAGATAGATTTATCTGAACCTATTTCTCATCTGTAAAACACTTTTTTAAAATCTAAAAATAAACCTTTTTTAGCTATAATCGCGAATATTTTATAAAAAACAACGCAATTAATATATAGGAATTTAAATGAGTAATAAATATGAACCATCAAAAGTAGAAGATAAGTATTACAAAATCTGGGAAGAGAGAGATTATTTCGAAATTGAGGGAAATAAATCAATTCAAGAGTGCGATGAAAATGGTAAACAAAAAACATTTTCTATAATGATGCCACCTCCAAATGTAACAGGAAGTTTACATATTGGACATGCCCTAACTTTCACGCTACAAGATATTATTACTAGATATAAAAGAATGGATGGTTTTAAAACTCTTTGGCAACCAGGAACTGATCATGCAGGTATTGCTACACAAAATGTTGTTGAAAAACAACTTTTAAGTGAAGGTACTACAAAAGAAGAACTTGGAAGAGAGAAGTTTTTAGAACGAGCTTGGAAACAAAAAGAGACAAGTGGTGGGAATATAGTTCACCAAATGAGAAAACTAGGAGTAACTCCTGCTTGGAAGCGTGAGAGATTTACTATGGATGAGGGTTTAAAAGAGGCTGTTAAAGAAGCTTTTGTAAGTTTATACAATGAAGGTCATATCTCTCAAAATAATTATATGGTAAATTGGTGTACGCATGATGGAGCTTTATCTGATATTGAAGTTGAACATGAAGAAGTTAATGGTAAGTTTTATCATATGATTTATAAATTTGCAGATGGAAGTGGACATCTTCAAGTTGCAACTACACGACCTGAAACATATTTTGGTGATACAGCTATTATGGTTCATCCTGACGATGCTAGATATACTGATATTGTAGGACGTGAAGTTCTTTTACCTCTTACAAATAGAACAATAAAAGTAATAACAGATTCTCATGTTGATATGGAATTTGGAACAGGTGTTGTAAAAGTAACACCAGCACATGATCAAAATGACTACGAAGTAGGGAAAAGACATAATTTAGAGTTTATAAAAGTGTTTGATGAAAAAGGTATTTTAAATGATTATGCACAAGAGTTTGCTGGTTTAGAAAGATTAGAAGCTAGAAAACCAATTGTTGAAAAACTTCAAAAAGAGGGTTATATAGTAAAAATTGAAGAGCATGTTCATCAAGTAGGACATTGTTATAGATGTAAAAATATTGTAGAACCTTTTATTTCACAACAATGGTTTTTAAGCTCAGATATGGCTCAAGAATCTATTAAAAAAACAAAAGAGACTACAAAAGAAAGAGCAGAAGATGGAACTCATAATGGAACACTGTTTCATCCTTCTCATTGGATAAATTCATATACAGCTTGGATGGATGAATTAAGACCTTGGTGTATTTCTAGACAACTTTGGTGGGGACATAGAATTCCAGTTTTCACTTGTACAAACCCAGCTTGTAATCATCAATGGGCTGATAAAAATGATGAACCAGAAGCTTGTCCTAAATGTTCAAGTAAAGAATACACACAAGACCCTGATGTTTTAGATACTTGGTTCTCATCAGCACTTTGGGCTATGTCTCCATTAGGTTGGGGAAATAATGGAAAACTTGAGGATCTTTATAATAAAACAGATGAAGCTGATTTTTATCCAAACTCTTTATTAATTACAGGCTTTGATATTATGTTCTTCTGGGTAGCTCGTATGATGATGATGGGTGAACACTTTAAAAAAGAGTTACCTTTTGAAGATATTTATATGCATGCTCTAGTTCGTGATGAAACTGGTGCTAAAATGTCTAAATCAAAAGGAAATGTAATTGATCCTTTAGATATGGTTGAAGAACATAGTGCAGATATTATTAGATTTACATTAGCTTATTTATGTGTTCAAGGTAGAGATATTAAACTTGGGGCTAAAAATTTAGAACAGTTTAGAAACTTTACAAATAAACTTTATAATGCAAGTAACTTTTTACAGTTAAATGTAGATACTTTCCCTGATTTAAATGATATTGAAATTAAAACTCCACTTGGTATTTATATGCAAAGTAAATTAAGTGATACAGTTGATGAATTAAGAGTTGCACTTGATACTTACAAATTTAATGAAGCGGCAAGTGTTTTATATAAATTTGTATGGAATGAATTTTGTGACTGGGGAATTGAATATGCTAAGGCTTCAAAAGATTCAGTAGTTGAATTAGGGGCAATCTTCAAAGAAACACTTAAAATGACATCTCCATTTATGCCATTTATTTCAGATTTCTTATATCATAAATTATCAGGAACAAGTTTAGAAGAGGGTGAATCTTTAATGATTACAAAATTCCCTAAAAATATATCTAAAAATAAAGAGATTGAAGATATGTTTACTATTATTGAAGAAGCAATTACTAGTGTTAGACGTGCAAAAGTAATTATTGATATGGGTAATAGTAAGATTGAAAAAGCATATATAAAATTAGATAAAAAAATTGATACAAATATGGCAAAACCTTTTATTGAAAGACTTGCAAAAGTTGGAAATATAGAGTTTGTTGATGCAAAAATTGAGAATTCAATCACTGATGTTAGTAATAATCTGGAGGTTTATCTTCCAACTTCTGAAATTGATATGAGTCCAATTATTGATAAGTTAACAAAACAAAAAGAGAAAACTAAAAAAGAGTTTGATAAACTAAATGGAATGCTTTCAAACGAAAGATTTGTAGCAAATGCACCTGAAGCTGTTGTTCTTGAAAATAAAAAAGCTTTAGAAGAAGCAAGAGTAAAATTAGAAAAAATTGAAAATGAATTAGAGGCTATTTCTTAATAGTTAAAAATAGAAAATAAAAAAGGAAGAAAATGGCTAAATATTTTGGGATGATAACACTTATAATGGTTTCGCTATTTTTTTCCTCTTGTGTACCAACTAATGATGAGGTTAAAAGTGTTTTTCAAACAAATTCAGCCACTTCTATTAAAAATGACTCAAAAGACTTACTAAAGCTTTTAGTAAAATTTAAAAAAAAGCTTGATAAAAGAAACCCAAATAATTTTAGTAAAAAACTAGAATCAAAAATTAACAAAACTATTAAAACAGAAAATAAAAAATTGTACTTGAGATATAAAGATAATGTTTTAAAGAATTACAAAGATTATCTACAAATTGCTTTTAGTAAAGGTGAAGTCTTCCCTAGAAATGATTATTTAGTTTTAGGATTGTATTATTTAATTGACTCTTCTTATGAAATGGATGATGGACATAGATTAACTGCTTTGCAATATGATAAAATTAAATTAAGTAAGTTGTATAAAAACTTACAAATAATAAAATGGAAAATAAAAGTAGATAAGGATCTTAACGAAGATTATTTATTTTTAACATGGCAAAATAATTGGCAAATTCAATTAGAGAAAAAATTAAAAAATAATGAAGAATTATCTTTAGATGAAATAAAAATGCTAAAAGCAATTAATGAAAATACTGAGACAATGTTTGATTCTTCTAATTTTTCTTTTGAGGTTATCTTAACCCAAATGCTTGATAGAGTAGGGGATTCTTTAAGGGCTCTTGGAGAAGAGCCTCAAAACTTAAGTATAAGTGCTTTAAGAAGTGTCTTTTTGTTTCTTTAAGCTTTTTATTCCTAAGTCTTTTTCTTAATTACTTGTCACCTTTTAATTTATGAGATATTGAATATAAAACAGGCAAGTAAATAAGATTTAGCACCGTTCCCCATAAAAGTCCAAAACCAAGTCCAATAGCAATTGGTTGGAAAATAACCGCTTGTCCTGTTGGGAAGAAAATCAATGAACTCATTCCGATTAAGGTCGTAATTGTTGTTAATATAATTGGTCTAAATCTTTTTGTAGCTCTTAAAAATACATCATTTAAAGTCTTTGCTTTTTTAAGATAGGTCATCATAATAATTCCATCATTAATTACAACTCCTGCAAGTCCAAGAGCTCCAATCATTGAAGGCATTGATAAGTTTAAGCCCATTATCTTATGTCCAATTAATACCCCTAAAATAGAGAAAGGAATAACACTCATTAAAATGAATGTTTCTCTAAAAGAGTTAAATAAATAAAGCATTGCAAGCATGATTAAAACAATTGCTAAGGCTGTAGCTAAAAGCATATCGTTTTTTAAATCCCTTTGTTTTTCAGCCTCACCTTTGAAAATAAGTTTTATTCCCTCTTTCTCGATTTTATCAAGTGTTGGTTTTAGTTTTTCTAGTACTTCAGTTGCAGTAATAATATCAGGATCCACATTTGCAAAAATATAAAAGTTTTTTTCTGCATTATCTTTTATAAGTTGTTCAAAACCTTTAATTACATTAAAATCTGCTACTTGATTAAGAGCTATAAAAGTACCATCACTTAGAGGAATTTCAAGATTTTTAAAATTCTCAAAATCATCTTTATTAATACTTTCTATTTTTATATCAAGCATTTCTATTTCATCAAAAGTAACACCTTTTTTCTTTGAAAGATACATATTTGATAAATATGAACCAATAAATGCTTCATCAAGTCCTAATTGTTCTCCATATGAATTTACTTTTATTTTAATTTCATCAATTCCAAATTTTAATGAATTTGATGAGGATTTTATCCCTTTCATTTTCTCAATTTGTTTTTGAAGTGTTTCTATACTTGATATAATTTTTTCATTATCATTTGAAACTAAACCAATTTTTATATCAGCTTTTACAGGGCCTACTTTTCTTTCTAAAATTTCAATCTCTTCTAAATTAAATTTTTTCTTATATTTTTTTTCTTGAATAAATTTCTTTAATTTATTTGAAATTTCTAGTGATTTTTCTGTTCTAGTTCTTCCTTCTTTGTCATAATAAAAACTTAAATAAGGAGTTATATATTTATCAACAATATTATCAGCTTTTAGTTTTTGAAGTTCAACTGTCATATACATAACATAAGGATATCTTTCAGTACTATTCCCTGTATCTCGTCTAAATCCTGCAACAGAATCTATACTTCTAATAAAAAACTTCTCACTATTTTTAATTATATCAGCTTCAATTGATTGAACAATTTTAAAAGCATCTTCTAGTTTTGTATTTTTATTTGCTTTTATAGATATTTTTATATCAGTTGCATCAAACTTTGGAAATAATTGGAATTTTGAAGTTTTTATAGCCATCACAGTTGAGAGTGGAACTAAAATAACAAATATTATCAAAAATGTTTTTTTCCAATTCATGAAAAAATGAATAATAGAACTATAAATATTATTAGCTTTTTCCCATGAAGTAACTTTTGAATTATTTTTTAAAGTGTGTGCTGCATGAATAGGAAGAAAAACAAATGATTCGATAAGTGATGCTATAACTAAAGCACTTAAGGCAATTGGAATTAATTTCATAACCTCGCCCATAGTTCCACTAATCATCAAAATTGGTAAAAATGAAAACAAAGTAGTAACTGAAGCTACTGCAACGGGCTTAAACATCTCTTTAGCACCTATAATAGCTGCTTCTTTTGGCTCATAGCCCTCTTCAATATATTGTTGTATATTTTCACTTACAACAATAGCATCATCAACAACTATACCAATTGCAATTAAAACGCCAACTAGTGAAATCATATTTATTGTATATCCACTTAAATACATATAAATAGCTGCTATTACAAAAGAAGTGGGAATACCAATTGCTATAATTGCTGACATTCTAAAGTTAATTAAAATTGCTACAAGTATTGTAATTAAAATAATACCAAGTAAAATATTTGAAACAACGATATTTAATCTATCTAGAATTCTTTCACTATTATCATCAGCAACTGTAAGAGTTATATCTTTATCTAGTTTGTTAATAAACGGAAGCATTTTATTTATTTCTTGTGCAACTTTAATAGCATCTGCTGTTTCACTTTGTTCAATTGCTAAAGATAGAGCATTTTTACCGTTAAAAGAGTAAAGTGTAGAAGAATCCTCATATTTTTTAGATATAAAAGCAATATCACTTAAATAAATATTTTTATTTCCAAGCTTTATCATTGTGTTTGCAAAAGCTTGCGCAGTTTTTGCTCCATTATAGGTGGATAAATAATAGTGTTTGCTTCCGCCTTCTATTTTTCCTATTGGGAAAATATAAGATAAGGTTGAGATTGCTTGAAAGATTTCATTTTTATTAAGATTTAAAGCATCGATTTTTTTATCATCTAATAGAATTTCAAAATATTTATCAGAATCCCCAAAAATTGTGATGTCATTAATTCCATTAATACCTAAAAGTCTACTTTTTAATTTGTCTGCAAAGGGTTTTAATTCATCTGTAGTATATTTAGTTGAAGTTAAAGAGACATCAATTAGAGACCTTGAACGTTCTAAGACATTTACAGTAGGTTCATCCATATCAGAAGGAAGATTACTTTGCACAAGAGCAATAGCATCTTTTACTTTATTTGCTTCGTTATATTTGTCTTTTCCCTTTTTAAGTTCTAAAACTATAGAAAAACTTCCTGGGCTTATTATAGTTGTAATTTCATCAACACTATCAATATTTTTAACATTGTCTTCAATCTCATTTACAGCCATTTTATCTAAGATATCAACTGAGGCTCCAACATATGAGCCTCTAATTGAAATCATATCTAAATCAAAACTTGGGAAAATCTCTTTTGGAGTATTATTATATGACCAAATACCAATACCAAAAACTAAGACAAATAAAGTATAATTCATTCGTGAGTTTTCTACAAAAAATCTTAAAATTTTTTCAAACATTTATAACCTTCATATTTAGAAAAGAATTATAATATAGCATTATTAATAGGAGTTTAATAAATGTCCTTAATTAAGCTATTATCTGCTCGCTCCATGCAACTTATACTCTTTTAAAAGATCTAAATCTTTATCTTCTTTTACATTTTCTGCAATAACTTTTATATTTAATAAATGACCTAGTTGATTAATTGACTCAATAAACTCTTTCTTAGATTTGTCATTAGAAACTTCGAAGGTATAATCTCTAGCAAGTCTTATATAATCAATATCAAAATCTTTTAAATTTTCAGGAGATATAAATTTAGTTTCGTATCTTTTTACTATTGTTTTAGCTCCACAAGTATGAATATATTCACAAAATTTTCTAAATAATTCGCTATCTTTTGCGACACTATAAGCAGTAATTGAAAAGACTAATTGGTTTGAAATTTTTCTATTTTTTGAAATCTCTTTTTGTAACCATATAATAAAATCATTATTTGAAATAGAATCTAAAGATAGATTTATACAAATATCATGTTTTATATCATTACTTATAATGTGTGTGATAACTTTTTGAATAACAGCTTTATCAAAATCAATTACTTTTTCGTATTTTTCTGCAATTGAGACAAAAGTTCCAATAGGAATATCATTATTACTTTTATCTTTTGCATTTGTAAAGGCTTCTTGCATAATTATAGTTTTTTGCTCTAAAGAATAAGCATCATTGATGAAATTAACATTAAAGTTTAGATGTTCGATAATTTCGAATACTAAATCTTTCCATGAATCCATATCTCTTGATAAATCATTTGAGTTTCTTATAAAAGCTTCATTTGGTCCAATTAGTTTTGCTTTTTCATAAGCCTCATTTGAAGCATGAATCATTTCAGGGATTGTTCCTAATTGATTAAATGGCGTTGCTCCAATATGTGCAACTTCTTTTAAAGTATATTTTTTTGATAGTTCTTCAAATAATTTTTTTAATTTAGAAGTAAGTTCAATAGCATAATTATAATCACAATCTTTTACGATTATAAAAAATTCTGAACCAAAAAATCTATAAACTCCGATTTTTTTCTTTTTACTTAATGAAAGTTTTTTTAAGATATTTGAGAAATCTAAAATAAATTCATTTATCTCTTTATTTGTATGTGTTTTCGCATATTTTGATAAGTCTTGGATTTTTACATTAAAAATATATCCATTTTCTTTATGTATAAACATATTTTTCATATCTGTTTCAAATGAAGATTTTAAATTTAATCCAGTTAATTCATCTTGAGATAATTTTTTTGATAGAACATCAAGGTTTTTATTTAGTTTATTGATTATGGCTTCAATTTTTCTTGACATATCATTCATTGATATTGCAACATTTTTAATTTCAGTTGTCCAAGGCAAGTCTTCAATTACTCCAAATTTTCCTTTTGCAATATCTTTAGCAAGAGTTTCTATTTTCTTTAAAGGTCTTAATAAATATTGAACAAAAATAAAAAGTACAATCATTGAAATAACAAAAGCAATAATTGCGTAAATAATTGAATTCTTAGCTTGTTCATACAATTTTGCATAAGCTTCACCTGGATTTGTACTCACATAAATAATTGCAGAGGTATTCCAACCATTTGATATTTCACTATATTTTTCTGTTAAATTTATGGGAATCATTTCTATAAACCATTGAGGAACAGATTCAAACTTTATATCTCGTTTTTCACTTATAAGTATTTTATTTATATTAAGATTAGCAAAAGTATCAATATTATTATTTTTATTTGAAGCTACAAAATCAAAAGTTATATTTCCACCATTTTTATAAGCTTCACTTGGAATATATCTATATAAAGTCTCAGATTCTTGGCCTTCTTCTTGAAAAGCTAGTTCTTCATTATTTTCTAGTTTTAAAAGTTGTTCATTCATTTTTTCGTCAGATTCTATTTTTTCTATCCGACCATATTTAGAATCAACTGAAACTGTTTCTATTTGCCAATTTGAGTCATAAAGCTCAGTTGATGCTTCTATCAAATCTTTTTTTGAGATTGTAAAATTTGCATCTTCAAGTCTGATTTCTTTATAAAAACCATGATTTGAAATTGCTTTAATTATTACTTCTATTTCAGGATCATATTTGTCACTTATAAGGGGTCTTAAACTCATGCCCAAAGACGTTGCCGTATCTTGAGCTTTTGTTATTGATTCAAGTTCTAAATACTCTTTTGTATTTTTTACACTAATTATAAAATTTCCACTAAAGATTATAAAAAATATAAATGCAATGATAATATACAGTTGTTTTGATAAAGACATATTTTTTCCTTTTAAATTCTACTCATAAGTTTTTTCCAATTTTTTAAATTGTTTTTGCCAACTTTAATAGAAGTTTTTCCTTTGTTTTTTGCTTGCCATAAGCCACTTGCATTAAAGCTATAAACAGGCCTTAAATCAGTTCTTTTTGTTGCAAGCATTAGTTTTTTATTAATATTATCTAAAACAATCGGTGTAGCCCCTGGTTTATGATAATAAGTTAAAACCATATGAGCTTCTTCATATTTTGTTCTTTTTCTTTTTAATTTTACATAAGTTATTCTAAGTTTATTCTCAGGTATTCCAAGTTTTCGTAGAGAAAAATATTTTGCAATTGCATAATCTTCACAATCTCCTGCCCCTGAACCTAAGAATTCAAAAGGAGCTGCCCAATAATCTTTTTGTCCCCAGTGCGCACTATCTCTACGATATTTTATTTTATTCCAAAAATCATTTACGTTTTTTAATTTATTTAATATATCTTTATTTTTGGCATTTTGAATTATTTTATCCCAAATTTCAGCTCTTCTTTTGGCTTTTTCTCCATATTTTGTATTTATGGCATCAAGTTTTTTTTGGGAAATATTATAGGTTTTCTGAGCATTTATTAGAGTAAATACAAAAGAAATAGTGAAAAAAGATATTAATAATATTTTTTTCAAAATTTCTCCTGTGTATTGATGTAGTTAATTTATTATTTTAGAATATTTAGTATAGCATCTTCCTGAATTTTATCACTATCATATTTAACAATAATAATATTTTCTGTGTCATTAATATACCATTCATCAATTTCATTTAATGAATGTAGTTTGTGTGTGTTTTTCGTATACTCTTCTGTTAGCGGAATATAAGATATTTTTTTCTTAGATGGATTTGGCATTGTCAAAATTAAAATAATCCATAAAACACAAATAATTGCAATTACAATAACAAGTGAAGATAATGAAACTTTTTCAAAGAATATTCCTCCTAAAACACCACCTAAAAATGTACCAAAATATCCAAATGAATTAAAAATTCCAAGAACTAATCCTCTTTGGTGAACTTTTGCAAATTTTGTAGCAAGTGATTGCATAATAGGTTCATGCATATTAAAACCAATAAAGAAAATTACAACCCCAATTACAAACATTGTTGAGTCTGTACTCATTCCAATGATTAAATATGAAACTGCAAAGAAAATAATTCCAATTGCAAGAATTTCTTTAAACTTACCTTTCTTCTCAGCTATTATTGCAGCAGGTGCCATAGCAAGGAAACCAAAAATCATAGCAGGTAAATATACTTTCCAAAGATCAGACATTACCCATTGAAAGTTATTAATTAACATCATTGGAATAATCATAAAAGCAAAAGTCATTAAACCCTTTTGTAAAAAGTTTGTGATATTCATTTTAATTAGATTAGAGTTTCCTAAAACTTGAGAAAGTTGAGCTTTTTTATTATAAGTATGTGTGATTTTAGGAGGATTAGGAACTGCTTTTAAAAGTACAACGATTGAACCTAAAGCAATTACTGCTGTTAAATAAAATAAAGATTCTACTCCCGAATAAGAAGCAATTGTTGGACCTGCAATCATTGAAGCTGCAAAAGCAACACCTATGAACATTCCCATTGTAGCCATAGCTTTTGGTCTTTGTTCTTCTTTAACTAAATCACTAATAGTTGCAGTTACAACTGCACCAATAGCACCAGCACCTTGTAAAAACCTTCCCACTAAAAGCATTAAAATATCATCTGCTATTGCACAAAAAATTGAACCAATTGCAAATAATAAAAGACCTGTAATAATTGTACCTTTTCGTCCAAGTTTATCACTCATCACACCAAAAGGAATTTGAAAAATCATTTGTGTTAAGGCATAACCACCAACAACAATTCCAACTAAAGTAGTCGTTGCACCTTGTAAATTTAATGCATAAACTGACAAAACTGGTAGAACTATAAATAGTCCAAAAAATCTTAGTGAAATAATCAAACTAAGAGGTAAAATAGATTTAAGCATATATAATCCCGTCATTATTAAAATAGGGAAAGATTATATATTAATAAAATTAATTATACGTTAAAAGAAAAAGCCTATCTTATCGATAAGCTTAAGCAAAGTCTTATAATATATCTTCATTCTTTAAAAGTTATTTTTAATAATATTTTTTTCAAGCTAATATTTTAATTCTCTAAATAGTCTATTTGAGATATAATTGAATACTGGTCATTCCAGAGAGAAATATAGTAAAGAGTAAAAAATGAAAATAATTTTTATTTTAGTAAATATTTTAATTTATATGAATCTAAATTTGTTAGCTCAAGGAAATAAGCTTGAAAATATAAAAACAAGTGCTGAGATAAGAGTATGTATTTGGCCACAATATTATGGAATATCTTACATAGATCCAAGAACTCAAAATTTAGTAGGAATTGATAGCGATTTAGCTATAGAATTAGCCAAAGATTTAGGTGTAAAACTAAAGTTAGTTAAAAGTTCTTTTCCTACTTTAATAAATGATATTAGAAATGATAAATGTGACATTGCAATGTTTGCAATTGGTAATACAAAAGATAGAAGAGCCAAAATGAGATTTACAACTCCACATTTAAGAAGTGATATTTATGCAATAACTACAAAAGCAAATAGAAAAATTAAATCTTGGGATGATATTGATAAAAAAGGTGTTGTGGTTAGTGTAGCTAAAGGAACTTATCATGAACCTGTAATGAAAGAAAAATTAAAATATGCCAAATTACAAGTAATAAAAGGCTTTAAACAAAGAGAAGATGAAGTTCAATCAGGTCGTGCGGATGTATTTATGACAGATTTTCCTTATGCAAAAAAAATGATTGCAAAAACAGATTGGGCTAAGCTTATTGTTCCTAATGAAATTTATTATTTAACTCCTTATGCTTGGACTATGGCATATGGTAATGATAAATTTTATAAAAGAGTGGAAAAATTTATTCAAGATATAAAAAGAGATGGTAGACTTCTAAAAATAGCTAGAATAAATGGTTTAGAAGAAATAGTAAAGTTAAAATAATCTACAAAAGATTAGGGAGATTTTCATTTTTATGAAAAGAATAAGCAAGATAATAATAGGTTCTATTATTGTATTTTTAATTGTTATTACTACTATTATGGCTTCTTTAGTTATATTAAAAGATGAAGCAGTAAAAAATTATTTAACTATTTCAAAACTAAATGCAAAAGTTTTTTCTAAAGAATTAAACCAAGACATAAATAATATTGAAAAAACAATGATAAATGTATCATCTATTATTGATTTACATACAAATGATCAAAAAATCAATGATAAATTAGCTGATAGCTTGCAAAATTACCCTCAAATTAGATCAATTAATGTTCTGCAAAATGATAAAATTATTTATAGTTCAAATCATGATAATCTTAAAATTCTTGTTAAGAATATTGATTTATTTCCAGAAGCTATTTTTGATGATGAAATTTTAAAAATATCAAAACCATGGATTGGCAGAGATTTTGTTAGTGGTAATCAAATATCAACTTACCAAAAAAAAATTAATTATAAAGAATCTTCTTTCATTCCTATTTCAAAAAAAATAATTTCAAAAAGAGGTGAATATAATGTTATTGTAAATTTAAATAGTGATTATTTTATAAATAGATTTCAAAATCACATTAAAGACAATAATATAATTTTTGAATTAATTAGACTTGATGGGATTTTATTATTAAGTACTGAAAAATTGAAAAAAGTTGGCAAAATACATGAGATGAAAAATTTATTAGAAAGAACTATTGAAAATAATCAAATTACTGATATTGAAATAATTGATGGTAAAAAATATATTGTCACACATATCATAACTGATAATTATCCTATAAGTTTAGTTGTAAGATTAGATTATGAAAAAAATCTACTAACTTGGAATAAAAAACAATATAACTTTTTTATAATTACAACAATTATTGTAATTATTAGTATTTTAATAGCTCTTATTTTTTTCTTTTTATATAATAAAAAAAGAGAAGAAGAAATAAAGTGGCAAAAACTTCAAGTACAAGAACATGAAAAATTCAAAATACTTTTTCAAAATTCATATTTTTTAAGTACTGTAATGAATAGTTTAGGTGAAATAGTTGAAATGAATATTCCTGCTTTAAATTTTATAGGAGAGACACAAGAGTCTGTAAAAGGAAAAAACTTTTGGGAATTAGAGTGCTGGCCAGAAGAGAATAGAAGTAAAATAAAAAAATTAATAAAAAATTATACTAGTGATAGATTAGACTATGAATTTTGTGCAATAAATAAAGATAAAAAAGAAAAAATAATAGATTTCTCTTTGTCTTCCGTTGAATTTGAAGATGAAAAAATTCTGCTTGCTATGGGATTAGATATAACAAAAAGGAAAGAGGGCGAGAAAAAGCTTAAACAAGCATATACCGTCTTTAGTAATACAAGAGATGGAATTATTATTACTGATAACACCACTAAATTAATTGATGTAAACCAAGCCTTTGAAAAAATAACTGGTTATAAAAAAGATGAAGTAATTAATAAAAAAATAAATATTTTAAAATCAAAGATACATAGTGAGGATTTTCACAAAAACATATGGGATTGTATTTTTATAGATGGATACTGGGAAGGTGAAATCACTAATATAAACAAAAGTGGAAAAGAATATACAGAATGGCTGACTATAAATACTATATTTGATGAAAAGGGTGAAATTATAAATTATATTGGAGTATTTAGTGATATAACCGAGCAAAAACTAAAAGAAAAATTAATGAGTGAAAATAATAAGCTACTTTATCAACAAAGTAAAATGGCTTCAATGGGAGAAATGATTGAAAATATTGCCCATCAATGGAGACAACCCTTATCTGCTATATCAAGTTCTGCAACAGGTATTTTATTACAAAAAGAGTTGAATCTATCAACTGAAGAGAATGAAAAGGAATCTTTAACAGTAATAAATGAATATAGTCAGTATTTATCTAAAACAATTGATGATTTTAGAAATTATTTAAAACATGATACCAAGTTATATTTATTTAAAGTAAGTGAAGCTATTGAAAAAGCAATATCTCACTCAGGAATAAAAGTAAATAGTAATGAAATAAATTTAGTTCTTGATTTAAAAGATATTGAAATATGTGGAATTAAAAATGAATTTATTCAAGTTTTGATTAATATTATAAATAATGCAAAAGATGAATTAAAAGGAAAGAAAATTATTTCAAAGAATATATTTATAGAAGCATATAAAGAAAACAAACATGTATATATTAAGATTAAAGATAATGCTGGTGGAGTTCCACCTTTAATAATAGATAGAATTTTTGAACCATATTTTACAACAAAACATCAATCAATTGGTACAGGAATTGGACTATATATGAGTGAAGAGATAATTAAAAATCATATGAATGGAATATTAAGCGTAAAAAATGAAAAATATATATATGAAAATGTAGAGTACACAGGAGCATGTTTTATTATTGATGTCCCTCAATAATCCAATTACTTTGCTCAATGCACAGATAAAAAATATTAAGGAAAATTTATGAAAATAGTTTTAGCTACAGGAAATAAAGGAAAAATTTCTGAATTTAAAAAACTAATGCCAAATGATGAAGTTATTGCATTTAAAGAACTAATTGGTGAATATGAAGTAGAAGAAGATAAAGAGACTTTTCAAGGAAATGCAATAAAAAAAGCCCAAGAGATTTATAAAAAATTAATCTCTCTAAATTTAAATGAAGAGATTCTAGTAATCTCTGATGATAGCGGTATAACTGTTCCAAAAATAAATAATGAACCTGGAATATATTCTGCAAGATATGCAGGAGTTGAGGCAAATGACAAAGATAATATTAAAAAACTAATCTTAAAATTAAATGAAAAAAACTTAGAAAAAACAGAAGCATATTATACAGCTTGTATAGCAATTGTATATAAAAATGAAACCTATACCGTTCATGGTTGGATGCATGGAGAAGTTATCAATAAGGAAGTAGGAAGCCAAGGTTTTGGATATGATCCTATGTTTATTCCAAAAGGATTTGATAAAACTTTAGGTGAACTTCCTCATGAAGTTAAGAAAGAATTTTCACATAGAAGTCAAGCTTTAAAATTAGCTAAAAAAGTTTTAGAGGTGATTTTATAACAAAGTTCAAAGTTTCAATTCTTTTATCAATTTCTTAATATTTCTTAATCATAAATCATTAAATAATAATAATACTAATAATTTAGCTACTTAGTTGCAATTTATTTGGCTATAATTTGCTTAGTTTCTATTTTAAAGGAGTTTTATGAAGAAGAAATTTTTATTGTGTAAATTATTACTTTTAACTATTTTTACTTCCATATTATACTCAAACGATTTAGATGAAATTAAAAAAAGAGGTGAACTTCGACATATTGGGGTTCCTTACGCTAATTTTGTTACTGGTTTAGGTGATGGATTAGACGTTGAATTAATAAAAGGCTTTGCAAAACACTTAGGTCTTAAATATCGCTATGTTCCTTGCTCTTGGATAGATTTATATGATTATCTAATAGGTCAAGAGCAAAAAAATAGTAAAGACGCGACTTTGTTAAATAAAACTAATCCCAAAGGTGATCTTATTGCTAATGGTATGACTATTTTAAATTGGAGAAAAGAAATACTAAATTTCTCAAATCCAACTTTTCCCTCAGGCGTTTGGTTAATAGCTAGAGCTGATTCAACTTTGACTCCAATTAAACCAACTAATTCTATAGAAAATGATATATCTTTGGTAAAAAGAAAGCTTTCAGGGAGAAGTGTATTAGCTCTTAAAAAGACAGGCTTAAATCCAAAACTATATGATATAAATAATACAAGTAATGTAACTATTAAATTACTAGATAACAAAAATCCAGATATTATAGAATTAATTCCAGCAATTATAAAAAATGAAGCAGAAACAATCTTACTTGATGTTCCTGATGCCTTAATTGCTATTAATAAATGGCCAGGTGAGATAAAAGTAATAGGTCCAATTTCTGAAAACCAATTAATGGGAGTTGCTTTTAGAAAGACCTCTCCTTTACTTTTGAATGAATTTAATAAGTATTTTAAAAAAATAAAAGAGGATGGGACTTATAATAAACTAGTTCTAAAATATTATCCTGATGTATTTCAGTATTATAGAGATTTTTTTAAACAAGATGATTAATTTTATTGGTAAAAATTTATATATTTTCTTTGCTGGATTAATTTTAGTATCTTATTTATTTATTTACTTTAATTATAATTACATTTATTGATCAAAAACAAATTCAAGATTTTCAAAAAAAAGAGATTAATTCTTATATTGAAAGTAAAGCTGGCGATTTAGAGTATTTTTTTGATGTTTTAAAAAAAGATATTTCAAATGTTTCCCAGAATAAAAGTCTGTCCACATATTTCTTAAACAAAGCCTTAGGTATGTCAATGGAATATGGGCTAGAGGTAAATATAAATAAAATAAATAGATTTTTAGGTGAAGTTATTATCTCAGAGCGTATTAAAGACAATCCTATTTTTAAAGATATTATATTAATTGATTTAAAGAAAAATATAATTTCTTCTGAATATAAAATCGCTTTACAAGATTTGAAAACTCTAGAAAATTTAGATATATCAAAGGCAGATAATCCTTATATTAAAATAGCCAAAAATAGAAAAGATATTTATATTTTAAAAAATGTATTTGTAAATGAAAAAGTTCTTGGTACTCTGGTCTTCTTAATTGATTTAGAAAATATATTTAATAATTTGATTACTAAAACAAATCAATTTATTTTAGTAAGTGAAGATATATTATTAACAAAATCTGATCTAAGTTCAAAGTCTATATTAGAAAATAAAAAGTATATAGAAGTTTCAATATCCAATACTCCTTTCTCTCTTTATGGAAAAGTAAATGAGCGAGAGTATGAGTCTTTTTTCTCCAAATGGTTTAGTTTTTCTTTAACTTTTTTAGCAATACCAATATTAATTGTTTTATATTATTTAATCTTATTAAATAATAAAAATATTAAACTTAGCGAAGAAATTAAAAACTCAATAAAAGATAAACAAAATGAAAAAATTATCTTGCAACAATCAAAAGTCGCAGCAATAGGCGAAATGATTGGAAATATTGCTCATCAATGGAGACAACCTTTAAGTGTTATTACCGCACAAGTTACAGGCATAAAGTTGTCTTTAGAGTTTGAAAAAGAGTTGTCAAAAAAAGAGTTAATAAATATTATGGATAATATAAATAATCAAGCTCAGCATTTATCAAAAACTATTGATGATTTTAGAAGTTTCTTTAAAGGCAATACAAATGATATTAATGAATTTGAAGTAAAAAATACATTAGAAAATGTAAAAAATCTTACAAAAGATACTTTTAATAATAATTTTATTGAATACAATGCTTCTATAGAAGAATGCAAGTTAAAAGGAAATGAAAATATTTTAATTCAAGCACTTATAAATATTTATAATAATGCAAAAGATGCCTTAGTGAATAACGGCTTTGATGAAAAACTTTTTTATGTGGAAGCCAAAAAAGAAGCTAATGATTATGTAATTACAATCAAAGATAATGGAAAAGGAATACCTGATAATATCATTGAAAAAGTTTTTGAGCCATATTTCACAACAAAACACAAATCAGTTGGAACAGGAATTGGATTATATATGACAAATCAAATTATTACAAAACAATTTAAAGGTTCTATTTTTGTTACAAATGAAAAATATTCTGCAAAAGGTAAAGATTTTGTAGGTGCACAATTTAAAATAAAAATACCATTGGATTTTTCTTAAAACTATTTAATGATTTTTTTATAAACTCTTATATTAAAATCTAAATCTTCCACGATTAATTCTATTTGGTAATTATTTTCCTTTTTTTTAATAAAAGCAAAAATATCATAATCTTCATTCTCTATTTGTATTTTATCTATTGATTCTAGCGTCTTTAAAGCTTCTAAAGAGTTAAGATACTCTTCTAAAAAAAGAAGATGGTTTTTTGCTTGAATATATCTATATTGATTTAAGATATTGATAGAGTTTATACTTTTTACTTCTAAAATTTTTATTATTAAGATAGAGAATATAAATATTAAAATCAAAGTTGAAAATAGAGTAAATGCTTTTTTTTTCATAATTTAAATTTCCAAATTTGTGATATTTCACCATCTAATGTTATATCTATTGTTAATATATTTGAGGCTTTTGACATATTAAAAAAAGTAACATTTTTAAGTAAGATATTATTTTCATAAAAAAGTGTTGAACCATCATATATTAATTTATTTTCTATTTTTGGAAGGTTTTTTTCTATAATTATTTTTGTTGAGTTTAAATCAATTTTTAAAATAGCTATTTTTTGATTTATAATTTGTGTTTCATAAAGTTCTTTTTGGAAATTAAATGTATAAATCAAAACTATTGAAGAAATTAAAACTACTAAAATTAGTTCAAAAAGAGTAAATGCTATTTTTCTATTTTTCATTTTTTCTTAATTTCATATTTTACAAGTTTTATTTTTTTATCTTGATATTCTATTTTCTTTACTAAAATATCTTCTGCTTCTGAATCATTTTTTATAATTAATATATTTTCAAAAGAGTTTGTAAAATTTTTGTTGTAAGTATTTGTATTAAAAGAGTTTTCTATGTCGTTTAAGAGCTGAAATTGTTTATCAAAGTTTTCATAGTAGGAGTTTTGTGAAAATCCTACTATTATAAAGCTTAGCAAAGCTATGCTAATTAAAGTTTCAAAGAGAGTAAAACTATTTTTTTCCAATCTCTATTGCTTTATTATGTGAAGCTTCGATAGCTTTTATCATAGAATCTCTAACTGAACCTTCTTCTAGTTTTCCTACTCCAGCTGCTGTTGTTCCACCAGGACTCATAACTGAATCTTTGATTATTGCAGGATGATTTGTATTTAAAAGTTCAGCAAAACCTTCAAAAAGTCCTTGTACTAGTTCTTGACTGATACTTCTTTGAAGTCCAGCTTTAACCGCTCCATCACTTAAACTCTCAGCAATTAAACATAAAAATGCTGGGCCACTTCCTGCCACAGCTGTTGCAATATCAAGCTGGGCTTCTGTTTCTACCCAAACAGTTTTTCCTACATGATTAAAAAGTTCAAGTGCAAGGTTTTTAGCCTCTTTATCTCCTGTAATTGTTGTAGTGGATTTAGAAACTGATGCAGCTACATTTGGCATAGTTCTAATATAAAATTTTGCTTTTATTTGTTTCTTTATTGTATCAAGTGTTGTTCCCGCTAGGATTGAAAAAACAATATTTGCTTCTCCTTGTAATCTTGCTGCAACACTTTGTAAGGCATAAGGTTTTACACAAAATATTATATTTTTAGCAGAAATATCTTCTGAATCAGAAAGTACTTTTATTTCTATTTCAGGGAGTTGATTTTTAATCTCTTGTAATTTCTTTATGTCTCTGCCAATTATCTCAAGCTCAAAGCTATTTGTAAGGCCACGAGCAAGGGCTTGTGCCATAAATCCATTTCCTATAAGCGTTAATTTCATGTTTTACCTTCCTAGCTTTTTTTATTTAATTGTATCTAATTATTTATAATAGCAAAATAGTCAAAAAAAAGTAAGAAAATAGCAAGGATAAAAAGGATAAAATATCTGAATTTTGAAAAAAGGATTATTCAAATGATTAAGAATTTAAAATTTAGAAATTTACTGCTACTAGTCTCTTTAGGGTTTTTACTAGCTTCTTGTTCTTCTAAAAAAGAAGGTACGCAAGAGTATGATAAGCCAGCGCTGTATTGGTATAATAAAATGATAAAACAAGTTAGTACGGGCTATTTAGAAGAAGCTGATGATACTTATACTTCTTTAGAAAGTGAACATAGAAATACTCCCTTACTTCCAACTGCTTTACTTATTTTAGCAAATGGACATATTGATGAAGAAGAGTATCAACTTGCAAACTTTTATTTAGATGAGTATATAAAAAGATATGCGCTTAGTAAAAATATTGATTATGTAAGATATTTAAAAATTAAAGCAAATTTTCTAGGTTTTTCTTATGATTTAAGAGATCAACAACTTATTGAAGATACTATAAAAGAGATTGAAGAGTTTAAAACTCAGTTTTCAAGATCTCCTTATATGCCTTTAGTAAATACTATGAGTGCAAGATTGTTTATGGCAAAAGCTACTTTAGATAAAGAGATTGCCGAACTTTATAAAAGAGTTAATAAACCAAAAGCTGCAGAATTTTATAATGAAAAAGTAAAAGAAACTTGGGTTGAACCAACAGAAATTAAAGATGTTGATGTTCCTTTATACCGATCTATATTTGAATAAAATATTAAAAAATAAAACAAATTTTTAGGAGTTTATATTTATGGAATTAGAGAATTATGATTCTTTTCCTCAGGAAATACCATTAATTATTGAAGATGATGTATTTTTATACCCGTTTATGATTGCGCCACTTTTTTTAAATAGTGATGAAAATATTAAAGCAGTTGAACACGCAATTGAAGAGAATAAATTAGTTATAGTAACTGTAAGTAAACCTGGGTTTGAGGGAAAAAGAGAAAAGGATAGCTTCTATAACGTAGGAGTTATTGGAAATATTATGAGAAAAGTAAGTCTTCCTGATGGAAAGATAAAAGTGCTTTTCCAAGGTTTGGCAAAAGGTATAATCAATGATTATAATACAGAAAATCCTACTTTTGTTGAAGTATCAAAATTAGAAGATGAAGAGTATTCAAAAGAGAGTGTTAATTCTATAATCAGTGTTTTAAGAGAGCAGGTTAAAAAACTTTCAAGAATAAATTCAAAATTTCCAGCTGATTTGATTAAAACAATAGAAGAAAATGACGATGCAACAAGAATTGCTGACCTTATCTCTTCAGTTTTAAGAGTTAAAAAAGATGAAGCATTTGTACTCTTTTCACAAACAAATATTGAAAAAAGATTATTAGAAATTATTGAAACTATTAAAAAAGAGATTGAGAGTTTTAAAATACAAAAAGAGATTACTCAAAAAGTAAATTCTAAAATTGAAAAAACTCATAAAGATTATTTCTTAAAAGAGCAAATTAAAGCTATTCAAAAAGAATTAGGCGGAGATAATCAAAAAGATGTAGAAATAAAAGGCTACTCTAAAAAATTAAAAAAATTAAAAAAACATATGCCAGAAGATGGTTATAAAGAGACTAAAAAGCAGATTGAAAAATTATCAAGAATGCATCAAGATTCTCCTGATTCAGCACTTTTACAAACATATATTGAAAATGTATTAGAAGTTCCTTTTGGAGAATATTCTGATGTAAAAATATCAGTTGATAGTGTTGATGATCAACTAAATGTAGATCATTACTCTTTAGAAAAACCAAAAGAGAGAATTTCTGAGTATTTTGCAGTTAAAGAGCTTTTAGAACAAAGAAATATAAAAAATCTAAAGTCTAAAGGAACAGTTTTATGTTTTGTAGGACCTCCAGGTGTTGGTAAAACTTCTTTAGCAAACTCTATTTCAAAAGCACTTAAAAGACCACTTGTAAGAATTGCACTTGGTGGAATGGAAGATGTAAATGAATTAAGAGGACATAGAAGAACCTACGTAGGAGCAATGCCAGGACGAATTGTAAAAGGCTTAGTTGATGCTAAGAAAATGAATCCTGTAATTGTACTAGATGAAATTGATAAAATAGGAGCAAATAATAGAGGTGATCCAACTGCTGTTATGCTTGAAGTTTTAGACCCTGAACAAAATCATGAGTTTAGAGATTTATATTTAAATTTTGCAATTGATTTATCACAATGTATTTTTGTAGCAACAGCAAATGATGCTAGACGAATTCCTCCTGCATTAAGAGATAGAATGGAATTTATTGAAATGTCTTCATATACTCCAAATGAAAAATATCATATTGCAAAGGATTATTTAATTCCTCAAGAGTTAGAAAGACATGGATTAAAACAAAGCGAAATTACTTTATCAAAAGTTACAATTGAAACTATTATTGCTAAATATACAAGAGAAGCAGGAGTTAGAAATCTAAGACGAGTTTTTGCAAAATTATTTAGAAAAGCAGTTAAAAAACTTTTAAAAGATGAAGAACTTAAAAAAGTTTCAATTAATACAAAAAATATTCATGAATATTTAGATAATCCAATTTTTGAAATTGACCCAGCTGATAAGAAAAATTCAATTGGACTTACAAATGGTTTAGCTTGGACATCAGTTGGTGGTGATGTTCTAAAAATTGAAGCTGTTAAAATTAGAGGAAAAGGTTTACTTCAAGTTACAGGAAACTTAGGTGATGTAATGAAAGAATCATCAAGAATTTCATATTCAGTAGTAAAACTTCTAATTGACGATGGAAAAGTAAAAATAAATAAAAACCTTATTCCAAAAACTTCTAAAGAAGAAGAGGAAAACACTAAATCAGATGCAAGTGAAATCTATAAAAGATATGATATTCATTTACATGTTCCTGAAGGTGCAACTCCAAAAGATGGTCCAAGTGCTGGTATTGCAATGGCTACAACTATTGCTTCAATATTATCACAAAAAGAAGTTAGGTCTGATGTTGCTATGACAGGTGAGTTAACTTTAACAGGAAAAGTTTTACCAATAGGTGGATTAAAAGAGAAATTAATAGCTGCTTTTAAAGCAAAAATGAAACTTGCTTTAATTCCAAGAAAGAACTTTTTAAGAGATTTAGATGAAATTCCACAAGAAGTTAAAGATGCAATGCAAATAAAAGCTGTTGATACTATAGAAGATGTATTAAAAGAAGCTTTAGTTTAATTAAGATGAAAAAATAAAAAAAATGAAACGTGGAGCAAGAGATAGTCAAGTTGTAAATAACTTCTTTTCTCTTGCTACAATTATAATAATCTCTATTGTTTTAGTTTTATATACAAAATATATTAGAAAAGATGAGAGTAAAAACTCTAAAAATGAGATTGTTAAACTACAATGTGAAAAAGATGAATACACTTATTCAAAGATTTTTAATCAAAAACTTTTAAATAGTTCTATAAATGCTTTAGAAAAAGGTTATTATATTTTAGATGGTGCATTTTTACCAGCAGAATATATGAAATCAAATATAAAAACTTTTATAACTTTGAAAGAAGTTGATAAGTTTTTTGTAGATTCAATTGGAAGTGAAGCTAAAAAAGATATTAAAAAATTTGTAAAAATTCAATATGAGATTATTGAAAATGATAAGAAGAATCCAAATAAAAAAAATGAAGAGTGCAAGTTAAAAGCAGGGTCTTTAAAGACTTCTTTTTTAGTTAATTCAAAAGAGATATTTAGGATTTATACAGATTTTACATTTATGTATAAAAATGCGATAAAACAAAGAGTTGATTGCTCAATAAAGGTATTTAAAAATAATGTTCAAAAGTAAAGATTTTACACTCACAAATATTACAATTGGTTTAACTGTTCTTATGTACTTGTTTCAAACAAATATAAGCTATGGTAGCCTTTATTTAGGCCTTAATATGTATTTTATTGAAGGTGGATTCTTTTGGCAACCATTAAGCTCAATGTTCGCTCATGGTGGCTTAGGACATCTTGGAATGAATATGTTTGTTCTTTATCAGTTTGGAAATCCTATTGAAAAAATCTTTGGAAAAAAAGGTTTTACAATAGTATATTTAATAGGTGGATTATTAACTTCTCTTTTAAGTTTTGCATATATTTACTTTTTAGATAGCCAAGTTAATTTAGTGGGAGCTTCTGGTGCGATTTGCGTACTTATGGGATTTTATGCATATTTTGATAAACATCAAAGAAAAGGAATAATTACTTGGATATTAATTATCTCAGTAGCACCACTACTTATAGGTCTTCCAATTGCTTGGTATGCTCACTTTATTGGATTAGGGATAGGTCTTCTTTTAGGGGTTATGAGAAATAAATAGCTTTAATTATTTACAAAATATGTCACAATAGACATAAACAGTAATACTCCTGCGATTCCAATAAATATCTCTTTTAACTTTACTGTTGGATTTAAAGTCCCACAGTAAGGGCATCGTCCTATTTTTGACTGAATTTCTGCTTTACACATTCTACATGGTTCTAAGTTGATAATAAATCCTTTAAAAATGAAATAATATCACTAAAAAACTAGAAGTTAACTTTAGCTCAAGATAGATAATATAATTAATAAAGCAATAAATTATATTATAATTTTTTATCTTGATTTTTTAAATATAAATTTATAATAATTATGAAATAATGACGTATTAGTGACAAATAAAGGGAACGTTATGTTAAATAATTTATCAATAAAGTTAAAGTTGATTGGAGCATTTTTACTAATTGCAATATTAGTAGCAGTGTTAGCAGGGTATAGTAATTATGGTGTGTCTAAGACATCTGAGGGTTTTTCTAATTATAGAGAAATGGCAAGAGATAGTGTCTTAGCAAGTGGAGTTCAATCAAATATGTTGATGCTACGTATGAATGTTAAAGATTATTTAGCTAAACCAGTACAAAAAGAAATTGATGAATTTGACCTTTATTATAAAACAACGACAGATTTTGTAGATGAAGCATTAAAAGAGATAAAAAAATCAAGTAGAGCACCTCAGGTTAAAAAGATGTCTGAAGAGTTAGTTGTTTATAAAGAATCTTTTTATAGAGTTATAAAAGATATGGATAAACGAAATGACATTGTAGATAATAATCTAAATATTAATGGAAAAAAGATTGAAGAACTTTTATCAACTGTAATGCAAAGTGCTAACAATGATGGAGATAAAGATGCTGCAATTACAGTTGCACAAGCTGTAAGAACAGTTCTTTTAGCAAGACTATATACAGAAAAATATCTTAAATCAAACAGAGAAGAAGATGCTATTAGATCAAAAAAAGAGTTTGATATTTTAAAAAATCAACTTGTTGATATACAAAAAGAGATTCAAAATCCTCAAAGAATAGAACAATTAAAAGAGTCTATGGAACTTATTTCTATTTATAACAAAGGTGTATATGAAATTGTTGAAATTATAAAAGAAAGAAATGATATTGTTCATAACCAACTTAATAAAATTGGACCAAATATTGCAAAATTAGCAGAAGATGTTAAGTTATCTATAAAAAAAGATCAAGATATTATTGGTCTTGCTGTTGCAGAACTTAATCAAAGTATTGTAAACACATCTTTAATTATTGCAAGTATTGTTCTTCTTTTAGTGATTTTATGTGGAATTATTATACCAAAACAGATTTCTTCTAAAATCAATGTATTTCAAGAAGGAGTTTTAGGTTTCTTTAGATTTTTAAATAAAGAGAGTGATATTGCAAAACCTATTGATATTGATAGTACTGATGAAATAGGAACAATGGCAAAAATTGTTAATGATAATATTATAAAAACTAAAAAACTTATTGAAGATGATGAGTTATTAATTAATGATGTAAAAAGAGTAGTTGAATTAGTTAATCAAGGAAAAATACGTCAAATAATTAGTGTTTCAACAACAAATGAAAGTTTAGAAGAATTAAAACGAATTTTTAATGAAATGCTTGACACTATTAGCAAAAAAGTTGATAATGATATTAACACTATTGAAAAAGCATTAACAAATTATCAAAAATTAGATTTTACACATAGATTAGCTAATCCAACAGGTGAGACTTCAAAAGGGTTAAATTCACTTGCTGAAATAATTAATAGTATGTTAGTTGAAAATAAAACTAATGGTATGACATTAGATAAAAGTAGTAATATTTTACTTGAAAATGTAAACTTGTTAAACATAAATTCAAATGAAGCAGCGGCTTCTTTAGAAGAAACATCAGCTGCCTTGGAACAAATTACAGGAAATGTTTCTCAAAATACTCAAAATGTAGTTAAAATGGCTGAATTTACGAACCAACTAAATGAATCGGCAAAAGATGGACAATCTTTAGCAACTCAAACAACTGAAGCTATGGATGATATTAATAATCAAGTATCTGCAATTAATGAAGCAATTACAATTATTGATAAAATTGCTTTTCAAACAAATATTTTAAGTTTAAATGCTGCGGTTGAAGCTGCAACTGCTGGGGAAGCAGGAAAAGGTTTTGCTGTTGTTGCTCAAGAGGTAAGAAACTTAGCTTCAAGAAGTGCAGAAGCTGCAAAAGAAATTAAAAATTTAGTTGAAAGTGCTAATACAAAAGCAAATGATGGTAAACAAATTGCTGATAAAATGATAAACGGTTATGCTGGTTTAAATGAAAATATTAGTAAAACAGTAGATTTAATTGCACATGTTGAAAATGCAACTAAAGAACAACTTCTAGGAATAGAGCAAATAAATGATGCTGTAGCCTCTTTAGATAGAAAAACACAAGAGAATGCAAGTATTGCTTCAGAAACTAGTGATATTGCAGTAGAGACTGATACTATTGCTAAATTAATTGTATCAGATGCAAATGAAAAGAATTTCATTGGTAAAGATAGTGTTACAATTAGAAAAGTGGAAAAAATAGAAAAAAGTGAAAAGAAAGAACTTCCTTCTTATGAAAATACTAAAAGTACAACAAAAGAGAAAGTAAATGACAATTTCTATAATAAAAAAAATGAAACAAAAAGTATACAAAAGAGAGATCCAAAAATCATAAAAGCTGAAAATTCAAAAGATGATGATGAATGGGAAAGTTTTTAAACTATAAAAACTTTATATTTGTTACATATTGTAATCTTCTTGCAATATGTAACATATTTAGATAAAATACCTTTATGTTTATTCACCTAGATTTAGATTATTTTTTATAAAATCATTAAAAATCTAAGAAAATCACAAAATATCAATAAGACTCTAAATTATGGTCTTTAATGAACTTTTAAAGACTCATTGTGTATCATAAAAAATCAGGAAAACGCGAATTAATCACGGTACTATTAACGGTATTAACTACATATTTTAGGGGTATAATATGGCAAGAGTTGTAAAAGGTCTTACAGATACAGAAATCAAAAAGGCAAAGCCAAAAGATAAAGATTTTAAATTATCCGACGGTCTCACTTAAAGAGGCAAGAGATAAACGAAATGAGGCAAGAAATCAAATACAAAATAATATCAATCCAATAAACCAAAAAAAGGTTGAAAAAGAGCAAGAGTTTTTGACTCTTGAGTTTGTTGGTGAAAAATGGCTTGACTCAATCTCTCATCGTCTTGACGAGACAACGGCTTATAATTATAGAGGAACACTCCAAAAAAATGTTTATTCTCATCTTGGAGCGGTTGAAATAAACAGTATAAAACGAATTGATATTGTAAATCTATTAAATAGGCTTAAAAAGCACTCAAGCACTCTTAAAAGGATTTATCGGTACTTATCAAGGATTTTCTCTTTTGCGGTCGTTAATTACAATTTAAAGCATAATCCCGTCGATTTTCAAGTGACGGATTTATTTCCGAGAGAGCAAATTACAAATCATAAGGCACTTACAGAAACGGACGACATCAAAGAGCTTATAAAAAAGATACACGGTCTCAAATTGGACGATAAAGAGTATTATCATTATTCGGCGGTTTATTCTCTTAAAATATTGCCTTATATGTTTGTAAGAATATCTAGTCTTTTAAAATCAGAATGGAAGCATATTGACTTTGAAAATCGTACTTGGTTAATACCCGCAGAGAATACAAAGACGAGAAAAGATTATCTTTATCCAATACCGCAACAAGTCTTTGATTTACTACTTGATTTAAACGAGTGCCTTGAGGAGTCAAAGATTAAAAGTAAATATATATTTCACTCCGCTCATAATAATCCAAATAAACACTTGAGTAGGGCAACGACAAGCCGTTATTTAAAACTTGAGCTTGGTTTTGATGGTCAAATGACTTTGCATGGGTTTAGGAGTACATTTTCAACAACAGCTTATGAAAATGAGGAGAATCACGGTTATAGTGGATTTATAATCGAGGCTTGTTTATCTCACGCGGACAGAAATAAGGTAAGAAGTGCGTATAATAGAGAGACTTTAAATAAATATATCAATCAAAAAAGAGGCTTGATACAATGGTACGCAGATTATATCGACGGACTTTAAATTAATAATTAGTAGAATTAAAATAATCATTAAGTTACTTATTTTTATAAATAATTTAGATATAATTCACCAAATTAAAGGGTATGTATGGATAAAAAAAGACAATTTGGCTTTTGGTTTAATAAATTTTTAAAATGTGTAGTTCGCTGTCTAGTTTATGGTGCATTGCTTTTTGTGGGATATGTAGTATATAAAACATATTGTGATGTAGCTATTGTTGCAAAAGATAAATATGTAATTTATGTTACTGCAATTATGAGTATAGGTCTTTTAATAGCTTATAAGCAGATAGTTTCAAATACTGATTTATCAAGACGGCAGTTATCAATGACAGAGTCAATAAGAATATTAAAAGAGTTAAGGGAAAAAAGACAGAAGCTTGAGGAGTTTACTGAAATGGATTATTCTCAAGAAATGCAAAAAGGTCACTCTATACCTTATCAAGATATACATGAATGGATTTGTAAAACTGTAAATAATAATTATATAGGTGAATCAGGACAATATGAGCTCACTGAAAATGGTAAAAAAATCAAAAACCATATAAGAGCAATAATAAATGATTATGAATATCTTGCAATTGGGATTTTAAATAGTGCTTTTGATGAGCAGATAATTAAGGACGGTATGGACGCAATGGCAATCGACTCTTATACGTCTTTTTCAAATTATATAAAGCACATAAGAGATACAGAAAGTCCAGACTTTGCAGTAAATTTTGAATGGTTAGTCGATAGATGGACAGAAAAAAAGAAAAATGGTACAACTAGAGACTAGTAAAAAAAAGGGGAGTAAGTTTTTAAACTCACTCCCCTTTTTAGTCTTTATTATTTAGATAGTTTATCTATCTGTAAATCCTCTTAAATTCATCTTATAACTCCTTAATCGTTTCGCAATTACCTTTTGTATACATTCATTCTAACACATAATTCTTAAATAAACTTAATTTTAATTAAGTATTTTTTGAATTAATCTAACTAATTATTATTTTGTAACATTAATTTTATGGCGGGGATTATATCTAAAATAGTTTTTCATGTCAATATTTATTTAAAATGAGAATACTTTAAATATTTTACTCTTATATTTGCTCTATACGGTCTTTTTACTGTTAAGATGGACTACAATACACTAAAATGACCTTATAGGGCTTTATATTAAATCTAAATTATTGATTACCTCTTTGAATAATTATAAAAGCCTCAAGTGCCCGTTGAAAAACTTCACTTCTTGAAATATTTAATTCAATAGCTAGTTTTTCAATCTCAACTAGAATACTTTCTTTAACAACGACTCTTGGTACATTGATTTTTTTATCTTTCACTATTGGACGACCTCTTTTGTCATCTCTCCAACATAAAGAATTGATTTCCATTAAAATACTCCATTAAATTTTATAAAAGAGGTTATTTAACATGGGTTTATTAAATAGTCACTATTAACACTTGTTTCACACAATAAGCAACTTGTAGGCTCAATTTTTTCAATTGCAACCTCTAAAACTTTTTCCATTTCAATACTAAATAGTTCTTGCGTTTTGTCGTCACTTCCTTTTAAGTATTCTTTGTACATTTTAAGAATAGCAAGACCTTGAGAAATGTTATCATAATGCAATTCACTTACTTCATTGATTTCTTTTTCTTGTTCATTTGTAAAACCTTTAATTTCTTTTTTCATATTATACCCCTTTTATGTTTTTTAGTTTTTTTGTAGTGTGTTTTGCATATAACTAACAGAATCTTTTATTGTTGATAAATCTTTTAAAGCTTTTTCAAGTGCATAATGTAATGTGTAATATGCGTCTTTTTGAAATGGGTGTGCTCCTGTTTCTTCCGCATGAGCTAAACCATCAAGTAAAACCATTACTCCTTTAATATTATCTTCAATATGTACGATTTTATTTGCACCAATAATTTTTTTATTCATTTTAATACTCCTCATTTGTTTGTTTATAGTGAAATAGTAACATCATTTGATTATAATGTCAAGAGGAACACACTCAAATGATTAATAATTATGATATAATCCTAATCAAATAAATATCTTGGCGGATAAAATGAATAAAAATAAATTTAATGAACTGTTAAAAAAAGCAGACTTAACAAAAAAAGAATTTTCTGTAATACTTGGTACTACTGCGGGTACTGTAACTAATTGGGGAACAAGTGATAGAGAAATACCTTATTGGGTTGAGTCATGGTTAACTTTGTATATTGAAAAGCAAAAGTTTGAAAAATTAAAAAAGGCTATTAAAGAAAGTGGAGCTTGTAATTAATTAAATTAATTAACTTTTTTTGATAAAATATAATAATTATACACATTAATTTAAAGGAAATAATTGAATAGTTTTATATATCCTTTTTTCAAAATATTAATTGACTATGTTTTATACTACACAAATATTGTTGAATATGTAAAGATATTTGCAAGACTTCTTTGTAACTTTATTTCGTGCTCGAGTCAAACAGAAATTGAAGTAAATAATTATAAAAGAAAATGTAGTACAATTGCTATTGATATTTTTATTCTTTCTAAGTGGTTTCTATTAATATATTTATGGGTTAATAATATAAATAGCGAAATATCAAAATACTTAATTTTTTACTTAATTTATAGTAATCTATTTACTTACTTTTATTATCATTCATGGGGCAGTAAATTTACGCAAAGAAATGATGCAGAAGCATTAAAAAGAAATTTTATTAACTATCTTCTTGCAATTGCTTATTATTTGGCTTGTTATGCTTATCTATACCAAGTTCATTATGTAGAAATGTTAAAAGTCAATGAAGAATTATTTGATATTAGTACATTGGATTACATTAATGCGATTTACTTGAGTGTATCAACTGCATTTACATTAACTTATAGTGGTATTCAGCCATTGACTCAAGAAATTAGGATTGTCTTTTTAACTCAGTTGATTAATACTTTTCTATTTTTTACAATAATTATTACAAACTCTGTACCAACAGTTTATAAACAAGGAGAAAAACAATGAGTTACAAAAACCAAACATATATAATTTTCGATGCAGATAATGATATGAGTCATTATAGGTTTTTTACAGCACTTAAAGCAAATTCAAATATAGATTTTAATTTTAATAATGCACATGACTTAAATAACTTAAGAGATGGTTCATCTGAGGAAACAATAAAAAGAAAATTGAGAGAAAGAATGAGAAATTCAAAACAAGCCATTGTTTTAGTTGGAGATAAAACAAAGTTTCTTTATAAGTTTGTTAGATGGGAAATTGAAATTGCAATTGATATGGATATACCTATTGTTGCCGTAAATTTAAATAATGCAAATACTGCTCATAAAAATACTCCACCTATTTTAAAACAAAATGCTTATTTTGTTTCAGTTCCTTATGAGACTAAAAAAATTAAGTATGCATTAGATAACTTTCCATCAGAATACCATCGCGATAAGAAAAAAGCTCCAAGTAGTAGAAACTATGATTGGACAAATAGGAAATTAGATTAAATTAAAAGAGCAATATACTTAAACTATATCGCTTTATTAGGTATGATATTTAGCATTATAAATATCTTTTACCTCTTTTATAAAATCTGTACAAATTTCATTTAACTTTTTTAATACGGTTATGTCTGAACAAATTGAACAATTCCACTCATTTTTTGGATTCTTTGGCTGTTGACTAGCTTCATATCCATACTGTGCAAGTCCATTTGATGAGTCATAATCTTTTAAAATTATCGTTCCTTTGTCAATTAATTGTAATTCTCTATTAATATCGTCAATAATTCCCTCTTTTAAAACAAAAGTTCTTTTTCCATGAGCTAGTTGATGTCTAAGAGTTCTTAAATGAGTAATTACTTTCCAATTTCCGGTACTTTTTATATTGATTTCTTCATTTGTAACAAGTTTAATATAATTAACGGCTTTAATCATATCTGTAAATGCTCCTGTAACATTATAATTGGGAGGAATTATTTCTTTTTCCTTTTTTTGAATCATAAATGATATATTAATTAAAATTTCTTCAATATATGCCAAGTGTTTTATTACTAAGGATTCTATGATTATACTTGAAAAGCTTTCTAGTTCAAAAAAAGGCTCACTTAAGTTGTGCTCCATCATTTGACCATAAGTTACATCGGGAGCATGTTCTTCATCTAGAGGCTCATCATATTCGCCTGATTCTTTTAGTTCTTTAATAGCTTGAGTATATTTGTCATCTTCTTCTTGAAAGTCTTGTTGATAATTTCTAACAAGCGTGTCAATTGTAGTATTTAAATACTCAAATTCTTTTCCTATAAAATCAAATTTAATTTTTTCTGTAAAGGTATCAAAATCCATTCTATTCCTTTTATATAATTTGAATAATTATAGCACCCTATCATTATATATCATATGAAAGTTCACCAAGTTCAAAATCTTTGTCTCTAGAATTTTTTCGGGCTTGCTAATACCCGTAATGATTTAATCTCTAGAAGTACCTTTGATTTTTTCAGAGAAATAAAATTTTTAATTTACTCTCTTAATCTTCCGAGCTAACTCAAGGCGTCATAGATTACGTCATCAATAAATTTGTTGCACCTCTTTTTAAATCGATGTAATTTGGCTAAAAGTACACCCAATAAAGGCATATAGTAAAACAAATGATAATTTTGAGATAACTCTAGAAACAGTTTTTCTATTTAGATTTAAACTTATTGCTATTTCATTTATTTTCGGTTTCCCGCTTTGTTTTTTAAAATTAGGGTCTTTTAAAAGCTCTTTGATATTTTTTTCATTTGCTTTTGCTTTTTCTTTATTTTGATTTGCTCTTATTTGTCCGCCTTTTTGCAAAGATTTCTTTAAATTATTCGGAGTTAATTTCTTTTTATAATTATCTTGATTTTCTATTATAAATTCATATACTTGTATGACTTTTTTAAATAACTCTTTATATTGTAATTTTTCATTACTATTAAACACGTTATTCATTTGTAAAGCAACACTCATCAATATATCTTTATTAAGTTTTTCGTAATAATAGAGTTTTGCACCATACCAAGATAACTTTTGATAAAGTTCTTTAGGTGATTGAGGAAATAAAATACTTGGATATTTAATAAAATTTGTGTTTACATAAACTTTACTAAGCTCATTAAGAGTATATATTGCACCATTGCAAATTGTGTTATCATTTACATAAAACTCACTATCAATTAACTCAAAATCAACTAAAGTATGTTTTTTAAAATTGATTTTTATATCACTAAACCACTTATAAGATTTAGGACTTGTTAAGTGATATTTTAATTCATATACAATTAATATTTTAGATTCATAGATACTTGTTCTATGAGTGATATAAGTTGGAGTCGGCAAAAGATTTATCACTTTGTTAAAGTCGTCTTTTTGCATTAACATTCCAATAAATGGCTTAGTAACTTGATAGTGCATAGTTTCTATTAACCTTGATATAAAGTTTCTAAGTCAAACTTTCCACTTTCGGGTAAAAGTTTCGCATAACGCATAGTTTGCTTAATATCTGAATGATTTAAAAGTTTTTGAATAATGGGAATACTTGTACCATTAATTGCAAGATGACTTGCAAAAGTATGACGTAGAGTATGAATAACAACTTTATTCTTTCTATCATTGTTATCAATTCCCTCATTTAAAATATCAAAAGCCTCTTTTAATCTATATCTCAATGTATTTATTTTTAATGGCTTTTTCTTTTGAGTAATGATGTTGTCTCTTGTATCTAGTTTATAAAAAAATGGGCTAATAAAATTCATAACATCATCGTGGACAAAGCTCGTATAAGTTGAATTTCTCTTATCATCTTTTAATAAAATAGTTTTATTTTCTATATCAATATCTTGTTTTTTAATTTCTAAAATTGCACTTGCTCTTGCTCCCGTAGTTAAGGCTAAGTGTAAAAAGAGTTTTGTTTGTTCATCTGTAACATAGTGAAATAGTTTATTTATTTCTCGTGTTGTTAAGTATCTATCTCTTGAGTTGTTTAGTTTAAAAAGTTTAGTGTTTTTAAAAGGCATATAATCAAAATGTGAGGTTTCAAGTGCAAATCTCACTATACGCTTAATTAATTTTACAACAAGATTATTTGTTGCGTCACTTAATTCCTTATTTCTTAAAATTCTTTGAACTCTTAATATATCATTATCGTTCATATCCGATACTATTTTATCCCCAATTATTGGTAAAATATGCTTTTTATAAAGTGCAAAATATTTCTTATTTGATTTTACGTGAATTGTTGCATAATCAAGGTACTTATCGGCTAACTCTTTAAAAAGAACATTGTTATTTGATGATTTCTTTGTTATGTCAATACCATGTCTTAAATTGCTTAGAATGGAATTTCTATGTTCTATACATATTAATTCATTGATTCCCTCGCTTTTTTTACCAATTTTAAGTTGTTTGAGTTTACCTTTGACCTTATAAGTTATATAAAATGAAATATCACCGTCTTTTAAGTCGTAAAGCCTTACTCTTGTTCCAAATTTTTTTGAATTTCTCACTTGTTTCCTTTCTTTTTTTTGTACATACCTTTGGGTTACTCACAAGACTAAAGTACAAACTACTTGTGAGTACCCCTATAAATAAGGAGGTTTGCTTATTGTTCACCAAGATTTAAAAAGATTGTTTTTACAACCTCTTTTAAACCATCATCTAAACATCTCTTTTGTAATCATCTTGTTTACATATTGCACCAAATGATTATCTTGACTTTTTAAAGTTTTAACAAAATTTTTATATTCAGTTAACTCTGTATCTACAACTCTTAAACCTTGTTTATGGGCTTGTCTAATTAGTGTTTTATCAGATAAAAGAGTTTGAATCTTTTTTTCTGCTTCTTGATAGATAGAAATAGCTTGAGTGAATACATCACCAATTTGTTTATCTAATTTAACTTTTAATTCTTTCTTCTCATTTTGCTCAATTAAATAGTTGTTGCACCACTTTATAAAGTCACTTTGTATAGTCTCAAGAGTTTCTGTTAATATTCTTACTTTCCCATCTTGAAATTTCTTATAAAATGGATTTGACAGTTGTAATTCAATATTATTGTTAAACCTTAAAGCGTCAAGATATGTTTTTTTGTAATCTTCACTTTGTTCGCTCATAAAAGCAGTAAGTATTCTTGAAATATATTTATTATGGTCTAGCCATAAAATGAATATATCTCCTCCAAGTTTTGGATTAGGTTTTAAAGCTGTTTGAATAGTTAGCTCATCATTAATTAACAAAGTTTCCATTTCATTAAATTCTGCAAAAATTTTATTTTCCATTTAAAATCTCCTCGATTTTATTTACATTTTTTCTAGCTACAATTACATTGTTAGCACCAATAAAAAGGTCTTTTTTTCCTTTTTCTGTAATATCTCCATCATAAATCGCGTCAAAGACGGTTAAGTTGGTTACTTCATTTAAAGCCTCCTTTATATTTTGGTTTTTTTGTATTTTTTTAATTGGGTGATAAAAGCATAAATATTCAAAATGCTTAACCGATTTACTCAATAACTCTTTTCTTTCTTTATATTCTGCAAGCAATAGTTTGTTGTAATCGTTTATCAATTCAACACTACACTTTTTACATATAAGCTCATGATTACGGTTGGTCGTTACACTAAGTTTACATTTCGGACATTTTGCATGCCCTATAATTGAGACATTTTTTTCATTGATAATTTTTTCTTCTGTATTGATTGTAATTGGCATTGATAAATTAAGAAAGTCTAAATATCTTTTGTGAAAATCACTATTTTCAGAATATTTAATTAAATAGCCTATATCATCAACAATAACGCCAATATTTTCAAACTCTTTTTTAAAAAGTATTCCATGAGGGTCATATAATTCATCAATAAGCCATTCGAACTCTTTTAACTTATGATGTACCAATTCATGCAAAATAACAAAAAACAAAAGAAGTTGATATTCTTTTTGAAACAAAATAGGATTTATTGCAATTAGTCCTATGTCTTTTTTATTTTGATAGAAATGTGATGGACTGTATGTTCCTAATGTTCCATTTAAACTCTCTCCAACTGTTAAAAGTACATCATCATGATTTATATTTAATAATTCACAACAATCTTGTTTTGTTTGCTCTAAATATTCATTAACATCAATCATGGTTAAGCCGTTTCACTTGTATTTGCTAAATATTCAGCAACATCAACAATGCTAAAAACAACTCTTGCCTTTTTTGAAGTACCAATTTTTTTATGTTTAGGTATTCCAATTCCTCCACGAGCTAAATAAAAGTTTATAGTTGATACAGAGCAAGAAATTTCGTTAGCAACTTCTTTTATATCTAATGTTGATTTGTCATACTTTGATTTTAAATCTCTATATATGATTTCAATTTTCTCATTTGTGAATTTCATTGTTTATTACCTTATTTCTTTTTTTATTGTTTTATTTTTGCAAAAAAGTAGACTTTTTTTAAAGAGACCCTAGAAGTAAAAAATTAAGACTTTCATTTTATAATTCAGTTAATCTCAATAAAAATCATTAAGTTTCATAAGCTTTCAAGCTCATGGTTTAAAAAAAGTTATTTCAATGTTTTTTAGGTACCTATTAATTAATAAGACTTGTTTTTTATAACCTTTTTTCTACTTTTTATAATCGTATTGTTACAGAAGATTATATTTTTTATATAGGGTATAAACTTATATTTTTTAACTTTTTTATGTTTATAAATTGTTACAAGAGTCCTATAATTGGTTATTGTAAAGCCTTTTTTACCTAGCTGACATAAAGGTCCAATTTGGTTAATATTTTTAGTATTGTTTGACGTTCTTTTTTGTAAAGGTAAGTAACATTTGTTATCTTCAATATAATATTTCTATTTAATTTATTAAGATTCTTTAGAGACTATTTATTTGCAAGAGAAGAAATTTTTTCAAGTGAGTATATAGAATTAACAAAAAAATCCTTTTTTATATACATGAGAGGAATAAGATATTAAGGGATTATATTTCTTTAACCTTTTTGTATGACCATATTGTCAATAGCTAAAGTCCCATTTTGAATAAAGCCCATAATAAAGGCATTTAATAGCATTGAAGATTAATAAAGTAATACCCTATGATATACCAATAGCTAAAGTCCCATTTTTGATAAGTATTTAACACCCGTCAATAGCTAAAGTCCCATTTTAATACTTAACTAAGCTCTAATTATCAAATAAAACGATAATATCTCTTATGTATTAAGAACTCACAAAGACTCTCAATGTCTTTTTATATTGCAAAATGCAATATTTCTTATATATCGCCCTTACAATATATTATAATAATACCGTGTAAGGGAAAAGTTATAACGGTACTAAGTGCGGTATCACTATTTTAAAATACTTATACAAATCCCTTTATATAGGAGTTTGTCTTTATGTTTATCCATCTTGATATTGATTGTTTTTTTATATCTGCTCACAGAACTATTGATAAAAGTTTAGAAAATATTCCTGCAGCTGTTGGAGGGAGAAGTAACTTAAATATTTTCTCAACTAAAAAAGAAGTTCGAAAGATTAGTGAAAATAGTGGTGCTTTTGTAAGTACTATTTTAACTAATGAAGGTCAAAAATCTTTTCAAGATTATTTTGTAGATGAAAATGGAAAAATCAGAGGAATAATCACAACTTCTTCTTATGAAGCTAGAGCTTATGGGGTTAGAACTGCTATGAGTGTAAATGAAGCTTTAACACTTTGTCCAAAGCTTAAAATGGTTCCACCTAACTATCCTTTATATCACGAGCTTTCTCAAAAACTTTTTAAACTTTTAGAACATGAAATTCCTTTAGTAGAGCAGTTTTCAATAGATGAATTTTTTGGAGATTTAAGTGGTTATATAGAAGATTCAGAAGTTGTGGATTTTGCATACAATTTAAAACAAAAAATAGCAAATGAACTTGGTTTACCAATTTCTATTGGTATTGCAAATACAAAGTTTTTATCAAAATTAATTACAGAGTACGCAAAACCTGATGGGGTTAAGTATGTAAAAAAAGAAGATATAAAAAATTTCACAAGAGATATTCCTATTGAAGAATTCCCTGGAATTGGAAAAGCATATCAAATAAGACTTAAAGGTTATGGAATAAGAACTTTAGGTGATATAGAAAAGAAAAGAGAACTTTTTTATTCTTGGAAAAAGCCTGGTATTGAATTATATAATCGAGTTTGTGGAATAAATGACAATCAAATAATACAACATAGAGATAAAAAATCAATAGGAATAGGGCGAACTTTTGACAAAATATATGATAGAAATGAGATTCAAAGAAGAGTAATAATCTTAAGTAGATATCTTTGTTTTTTGGTTAAAAAAGCTGATGTTAATCCACTAACTTATGCAATAAAAATTAAGTATGAATCAAATATAAAATCCAAAGATTATGTAAATGTAAATCGTATTTTTAATGAAGAGGATTTTAAATTTAATATGAAAAAACTTTTTATAAAAAACGATAATCATAAAAGCCATGGAATTGTTCAATTAAATATAACTGTATCAAATTTTACAAAACCTAGAGAGTTTACTTATAATCTTTTTGAGTATGAAAATGATTTGAAAAAAAGAGAACTTAGTAATAAAATTCAAGGTTTAAGAGATAAATTTGGAATAGATATAATAAAAAATGCCTCAGAATTAGAAGAAAAAAAACTCAATAAATAAAGAGTTTTACTCCTCTTTATTTTCTTCTAATGGCTCTTCTTTTATTTCTTCTTCTTTTTCTTTTTTTATAAATAAAGTTTGTGAAGGATAAGCAAAGTCACAATTATTCTTTTTAACTAAATCATTTATTTTTACAATAACATCTTCTTTAACTCCTAGCCAATTTTCCCAAGCAGGACTTCTAGTAAAACAATAAACTAAAATATTTATAGAACTACTAGCATACTCATCTACAAAAACTAAAAGAGTTCTTTTTACACCTTGTAAATCTTCTCTTTTAATAGCTTCAAACTTCTTTGTAATACTAGAACGTGCATTTTTCCCTGTAGCTATGTCAGGATGATTTTCAAGCATATTTAGGATGTCACTTTTTAGATTAACTATATCACTCATCTTACTTTCATATGTTATATTTAAAGTCATCTTTATTCGTCTACCAATTCTTCTTTTAGAGTAGTTTTTAATATGATCATTCGCAAGTTGAGAATTTGGAATAGTAATCATTGCATTATCAAAAGTCCTAATTCTTGTAGTTCTCATTCTAATATCTACAACAGTTCCTTCTACATCATTAGTAACAATCCAATCACCTTGTGATAAAGAGTTGTCAGTCATAATATTTAAAGAACCAAAGAAGTTTGCAAGTGTATCTTTTGAAGCTAAGGCAATAGCAATACCCCCAACTCCAAGTGATGCTGCAATTGCTTTTATATCAATACCTAATTGTGTAAATAAAAATAAAATTACAAGTAAAACCAAAATAATTTTTATAATTCTTAGAATAAAAACAATCATCTCTCTTCTAACATTAGGATACTTTTCAATTAAATCTTGTGCAAAATTAGAAATAAAATTAGATAACAAACTATAAATTACCCAAGTTACAAGACCCATGTAAAGTGTATTTAACCAAGGAATAATTTTACTTATTAATAAAGGGTCTTTTACAAGAATATATATTGAAATATGAAAAGCTAGAATATATAAAGCCATAACTAGGGGTTTTTCTGTAGATTCTTTTAGATATATATGAATATTACTTTCATCTTCACTATCTTCAATATCTTCTTCATCTATATCTTTATCTTTTTGTTTTTTTGTATTTTCGAATAGTCTACTTAAAATAGAAGTTAAAACTGTAATAATTCTAGTATTTAAAAGTCTAAAAAATATTATTATCATAATTACTAAAAGTAGTTCTCCAATTGAAAAATTAAAATGATAAATAACCAATTCCGAAACAGGGGATAAAAAAGGAAGTGAATCAATTTTTTTTATAAAATATTGTAAATTAAATTCATCAATAAAAAAATTTGTTTTTCTATATAAATTTATATTATCTAATAAATACTGCAAGGTATATAGCTGTGTTTCATTTTGTTCAACAAGTTTTTCATAGTTTTCTACAAGGTCTTTTGCTATTTTATTATCATTTTTTAATTCTTGAGTATAAATATCTTTATATTCTAAGGACAAATCATTTTGTAAAACTTTTATATTATTTGAAAGAATATTTACAAAAAAACTTTTTTCTTTGAATGATCTTTTTGCGTAAATAATATCAATTAAGGTATTTTCATACATTCTTAATTCTTTTAATTCTATAAGTTTAATTTCATCTCTTTTTACTGCAATATCATTATTTTCTTTTTTATTTATTTTAATTCTATTTGTTAAATAAGAAATTTCTCTATTATATTTTTTTTGATCAGTCTCTTTTTTTAAGTAAGTCTCATTATTTATGTTTTCAACAACTTCTTGAGCAATCTTTTCTTGTTTTGCTAGTTTTTCTTCTACAATATCTTTATCTTCTACACTTGTTTGAACTTCCGAGGTATTAGTATTTGTAGAGGCTTCTTGCTCTGCTGCACAAAAGAGATAAATAGGGATAACAAACAATAAAAAAATTATTTTGAAAAAAGATAGTTTCATTAAAACTCCATAGATTAAATATAAGTAAAAGTATATAAAAAAAGAGCTTATTTTCTGTTTTATGATAATAGTTCTCATAATTAGGAAACATTAAGTTTCACTTTGCTAAGATTATGATATTCATTATCATAAAGGATTTAAAAATGTCAATTTTAATAATTGGTGGAGATAAAATAAATACAATTAAAAATATATTAGAAGAGTTTGGAGATTTTTCTATAACTCATTGGGATACTAGAAAAAAATCAAGTGCATGTCGAAAAGATATTCCATTAAATACAGATTATGTTTTGATGCTAACGGATTTTATAAATCATAATGCAATGTATAAATATAGAAAAGAAGCGAAAAAGAAAAATATTCCTTTAATCTGTAGCAAAAGAAGTGCTAGTTCAGTTCATTGTGAAGTATGTAAATTTTTAAAAATTAATAAATGTGAAGGATAAATAATGAGTGAGATGATTGTAAATGAATTATCAAGTTTTAATAACTATAGATATGAAGCTGATACAAATAGGGTTGTAAATTTAAAAGGCATCTCAAATGCAGATTTGGATGAATTTTTACAAATAGCTCATTTGTTAGATACAAATCGTATTAAATATAAGTTTACTACTAATATTGATATTAGAATTCTTGGTAAAAAGTAAGAGTGCAAGATGGGAAATATAGGTTTTGATATTAATAAAGAGTTTCTTCCAAGTTTTGATAAGTTTGATTCTCCTTCAAATCAAAGATTGATGTTTTTAAAATTTTTTAATCAAGAAGTGTCTTCTGATATGCGTTTTACAAAAGAGGAATTGGCTATTTGTAAAGAAGAGTCCCTTTTTGATATTTTTGCAAAAAAGATAATAAAAAATATCAGTTTTGATAATTATGTTTATTCTTCTATTAAAAATATAGATATAGAAAAAACAAACAAGATAAATAGCTTTTTATCTAAAACGAACAAAAATAAAAAATTAAAACGAAACAGTTTTTCTTTTTTAAATAGTTTAGAAGAATCAAATGTTAATTTAGCAGTAAAACTAATAGATATTTTGGAAGATTGTAATTATTCTATGTTTTTAGATGGAGAGAAAATATTTAAAAATTTTGTATCACATAAAGTTCTAAGATCTGATAATAGTAGAGAAGTTTATGTACATAAAGATTCAATTGATGTTATTTCAAATGAAAACAATTTTAAAACAAAAATATTTACTTTTTGGAAACTATTAGATATGAGTAATTTGAAAATAGATGAGCATATAAAAAAAGCAGTTGATTGTATAAATACAAGTGAGTTTAAACAAGTTTATCTTGTGTATCCAAAAAATGCAAAATTTAATAAGCATGTTCAAGTTAAAACAGAAGAAATAAAAGTAGGGGAATATCAAATAAAACTTATTCCATATTCCCTACGTTCAACATTAAGATAAAAGGAAGATAATGAAAGCAATTTTCTATGCAACAAGTACAGGAAATACAGAGTTGATTGCAAATAAAATAAAAGAAAAATTAGATGATTTTGAGTTAATTGATATTTCTAGCGATGGAGTAAAAAAAATCAATGATTGTGAATCTGTAATTATGGGTGTTTCTACTTGGGGAGATGGGGATTTGATGGATGATTGGGAAGATTGTTTTGAGGATTTAAAAGAGATTGATTTTACTGGAAAAAAACTAGCTATTTTTGGTTTGGGTGATCAATATGGATATGAAGATACTTTTGTAGATGCTATGGGAATTATATATGAAGTAGTAAAAGAAAATGGAGCTCAAATTTATGGGCAAACTTCTACTTCTGGTTATGATTATGATCAGTCAAAAGCAGAAATAAATGATGAATTTGTAGGATTAGTAATTGATGAAGATAATCAAGCTGAACTTACAGATTCAAGAATTGAGAATTGGTGCAAAGAGATTTCAAATATACAATAGTAATAATTGTTATTGATATTATAAAACTTTAAGAAGAAATACTCTATAATCCATTTTTAATTGATATGGATTATCATTTCAAAACACACAAAGGAAATAATTAATGAAAAAAGTTAGTATAATCGTTGCTTCTTTACTATTAGCTAGTAATTTAAGTGCAGATGATAGCATTGCTAGTGCAATAAAAGCAGGAACAGTAAGTGGTGATGTAACACTTTATGGTGAAAAACAAAATAATAGTGGATCAAATAAAGATGCAGGATTTACTTCAGGTTCAATTGGAGTTAACTTTGAAACAGGTTCTTTAAATGGTTTTAAAGCAGCTGTTGGTTTTAGAGGGAATCATGACTTCTCTGAAGAAGAAGATGGAGATTACTCAAATGATGAAACAACTAAAACAATCTTCCATACAGCAAATATTTCATATGCAAATGAGTATGCAAACTTTACTCTTGGTAGACAAGAAATTGATTTAGAATGGTTAGGTGATTTCCATGAAGCAGGGATTTTAGGTATTACTGCAATTCCTGATACAACTGTAGTATTGGGACTTACACAAAGAATTGCCGTAGCTGATGCTGATGCGCCTTTAGAAGATTTTCATGATTTTGGTGAAGATGTGGATTACGCAGCAGTTCTTGATATAAAATATGAAGGAGTAAAAGGTTTATTAGTAAATCCTTACTATTACAAAGCTGATAATTTAGCTAAATGGTATGGTTTAAAACTTGATTATGATGCTGAAATGTTTGGAATTACAACTCATGGAGCTAAAAGTAATGAAGATGTAAGAGGAACAGAAGATGGTCAAATCTTACATTTTGAAGGACGAACAAACTTTGCAGGATTAGGATTAAACTTAGGTTATATCTCAACTGACAATGACGGTGGTGCTGGAAGCATGGAAGAATTAGGAGATAATATCAATCCTTTAGAAGATGGAAATCAAGTATATGAAGTAGACGCAGATACTACATACTTTGGATTATCATATGAAATTTCTGGCGTAGAATTAGGCGCTCTTTATGGTCAAACAAAATATTCAGGTGATAAAGAAAATGAATTAAATTTAATGGTTGATTATGGGATTACTGATAATTTAGCTATTGGAGCTTTATTTGTTGATGTTGATGCTGAAGATTCTGATGATGATTATAATAAAATCGCTTTAACATTAGAATACTCTTTTTAGTCAAAAATTAAAATATTAACTTGCCAAGAAAGCATTCAAAACTCATCTTTTAGGGCTTTCTTGGTAGAACTTTCTTTTTTCACTTTTTTTAGATAAGATTCCGTATTATTTAAAAAAATATTGGGAGAATAATGCAAATTATAAAAATCATCTTCATTTCATCATGCCTTATCCTAATTTTAGGCTGTACAAAGCAAGTTCCTTGGGACAAAGTTTCAATCATAAATAATACAAATAATAATATAAATATAAGTAAAAAAATAGATGAAAAAACTCCCTCAAATAAAGTAAGTAAAAATGAAAAAGATTTTTTAAAAATTTTAAAAGATGATAAATATGCTTCTTTATGTTCTAGCCAAGATAAATATCTAACTATTACAAATATGGAAGATAGTCCAAAGAAATCAAATTTAGTAAGAGAACTTTTTTATGAATATACAAATAATTTGACAAACTCTTGTATTGATCAAATAAGTTTTGAAAATACTCTAAAAGAAAAGAAATATAAAAAAAGAAATCAGTATTATGAAATATACAATACAAAAATAGATAAAGTTTCTTTATTAGAAAAATTTGATTCAAATACTTATACTGTGGAAAATATATTATCAAGATATGAACCTAAGCATCCTGACTTTTTTAAGCTTGTTTCTAAACTTGATTTAAATAAGCTTTCAATAAAACAATACAATAAGCTAAGATTAAATATTGAAAGATTAAAGCTTATTAAAGATTATAATAATGATAGTTTTGTACAACTAAATGTTCCTTCATATAATTTTACATTTTATGAAAATGGAGAAGTTGAAAGAAAATTTGGAACGATTGTTGGTGAAGAGATGAGTCAAACTCCAATTTTATCAAGTAAAATGTCACATTTTATTATAAATCCTGCTTGGAATATTCCAGATTCAATTGCAAAAGAGACTATTATTCCAAGAGCTTTAAAAAATAAAAACTACTTAAAAAGTAAAAATATAGTTATCCGAAAGAATTATAATTTAGATTCTAAAAAATATAATTTTAAAGATATAAATTGGAAAAAATATCTAAAAAAACAAGTTAAGTATATTCCATATAAATTTATTCAATTGCCATCGCAAGCAAATGGAATGGGCAGAGTTAAGTTTATGTTTCCAAATGAACATGCGGTTTATATGCACGATACAATTGGGTCTTGGAGATTTAAAAGTAATAAAGAAAAAATTAGATTTGTAAGTCATGGGTGTGTAAGATTAGAACATCCAATTAGTTTTTTAAAGCATTTAACAATAAATTATACGCCTAAAACTTACAAAGATATTAGAAAAAGCTATTTAAGAAACCAAATGAGAACAGTAGACTTAAGTAAAAAAGTACCTGTTCATATCACTTATTTAACTTCGTTTATCAAGAAAAATGGTGAACTTGGATTTTATAAAGATGTTTATGGATATGATAAAATTCAAAAATTAAACTTCTCTGTTAAAGAAGAGTTTACAACTTTAGCCTCTATAAATAAAGAGAATAAAAGCTTTTAATCTTAACTATTTATAGGCTCTTTTCTAGACCATAATCTTTCATTTAGTTTCAATTGTTCTACAATACTAAGAGCTAAAACAAGTGTTTCTATATACTCTTTTGTAATTTCCTCATTTAATAAGGACTTAAAAACTGTTGGCTCGAATAAGTCTTTGTCATAGTTTATTGCTAAATAAATATTATTTTGTACAAAAGATATTGATATATCGTGCTTTGTTTTTTTCTTAAACTTTAACAAGTTTTCCATAAGAGAATGACTTAAAATATATCTAGCTTCTATTTGATCATTGGAATAAACAACAAACTCTTTTTCAAAATCTGGATTATCCATTTTTACGAGTTCTTCTCTTGCTTGATTTTTTGATTGCAACCAAGAACCAATAAAATCACCAAAAGCATTTTGTGCAAAATCAGGTAAGATTATTGTTCTTCCTTGAAAATTTTTATTAAAATCAGCAATTATAAAAAGACCTTGAAATAGAGTAAGATATTTTGTTCTTCCCTTTGAATCTTTATATCTTTTTTGTGCATGAACATCAGAGAATTGTATCTTTGTAGAATCAATTTGTCCAAGAATAAAATCATTTCCATTAAATTTATCAGGTTTTTCAAAAAGTAGTGAATTAATAAAATCTTTTTTTTGAATATGAAGATTTGCTGAGTAATTCAAGTTTGGGTCTAACTCTTTTATTAGAGGCTTTATAATCTTTTCTTTAAATTCATTTCTATAATCACGTTTAAAATATTTAAATAAAAATGAACTCAAAATAAAAAAAGCTACAAGAAAGAAAGTTAAAAAATCTGTATTATTAGCTTTATTGTAAAAGAAAAAGAAATAAACTATTACCATGTTCCAAAAAATAATAAAAAGAACAAATATTATTTTAAAACGAAGTTTTTTTCTTTTTTCTTCAAATTTTTCTAAACTTTTATATAAACTTGAATAATAAAAACTTGTTAACTCTTCAACAGTTTTCATTAGTTATCAAATAATTCTTTTACATTTATATTTTCTTTTTGACTCTCTTTTATTTCAAATAAAGACTTTTTTTCATAAGACATAGCTTTTGCTATAAAATTTGTAGGAATCATTTCTAAAGTATTATTATAATCTGTAACAACTTGATTATATGCTCGTCTTGAAGCTTGTATTTGTTCTTCTACTTCATTTAAAGAAGATTGTAATTGCATAATGTTTTCATTTGCTTTTAATTCAGGATAAGCTTCTACAGCAATCATTAAAGAGCCAAGAGCAGATGACATCTTATCATCTAAAGAGATTACTTCTCTTTCATCAAGGTTATGCTTAATAGATTTTGTACGTAAAGAAGTAACACTTTCTAAAAGTGATTTTTCGTGAGCCATATATTGCTTTACACTAGCAATTAAATTTGGTATTAAATCGTGTCTTTTTTTCAGTTGTGTATCAACAGAAGCAAAGATATTTTCTACTTGATTTTTTTTATTTACTAGTGAATTGTACATTAACACAAGTATTAAAACTAAAATAGCAAGTAAAATTAAAGTTGTTGTCATAAATATTCCCTTATTTTAATAGACAGATTATAGAATGAGAAATCTTAAAAAAATATTATTTTCCTAATTTTACTAGTAAAACAAGTGTTTTATAGTTCATAATTGTAATAAGTTTCACTTTTTAGTGTCTGTTATTACCTCTTTTTTCAAAACAGACTCGATTCCTGCCATTAGTTTTAGCTCTATATAAAGCTTTATCAGCTCGTTTTAGTGCACTTTCAATATTATATTCTTTGTCAATATCTATTTGTGCTACACCTAAACTTATTGTAAATTTAAACTCTTTATTTGAAGGAAGAATTAATCTTGAGCTTTCTATTAACTTTCTAACATTTTGGGCTACTATAGTAGCATTTTCAATAGAACTATTTGGCAGAAGGATTACAAACTCTTCTCCTCCGTATCTACAAATTATGTCACTTTTTCTTTGGTATTCTATTAGCTTATTTGATAAAGTAATTAAAACTTTATCCCCAAATTGATGACCATAAGTATCATTTACTTTTTTAAATTTATCAATATCAAGAATTATAATTGACAAATCTTTTTTTTCTCTTTTTGAAAGAGATAATATCTTCTCAGACAACTCACTAAAATATCTTCTATTGTATAATTTTGTCATAGGATCAGTTGAAGCTAAAAGTTTTAATTCTATTTGCTTGATTCTATCTTCTTCTTTTTCTTGTTCCATGATTTTAAATTTATATGAAACTAAATAAGAAAGAAGAAAAGCTTCCAAAATAAGACCTATACTTGTACCATGTGAAGAGACATAATTAACATCTACCCAACCTATATAATAAAAAAGAGCATAAATACTAAAAATCAAATAAAAGGTATGTGCAAATAAAAATATTTTTATTAGTTTGTCATTTTTTAAATAAATACTAATACTAATCCACATAAAAATAATAAGGGCATAATTAAGAGCCAAAGGCATAATTTTTAAAGCACTAGTAAAATCTATTAGTCCATAAATAAAGTTTATAAAAGCTACTAGCATAACGCTATTTAGTAACTTATGTTCTTTTATATAATATATTTCTGTTTTGAAAATAGTTTGAATAAAGAGTGATAAAAAAATAGGAGCTATCATTATTCCAAAATTAAATCTTAATGGAATAGCTCCATATATTTCAAAATAGTGAGCCATAGAACCATAAACATAAAATATCCATAAAGCAGAGGAAGTGAGATATAGTGAGTAATATAAATACTCTTTATACCTTGAAGATATAAATATTAAAAAATTGTATAAAGCTAGCGCTAATAATAATCCAGAGATTAAAACAGCATCTACTTTTTCATAAATTAAATATTTTGTAGATTCTTTTTGAGAAAATATCGAAAAATCGTAGAAAAAATAAGCTGGTGTTTTTTGCCGTACATATATAGTTTTGAATTCATTTGAATCAAGAGAAAATTTAAAAATAGCGTCGGCACCGTTTAATTGGTTTTTTTCTAAAATAGCATTTGGAGATATTATTTGTTTTCTTATAAGGCTTTCATTTTTATCTACTTCAAAATATTCTAAGCTTGTGTATTTATATGCTAAGCTTTGATGTAGAAAAAGAGTTTGCTTTTCTTTACTTGTGTTTGATATTTTTATTTTTATCCAAGCATTTGTAACTTTTACACCTAAAGAGTCTTTATTCTTCCCCTTTATAAAGTTCATTGATTTTATATCTTTAAATTCTAATTTATTTGAAGTATCAACAAAATAACTAACTTCAAAATCTTTGATGTTAGAATTATTTGAATTGATATTTATTGTAGCTTGGGCTTGTAAAAATGAAAGAAGTGACAAAAACAATATTATTAATCTCATAAGGTCTTCTTTTAGTTATATCTTAATTATCAATAAATAATATCCAAATAATCTTTATACTATAGATTATTGTGCATAAAAAATAGAAGAGCTTACTTGTCTTGTTTGACAAATGGATAAGAGAATATTTAGCTAAGATTGATTATGATTATTAAAATTGTTAGTTAATTGACATATTAAAAAAGGAAAAAAATGAATAAACTTTGTAAAATATCCATTGTTTTATCTCTTTTACAAGGACCCTTATTTGCAAATCCTATTGATAAATCTATCAAAGTGATTGAAAAAACAAATACAAAATTAAAATCATTTCAGCATAAAATTAATTCTAATGAAGAACAGAGAGAAGACTATTTTAATAAATATAAATATATAAATGCAAATATAAAAAGTACGAATATATATAATAATCAACTTGTAAAAATTATAAAATCTCAAGAAGGTGAAATTTCTAGTTTAGAACAACAGTTAATTGAGATAGAAGAGACACAAAAAAATATTCTTCCTCTTATGATAGATATGATTAAATCTTTAAAATCATTAATAAAACAAGATACACCTTTTTTATTAAGTGAAAGATTAGAAAGGGTAGAAAGACTTGAAAACACTCTAAATAAAGCAAATATCCAAACTCATGAAAAGTATAGAATTATTTTAGAGGCTTTTAAAATAGAATATGATTATGCTAAATCACTCGAATCTTATCAAGATAAAATTGGAGATAGAACATATAACTTTTTAAGACTTGGAAGAACTGCATTGTATTATCAAAGTTTGGATTTAAAAGAGTATGGATATTTTAGAAAAGACACTAGAACATGGGAAAATATTTCAGATATAAGTGCTAAATCTAATATAAGAAAAGCTATAAAAATTGCTAGAAAGCAACAAAATGTAACATTATTAAATCTTCCCTTTCTTGCAAATAAGGAATCAAAATGATTAAATATTTATTTACAATTTCACTATTTACTTCTTTGTCTTTTGCTTTAAATTTAGAAGGTTTATTACAAAGTGTAAAAGAAGATTCTAAAAAAGAAATTTCTTTTGAAAAGCAAAGACTTCAAGAGTTTATAGATAACAAAAATGAACAAGCCTTTTTATTTAAAAAAGCAAAAGCTAATTTATCTGTACTAGAATCAAAAAGTGATGAGTTAAAAAAACTCATTGATGAAAACGAAATTTTATTAGAACAAAAAGAGGCTGAACTTGAAACTAAAGCTGCAAGTCTTGGTGAAATGTTTGGTAGTGTACGACAAACATCAGCAGACTTCTTAATAAATTTTCAAAATTCATTAACTGCATCAGAAGATTCTAAAAAAGAAAAAATTCTTTTAGAATTTGCAAATTCTAAAAAATTACCAAATTTAAATGAATTAACAACTTTTTGGCATTCAATGCTTGATGAAATTTTAAAGTCAGGTAATGTATCACAATACGAAGCGGATGTGATTCTTAACTCTGGTGAAAAATCTTCTAAACAAGTAACAAGGATTGGGTTATTTGCAGCTGTGTCAAATGGAAAATATCTTACATATTCTAATGATATGAAATCTTTAGTTGAGCTAGCTGTTCAACCTAGTAAATCTGTTTTAAATGAAGCAGAAGTTTTTGAAAAAAGTAAGGGCATAAAAAATATGACAATTGATCCAACAAGAGGAACCTTGCTTAAAATGCTTGAAAACAATCCTACTATCTTAGATAGAATTAATCAAGGTGGAATAGTTGGATATATAATAATTTCATTGGGAATATTTGGATTATTACTTGCCTTATTTAAAATGTTAATTTTAAATATATCTTCTATAAAAATAAAAAATCAGATAAAAAACATTAGTGAGCCTAAAGATAATAACTCATTAGGAAAAATTGCTAATATTTTTTATGAAAATGTAGATGCTTCGATTAATGATTTGGAAATAAAAGTTAGCGAAGCAATAATTACAGAAACTAATAAAATAAAAAAAGGTCAAAGTTTTGTAAAACTTCTTGCAGCAGTTACTCCTTTACTTGGACTTTTAGGAACAGTTACTGGGATGATTGCAACTTTTCAAGCTATTACTTTATTTGGTACAGGTGATCCAAAACTTATGGCAGGTGGGATTTCAACTGCGCTTATTACAACTGTATTAGGTTTAGTTACAGCAATTCCTTTACTTTTTGCTTATACATATATTTCTTCAAAAGCAGATTCTTTAATCTCAATTTTAGAAGAACAAAGTATAGGTTTATTAGCAAAAACATTGAAGTAAAATGATTGAATTATATTTAGACGACTTATTAAGCTTTTTTGAAAAAGGAGGCTTTGTACTTTATTTAGTATTTGCAATAGCACTTTTTTTGTGGACTCTTTTAATTGAGAGGTATATTTATATTAATTTTACATATAAAAGCCACAAAAAAGAGTTATTCAAAGAATTAAAATTAGTAAATGCACGAAACAAATTTAAAGATGAGATAAAAAGATACTTGATTGAAAAAAGTTCTACAAGACTAGGTTTTGGATTAGATTTTATAAAAACTTTAATTATTGTATGCCCTTTAGTTGGACTTTTAGGAACAGTCACAGGAATGATAGAAGTATTTGATGTAATGGCAATAACAGGAACAAGCAATGTAAAATCTATGGCAAATGGTGTTTCTATGGCGACTATTCCTACCATGGCAGGGATGGTTGTTGCATTAAGTGGAATACTTTTTGAAAAAAAATTAGAACTTACAATTAAACACAAAAAACAAAAACTTGAATTAGAAATTTCAAAGGCTTTATAGATGAGAAGATTTTCACAAAAAAAATCAAAAGAAGAAACAGAAATAAATCTAACACCAATGCTTGATGTTGTTTTTATTATGTTGATATTTTTTATTGTAACAACATCTTTTGTAAAAGAAACAGGTATAGAAGTAAATCGTCCTAGTGCAAAATCTGCAGAACAAAAATCAAAAGCAAATATTTTAATAGCAATTAAAAATAACAATGAAATTTGGATAGATAAAAGAATGGTAGACATAAAATCAGTTAGAGCTAATATTGAAAGATTAAAGGCTGAAAATAATACAGAAGGTTCTGTTGTAATACAATCTGATTCTGAATCTAAAACAGGTGTTTTAGTAAAAGTTATGGATCAAGTAAGACTTGCAGGTATTTTTAATATTTCTATTTCTACATTAAAAGAGAATTAAGATGAGAATAGTTTTTGCTTTAGTTTCTGGTATTTTTATTAGTATTGGATTGTTTTTTGGAATGCATATGATGATTAGTAGTGATGATAATTATGTAAAAGAAAATAAAAAAACTCCTCATTTAGTTTATTTGAGAGATAAACAAGAAACAAATATTGAAAAGAAAAAAAGGCTTAAACCTAAAAAAATACCTAAAAAAGAACCTATAAAAAAATTAAAGATTATAAAAACAAATATTACTCCAAAGATAAATCAAAATGTAAGAGTAAAACCTTTACATACTAGTATAAGTCCAAAAAATATTGATATTTCGGCAATTTCATCTTTAAGTGGTGCGCAAGTTGACTCTTCAACAATCTTACAAGCCACAATATATGACGCAAATTCATTACAAGTATTAAGAAAAGTAAATCCAAGGTATCCTAGACGGGCTATGTTAAAAAAACAAAGTGGCTTTGTGCAACTTTCATTTTTAATTAGTAAAAATGGTGAAGTTTCAAATGTAATTATTAATGATTCCAATCCCAAAAATACCTTTGATAAATCGGCAATAAGTGCAATAAAAAAGTGGAAGTTTAAACAAAGTAATGAAGAAAAAAATGCAACAATAACATTTAATTTTAGGTTGGCAAAATGAGAAAATTATTAATTCTATTTTTAGTATTATCAAGTTTATTATTTGCAAAGAATAGCATCTCAAAAGAGGTATATAATAAATTGCAAAAAGTTCAAAGTATGATTGAAAAAAAACAATACGAAAATGCAAAAAGTATTTTATTTACTATTATAAAATCTTCAGAAAATAAGATGGAACTTACTTATTCTTTGCAGTCTTTATCAAATATTTATATTAATCAAAATAGCTATAAAGAAGTTGCAAAAAGTTATGAAAGAATTCTTAGCTTAAATACTTTAGAAGAAAAAGAAGTTAATAAAATAAAATTTTCACTATCTCAAATATATTTAAGTGAATCAATGTATAAAAAAAGTATTAACTACTCTTTGGAACTTTTAACTAGCGATACAACAAAAAAGTTAGAATTATATGAAAATCTTGCTATTGCTTATTATCATGATTCTCAATATAAAAAAAGCACTCCATATATTAAAAAGGTTATAAATTTTAAAACAAAAAAAGAAGAATGGTATAGAATGCTTTATTCTTCTTATATTGAGACAAAAAACTATAAAGGTGCAATAAAAACTTTAAAATTTATGACAAAAAATTATGAAAAAGAAGAGTATTGGATACAATTGATTTCAATATATCAAAGCCAGAAAAAATATAAAAAATCTCTAGCAACATTAGAATTAGCATATAAAAAAGAGGCCATAAGTAAAAGTAAAAACTTGATGTATTTAGTAAATATCTTGGTACAAAATGAGGTATATAACAAAGCTGCTGAATATATAGAAACAGGTATTAGTAAAAAGATTATAAAAAATACAAGCAAAAATTTTGAGATTATGGTTTCTTGCTATTTGAATGCAAAAAATTATAAAAAGCTTATCCCCAAATTAAAAGTCTCTGCTTATGGAAACTCTTCTAAATACAAAATACTACTTGCAAATATTTACTACAATAAAGAAGAGTATAAAAAAACTATTGATATTTTAAACAGCTATAAGTTTAAAAAAGGCTCAAAGGATAAGGGGCAAAAATATATAATGTTAGCCCTTTCCTTTTATGAGTTAAATAATGAAAACTCTTCAAAAGAATATCTTAAAAAAGCAGTGTTAAATGCTTTTGAAAAAAAACGAGCTTATTCAATCGCAAAAGATTTAGGTTATAACATCTAATTCTTTTGGACATATTCAATTCTTCTTGTCCTGAGTATCTTCAGTTTAAGAGTTTGTTTATAGATAAATAATTATAATTATCAAAATTAATAAGGAAGTCAATGTTTTCACTTAGAAGAATATATCAAAATTTAATTACACCTGAACAAAGTGGAAAAAAAATAGGTTTATTTAGAGGTTTATGTGCAATTTTTGGAGGATTAGTTGTTGCTTATTTAGGAATGACTTTTATTACTTCAATAATTCCTGATAAAGTCGAAAATGCGATAATGATTCCACTTTTATTCAATACCTTAGCTTGGGCTTGTATGGCATTGTGGATATCGGTTTCTCATACAAAAATGCAAGCATTACTTAGAGTCTTAGTACCATCTATTGTATTTTCTTATTTAATTTATATTTCATACTAAAGATAAAAAATGTCAATATCAAAATCAAAACTATTAAAACAAAGATTATATAGATTACATGTAAGTTCTGGAATAACATTCTCATTATTGATGTATATTGCAGTTTTTTTCGGAATATTTGCTATTCTTTTACCTTATATACAAGTTTGGGAAAAACCCTCTAGACACTTTAAAGTAGCAGATATTACAAAAATCGATTATTCTGAAATGATAGATCCTGTTATTTCAAATCCTGATTTTCCAAATAATAATATTATTATAAAACTTCCAGGGTATAAAAATGATCCTGCTCTTCATATTACTCATAAGTTTACAGAGCCAAAGCTTTTTAATCCTGAATCAAGGGAAGCAATCAATCAAGAGGGATTAAAATCTCAACTTGCAAGTTTTTTAAATGGAATGCATTATGGAGAACCTCTAAAAACTGTGGGTTATACAATTTTTGGTTTTATGGCGGTAGGTGTTATGTTTTTAATTATTGGAGGTTTATTTTTAGTATATATTCTAAAATTTCAAAACAATGGTAAGAATCAACAATCAACATTTTCAAAATGGCATAGAAAGATTTTTACTTGGGTATTCCCTCCTTTTATAATTATTACATTAACAGGAGCGTTAATGTGTATAGGGTATGCAGGAGCTGGTCCTATGACTTATCTTACAACTAAAGGAGAGAAAAGTGATATTTTATCGCTTATTGGGCCTGTTCTTACACCAACCCAAGCAATAGTTAAAAGACTTAATGAAGAAGTTCCTATGCTGCCTATTGGAAAACTAATTAAAAAAGCTCAAGAAATTAATCCTCAAATTGAATTTCAACAACTAAAGCTTATTAATTGGAAAGATAAAACTGCAAGAGTTGAATTAATTGGCTACAACCCATATAAACCTTTTTTGAATGGAGTAATTAATAAGCCAAAAATAATACTAAATGCAGTTGATGGAAAACTAATTAAACATATAAAAGTGATGGATAGACCTTGGAGTATCTTAGTAACTGATTCTCTTTATTTTTTACATTTACTTTTTGGTGTTGATATTTTTACTAGACTTTTCATATCTTTTTTAATGTTACTATCTTGTTTTGGAATTGGCTTTGGTGTTATGCTTTGGCTTGAAAAAAAAGCAAAGAAATTTGACAAAAAAATTAATTTTTATCATTGGTTGGGGAAATTATCTCTTTCAGTTATGATTGGAGTAATCCCTTCTACGGCACTTTTATTTAATTTACAATGGATATTATCTTTTGACTTAGAGAATAGGGTTTTTATTCAAAAAGCAATATTCTTCAATTTTTGGTTAGCAACTTTGACTTGGGCTTTTTATAGAACAAATTCTTATCAAGCAGCAAAAGAGTTTATATATTTGGGTGGAACTTTATTTATAACAGCTCCAATTCTTCATTTTATAAATTCTGGATTCTCTCCAATAACGCTTGCTACAAGTGGCATGGTAAATATATTGAGTGTAGATATAGGACTATTTTTAACTGGAACAATATTATTAGTAGTTGCAAAGAAGTTACCAAAAGATAGATTAGATGCAAAATCATTTTGGAATAAAAATCAAAAAAGGTATAACAATGGGTAAAAAAATTATTAATATAGTGTTTTTATGTTTGATTCCATCATTCTTATTTTCTCATTCGTTAATTTTAAATATTGACGATAATGAAGATGGAACTATAACAGTTGAGGGTGTATTTAATACAGGACAATTAGCTCCAGGAGCTGAAATTCGAATGGAATCATTAGTTACAGGAGAAGTATTATACAAAAAAAGACTTCCAGATGAGAGTGAATTAACTATCAATATCCCAAAAGTACCTTATCAAGTTGTACTTGATGGAGGTCCTGGACATCAAGTTGTGAAAGATGGAATAGAACCAGAAGGTGGATTCTTAGAAGAATTAAATAAAGAGAGCAAAGAAGTTAAGTTATCAAAGTCAAGAAATTCTATGCAAGAGTTACCTTTTGAAATGATAATATCTATTGTTGTGGCTTTTATCTTACTTTTTATAACTATTTTTATAAGTATTAAAAATACAAATAAATTAATAAGGGAGCTTCAAGAAAGAAAATAAGAAATGGTATATTTGAAGAATGTTTAAGGAATTTCTTCCATTTTATAGCCAACTTTTGAGAGGTTAGTTATTATATCTTTGGGTAACTTTTTTCTTAGACTTTTTACTAAAGTTCTCAAAGAGTTATCTGTCATGATATTATTAACCCAAACCTTATATTGTATTTGTTCATAAGTTACTACATTTGGTCTTTGATTATATAAAAGCATAAGAAAATCTGCTTCATATTTTGAAAGATTATAATTCTTATCCTTAAATCTTATTTGAGAAGTCTTACTATCGAAGATACAATCATTTGCAAGATTTAATAATGGACTCTCTTCTTCAATAATTTCTTTAGAAGATTGTAAAAGTATGGGATAAAAAGTTTCATGGTCAATGGGTTTGATAAGATATTTTACTAGACCTAAATCAATTGCATCAAGAAGATACTCTTTATTTGAAAATGCAGATAAGACAATAATTTTTGTTTTTTTATCTCTTTTCCTGATTTGTCTTATCATTTCTAAACCATTCATATCTGACATTTCAATATCTGTTATTACTAATTGGGGTTTTTGTTTTTCTATTATTTCAAGTGCTTCTTTTGCATGAGAAGCTTCTAAAATTGTGTTATAAAAATGCTTTAAATAATCTACTTGATTTTCTCTTATTAGCTCTTCATTCTCTACACATAATACTTTTATATTTCTATATTTTTTACTAAACATATGAAAGTATACTATTTTTAATAGATTAATTCAATTATGAGAATCATTTTTATAAATATGGCTTTTACACATATTTTTCTCACTTTTTTTATATATAATTTCTTTATGTCAAGAAATGAAAATGTAACAATAAAAATTAAATATTCTAAAGTTAAAAATCTAGAGAAGATATGTTCTTATTTTAGTCAAGATTATACCGCAATACAAACAGCCCAAAAAACAGGGATTAGTAGGCAAACAGTAAATAATTATTATAAATTGTTAAGAACTAAAATTACTGAAGAATTTAATTATATTGATGAAATAATTTTAAAAGAAATCTTGGAAACAAAGTTATTGCACATAAAATATATAAATGTATATAAGACAGATATTTTTTATATAAAGTATAAAAATAAGATTTTAATTTTAGATGAGTTAAACTCTTATGAAAATAAATTGAGTAATTTTCTTCAAAGCTCTTTAAAAAATCCCCTTACTAAACATAAAAGAGCAAATTGTGCTAGGGTATTATTATGTAAAGATAATCAAACTTTTCTTTTATCTGGATTTTTAAAAGATGAAGATGATTCTTTTGAAGACTATCTTCAAACTAGATTGAAGCAATTTAGAGGAATAAGTAAAGAAAAACTATTTTTTTATCTTAAAGAATCTCAAATAAGATTTAATTCACCTTCTGAAATGATATATCAAAAGATTATGTTAAGTTTTATAAAAAATTAAACCTCAATAGTAAAACAAGCACCTTCTTTATTATTAGAGGCATAAATATTGCCATCAAAATGTGATTGGATAATTACTCTAGACATATATAAACCTATACCTGAACCTTTCTTTTTAGTGCTAACATAGGCATCAAATATTTCTTCCAAACTATTGTTTTTAATTCCTTTACCATTATCAAAAACTTTTGTAATAGATTTATTATTAATAGTTTCTATTAAAATATTAATCATAGGATTTTCAATTTTTCTAGTTTCAAAAATCTCAATACTATTTGTAAAGAAGTTAAGTATAACTTGCGCATATTCATTTTCATAACCTTTAATAAAAGAATCTTTTTTTATAGTTAGATTCAAATTAATATTTTTCTTTTTTAATGTAGGATTGATAATATTTATTGCTAATTTGCAAGCATTTGAAATTAGAAATTCTTGTTTTTCTTTTTCTATTTTGTAGAAGTCACTAAAGTCATCAATTGTTTTTGACATAAATTTTATTTGAGTATTTGACTCTTTTATTTTTTTTATAAAATATTCTTTTTCAAATTTATCACTTTGGCTTGACATCTCCAAATTCATATTAATATATCCTAGATGCATTAATGGTTGCCTCCATTGATGTGCAATATTATCAATCATCTCTCCCATAGAAGCTAGTTTGCTTTTATGAATAAGTAGTTTTTCTTTTTCATTTTGCTTTTGAACTAGTTCTCTTAAAGTAATAGTAAGAGCAAAACTAAATATCAAAGACTCTAATGGTAAAGTTAAATGAATTGTATATATACCACTTAATGGAATCATATCTTTCTCATATAAATAGACCACAAGAAAAACCATAAACCAACCTAATGTATAAAAGACTGATATTTTATTGCCTTTTATAATTGATATAATACCTGCAATAAAAGGCAATAAAAAGCTAAGATAAAAAGGCATGTATTCATAAAAAATAGATTGTTTGAAAATAAAAATTGCAAAAATATCTAATATATTTATAAATAAAAAGAAGTTTAAAATATAATTCATATATGGCATTACTTTTTTTGTATTTAATACTTCTTTAGCAAAAAGAATTGTAAAAATAAAACCAGATGTTTCAAAAATATCAACTATTGTTTGTCCTAACTCATTAGGATAAGGTTTGAAACTAAAATAGACAAATCCTATTAATGAAAGAAGAACAAATAATTGCATTATTGAATAGTATAAAAAGTAAATTCTTCTAGTTGAAGAATAGATTATTAGGTAATAAAGAAAAGCTGAGAATATTATGCCATAAGCTAAGCCATATAAAATTCCTTCAAAAGGGAGTATGTACTTATATTCAAAATCTGATATTACATTAAATCTAAAAGCGATTCTTTGAGCAGTTTTATATGAGTATTCAAAATATAAGTCTTTTTCAATAGATTCATCTAATTTTATTACTTTCATATGATCATATATTTCATATTTTGCATTGGTATATTTAAGGGAATCATCTTTATCTATGATTGTAAGATAATAGGGTTTATTTTTTAATGTTTTTTTATCAATACCCATTTTTATCTTAAAATTTTTTAGTTTATTAGTTTTGTATTCTTCATAAGTGGTTTGTTTATAACTTCCACCTTCACTAGATATTAGAAAGCTATTTATATTATTATATTTATTTACATCAGCAGAATATAAATTTGTAAATAGAAATGTAAAAAGAATAATAAGGTATATCATAATTTATTGTACATAAAATTTAATTAATTTTGATAATCAATAATAAGATAAGGTAAATAAATTACCTTATCTTTTAAATTAGAATGAATATTTATAATTTAAAGTGAAATTTCTAGGGTCACCATAGACCATACTATTTGTTCCCACTCCTTGATAATATGTTTTATCAAAAACATTATTTACATTTAGTTGAAGTGTTGAATTTTTGTCTATTTTGTATCCTAACATTGCATTTGCAATTGTGTATGCTTTTTGATTGATTTTTCCATAATTAGTTTCAGTATAATATTTACTTTTATACTGTAATCCTCCACCAAGAGTAAAATCATCAATTAGATAACTTAGAAAAACATTTGCAGTTGTTCTTGAAGCTTTAGTATCATATTTTTCTCCATCTGCATCTTTTGCTCTAAAGTTAGCAATACCAAAATCCACATTTAAATTGTCAGTTATTCGTCCTGCTATATCAATTTCAAAACCTTTACTTACAACTCCTTCTGATGATTCATAAGCTTGATTACTAGATCCTATTACAAATACGCCATCAATAGCTGATGCCACGTTATCTTGCTCAATTTTAAATATTGATAACGAAGCATTTAAAGCTCCATCAAAATACTCTCCTTTGATTCCTGCTTCATAACTCTTACCTTCAATAGGATCTAAGTAATTACCATTTTTATTCTTTTTATCTTGAGGGTTAAATATACTTGTGTAACTTGTATAAATAGAATGGTTCTTATCTAAATCATAAACTAAACCTAAATATGGTGTAAGTTCATTATCAAATTCTCTTGTGTCAAGTGATGAATTTTCACTTGTATATTTCCAAGTAGAGAGTCTTGCTCCTGCGATTAATTTTAATTCATCAGTTAAGGAAAAATTACCTGCAAGATAAAGAGCTTTTTGTTCAATTTCTTCTGGTTCTACAATATATGGAATATCTGAACTAGAAGAAGAGGGTAGTTTTATATCATAATTGTAGAAGTTACTTACCGCCTCGTATGCCCCAGCAGGATAACGTCCAATACTTTTAGTTTGTTTTGATAAATTATATGTAGCTCCAATTATAACTTCTTGAGATAATCTTCCTAAATCAAAAGGAATATTTACATTCAAGTCAAGGTTATGTTCTTTTTTTTCTTTCTCATCTTGCCAATCCATAGAATTTAAGCCACTTCCATTTGTTTTATTAACAGCACCCGCAAAATATAATAAAGCAGATTCAGACTTTATTTCGTCATAAGAATATGAAGTATTTAATGAAATATCTTTATATATAAATTGTTCTAAGTTTGTAAAAAAAGATTTTGTTTCAACATTCCAGTATGTCCAATCTTCCGATACTATTTTATCTGAGCCAAAATCAGTTTGAGTTCCATCAGAGTAAAAAGCAGGAAGACCTCCCCATCGCACACCTTTTCTTTCTAAGTTATGATAAGAAATACCTGTTGATAAATAAGTAGTATCACTTAAGTCAGCATCTATAACTCCATAAAATAAGTCATTTTGTTTTTCATAACCATCCATATAAGAATCTGCTTTTTCATGTTTTGCAACAATTCTTCCTCTTATACTTCCATCTTCTGTTATTTTTGAACTAATATCAGCACTTGCGTTATAAGAATTCCACGAACCAGCTTCTACACTTAAAGTTCCAGTTAATTCTTCGCTATTTGCTCTTTTTCTAACAAGATTAATACTAATACCAGGATTCCCAGCTCCTGTAGTAAGTCCATTTGCTCCTCGTACAACTTCAACTCTATCATACATTGAAAGATCAATATCTCTTGCATTGTAACTAGTATATGTTGGCATTCCATCAATTTTGTAATAATCAATAACAAAACCTCTAGCACTAGAGTTTAGTCTTTCATCCCATCTATTAAGGGTAACACCAGTTACATAATTTAGCATATTTTGATATGAGGAAATTCCTAAGTCTTTCAATTTCTTAGTTGTAAAAACACTAATTGATTGAGGAGTTTCTTTTATAGAAAGATTTAACTTCGTGGATGTCTTCATTGAAGGAGTTGTATATGAGTTCGTGCCTTCAGTAATATTTAAATCCGTAGCTATTACATCTACTTTTCCAAGTGATTCATTTTTATTTTTATTTTCTGCAAGTAAATTTGTGTGTAGTAAAAATACAGTACATAAAGATAAACCGATTATTTTTTTAATAGGTTGATTCATTTTATTCCTTGTTGTGATAATTATTATTAAAATCAATGTTGTGATTATTTCTAAAATTTACTTAATTATGAATAACTTATATTATATTCATGACAAGAAGAATAAAAAGAATATTTTTTTGTAAAAGTAAGCTAGTATAAATGAATAAATATCTTGTAATAGGAAATATTTTTTGAGTAGGGGAAAGAGAATTATATAAAAATGTATTTTGGTGCGACCGAAGAGATTTGAACTCTCACACCCGTAGGGCACTGATCCGGCTACACTAATTCATACTTAGAATTTAAAACAGACATCAAGAACTGAATTATTAGTTACTAAAAATGTTTTAGAGTATATAAAAAAGCTATTTGAAGATTTTAGTATAAGAGTTAAAAATAGATATAGAAAATTATGTTTAAAGCAAATTGGGAATAAATTTTATATAAAAGGATTAGATAATAAGTTAGTTAAAGGTATCTATTTTAAGGCATTAAAAGATGATGAAAAATCAATCTTAAAAATGATTAAATATTTTTATAAAAATGTATTAACTGAACGATATGATAAATCCCCTTCAACACGACATTTAATATGCAATAGAAACAAGATAAGAATTAAACAATTTTCAAAAAACTTTTTTAATATTCAAAATGTAAATAAACATATTTTATATAGAACTACCAATAAACTTTTTTCTATGTTTAAATCAAAATCTAAACAGATTAAACAATTAAATTTAACTCCAACAAAAGAAGATACTAAAAGTTTTATTTATTACACGGCAAACTTATTTAAAAAACATATTTTAAGGTATGAGAATAATGAATATGTAAAGTTTATATATTTTATAAAAAGAGATAAATGGATTGAGCTTTTAAACCTAAAATCATACGAAAAAGAGGGTTTTTTAGAGGATGAATCAAATAATACGTGTTTATCTAGGGGAAAAGATTTTTTAAGTAGATTTGATAGAAAAATACAAACTTTTTATAAAGATATGGAAATAAGAAATATTAAAACTAGAGGTGAGTTTATTAAACAATATGGGAGAAGGGATTTTTATTTAAAAAAATTAGATTCTGATTTATGGGTAGGGTATTTAGAGTATCTGCATTATGGGATTGGAAAAATAGGGTTTGAAAACTATATGGAAGAATTAATTGATAATAATCTATTAAATTCTTCCTATAAGATAAAAAATTATAAGTTATTTTAATCTACTTTATCCTTATTCAAACTATCATAAAGTAAATCAGTTAACTCAGATTTTAAATAAGCATCGTCAAGTAATTTAAGGAATTTTTCAACACTTACTTTACTTTTTAGTTCTAATTTTCCTTCGTCATTAAATTTTAGACTTTTTTTAAGTTCAGGGTGTCCTTCAATAAAACTTACTACTTTGGGTTGATTGTCATTTATTATTTTAATAACAGGAGAATCTTTTACTAGATTAACTTTTTTAGCTATTTTCTTTGATTTTACCATTTCTTCTAATTTTGAAATATCATCTAGGAAATCTATTGCTCCAATTGAAATCAATGCTTCTTCTGCTTTCTTTACAATTACACTTTCATAACCTAATTGAGTTTCAAGCATATTTAAATTTACTACTAAGACATGTTCATTTAATACAAGAAACTGAAAATTTCTATCAATTTTAAGGATGTCATCTTTTAACTCATCAATATTTTCTGCACTTTTTTTAAAGAATAATGTTTTACCTCTTCTTAATAAGTTAATAGGATAATTCTTTTTATAAAGAACAATATGTTTTTCACTTGTACCTATTTTAATTAGAAATGTATCAATATCAGAAAACTGAGAATCATTAAATGAAAATGTTTCAAGTCCTTCTCCATCAAATTTAGTCAAGTGTTCAATTTTATCATATACATTTTCACTATCAAAATAGTAATAAGTATCTGCATCTTCTGTATTTACATTGTTAATAGACTTCAATTTAAACTCGTTGTTATCATCCAAAAAAATAGAATTGATATTTTGTTTAAAAAGTTCTAATAAATTATCAGAAGAGTCTTCTGATATTGAAGCAAACTTTATTTCACTTTGTTTTGAAATTAGATATAACTCTAAGCTTACTTCCTCAGAAGATAATATCTCATTTAACTCTTCTTTAAAACTACTTACTTCCATATTTATCCTTTATAAAATATATGTTATTCCCTAAATCAACATATTTAGAACTATGTTCCATTGTTAAAATTGGTTTTCGTGAAATTAAAACTATACTTTTGTTATTTGCTTTTGATTTATAAATTTTATACCCAAATAATAATAGAGTAGGGTTCAAGTAATAAAGATTTGATTTTAAATAAATTATTCCTATCATTAATAACAAAAATATAACAATAATAAAACTTCTAATATCATTTAAATTGAATGTAATAAGTGGAATTATATATGTTGATAAAAATGTTAAATGGTCAAAATCTATTGGGGTAATATCTGTAAAATTCTTACTATTTTTAATTCCATATGTATTATTCTTTTGAAATAAAAAATAAGATAAAAAAGCAAAAATTATTAATGCAATAAAAAAAGATACTTGATAATTATTTTGAAATATGTTAATAAAGTAATCTTTTTTATTCTCAAAACACTCCCATTTGGAAAAAGAGTCAATATTTATATATTGCATTATAAAAATAATATAAAGAGGTATTAGCGATAAGTTATAAAGGTTTAATTTGTATAGTAATATTCTCATGTTAATTTTCAAATGCCTCTTTTAAAACTGATTGCATAAGTGTTTGTGTATTTTGTTTTGAACTATTTATTTGTTCTTCAAGTTCATCACAAATAGCAAAAAGTTTTTCTATTTTATTCACTATTGCTTCTTGTTCTTCAATTGGAGGTAATGGAATTATTAAACTAACTAGTTCCGTACTGTTTATATTATTTATACCTACGGTTGTTCTTAATGGAGTTTCTATTTGTTCTCTTAAAAAGGCAGAGTTTAAACAATAATGTATATATCTTGCATTTAAAAATTGATTAGAAAATCTTAAACGTATTAGGTATCCGGCATAGCCAAAGTTACACATATTATTTGAGATTATTGCTGATTTCCCAACTAGTTCTCTACTCCCATTTGAACGTATAACTAAAATGTCATTTATTTTTAAAGAGTACTGTTCTTTTTCTTTTTTTGTTAAAACAGTATATTTTAAACAGTTTGTATTAATATAACCCTTTGATATATTTGGTATTCTTAAAATAGGACTTTCTGATATATTAGTTTCTGAACACTTTTTTGATGTACCATATTGAATACTTGTGATTAATTCATTAATCCTACACCATTTCCAATTATTAGGAATACTTAAAGATATATTATCTTCATTAACCGCTAATAATGGTTTTGTTCTTTTGATTTTTTTTTCTCTTATTAGGTTTTCTTTTTCTATTTTAATTTTTTCAAGTAAAATAGATGCAGATTCAATACCTTGATTTTGTTCTCTCCATTTAGAAGTTAATTTTCCTTCAATTGCTTCTTGAAGTATTGATTGTTTTAATTTAGTTAGCAGGTTTTGTTGGTTGTCAATTTCATTTACTAACTCTGAATGAATAGACTGTGTTTTTATTTTTAAATCCAATATTATCTGTTGTTTATCAATACTTGGAACAAAAAGTTCAATTTTTGATAAATTATCAAAACTTAATGTTTTTCTAACAGTTCCTTTTGCAAGTTTATTTATCTGTTGAATTCCATCAAAAGATTTTAAAAAATCAAATAGTAATTCTGGTTTTAATGTTTTTTTTGTTTTAAATACAATGTATGCTGGACTTACTAAACCTTTTGCATCTTTTGGTGTTAAACCAATTGAACCAACATTTATTCTATATGGATTGTATGCAAAATAGTTTTCTTCTATATATAAATATTTACCTAAATCAGCAGATTTAACATGACCTGTTTTTGTAATTCCATCTACATTAGATACTCCTAATGCTTCTAATTTAGAATAGTCATCTAAATCCAATGCTTTAATAGATACTCTCTCTATATAGTCTCCTAACAGTACTTTATCCATTAAGATAACTCTCTTTTTAATGTAGTTAAAAGCTCATCACTTTTAGCAAATGAATTATGAAGCATTTCAAGTAATTCACTTGAAGTATGTATTTCTTCCTCTTCCTTTTTATGTGGATTTTTTATATCAAGATTATATCCATTGTTTTTAATAGTTTCAATATCTATTTTCCATGCAATTTCATTTTTCTCTCTATTTTCCCACCAATATTTTAAATTGTCAAATTCACTTATTTGAATAGGTTTTGTTTTGCTATAAGATTTTTGAGTCTCTGGAAGTTTGTGTTCATAATACCAAACTTCTTTTGTAGGAGTTCCTTTTGTAAAGAATAATAAGTTCGTAGCAACACTTGCATAAGGTTGGAATACAGAGTTTGGAAGTCTTACTATTGTATGAAGATTACAATCTTCAAGTAGTTTTTGTCTTATTCTTTGTTTTACACCATCACCTGTTAAACTACCATCAGGTAATACAATTCCTGCTCTTCCTCCATCTTTAAGATATTGTATCATTAAGATTAAAAATAAATCAGCACTCTCTTTTGTTCTAAAATTAGAAGGAAAGTTTGTTTCCATACCATCTGATACTGTTCCTCCAAATGGTGGATTAGCTAAAATACAATCAACTCTATCTTTCTGTGTTATAGAAGTTAATTCTTTTGAAAGTGCATCATCATAAACTATATTTGGAACTTCAACATCATGTAAAATTAGATTTGTAAGCGCTAACATATGAGGAAGAGGCTTTAACTCACTTCCTTTAATAGTTTTTTGTAGTGTTATTCTATCTTCTATATTATGAACTTCATTAGCTCTAATATGTTCAATAGCATTAGTTAGGAAACCACCTGTTCCACAAGCAGGGTCGAATACAATTTCTCCAAGTTTTGGATTAACCATTTGAGTTATAAATTGTGTGATTGCTCTTGGTGTATAAAACTCTCCACTGTTACCTGCACTCTGAAGTTCTTTTAATATTGTTTCATAAATATCACCAAATAAATGCCTATCATCACTACTATTAAAATCAATTTCATTTAGTTTATTGATTACTTGTCTAATCAATGTTCCAGATTTCATATAGTTGTTATTACCTTCAAAAACCTCTTTGATAAGTAGCGCTCTTTTATTTGTTGCAGCACTTGGTAAAGCTTTTAAATCAGCAAACAATTTATTATCAACAAAGTCTAATAATTTATCTCCTGTTATACCTTCATCGTCAGTTGCCCAATTTCTCCATTGTAATTCATTTGGAATTGGTGATAGATAATCATCATTTAAAAGTTCCATTTCAATATCTTTATCGTCAAAGATTTTTAAAAATATCATCCAACCTAATTGTTCTATTCTTTGTGCATCACCATTAAGACCTTTGTCTTTTCTCATAATATTTTGTATTGTTTTAATTATTCCACCGATATTTGCCATTAAATTATATTATTCTCCAAAATTTATTATTTACGCAACATTACTATAAATTTGCTGTTCTATTTCTGTAATTACGTGAAGATAATTACTTTTACCACCAAACTCTTTTATTATTTCAACAGGAGAACCAAACTGTTTAAAATCAGGTAATTGTAAAACTTGAATTGTTTCAATATTTTCAATTCCTTCATCTGCATATTTATCAAGTAAAGTATTTATAATTTCAACTGCTTTATCACCATATTTAGTAAAGTAATTTTTCTTTTTAACATTATTTGCTCTCTCACTTCTTGTAAGTGGAGGCATATCAAATGCACAATGACAAATCATATCAAACAAGTCCATATCTTTACCAACTTCTTCTTTAAAATTGTCAAAGATAATACCTTTTTCTTCTAATTCTTCAATTAGAACTTGTTTTTTATCAGCACTATGCCATTTGTTTAAAAACTCATCAATAGACGAGAACTCTTTACTTACTTGTTGTTTTGTATAATCTTTTAAACTACCTGTTATTAATTTTCCATTTGCATCTAAATATTGTATTCTTACATTTAATATTGATACATTCACATTATTTACAAATATTTTTTCTCTTGGCTCACGTGGAGGTTCAGGGTCAGTAATAATTGGAGGTTCAGGTTCAAATTCTACTTCATTACCTTCTTCATCAATTGGATTTTCTTCTGATTGTTCTTCTTCCTCAGGTGACTCAAATTCGTCATCTTCTCCAACTTCTTTAACTTTTACAGCTTCTCCATCGAAATCAGGGTCAGCAAATAAATCAGTTACATTTCTAAAATCCATAATTGTAAAATAAGTTTTTCCATATTCTTCATTGATTCTAGTACCTCGTCCAATAATTTGTTTGAATTCTGTCATTGAAGCAATATTACTATCTAATACAATTAATTTACAAGTTTGAGCATCAACTCCTGTTGTCATAAGTTTTGAAGTAGTGGCTATTACGGGGTACTTTTCTTCTGGGTTAATAAAATTATCTAATTCTCTTTTCCCTTCATCATTATCACCTGTGATTTGCATAACATATTTTGGGTTTTCAGCCATTAAATCAGAGTTTTCCTTTGCTAATGCACTTCTCATTCTTTGGGCATGTTCAATATCAATACAAAATACAATAGTTTTATCAAACCTATTGTGTTTTTTTAGATATTCAGTAACCTTTTTCGCAACAATCTCACTTCTTTCATAGATAACGAGGTTTTTATCATAGTCTTTTCTATTGTAGTTTCTATCTTCAATAGAGTGTCCCTTGATATCTTTTTTATCTTTTTCAGGTCTCCAACCTTCTAAATCAATATCAAGTCCAACTTTTAGAACTTTATAAGGAGCTAAGAAACCATCTTCAATCCCTTGTTTTAAAGAGTATGTATATACAGGCTCTCCAAAGTATTCTATATTAGAAACTTCTTTTGTTTCTTTGGGAGTTGCTGTTAATCCAATATGAGTAGCATTAGAAAAATAATCTAAAATTTCTCTCCAAGCACTATCTTCTGATGCACTTCCTCTATGAGATTCGTCAATAACAATTAAATCAAAAAAGTCAGGGCTAAATTCTCTATATGCATCTTTATCTTCATCATAGTTTGTTAGCCCTTGGTAAAGAGCCAAATATATTTCATATGATTTATCAATTTGTTTTTTTCTAATAACAGTCATTTTATCTTTGAAATGTCTAAAATCACCTCTTTTTGTTTGGTCGATTAGTGCATTTCTATCTGCTAAGAATAGTATTCTTTTTTTAGCTCCGCTTTTCCAAAGTCTATGAATTATTTGAAATGCAGTATATGTTTTACCTGTTCCTGTTGCCATTACAAGTAGAATTCTTTTTTGTTCTTTGGCAATAGCTTCAATTGTTCTATTAATAGCAATTTGTTGATAGTATCTTGGACTTCTACTTGTTCCATCTATATAATAGTCTTGTGATATGATTTTGTCTTGTATATCATCTTCTATGTTTTTATACTTTTTATATCTATTCCAAAGTTCTTGTGGAGTAGGGAATTCTTCAAGTGTTAATTCTTGTTCAATTGTTCCATTTGAAAGTGTTTTATCATGTTCATAAAAACCGTCACCATTACTACTATATACAAAAGGAATATCTAAAATTTCTGAATATTCTATACCTTGTTGAATCCCCTCTGTAATAGGAAAAGTATTTTTTTTAGCTTCAATAATTGCAATTGGAATATTAGGTTTGTAATAAAGAATATAATCGGCTCTTTTACCCTTATTTCTTTTTGTTTTATTACCTTTAACAAATATTCTACCATCAGTAAAAGAAACTTCTTCTCTAATTTGTGAATGAATGTCCCAACCTGCTTCTTTTATTGCAGGCGTAATGTATTTTGTACAAATATCTCTTTCAGATAATGACTTTTTTTCTTTCATAGTTACAACTTTATTATAAAATAATAAGTATTTTACCAGAATAAAGCAAAAAAATAATAATATGTTTCATTAAAAAAGAAGTCATTTCAGATAATGGCTAATTAAAGAATAATATTTAGGGATATATATGAAAACATTAACTTTTGTTGTTGGAAACAATGACTATATTGAAGAAAGGGCAAAGCTTGAAAATGCTGTTAATGATGCAACTGAAATAGCAAATGTCTTCGAAAGGTTAGGGTATGAAGTTATTTCAGGTTTTGATTGTAATACGGAAAGTATTTGTACTTTATTAGAAGATTATAAGTCTAAAATTAATAATTATGATGCATCTATATTTTATTTTGCTGGTCATGGGTTTCAATTTGATGGTGAAAATTATTTAGCAGCAACTGATTGTCCAATTGAAAATGCTAATCAATATATGTGTAAAAGACATAGCATTATGTTAGCTGAAATTACAGATATTATAAAAAATGCAACAACAACTATCAATATTATAATTATTGATGCTTGTAGAGTTAGTGTTGGTCGAGGGGTTCAACAACATTTTACAAATGTAAATGCACCGGAGGGAACAATAATAGCTTTTTCAACTTCACCAGGTGAATCTGCATCTGATGCAGGTATTGATGGTCACAGTATTTACACTGGTACATTATTAAAATATATAGGTAGGGAAAGACTTTCAGTAGAAGAATTGTTTAAAAAAGTTAGAAGAACTATATTTAATCTTACAGGTGGAAGTCAAACAAGTTGGGAACATACATCCTTAGTAGGTGATTTTTACTTTAATGATGGACAAATGGTTCATTCAATAACTTTACCATATGATGAGAATGTTGTTAAGGATAGACAGTATCAATATAAAGGTACAGTAATTGATAAAATTATAGAACAACTAAAAACATATAATTGGCATAAACAAAATCCGGCAATTTTAGAGTTTTTTAAAGTAAATGCTTCTGATATGACAAATAATGAAAAGTTTATAATGGGTAGAAATCTTTATCAATGTTCAGGTTATGCAGTACACGCAACTAATTTTATTAAAGATTTAAGTTCTAAAATCCAACCATATTTTGATGGAGAAGAAAATCATTTATTAAATGGTATTTTATATGAAATATATTTTAATAGTAATGGTGATTTTAGACATGAAAATATTAAAAAGAATATGATAGATGAAGTATTTATTTTAAGGCATAATGATAGTTTTAAAAAGTCATTTGAATTTTTAGGTAAAATCTTAGAACCATTTCAAGAAGAAGTGTTTTTTATACCAATAGATGGGAATGAAGCCATAATAGATATTGATATTTTTGCTGAACAAAAAAGTAGAAAAGAAATTTTCACTGATATAGATATAAATTATGAAGAAATACAATCTGTTAAAATAAATGAAGTTGATATTCTTAAAAGTTTTAGTAAGGTGTGTCAAAGTGGATTGAATATAGATGGGCTTAAAAATTGTTTATCTGACTTTTTAGTAGCTCCTGAGGACAAGATTCATATAAATACTAATATTGAAATTAAAAATTTTAGTTTTATTAAAAGTAGTGAAGAAAGTATATGGTTTTAAAGCAATAGTTGGAGTTTAAATTTAACTAAAAAAAGTGTGCACTAAAAATTATAAAGTACTTTATTCTAATAAAAAGTGTGCAGTAAAGTGTGCAATAAAGCTAACAATATTAATACATAATGACAATAAAAATAATAATTTGATTTTAGAAAGATAGAAAAGTTTTATATAAAAATCACAAGCAGCAATTATATTTTCTTATAAAAAGAAAAAATTAATTAAATTAGATACTCCCATAAAATGGTGCGAATGGGGGGATTTGAACCCCCACACCAATGCTGGCAATAGCCCCTCAAGCTATCGTGTCTACCGTTCCACCACATTCGCATATCTAAATCAACACCACAATCTTGAAAGTCCCCTCAAGGTAGCGTGTCTACCGTTCCACCACGGTCGCACTTAATAATTTCGGGAAGAATTTTACTCTTTAATCTCATAAATTATGCTTAATTTATGAGATTAAGATATAAGTATTTAAAGAAGATATTTTTTAAGAATCTCTAAATTGTTTACTGTTTACTTCTTCTAGTATTTTTACAGCTAATTTAGAAGTGTTAGTAGCAATACCATGTGCTTGTGTTGCTACAGAAGCATTATTTTGTGATTGTTGGTCAAGTCTGTTTATTACGTCGTTGATTTGTTCAATACTTGTTTTTTGTTCTCCTGAGGCTTCCGAAATATCAGATATAGCTTCAGTTGTTTTTTTAATATTTTGATTTAGTTTTTGATACCCCGTAATCATATCATCTGCTATTTGTTTTCCATTATTTGTTTTTAATGTTGCATTTTGCACTAGGTCTTTTATCTCTTTTGCAGCTTCCGCACTTCTACTTGCTAGGTTTCTTACTTCTTGTGCAACAACTGCAAAACCTTTTCCAGCTTCTCCTGCTGTTGCAGCTTCAACCGCTGCATTTAAAGATAAGATATTTGTTTGAAATGCAATTTGGTCAATAACTGTGATTGCATCTGCAATCGCTTGTGTTTGTTCATTGATTTCATCCATTGAGATAACAGTAGAGTTTGCTAAGTCTTGGCCTTTTTTTATTGATGATAACAATTCTTCTGAGTTGCAAGACATTTCAGATATTCTATTAGTATTACTTATTACTGTTCCTGTGATTTCTTCAAGAGCAGCTGCTGTTTCTTCTAAGGAAACGGCTGTTTCATTAGAGGCTTTATTAAGCATTTCTACATTTTGAAGTAAAATTTTTGAACTATCCTCTAATTCTAATCCATTTAATTTATTTTCATGTAACATTTGATTGATTATATTACATAGCTCGTTTAAGCCTTTTGAAATATTTCCATCTGCATTTGGAATATTATTTACAAAATTAAGTTTTGAATATTCTTTTAGTTGGAATAAAATCGGATTAATATCACTATTAACATTATCACTCATAGTTTGAATCATTTCATTTAAAATATCTTTTAATTCATTTAATGATTTATTAGATGTTGAATTCATAACTTTTTTATTAAGTTTTCCTTCATTGACCTTTGCAACAACATCTTTTACATTATTGACTAAGGCTCTATCTTCCTCGAAACTATGAGAAATAGATTCCATCTCTTTGTCAATCATTTTTGCCATATTTCCGAACTCATCATTTCTAGTAATATCTAGTTTCTTAATAGTATTTTCTTCACCTTTTAAATATTTAAAAAAGAAACTTAATCCCTCTTCAACAGTTTTTAAAGGTGATAAAATTTTTATTAAAGAAAATAAAATTAAAGCAATTATAATAGTAAGAAGTACAAGATAAAGAACTACTTCTTGAAGAACTTGTTTTTTTATATCTTCAAAAACAGAATCTTTGTCAAGTTTTATAATGATTTTCCAGCCTGCTACTTCAATTGTACTATATGAAACTAGTTCAGTAATATCATTTGAATTAATTTCCCCAAAGCCATCTTTTTGTTCAGATTTAATTTGAGGATATACAAGATCATCTTTTTTAAGAAGTTTTTGATTTTTATGAATAATGATTTTTGCTTCTTCATTTAGAAGATATGCAATTCCTTTTCCATCTATATTAACATTTAGTACAGTGTTAACAATAGTATCAAAAAATATGTCAGCACCTATAACTCCGACAACTTTCCCTTCTCTTTGAATTGGTGTTGAAACTGAGATAACTAATCTTTTTGATGTAAAATCTATATATGGTTCACTAACAGCTGGTCCATTTAATTTTACAGCTTTTTTGTACCAAGATCTAGCTCTTGCATCGTAATTTACTTTTTCTGGTTCTCTTGAAGTTCCATTAAATTGAAGGAAGTTCCCATTTTCTTCAATTCCTAAATAAAAGCCTTTAAACTCACCAGCTTTTTTACCAAGTCTGAGTTTATCTACGATTTGTGTATTTTTAATACTTAATGTTAAAGGAGTAATCTCTTCTGCTGCTGCTTTTACAATAGAAATTTTTGAAAGAATATAATTATTGATAAACTTAGAGGTACTTTTTGCCAAGTTTAATTCTTTTTGTTTAATAAGGCTATATTGTAAATTATAATTGTTACTTGTATTATAAAAACCTAATATCAAAAATGATATTACTGTACTAAAGATAACTAATGCTAAAAGTTTGGCTTTAATGCTATTTATTCTCATGTTTCTGTCCCTTTTAAAAATTATATAAAATAGATCTTTTATATAATTTATTATAAAAAAGACAATATATTTTACTGAAGCAGTTTAATAAATTAAAATGAACTAAAAGTTACTTTTTAATATATAAATTTAATAAAAATATTTGATTTTAAAGGAAGTTGGAAAAAAAGATTAAAAAAAAGGCCAAGAAGAAAAACTTCTTGACCTTTTTATATTTATAAAATCCGTAGTTAAACTAGTATCTTATAGGAATGGGTTTGCGTATAATGCAATCATTGCAATAACAAGTGCATAAATAACTTGTGCTTCGATCATCGCTAATGCAATGAACATAGTAGTCATTAATTTTCCACCTAAACCTGGGTTTCTAGCAGTACCAGCAATAGTTGCAGCAGCAGTATTACCCATACCAATAGCTCCACCAAGAGCAGCAAGACCAAGACCAACACCAGCAGCTAACACAGAGTAAGCTTTTAAAGTTTCGTTTGCAACAGCACCGTCAGCAGCAAAAGCAGCTCCAGCGATAGCAAGCATTAATAGAACGATTTTTTTCATTCGTGTATCCTTAAAAAATATTTTTGAGCGAAGTGGGTTCGGATAGCGTAACTACAGGAAACTGTAGCAATACTTACATAAATGCAAATATTTCCCTACTTGACACCTTCTCAAGGCTGATATTATATCTCAAATGTATTTAAATTTTTATTAGTTGTAAGAAAAATCTTTGGAAAGATTACTATTTGTAACAAAAAACCTTTGTACTATTCATTTACTTTTTTATGTTAAAATATAGCATTAGAAAAGTAAATTAAAATAACTTTTAATTTTATTTGATATAATCAATATTCTTAGGGAAATATGAAAGGTTTATAATGAAAAAACTATTCTTTGGTTTGACAGCTTTAATTTTAATTGTTCTTGGTGGTATTTATGCTTTGCTTTTTACAAGTCCGGGAAATTCTTATGTGGCGTCAATAATTGAAAATAAAGTAAATGACGGACAAAAAGATGTTCAGATGAAAGTTAATGATTTTAAATTAACTACAAACGAAATCCTTTTTAATGCAAGTATTGATGATAACTCTACTATTAATATAGCGGGAGCTTTAAATATTTTTGCAAAAAGTGTTGATTTAAATTATGATATAAATATAAAAGAACTTTCAGCTTTAGAAAATATCACAAAACAAAAATTAAATGGTCCTTTTTCTACAAAAGGTAGTCTTAAAGGTAACCAAGAACTTGCACTTGTAAATGGAACAACTTCTTTAGCTTCTAGTGATACATCATATGATGTACAATTAGTGGATTTTAAACCAAGTAATATTTTATTAAATATGAAAAATGCAAAAATCGAAGAACTTTTAAATATAGTAAATCAACCAATTTATGCAAATGGTAATTTAGATATTAATGCAGATATTAAAAATGCTGATATTTCTTCTTTAGATGGTATCGTCACAACAAAAATTTCAAATGGTATTTTAAACGCAAAAATTATAAATAAAGAATTAAAACAAAATCCAGAAACTCCAATTAGTTTTTCTGCAAATACAAATACAAAATTAATTCCAAATATGGCAACTACAAAGGTTGATTTTGATAGTTCAATTGCAAACTTGAATATAAAAGAAGCTAGCGTAAATTTAAAAACATCTCTTATAAATACAGATTATTCTCTTTTTGTAAAAGATTTGTCAAAATTAGAAACTCTTATAAATCAAAAATATAATGGCTCTTTTTCTACAAATGGAAAAGCTAGTGTTGATAATGGAGTTATTCTAATTGATGGAAACTCGGATATATTTGAAAGTGATACAAAATATGATATAAAAGTTGTAAATAGCGAAGCTGAATATATTAATGTTTTAGTAAATCAAGCAAAAATTCAATCACTTTTAACTTTAGTAAATCAAGCAAATTATGCAGATGGTTTAATAAATATTGATGCAAAAATAAAAAGTGCTGATATAAAAAACCTTAATGGAAAAATCATTACAAGCCTTTTTGATGGTAAAGTTAACAATAAAGTAGTAAATAAAGAGTTTGCCCAAAAACTGGTAAAACCATTACTTTTTGATGGTGTTGTTACTACAGATTTAGTAAAAACACAAGCTATTTCAAAAGTTGATTTAAATACTAGTGTTAGTGATTTAAATATGGAAAAAGCTATTTTTGATATATCAAATGCTGAGTTTATAAGTGATTATGTACTAAATATAGCAGACCTTTCAAAGCTTTATGACCTTACTCAAACAAAACTAAGAGGTACGGCAAAAGTTGATGGTAATATTAAACAAAATGCTGATACTTTGAGTGTTGATGGTAAAACATCATTATTTGATGGAAATATTAATTTTAATCTTTTAAACGATATCTTTAAAGCAAAAATTGATGGTGTTGAAATAAAATCTTTATTTAATATGTTATATTATCCAGAAATTTTTACTTCTAAATCTAATATTGATGTTGACTATAATTTAGCTTCAAAAGTTGGAAAAATAGGTGGAAATCTATTAGATGGTAGATTTATAAAAAATGAATACTCAGATATTATAAATGCTTTTGCAAAGTTTGATTTAACAAAAGAGGTTTATAAAAAAGTAGAAATAAAAAGTGATATAAAAGAGAATATCATAAATGCTTTTGTTGATATGCAAAGTAAATATACAAAAATAAAAGTTCCAAGTAGTACAATTAATCTTGATGAAAACTCAATAAATGCTTTGATTCAAGCAACAATTACAAAATATACTTTTGATACTACTGTTAAAGGAAGCCTTTCAAACCCTAAGGTAAAAGTTGATACAAAAGCTTTCTTAAAGAGTAAATATGGGAAAAAAGTAAAAGAAAAGGCAGATAAATTAAAAAAGAAAGTAGAAGATAAACTACATATAAAAGGTTTAGATTTAAATAAGCTTTTTAATAAAGCTCCTGCTACTAATCCTGCTGTAAAAAATGAACAAGCTATTAATTCAGGTCCTACAAATAGAGAACTTGCAGAAGCTTTAAAAAGATATATGCAATAAATTAAAATGTGGAGACTATTTAGTCTCCATATTTTTTGTCAAACTTAAAGAAACACCAGCCCAAGCTGCGATTCCACCTCTGTACCATAAAATTTTCTCTTCTGGATAGCCAAATCTTATTAACATTTTTATAGCTCTTGGAGATTGAGAACACCATGAACCATTACAAAAGAACAGAACAGTTTTAGCATTTTTAAAATCAAATTTATTTTTTCCTAAAATTTTAACACCCAAATTTTTATAGGCTCTTTGATATTCTTCTTCAAATTCTTCATCATATTCTAGTTCATCAAAAGGTATATTAATTGCGCTTGGAATTGTTCCTGAATTAAACCAATCTGATTTTCTACTATCTACTAAAATATTTTTTGAAGGATTTTTTGAGGATTTATTTAAAATGAAATCTAAGACTTCAATTTCAGCTACAGTTGTAACTCCTTTTTGAAGTTTCAAAGGCTGAATAAGTCCTTTTGTTGTAACAAAAGTTTTTTTACATTTTGAATTTACATTTTCTGAAGCTAAATCTTTAGATTGAATCATTTCTACATTTATTGGTATTTGCATACAAACTTCATCAACTTCTCTTTGAATAGTTATATCTTCTGTTTGACCATCTAAATAAGTATGCATAACTTCTATTCCTACAATGGGAAGTTTAATTAAATCAACTGCAAATAAACTAATTGAGAGAAATAAAACTAAAACAATTTTTTTCATTTTGGCTTCCTTCTTTAATAAATTGAAATAACATAATATCATAAATTTGTTATTTCAATTTTGATACAATAGAAGAAAATAAAGGACGCATTATGTTAAATAGAGTTTTAGTTACAGGCGGAAATAAAGGAATTGGGCTTGAAGTCGTAAAGAAATTTTTAGCAATTGATTATGATATTGTTGTTCTTGGGCGAGATTTTTCAAAATTTCCATTAAAAGATAATAAGAAAATTACAATGATTGAATATGATTTATCAAATATTGATGATTTACCAAATTTAGTAAAACAAGTAGGTGAAATAGATACTTTAATAAACAATGCAGGTTATATGCAACCAAAGTATAGTTATGAAAATTATCCAAAAGATGCAAAAGAGCATATTATGAATGTTGATTTGTACGCTCCTGTTGAACTTATGACTCTATTCTCTGAGGATATGAAAAAAAGAGGCTATGGAAGAATTGTTAATACAGCTTCAATAGCAGGACAAATAGGACATCCTGATATTTGGTATGGTATTGCAAAAGCTGGTTTAATTAATGCTACCAAAATTTTTGCTAAAGTCCTTGGCTCTTATGGCATTGTAGTTAATTGTATTGCTCCAAGTCCTGTTGAAACTGAAATGCAAAAAGACAATTCAGAAGAGCGAAAAGCTGAATTTAAAAAAACAGTTGTAAGTGGAAGATTTGCAGAACCAGAAGAAGCTGCTGAAGTGATTTTTTGGTTAGCTACAAACTGTCCTGAATATGTAAATGGTACAACAATAGATTTTAATAATTGCTCATATCCAAGATAAATTTTTAGCCTAAGTAAAAGATAGTTGCTTAGGCTATTTTTTTAAATATGTAAATAAGAAAAGTCCTAATATAGTAGCTAAAATTAAAATATCTGAAAATAATAAAATTATGAAAAATAAGATAGCTAATAAAATAGAGCTATTTTTTAAAAAACCTTTTTCAAAAAGTATAATTGCAGTTATAAGTCCTATAATCGCATTTGCTATAAAAAATCCATCTGCAAAAGCTACTAAATCATCTAATTCTAAATAATCAAAAAATACCAAAAAAAGTGTAACAATATAAATTAGAGATAAGAAGTTTAAAGCTCCAATTGGTGTTCCATTTTTTAGGTGAGAGGAGGTGTATACTGTTAATTTTAAAGATGAAATAAGTCTAGCTACTCCACCAACAAATAAAATTAAAGTCCCAATACAAAGTATCATCGCAACACTTGCTAAAATTTCATCAGAGAAATTTCCAAAAAGTGGACGTATTAACCAAACTAATCTAAAATCTTCTGTATTTTTAGCTTCAAACTCTCCAAAACAGATTGCTAGAGTTGTTAAAATATAAACAAGCGAAATTATAATAGCGGATAGTTTAACTGCACTTGTAAGAGTTTTCGTATCATCAACTTCTTTTGAATAATTGCCAATTACTTCCCAACCTACAATTGACCAAAAAACAATTAATAAAGAGTATCCAAACTCTTTTAAAGAAATTATTGGAAATGAAAAAATAAATTCATTTGTACTTTGGAGAGTATTAAATAAAATTATTAGGCTTGAAGTAAAAAAGATAAGAGTAATAGCTGAACTTACTACTAGCATTAATTTTCCAAGAAAATCTATCTTTGTAAGTAGTAAAATATAAGTAATTACATATACAAAAAATCCAAGTAGTTCTAAAGAAGTATTTGGAAAATAGTCTTGAATAAATTTTGCAGCAATAATTAAAACAGCAACAGGGCCAAAGAATACAGCACAAATAAGATAAAAAGAGGTAAGTAGTTGATATTTCTTACCCATTGCTTCTTTTGTGGCTAAACTAACTCCACCATCCCCTGGATACATAATTGCAAGCCGTCCAAAAATAAGGGCAAAAATAAACCCAAGTGTAAGAATAATAGCCCAAACTATTAAAGAAAAATTTCCTACCATATTATATAAAAGAGCAGGAAGTAAAATAAGCCCAGAACCTAAAATAGGACCTATAATTAAACCAGCTAGTGTAAAAGTATTCAATTTTTTAGTTTGAGTATTTTCCAATTTATTGTCTGCTCTCTTTCTTTTTGAATAGCTTAATATTATTTAATATTTTAACGGCAATTATAGTTAAAATTGTTCCAATTATAATTGAAGGGCTTATATGTTCATCTAAAAATACAATACTTAATATAATGGCAAAAAATGGAACTAAAAATATAAAAGAACTAACTTCATTTGTTCCTAGCTTTTCAATTCCTACAAAATACACTGTGGTTGAAAAGGTAGTTGAAATAACAGCTAAACTTAGAATATTTATCCAAAAAATAGAATCGTAAGTATTAAAATCAATTGCTGTAAAATCTACAAATCCAATGCTAACTATTACGGAAGTTATAATATACATATAAAAAGTAAAAACCATAGGAGAGGTTTTTGTAATTTTTGAACTTATAATTGTTAGAGTTGGCCAAAGAATAGATGCTCCTAAAAAATACATATTTTGAATTGCAAAAATTTGTTCAAGTTTAAAAGTCCATACATTAAGCATTGTTAAAATCCCAACAACACCAAGACCTAAAGCAAAGATGTCTTTTTTTAAGATTCTTTTTCCAAAAAATAAGGCCATGATTAAAAAAGTATTTATTGGAATTAGTGTGGTAACTAAAGCCCCTCCTAAACTTGCTGTTCCAAATTTTGTTCCTAAAAAATAACACTTCATATAAATAATCATAACAATCGAAGCTAAAACTGCCAACAGTAGGCTTCTTTTATTTATATAAAAATATTTTTTTGTAAATATTAAAACAGGGGCTAGGGTGATTATAGTAAATAGATTTCTAAAAAAGATAAGCTCATACTCAGTCATGTATGTGCTCAATACTTTTGCATTAACCCAAGATGCTCCCCATCCTGCCATTGCTAATATCATTAAAATGTAAAATATATTTTTGTTTGCTTGTGTCATAAATTAATCTTTTTCTAAATTTTATTGGAAGTTTATACTATTAAAAAAAATAGTTATAGAATAATATTGCTATTTTTTTGTAAATAAGTTGGAGTGTATCCAAAATACTTTTTAAAGTTTCTAGAAAAGTGTGATTGATCATTAAATCCAACTTCAATAGATGCTTGGCTTATAGTTAGACCTTTTTGAATCAAGTTATTTGCTCGATTTAATCTTTCATTTACAATAAAAGCATGAGGAGTTAAGCCAAACTCTTTTTTAAATAATCTTAGAAAATGGTATTTGCTAAGATTAACATTTGTTGCTAATACTTCTAAACTAAAGTTTGTGTCAATTGAATCATTTATAAATTCATAGGTATTTTTTATGATTTTTTTATCTTCATATAGTTGATTATAACTTTTTGTATAAATAATTGAAGAGAGAATCAAGCTTGAAAGAGCATCTATTAAATTACTCTCAATTAAAATATCATCTTCATTTTTAAAATATGAATCGAAAAAATTGTGAAGTTTAAAAAATAAAACTTTATTATCTACAATATGCCTTTTAAAACACGGTGTTTTTTTTTCATAAAAAATTTGTTCATAAAGATTTGACATAAGTTCAATAGTTGGGTAAAAATTTACATGAGACCAATTTGATGATATTCCTTCATGAACTTCTCCTGGGTTATTTATCCTAATTGAGTATTCATATGAATTAAAACTTTGATTTTCTACATAAGTTTTTAGGACACCTTTATATGTTAATCCTATTGTATATGTATCATGATAGTGTTTAATGAAATTATTATTTGAATGGCTTACATTTTCAAAGAGTATATTATTTAATAATTCTGACATATATTATTATACCAAAATGTAGTTTGATTAGATAAATTAAGAGTATATTATTTAATCAATTAAATGATTTTTATATTAATTTTTATTAAAAATGGAAGCTTGTATATAGATTTAATTTAATTAATAATTTTATTTTGTTAGATAACTTTAGTTATAATTAAGATATGTTATTTTTTATTTTTTTTTAGATAAAATAATTAAATTAAAGATATTAAAGGGGTGTTTTGAATAATAAGTTGTTAATACTAGTCTTTTCCCTTTTTTTAACTTTTGCTTTCTTTGGTTCAACTAATAATATTTTTAAGAAAAGTATTGCTATACAAGCTTCTGATGAGCATTTTCCTGAATTTTTATCTTTAATAGATGAGGGCTTAAATGCTATCTCTTTGCCTGAAAAATTAGGATTAGACAATAATTGGTTTAATAAAGATAAAGAAATTCAAAAAGAATTTTTATTAGATTTAACTCAAAAAGAAAAAAATTATTTATTAAAAAATGAAACTCTAAAAGTCCAAGGACTTGCTACTTTCCCTCCTTTTAATTATACAGAAAATAAAAAAGCAAAGGGTTATACTTATGAATATATGAAATTAATGTCTAAGTATTCAGGAATAGAATTTAAATTTACAGAAGCAAAATCTTTTGGTGAAACTATTTCTATGTTTAAAAATCATAAAATTGATATTATTCCTCATATTGCTAGGAATAAAATAAGAGCTGAATATATGGATTTTACTGATTTTAATCATTTAAAATACTCAATAGGGGTAACGGTTAGAAAAAATAATCTTATAAATACTATGGAAGATTTAGAAGATAAAATTATTGCTGTAGTGAACAAATCTTTTATTTATACTTTTTTAAAGAAAAATTATCCAAATCAAAAAATTCTTTTATCTCCTTCTACTAGCGAAGCTGTTACTTTAGTATCTTCGGGGAAAGCTGATGCCTTAATTGGAAGTATCCCAACAATGAATTTTTATATTCAACAAAACTGGCACAATAATATAGTTACAAGAATAATAGATGATATAGGTTTAAATAATAAAGTTTCTATGACTATGGGAGTTATAAAAGGTAATACTATATTAAAATCTATTTTAGAAAAAGCAAATTCTGCTATTCCTAATAATGAAATAGTTAATCTTAAAGAAAAATGGCTAAATATAAATTCTGATGATTTAATTAATCTATCTTTTACTGAAGAAGAAAGACTTTTTTTAAATCAAAAAAAGATTATAAAAATGTGTGTATTGCCTAATTGGTTGCCTTTTGAACAAATTGATGAAAACATTAAACATAAAGGTATTGGAGCAGATATTATAAAAATAATATCAGAAAAGATTAATATTCCCATAGTTTTAGTTCCAACTAAACAGTGGTCAGAATCCTTACAAAATATAAAAGATAGAAAGTGTGATATTTTACCTGTTGCTATGGATGTACCTTCACGTAGAGTATTTATGGATTTTACAAAACCATATGTGTCAGAACCTTTTGTAATTGCAACAAAAATGGATGAACTTTTTATAAAAGATGTAAAAAGTATTGGAAAGCGTAAAGTTGGTATTGTAAAAAATTATGCTTTCTCTGAAGTTTTAAAAAAGAATAATCCTGAAATAAAAATAATTGATGTTAAAAATGCAAAAGAAGGATTAGAAAGAGTTGAAAGTGGTGAGTTGTTTGGATATGTTGATATTATGGCAGCAATTGGATATAACATTCAAAAATACTCTTTTGTTAATTTAAAAATTGCAGGAAAACTAGAACATGATATTACTTTAAGTATTGCATCAAGAAAAGATGAACCTCTTTTAAGCTCAATAATGCAAAAAACGTTAGAAACTATAAGTGAAGATAAATTTAGAACTATTGTCGGAGAATGGATTAAAATTAAAGTAGAACAATCTTTTGATTATTCTAAACTTTTTTATATAGTTGGGTTTTTTAGTATTTTAATTTCTCTTATTTTATATAAAAATAGATCAATTAGTGCTATAAATACAAAACTTAAAGAAGAAAAGAAAATAACAGAATCTCTTACTCATTTTCAACAAGGTTTATTATCTCTTTTTGATAGAGGGGATGCTGTTTTATTTAAATGGAAAACTACAGATAGGAAAAAAGTAGATTTTATTTCTCAAAGTATTTATGGTTTAACTGGTTTTTCTCAAGAAGATTTTACATCTGGTAAAATGGCATATTCACAATGTATTCATAAAGAAGATTTTAATAGAGTTGTACAAAAAAATAAAGAGGGTTTACTTGAAAAATCCAGCTATTTTAGACATGAACCCTATAGAATTATTACAAAAGATGGAATACAAAAATGGGTTTTAGATTATAGAGTTTCTGAAAAGAATGAAGATGGAGTAATATATTTACTTGGTTATATTAGTGATATTACTGAGCATGTACATCATCAAGCGAATACTTCACATCAAGCAAAAATGGCTTCATTAGGTGAAATGATTGGAAATATAGCACATCAATGGAGACAACCTTTATCTCTTATTTCTTCAGTAGCAACAGGTAGCATTTTGCAAAAACAGATAAATACTCTTTCTAATGAAGAGTTTGAAAAAAATATGTATCTTATAAATGAAAATGTTCAATATTTATCAAAAACAATTGATGATTTTAGGAATTTTATAAAAGGTAGTCATGATATAATTCAGTTTAATTTATCAGATAAAATAGATACTTTTTTAAATTTAGTAAATTCTTCTATTGTAAGTAATCACATACAAATAATAAAAGAATGTGATTCTACTATACAATTAAAAAATCACCCAAATGATTTGATTCAATCTTTAATGAATCTTTATAATAATGCAAAAGATGTATTAAAAGAATTACCTGAAGATGAGAGATATTTCTTTATTTCTACAAAAAGAGTTGCCAATGAAATTTTAATTACTGTAAAAGATAATGGAAAAGGAATCTCTGAAAATATGTTAGGTAAAATCTTTGAACCATACACTACTACAAAGCATCAAAGTCAAGGTACAGGCTTAGGAATGAATATTACTTATAACTTTATAGTTACTAGTATGAAAGGGACGATAAGTGCTGAAAATACTAAATTTAATTATAAGGGAAAACAGTACGTAGGTGCTAAATTTGAGATTTCATTATTTATTTAATAGTGAAAAGTAAAAGCCTTAGGCTTTTACTTTTTTTGCACTTAAAATAAGTATAACTCCAATAACCGCTGCTACAAATGAAGCTGCAAAAACTCCAAGTTTAACCGCTGCAATAATTGTTTCATCTGCGAAAGCTAAATGGGTGATAAAGATTGACATTGTAAATCCAATACCACCTAAAAATCCAACTGCTAGAACTTCATTCCATGAAATATTTTCAGGTTTTTTTATGATTCTAAGTTTACAAGCAAGATATGTAAAACCTAAAATTCCAATAGGCTTACCAATTAGAAGCCCAAATACTACACCTAAAACTATCATTAAGTTTGCTGATACTGTTGAAAAGTCAATTAAAACTCCTGCATTTGAAAAAGCAAATAAAGGCATAATGAAAAATGCAGATAAGCCATGTAAGTTGTGTTCTAGTCTTACTAAAGGATTTTGAACTTTATCATAGTTATCAGCAATACTTTCTAGTGTATCAATTTGATGATGATTCAAAATCTGAGTCTTATCAATATGTTCTTCAAAATCATCGACATTCTTTTTCATATCATTTACAAACTCTTTTTCATCAATTTTTGAAGAAATTGGAATAGCAAATGCTAATAAAACTCCAGCAACAGTTGCATGAATACCAATTGCGTGGATATAAATCCATAGTGCAATTCCTAGTATTAAATATGGTAAAAGTTTTGTTACACCTTTAAAATTTAATGCCCAGATAAGCGCATAAATAATTCCTGCATGTAAAAAGTATTGACTTTGAATTTCATTTGTATAAACTGTGGCCACAACTAAAACAGCACCTAAATCATCAACAACAGCAAGAGCCACTAAAAATAGTTTTAAAGCTGGATTAACTTTATTACCTAAAAGCATTAAAATACCAAGGGCAAAAGCTATATCTGTAGCCATGGGAATACCAAAACCAAAAGGATTGTCTGGATTAAGAGCTACATAAATAAGTGCAGGAATTGCCATTCCACCAATAGCAGCTACAAGAGGAAAAGCTGCTTTTGAAACTGAAGAAAGTTCTCCTATCCTCATTTCTCTTTTTATTTCAAGTCCTACCATCAAGAAAAATAGTGCCATTAAAGCATCATCAATCCAATATGTTAAAGTCATTGAAATAGAATGTTCTCCAATATTTATACCAAGTGGTAAGTGCCAAAGATCATAATAATCTTGTCCAAGACTTGAATTAGCAACTATTACAGCTGCTACAGTTGCTATAAATAACAAAATCCCACTAAGGGCTTCTTTATTGATAAATTTCTCAATAGTAATCAAAGGGCGTACTAGTGGCTTTAATGGTTCAATCATTCTTAAATTCCTTTTTTAAACATTTAGGGCAGATGCCTTTTATAATAATATTATCTATTTGATATTCTTTAATATCAATATCCAGTTTTTCATGTATACATTCTATTTTTGAGCAAACATTACAAATAAAATGAGAGTGTTTTGTTTTTTGAATTTCAAAATATCTCTTTTTGTCGTTTGATTCAAATGAGTTTATGATATGTTCATCTTCAAATTTTGTGATATTTCTATAAAAAGTTGCTTTATCCATGGATAAATTATCTTTTATATCTTCATAACACAAAGGTTTATTTGAACTTATCAATATTTCTAATATTGCTTTTCTTGCAGTAGTAAGTTTTATATTTTTTGAGATATTCTCTATATTCATTTGAAAATTATATCAATTTTTTTTTAAAGAAAGATTGTTTTAGAGAAAAAATATTGCAATTAAGTTGCATCAAAGAAAAACTTTATTAGAATTCCAAAATGCAACTAGCTTGCAAAAAAGTAAAAGGGAAAAATAATGGGAAAAAATACAATCCAACTTACAGGTAAAAAATTATTAATATTATTGTTAAGTCTTACAAGTTTTACAAATTATATCTTAGCAAATGAAGTAACGGTTTCAATCTTACCTCAAAAATATTTTGTGGAAAAAATTGCGGGAGATAAATTAAATGTAAACGTAATGGTAAAACCAGGTTCTTCACCAGCTACTTATGAACCAAAAACTTCACAAATGAAAGTTTTATCAAAATCACTTGCTTATTTTTCAATTGATGTTCCTTTTGAAAATGTTTGGTTAGAAAAATTTGAGAATGCAAATAAAAACATGCTTGTAGTTGATACTGCAAAAGGAATTAAAAAACTTCAAATGTTGAAACATGTACATCATGAAGAAGAAAAAGACGAACACCATGACCACGATGCACATGATAAACATGACGATCATGATGACCATGATGATAAAAAGGGGCATGATCATGAAGAAGAGCAGGGACATGAAGCAGAACATGAACATGAAGGTTTAGATCCTCACATTTGGCTAGATCCTATCTTAGTAAAAATTCAAGCAAAAAATATTTATGAGGCTTTAATAAAAGTTGATAATAAGAACAGTAAATTTTATACTAAAAATTATGAACTTTTTATTTTAGAATTAGATGCTTTAAATAAAAAAATAGAAAATATTTTAGAAAAGTATGAAGATAAAGCCTTTATGGTATTTCATCCGTCTTGGGGATATTTTGCTAAAAGATATGATTTAGAGCAAATAGCTATTGAAGTTCAAGGAAAAGAGCCTAAACCTTCACAACTTATTGAATTAGTTAATGAAGCAAAAAAACATGATATTAAAATAGTTTTTGTTTCTCCTCAATTTTCACAAAATGGAGCTAAAACGATTTCAAAAAGTATAAATGGAACTGTTGCAGTAATAGATCCTTTAGCTTTAAAGTGGGATGAAAATTTAATAAAAGTAGCAAAAGATATTGCAAAAACATATAAATAAAATACTCTTATTTATATTATTCTTCTCGCACAGCCTTTATGGTTGTGCGATTTGTACTCTTTATTCTCCTAAAACATTAGTTAGTATTGAAATAAAAGCTGATGAAGAGAAAATTAAAACAGCGAATATAACTTGGGTTCTATCTAAAGATTTTACTACTCAATTAAAAGAGATTTACGATAAAAATCAAGATAATAATTTATTAAAAGAAGAACTTATTCCAATTGAAGAATCGATTGTGGATTACATTCAAAATAAAAATTATTTAGTTCATCTTTCTTATGACAAAATTATAAATAAAAAACATTCAAAAAAAGCAATTGTAAAAAGTAAAAAAACTTATGTGAAAAATTCACTTTTACATTTCAATTATGTACTTAACTTAGATTATAAAATAATAAAAGATAATGCTTTATATATAAATATTGAAGACGATGAAAATTATTTTATTTTATTACTTGCTAAAAATGGTATAAAATTCGATGCTCCTTTTAAAACAGAACAAGTTTTAAATAAACAAAGTGTAGCTTTTTATGCAAATTCTATAGAGGTAAATAATCCTAAAAATCAAATCTTAGAAAAAAGAATTGAGACTTTAAAGAATTTAAATAAAAATGTTAAAGAAGAGAAAAAAGAAGAAATAAAAGAGCAAACATGGTTATCAAGTTTTTCAAAAAAAGTAAAAGAATATTTAATAAAAATAGAGAAAGGTGATGATTATGCACTTTTTATACTTTTAGGAATATCTTTTATTTATGGAATAATTCATGCTTTAGGCCCTGGACATGGAAAATCCTTAGCTTTCTCATACTTTGCTTCAAATAAAAGTTCATATTTAAAAGCCTTTTGGATTTCCCAAGCAAGTGCTTTTGTACATATAATTGGGGCTTTATTATTAGTATTGGTTTCTGTATTTATATTACAATCAATGCTTAACAATTTTGTAAAAGATTCAGTTGAGATTTTGACAAAATTAAGTGCAGTGATGATTATACTTTTAGCTATGTATATTTTATATAATAAGTTAAATAAAAAAAGTTGTGCTTGCTCTTCTTGTTGTAGTTCCAATCTTGAAACTTCTGATGTAAGAGCAAAATGGAGCACAACAGAACCAACATCAATAAAACCTAAAATAAAATTAAAACCTAATTTTATGAAAAAAGATTTGTATTTTGTATTAACAGCTGGACTTATTCCTTGTCCTGGGACTGTGGTACTTTTCATTTATGCCTTTATTTTAAAAACTTATTTTGCTGTAATATTAGCTTCAATATTTATAAGTTTAGGAATGGGCTTAGTTATTTTTGCTTCTTCATTTTTAGGTGTGAGCTTACGAAACATCTCTGAAAAATCACATAAAATCACAAATATATTAGAGCTCTTAGCTCCTATTGTTATGCTAATACTAGGTATACTACTATTTCTAAATGCAAATATTATATAGGATAGGTAGATGTTTGATTTTATAAGTAAATTAAGAGAAGAGCTTCCAAAGTTTAAAAATATTTTGGAACTAGGAAGTGAAAAAGGTGAAAATTTAGAACTTTTAAATGGTTATTATGAAATTGTAGCAAGTGAAGATGAGAAAACAAAAACTAGATATTTAAAAGATGAATTCATTGATATTAGAGTAATTGTAATAGATAAAATAAAAATTGATACACATAAAAGATTTGATTGTGTTTTCTCAGATAAAACTCTGGACGATTGTTCTTTGGAGCAAATTAAAGAATCTTTTGCAAATCAAAAAAATATTTTAGATGAAAATGGAATTATTTTCCATATTTTTGATAATGAGAAAAAAAATAAAGATGAAGTTCTTTCTTGCTTAGGTGAAAATTATAAACTTTTACAAAGTGAAAAAGTAGAGGAAATTTTTTACATTCTTGCTAAAAGTCTTTAGAAGAAAGTTTAAAGACTTTCTTCTTTAAATCTTAGATTTTTTCTAGTTTTTTAAACTCATTAATAATCTCTTCAAAAGGTTCAATTCCCACAGAAATTCTAATTAAATCAATTGGTAAGTCAATTTTCTTTAAAAATTCATTTCCTTTTTTTGAAACAATTAAATCATAATGTGCAAGATAGGTATAAGGCATTAACAGTGTAAACTCAGTACCCAAACTAGGACCTTTTGCAAAATTTAATTTATCATAAATTTCTTTTATAGGTTTTTTAAAAGTTACAGAAATAATTCCTGTATAGCTGTTGTCATCTATCATTGTTTGAGAATAGTTTTCTTTATTTTTTTCACTTAAACAATAAAAAACTTCATCTATATAAGAGCAAGTTTTTAAGTATTTTACTACTTGTTTAGTATTTGAAGAAATGATTTTAACTCTTTTTTTATAATCTTTTATTTCTAAAGCTAATCTTTGTATATCTTTTATATAAACACTTTCACAGTGTTTGAAAAATTCCAAGTTCATATGAGATAATTTATGTTTGGTATTCAAAATAATTGCACCCATTAAAACATCGGCATTTCCACAAGCAAATTTTGTAAGAGATTCTACAAAAATATCTGCATAATCTTTTAAATCAAGATTATAAGGAGTTGCAAAAGTTGTATCTACTACTAAGGGGATATTGTACTTATCACAAAGTTTTCGTAAGCGTTTTATATCAAGACTTTTCAAAAGTGGATTTGTAGGAATCTCAGTTATTATTGCACTAACTTTTAATCCATACTCTTCTAAATATTCTTCTAACAAATCAAGATTCAGAATATCAGGAAAAACTTTTTGCAATACATTATGGTGATTTACTATATTCATAGTATCAAGATAAAGCCAACCAAATTGAACTAAAATATCTCTACCATTATGACTTTGAATTGAATTTAATCCTCTTACTACTGAATAAATTGCATTCATTCCTGATGGAGCTAAACAGATATTTTCTTTTTTTTGAGAGTATGCTTTTGCTAAGGTATTTATTATAATATCTTTTGCAGTTTTTTTATCTTCAAGTTCTTCTTTATAAATTGAACTTATTTGCCCTTGTTCAAATAAATAATCTTGGGCTAATCTTGAAGATAAATTACATCCTACATGTTGAATATACATCAAAACTTTTTGTAATTGACTTGTTCCATTTTGAACTAAAATTACCCCAAAAGGTTCATCTATTTCAATTTTATTATGAATAAAATATTTATCACTTATAAGTTCAACTGCTTTTTTGGAGCTAAGAACTACAACTTCATATTCATTGGAAATTTTATATTTCTTTTTTATAAAAAGACCAAGTTGCTTTAAATATGGATGAAGAATAAATCTAGGATATCCACTTTTAATCTTTCCCAAAATTTCTGGTGTTTGTTCTTCATAATCAATTACATCTTGAATATTAGGCATGGAAACAGAAACCGCATGTATATTGTTTACAGGTAGTGTTTCTCCACAAGGAATTGCTTTAAAAAAGTTTTTATTCATATCTCTTTTCTTCTATAACTTTCATTTTTATTTTAGAGCTTGTTTTATGTCTTCTATTAAATCTTCTACATTTTCTAAACCAATAGAAAATCTAACTGTACTACTTGCTATTCCAATTGCCGCAAGTTCTTCTTTTGAAAAAGTTGCATGGGAAATTTTAGCAGGAATTTCAATTCTAGAATCAGGACTTCCAAATGAACATTTTTCTCCGAAGATTTTTGTATTTTCTATAAATTTTTCTGCTAATTCAACACTTGTAAAATCAGCACAAAATAAACCTGGAACATAGGCCATTTGTTTTTGTGCAAGAAGATATTGTGGATGAGATTCCAAAGCAGGGTGAGTAACTTTTGTTATATAATCTTGCTTTTCTAAAAATTTTGCAATAAAAATCGAGCTTTCTTGATGCTCTTTCATTCTAATTTTTAATGTTGGAATTCCTAAACTTATTAAATACACATCCATAGGATTTTGAGATCTCCCATTTGCATTTGCATAATAATGAATTTGATTTGATAACTCTTGTGTTGAGGCTACAATTGCACCAGCAACAACAGCTCCATGACCTGAAATATATTTTGTTGTTGAAAATAAAGAGAAATCAGCACCAAAATCTAAAGGTCTTTGAGAAATAAAAGTAGCAAGTGAATTATCAACTGCAAATAAAGAGTTATATTTATGACTTAAATTTGCAACTTTTTCTAAATCAATAATCTTTAAACCTGGATTTGTTGGAGATTCACAAAGAACTAAATCAATTGGATTATTTTTTAGAACTTCTTCCATTTTATCAAAGTGTAAAAAATTTGCAAAATGAACTGTAACATTATACTTTTCTTTAAATATTTTTAATAATCGAAAAGTTCCACCATAACAATCAGCTTCAACTAAAATATGTGAATTAGCTTTTAAAGTAGTTTCAAAAAGTAGGGCAACTGAAGCAATTCCTGTATGTGTACAAACACAACCAGCACCATTTTCCACATGAGTAAAAAGATTTTCTAACATCTCTCTAGTTGGATTATCACTTCTAGTGTAATCATAAATTTTATTTCCATTACTATCATCTTGCTTTTTTAAATCAAAAGTTCCTGTATTGTAAATAGGAAAATGTGAGGCACCTGTTTGTTCAGCAAAGGGAGCAAATTTAGCAATATGACTTAAAGAAGTTTCAATATGTTGTTTCATAAAAATCCTAGTTTTTGAGATTATATCTAAGTTTTTCTGAGAGTAAAAAAGAGTAGTCTAATTTATTGGATTTTTTAATTTATTGGCGAGGAGAAGCGCCAATAAATTTTTTAGTTAAAGTTTTTTATCTCAAGTTCTTTAAGATCTTTAACACTTTGTATACCCATTTTTTTGTCAATTACTTTTCCATCTTTAAAATATACTAAAGCAGGAACTCCTGCAAGAGAATATTTTTTAGGAATTGATTCATACTCACCTACGTTTAATTTATAGATTTTTACATCTTTGGCTTTACTTGTATCTTTATATTTATGTAAATTCTTACCTAGAATCTTACAAGAACCTCACCATGTAGCGTAAAAATCAACTATTACTTTTCCTTTGCTAGTTCTTTCATCAAAGTTATTAGCAGTTAAATCTTCAAATGCAAATAACGAAACAAAAGAAAATAACAAGACTAGTAGTGTTTTTTTCATTTTAGTCCTTTTATTTTGTCATGAGATTATATTTGTATTATGTTTAGTCTTTGTAAAGAATAAAATTCTTAAATAAATAAATTAACTAAAAAAAATATCACTCCTTAATTAATATACTTTATAATGGCGAAAAAACAAAAGAATAAATTATGAAATTAAATGAATTAAAATTAGACGTAGATTATTTTAACTTTGATGAAAAGTTATATCAAGAACTAAATCCCCAGCCTTTAAACAATGCTCATCTTATTTCTTATAGTAAAAGTGCTTGTGATTTAATAGGGCTTGATTATGAAGAATGTGAAACAAAAGAGTTTGTTGAAATTGTAAATGGAGAAAAGCTTTTAGAAGGTTCACTCCCTTATTCAATGGTTTACGCAGGCCATCAGTTTGGATACTTTGTTCCACAATTAGGTGATGGAAGAGCGATAAATTTAGGAAGCGTAAATAAATGGCATCTTCAAACAAAAGGTTCAGGCTTAACACGTTATTCAAGACAAGGTGATGGAAGAGCCGTTTTACGTTCTTCAATAAGAGAATATATAATGAGTGAAGCTATGCATGGGCTTGGAATTCCAACTACACGAGCTTTGGGATTAATTGGTTCTTCTCATCCTGTTTATAGAAGTTATGGGGAAGCGGAAACAGGTGCTATTGTAATGAGAATGTCTCCTTCTTGGATAAGAATAGGGACTTTTGAATTTTTTGCCAAAACGAAAAACTCAGAGAAAAATCTTACACAACTTGCTGATTATGTAATAAAACAATCATATCCTTATTTAGAAGAAGGTACAAAAACAAAAGAAGAAAAATATGAAAAGATGTTTTTTGAATTAGTAGATAATACTGCAAAATTAATGGCTCAATGGCAAGCCTATGGCTTTATGCATGGGGTTATGAATACTGATAATATGTCAATGGCAGGACTTACTATAGATTACGGTCCATATGCTTTTATGGATACTTTTGACAAACATAATATTTGTAATCATACAGATTCACAAGGAAGATATTCTTATAATAATCAACCACATATTGCAGGCTGGAATTTAGAAGTTTTAGCAAATACCTTAAAAGATATTTGTGATTTTGAGAAATTAATTAAATATTTACAGACTTTTATTCCTCAACACATAAAAGAGTATTTAACAATAATGAATAAAAGAATAGGTTTAGATGAAAGCTTAAGTGGAAATGCAAACTTAGATTTAATTATTTCTTTATTAAGTGCTTTAGAAAATGCAAAAATCGATTATAACTGCTTTTTCTATGAATTAAGTAAGTTAGAAGACCTAGAAGATATTTCTAGTATTACTGATATTTGTGTATTTAAAGAGCCAATTATACAATGGATTAAAGAGTATAAAAAGGTAATTATAAGTCAAGGTCAAGACTTGAAAAAAATGAAAGAATTAATGAAAAGTACAAATCCAAAGTTTGTAATCAAAAATTATATGCTTCAAGAAGCTATTGATAACGCAAATGAAGGTGATTTTAAACTAACAAATGATTTATTAAATATTGCTCAAAATCCTTTTGATGAGCATAAAGAGTTTGAAAGGTATGCTAAACCCACACCAAATGAGCATTCAAATTTAAGATTATCTTGTTCTTCATAATAAAATATAAACTTGAATTAAATTTATCATAAAAAACTATGCTTATTAATAATAAACTTATTATAATTAGATAAAAACATCTAGGTTATATAATGCATCCAAATAAACTTAAAAAATCTAAAACTCAAACTATAACAGAACAAGTATACGAACAGTTAGAGCACAAAATAGTATTTTGTAAAATCGAACCAGGTAGTATTTTAACTGAAAAAGAAATATGTGATATGTTAGGGGCAGGGAGAACTCCTGTTCGTGAAGCGCTATTATTATTGTCAAATCGATTTTTAGTAAATATTACTAAGGCAGGTATTATGATACCTGAAATGAATTCATCTGTGCAGTTGCAGCTTTTAGAAATGAGAAGGCCAATTCTCAAGACATGTGTAGAGTGTGCTATTAAAAGACTAACGCAAGTAGATAAAGATAATATTGAAGAGTTATTATTAATTGTTGATGATTTAGATGAACATGACTTTCTAAATTGGTTAGAAAGACGTCAAGAAGTTTTATCAAAAGCTTCTAAAAACTTCTTTATATATGAAGAACTTAGAAATGTACAAGGATTATCAAGAAGGTTTTGGTATTACTATGCAAAAAAAGAAGACAATATAATTGTTAGAGGATTACATAAAAAAATATTACAATCTGTATTTGATGAAAATGAAAATGACGCCGTTAAATATGTAGATGAAATTATTGACTATATAGAAAATTTTGTAAAAAAATATGCAATTTAATAAGGAATTCAAAAATTTATAAACTAAGAAAATAAAATAAAATATTTTTCTTAGTAAAACTCTCCATTTAGAACCCCCAATAAAAGAGCACTTTATAAGAAAAAAATAGTAAATCTATATAAAATACAGAATAAAATACTTAATGTAAACTTATAATATATATTAAGTTTACATTAAGTAAACATAAAGTAAGATTTTTCTATCTTAATTATTTAAATAAAACCAAATAGTAGAAAAAGGGAAGAAAATGAAGGATATTAAATTGAGTTTAGTAGCAATTGGAACTTTGTCAATGCTGTCATGTTTAAATGCAAATACTTTATCTGAAGCATTAACAACGGGAAAAGTATCGGGTGAATTAAAATCGCAATTTTATCAAAAAGAGAGCAGTGATTCAAAAACAGTAAATATCTTGACAAATGGTTTAAATCTATCCTATGTTACAGGTGATTTTAATGGTTTGACTGCTGGAGTTACATTTCAAACAGCATCTGTCTTATCTGAAGATTTAGATGAAAATCCTAATGCATATGATGCTGACCAAAATGTTGGTGGTTCAGTATTATCTCAAGCTTATATTCAATATAAAATAGATAATACTACAGTAAAAGCAGGTAGACAATACTTAGCAACTCCATTAATTGCATCATCTGGTTCAAGAATCTTTAAAGAATCGTTTGAAGCTGCGACTGTAACAAATACTGATATAAAAGATACGTCAATTTCATTAATGTATGTAAAAAAATATCAAGGGAGAACTGATGGAAATGAAAATGCTCCTTCTTTTGATAAATTAGGGGATGGTGTCTTCTCTATTTATGCAACTAACAAATCAGTTAAAAACCTAAGTTTAGCAGCACAATATGTTAGTGCTAAAAATTTAGTATCAAATAACACAAAAGATGTAAGTATATATTATCTAAATGGAGAATATGATTTTACTGCATTTAAATTAGGTGCACAATATTATGGTTCTGATGATAATGGTGCGGCTAATAATGATGGAAATGCATATGCTATTAAAGCTTCGACGAAGATCTCTGATTTATCTTTAGCTGCTTCTTATAGTGATGTTTCTAAAAGTGGTGGAGTTGATGCTTGGCACTTAGGAAATGGAGCTGATTATATTTATACATGGAGTTGGTATGAAGGGTCTAGGTATTCAGCTGATATGAAAGCAACAAAACTTGAAGTAGGATATAACTTTACAGATACATTATCTGCAAATATTATGCATATAAGTTGGAAAACTGGTACAAGTGAAACTACTAGAGAAACAGACTATATGGTAGATTACAAAGTTACAAAAGATCTTTCACTTAGATTATTACATGGTCAATTTGATAATGCTGCTAATAAATATAGATCAAGAATTTATGTTTCTTATAAATTCTAAATATCAATTAAAGGAAAAAAATGAGTACAAAAATACCAGTAAAAACAGAATTATTTGCTTCTAAAGCACCATTAGAGTGGGCAATTACAGCTAACAATACTTTATATACAGCACAAATACCAATCGATGAAACAGGTAAAGTAGTTGAGGGTGGTATTGAAGCTCAAACTAGAAAGACATTTGAAAATCTTGTTCATACTTTAGAGTGTGCAGGAGTGAGTACAAATGAAGTATTACAAGTATTGATTTATGTTACTGATAGAGAATATCTTGCAACTGTAAATAAAGTATATGCAGAATATTTCACAGCTCCATTTCCAAATAGAGCAGCAGTAGTAGTGGCCGGACTTGCAAGAGAAGAGATGCTTGTTGAATTTGTAGTTTACGCAGAAGCTACTAAATAATATTAAAGTATAAAAAAGGAAAATAGATGACTTATAATTACGAAGAAGGTTTATATATTAATGGTTCATGGGAAAAAGGTGTTTCAACTGTTGAAAATATTAACCCATCAGATATTTCAGAAAATATTGGAAATGTAGCACAGGCTAGTGTAGAACAAGTAAACCAAGCAATTAGCGCAGCTAAAACAGCTCAATCTTTATGGGAAAAAACTCCTTTAGAGCATAAAGTTAATGTTCTTCAAGCAATTGGTGATGAATTAATTGAAAGATGTGTTGAATTAGGTGAGTTACTAGCACGTGAAGAAGGAAAATCAAAAGCAGAAGGAAAAGGTGAAATCTATAGATCTGGACAATTTTTCCAATATTATGCTGCTGAGGTATTAAGACAAATTGGTGAAAATGCAGCATCTGTTAGACCTGGTATTGATATTGATGTTACAAGAGAAGCCGTGGGTGTTGTTGGTATTATTTCTCCATGGAATTTCCCAACTGCAACAGCAGCTTGGAAAATTGCTCCTGCATTAGCTTTTGGAAATGCAGTTATTTGGAAACCAGCTAATTTAACTCCTGCTTCAGCAGTTGCTTTAACTGAAATTATTTCAAGACAAGATATTCCAGCAGGAACTTTTAACTTAGTATTAGGTTCAGGTAGTGTAGTTGGAGATAGCCTAATTAATTCAAAAGATATTAATGCAATTTCATTTACAGGTTCAGTTGAAACTGGAAGAAAAATAGCAGTAGCAACAGCAGCAAACTTTGTAAAATGTCAATTAGAAATGGGAAGTAAAAACTCACTTATCGTTGCAGATGATGCAGATATTTCAGTTGCAGTAGAAGCAGCAGTAGGAGGAAGTTTCTCCGGTACTGGGCAAAAATGTACTGCTTCTTCAAGACTTATTGTTATGGAATCTATTCATGATGAATTTGTTTCTGCTCTTGTAAAAAGAATGGCTGAGCTTAAAGTTGGACATTGTTTAGAAGATGGCATTTTCATGGGACCAGTTTCTGATAAAAATCAATTTGATTCAAACTTTAAATGGATTGAAAGAACAAAAGAACTTGGTGGTAAATTAGTATTTGGTGGTGAGAAACTTTCTTTAGAAAAAAAAGGATACTACATGAGTCCAACTTTATTTACTGATACTAAAAACGATTGGGATGTAAATCAAGAAGAAGTATTCGCTCCAATGGCTTGTGTAATTAAAGTAAAAGATTTATGTGAAGCAATTAAAACTGCAAATGATACTAGATTTGGATTAACAGCTGGAATTATAACTCAAAGTTTAAAAACAGCTGCAATCTTTAAAAAAGAGGCTCAAAGTGGTTGTGTAATGGTAAATCTTCCAACAGCTGGAACTGATTATCATGTTCCTTTTGGTGGAAGAAAACAATCAAGCTTTGGTCCAAGAGAACAAGGTTCGTATGCAAAAGAATTTTATACAGTTGTAAAAACAGCATACCAAAAACCTTACTAAGGGAAAATATGTATAAAGATCAAATTATTATTGATGGTTTACAATATTGTAAATGGGACAGAGATTATTTCCTTTCTTTACAAAAAAGTGGAATAACTGCTGTTCATGTTACTCTTGTTTACCATGAATTAGCGAGGGAAACTTTAACTAGGTTTGCCCAATGGAATAAACTTTTTGAACAAAATAGTGATTTGATAATGCCTGTCCAGAATATGTCAGATGTGAAAATAGCTAAATCAACTGGCAAGGTAGGAATCTTCTTTGGAGCGCAAAACTGCTCTCCAATAGATGATGAAATAGGTTTAATTGAAGTAATGAGAAAACAAGGTTTACTTATTATGCAATTAACTTATAACAATCAAAGTTTATTAGCAACAGGGTGTTATGAAAAAAATGACAGTGGAATTACTAGATTTGGTAAGCAAGCTATTGAAGAAATGAATAGAGTTGGAATGATTATTGATATGTCTCATAGTGCACAAAAATCTACACTAGAAGCTATTGATATTTCATCAAGACCTATTTGTATTTCACATGCTAATCCCACTTTTGCACATGATGCTTTACGAAATAAATCAAATGAAGTTATTAAAGCATTGGCATCAAGAGGTGGATTAATCGGTTTCTCTTTATATCCTTTCCATTTACCAAATGGAAGTGCTTGTACTTTAGATGATTTTTGTGAAATGATTGCTAAAACAGCAGATTTAGTTGGTGTTGATCATCTTGGAATTGGAAGTGATTTATGTTTAAATCAACCTCAAGAAGTTTTAGAGTGGATGAGAAATGGAAAATGGTCAAAGAGCATGGATTATGGAGAAGGAAATGCTTCAAATTCTGGATGGCCTGATGACTTACCGTGGTTCAAAGATGAGTTAGGTATGGAAAATATTTACACTGGTTTAATTAAATATGGATTTCAAGAGAAAGAAGCTAATCAAATTCTTGGCGGGAACTGGTTTAACTTCTTACAAAGCGGTTTAGAACCTAAAAATTAATCTTAATTTATTAAGATTAACTTTTAGGGGATATTATCAAAGATATCATAAAAAGGATATAAAAATGGAAATGTCTGATTTAATAGAAAAAGAAGAAACTTTAAAAGAGCATAATGAGCATAAAGTCGATAAATTAGCTTTAGTTCTTAGTAGTGGATTTTTAATGGCTTTTGTAATTTTAGCATTAGTTGATGCTAAATTATTAAGTTCAATTGTGAATGGTGGATTTTCTTGGTCTGCAAAGTTTTTTGGAGCATATTGGCAATTTCTACTACTAGCAACTTTTGCAATAGGAATAGGACTTTCTTGGGGAAGAACTGGCTCGGTTATTCTTGGTAATTTAGAAAAACCAGAAATGAGTACTTTCCAATGGGTTTCAATTATTTTATGTACCTTATTAGCAGGTGGTGGTGTATTTTGGGCAGCAGGTGAACCTATTGCACACTTTGTATCTCCTCCTCCTTTATATGGGGCAGAAGCTGATGTTTTCCAAAAAGCTGTAAATGCATTATCTCAATCTTTCATGCACTGGGGATTCTTAGCATGGGCTATTTTAGGTACTTTAACTGCAATTGTTTTAATGCATTTACATTATGATAAAGGTTTACCTTTAAAACCTAGAACATTACTTTATCCAGTTTTTGGAGATAAGGTAATTTATGGTGCTTTTGGTTCTATTGTTGATGCTTTCTGTATCATAGCTGTTGCAGCTGGAACTATTGGTCCAATAGGATTTTTAGGTTTACAAATTTCATATGCTTTAAATAAATTATTTGGTATTACTGATGATTTTACTACTCAAATGAGTATTGTTATCTTTGCAATTATAATCTATACTATTTCTGCTTTAAGTGGATTAACAAGAGGTATTCAGATTTTAAGTAGATGGAATATTATTTTAGCAATTGGATTAATGTTTTTTATTTTTATTTTTGGGCCAACTGCCTTTATTGTAGATGCATATATACAAGGTGTAGGAACTTCAATTCAAAATTTCCTTCCTATGGCAACATTTAGAGGTGATACTGGGTGGCTTAGCTGGTGGACAGTGTTTTTTTGGGGATGGTTTTTAGGATATGGTCCTTTAATGGCTATATTTATAGCTAGAATTTCTAGAGGTAGAAGTATTAGAATGTTAATTATTGCAGTTAGTATTTTTGCTCCACTAATTACAATGTTCTGGTTTACAATAGTAGGTGGTGCTGGCTTATCATTTGAAATTACACAACCAGGTGTTATTAGTGAGGCCTTCAAAGGATTTAATTTACCTGCTTCATTATTAGCTATTACACAATCATTACCATTACCATTAATTACATCAATATTATTTTTAATATTGACAACAGTTTTTATTGTAACAACAGGGGATTCAATGACTTATACTATAAGTGTAGTTGTTTCTGGAAGTACTGAACCTAGTCCTTATTTAAGAACATTTTGGGGAATTTTAATGGGAGCTTTAGCTATTGTTTTAATATCAATTGGTTCTGGTGGTATTTCTGCCTTACAATCATTTATTGTAATAACAGCTGTCCCTGTTTCGCTTATATTATTACCAGCTCTTTGGACTGCACCTCAAATTGCAGTAAAAATGGCAGATGCGCAAGGTTTAAGATAAAAATATAGAGGTAGAATTCCTACCTCTTTTTTAAAAGTAAGGAGAAAAAATGAGTAAAAATATTAATGCTACTGAAAACTTGTCATTAAGAAGTCCAGATATTGTAATGAACCTAAAAAGAATGGGTGCAATGCACCAATCAAGAATTAGTTTCACAAGAAGCTTGGTTAGAAAAATGGCAAACGAAAAGTGGAATATCACAAAAACAGTTTGGGATTTATGTAAAGATGGATATGGTACAGCAATTTATGAGATTAAAACACCAAATAATATTTATAATTTAGTGATTTTTTCTAATCATATTGAAGACAATGAGAGAAATGATAGAGTTATTGCTGAAAAATGGGATACAACCTTTACGTTAATTGAAGGTGAAGTTAGTGATAAGTTACTAGAAATACTTAGAAATAATGTTCCTTTACAAGAAGCAGGTAGAAACTCAAATAGAGCTATTGTTCTAGCACGTGCGAATAAAAGTGTTAGAGTATTTGATCATGTTATAGAATCTTTATCAAATGGTAAACAGCCAAGTATTGAAGAGGTATCAAAAGTTGGTTATATCTTAAGAACTACTGCTGTTTATGGTAGTGGAAAATTTGGTATAAATGATTATGCTGCCTTGGGAGATAATCCTGATTTCTCACAATCTTTTTCTGCTGAAATGTGTGCCGTTTATATTTTAAGACAATTTTCTTTAGATTGGGCAAATTTTATTGCAAAAAATAAAGGTGGAGATAAAGCTGTATCTTTAGATAAAAATATTCAAAGATTTTTAGGTATAGGTAATGCAACTGGATTAGGTATGGCTCCATATTTAATTAGACATCCAAAAGTTGTTGATAACTGGTTACATCAAAGAGAATTAGCATTAAGTAAAGTATCTTTAGAAGTAATTACAAAAGATAAATCAAAAGAATTAATTGGATATTTGAATAGAGCTATAACGCACTTAAGTGATGTTGTAACAATAAATGAAACTCAAAAAGAATTGAATGTTAAAGCAGCTTCTGAAATTCCTTCTATTATTAAATCTGTAAATAATCTTCTTGGTCAAACATATAAAGAATTGATTGAGAGTACATGTGATTTATCTTTTGAAGCTCAAGAGGTTTTAATATCTTCTGTTCTTGAATTATTTCCTAAACTTGTAGATGAACATGAAAATTACATGAGAGTTGATGAACAACCTTTAGAGTTATCAGGTGTAACAATTAGTGCATTAAAAGAAAAAATTAAATCACATTATTCATGGGCTTTAAATTTTGATTTTTCACAAAAGAGAAGTAATTATTGGTTTTGGTATGTTTCAGAAGATAAAGGTGAACCAAGGCTTGGAATAAGAGATGTAGATAAAGGTGCAGAATTAGAATTACCTTTAGATATTGCACGACAAGTTTCAAAATTAAATACTAAATTAAGTGATGTTTCACAAGAAGAAACAGTAACAAAATTCTTATTAGAAAATCCTCAATATTCCTCTATTATAAGAAGAATTTGGACTATGGGAGCTTGTACTATGGGTGAAATTCAATCAAATGTATTAGATGAAGATTTCCTTCCAATGGATTTATTAAGAGCAAAACTTGCTATGTTTGGTGCTACAAAATTTGATCCTCGTTCTGATAGATGGGTTCAAGTTACTTTTTTTCAAAGTGCACCATTAGTAGAAGAAATTCATAATGCAGAGTGGTTATTTCCTCAAATTCCTAAATGTAAAGATGATAGATTAAATATCGATGCAGGGAAAATTTCTGTTTCAAGAACTGAGTTAGCAACTCTATGTAATAACGCATTTAATTCCCTTAAAAGAGATTCAGGTGAAGCAGATTTAATCTCAAAAATGGTTATTGATTTAGAAATGGTTGGATTAAAGGGTGTTAAACATTTTGCAAAAGCTTTAAAATATTTAAAAAATAATAGTGCCTTATCTTTAAATATGGTATCTAAAGATTCTCATATTACTGCAGATTTAAATCATGACACAATTTTAGGGCATATTCAAATATTAATTGCTTATGCTTTAGAAACAATATTAAATCATGAAAGTGTAACTTTAGAGATTAAAAATTGTCATAATAGATGGTTAGTATTTTCACAAGTATTAAGAATTGCTAAAAAAGGTCTTAATGCAAGATTCTCGTGGAATAATTCTTCAAATGATGATAGTATATCTTATTGTATCAACGCAAATGACGAATTCCCAGCAGTTTGTAAAAGCACAAAAGATGGCTCTGATGATAGAACTTTAATGATAGAAATCAGTAAAAGTGAAATCAAAAGAAAATGTGATAGTTCAGAAATCATTAGTTCTCAAACTTTACAAAAATCATTTAATAATGCAGTTGAAAATGGTTTAGTAATTGATTTAAATGATTGGAATGATTTAAAAGAGGTTGCAAAAGCAATTTATGTTGAGTCTAGTGATACTTCACGTAATGACGCAGGTGGAGTTGTAGAGAAATAATAATGGAAAAACAACATTTAAATATTAAATCAGCAGGTGGATGGGGAGCTCTCATCTCCTCTGGAAAATTTTTGATAAGAGAAGGTTTTTTTAAAAGTTCACAAACATTATTTAGGTTAAATCAAACTCATGGATTTGATTGTCCAGGTTGTGCTTGGCCAGACCCAGAAAATAGTGAAAGATCTATGACTGAGTTTTGTGAAAATGGAGTAAAAGCTATTGCTTTTGAAACAACAAAGAAAAGAGCTTCTAAAGAGCTTTTTTTACAAAAGACAGTTTCACAGTTAAATGAACTAGATGTTTATACTATAACAAATCAAGGTCGATTAACTGAACCTTTTTATTATAACAAGCAAAACGATAAATATGAACCTATTTCATGGGAGGATGCTTTTAATATAATTGCTAAACATTTGAAAAATTTAGAGAAGCCAGATGATGCAATATTTTATACATCAGGAAGAACCTCTAATGAAGCAGCATTTTTATATCAACTTTTAGGCAGAATGATTGGAACAAATAATTTCCCAGATTGTTCTAATATGTGTCATGAAAGTTCCGGTGTAGGAATGGAAGAATCTGTGGGTATTGGAAAAGGCACAGTGTCTTTAGAAGACTTTGACAAAGCAGAGTTAATAATGATATTTGGGCAAAATCCAGGGACGAATCATCCTAGAATGTTAAGTGAATTGCAAAAAGCTTCAAAAAGAGGAGCTAAGATAGTTTCTATAAATCCTTTAAAAGAAGCGGGATTAGTATCTTTTATTCATCCTCAAGATATAGGGCAAATGATAAGTAATAAAGCAACAGCAATAAGCAGTCATTATTATCAAGTTAAAATGGGTAGTGATATGGCTTTAATTCAAGCAATAATTAAATATATACTTGAAATGCATTCTGATTCTGTTGATAAAGTCTTTATCAAAGCCCATACATCAGGTTTTGAAGAATACAAAAAAAATATTTTAGAAAAAAAGTGGCCATTTTTACTTGAACAAACTTCTTTAAGTATGGAAGAGGTTATTGAAATTTCAGAGCTTTACTTAAATTCAGAAAAAACTATTTGTTGTTGGGCTATGGGATTAACTCAACATGAACATGGTGTAGCAACAATTGAAGAGCTTATGAATTTACTTTTACTAAAAGGTAATATTGGAAAAGAAGGAGCAGGTGCTTGTCCTGTAAGAGGACATAGTAATGTTCAAGGAGATAGAACAGTAGGAATTAGTGAAGCTCCAAAAGAAGAATTCTTACAAAAAATTGATAGTGTATTTAATTTTAAAAGTCCAAGAACTCATGGTTTTGATATGGTTCATGCAATCAAGGCAATGCACAAAGAAAAAAATAAAGTATTTATTGGACTTGGTGGAAATTTCGCAGATGCAGCACCTGATACTAAGCTGACTTATGAAGCTTTAAAAGCATGTAATTTAACAGTTCATATTTCAACTCATTTAAATAAAAGTCATTTAATTTGTGGAAAAGAAGCTTTAATATTACCTTGTTTAGGAAGAACAGAATTAGATATTCAACTTCATGGTGTTCAAAGTGTGACTGTTGAAGATTCGATGAGTATGGTTCATTCTTCAAAAGGAAGAAATGTTCCTGCTTCAAGAGATTTAAAATCAGAACCTGCAATTATTGCTGGAATTGCTAATGCAACATTAGGAAATAAAAAAGTTGATTTTTTAGATTTGATTAGTGATTATAGTAAAATTAGAGAAAAAATAGAGGAAGTTTTACCTTCTTTTATTTCTTATAATAACTCAATTGAAAATGGCGAGGGATTTGAATTATATAATAGTGCAAAAAATAGAGTTTGGAAAACTAAAACAAAAAAAGCGAATTTTATTGTAAATGAAGTACCTAACTTAACTTTAGAAAAAAATCATCTGTCTTTGATGACTATGAGGTCACATGATCAGTTTAATACAACTGTATATGATACAAATGATAGATACCGTGGAATAAAAAATAAAAGAAAGATTATCTTTTTAAATGAAAAAGATGTAAAAAAACTCAGGTTATCTAATGGAGAATTTGTAAATATACAATCTCATAGTAGAGATAAAATTAAAAGAGAAGTTTTAAATTTTGAAGTTGTAGTTTATGATATTAAAGAGGGTTGTGCTGCTGCATATTTTCCTGAAGCAACACCTTTAGTATCAATAGAACATCATGATAAAAAAAGTTTTACTCCATCTTATAAGTTTATTGATATAACTTTAGAAAAAACTTTATAAAAAGTAGGGAAAGTAAGTTATTTTACAAGAAAAAGAAGTCTAAAAAGACTTGCTTTTTCTTGTTCTTTTTTCATATTTTAAGATTATTTATAGGCAAAATATCAAATATGTTATAATAATTATTCATCTTTTTTCTTGTCAAAAGAAAATATAATAATAAAAAATAACAGGATAGAAATGATGCTACATAATGGTTATATTTCAAATAAACTTTACAAATTAAAACTTTGGTTTCAAAACCCTGAAAATAAGATTTGGCTTATTCCTTTTTATGGAATTCTTTTTACAATTTTTTTACTTTTTTTTACTTTATATATTGATATGAATATTAAAATACCTCTTTTATTTGAAATAAATAAGAATACCTTGGACTCTTTATTGAGTATTTTGTCTTCTAGTATGTTAGCTGTAGCAACATTCTCAATAGGTGTTATGGTTTCAGCTTTCTCCTCAGTTGCAGGTAATATTACACCCCGTGCTACATTAGTTGTTATGAATGACAAAACAGCACAAAATGCAATAAGTAGTTTTCTTGCAGCTTTTTTGTATGCAGTGATTTCTCAAATTGCTCTAGGGCAAGAACTTTATAGTAAAAGTGGAATACTAATTATTTTTATTCTAACTATACTAGTCCTTATTTATTTGGTGTTTATTCTTATTCAATGGATAGGAACACTATCAAAGTTGGGAAGATTAAACGATACGGTTAAAAAAATAGAAAAACTAGCTAATAATCAATTAAAAGAATTTTGGGAAAATCCAACAAGTAATTTGAAAACAACATCAATTACAGAACATAGATATCAAGTGCACTCACCAGCAATAGGATATATCTGTAAAATAAACCTTGAGGGATTAAATACTTATGCAAAAAAACATGATATAAAAATTGATATTATGGCTAGAGAGGGTGATTTTATTGTATATGGAGAAGTTGTTTGTTATGTATGTAGTTATGTTGAAAATAAAGATGAAATTTTTGATTATTTTATAATAGAAGATAGTAGAAACACTGATGTTAGTCCGGATTATAATTTGACTATGCTTAGTGAAATTGGACAGAGAGCTTTATCTCCTGCTGTAAATGATCCAGGAACAGCAATTTATATTTTGACAATCATCGCAAGAATTTTAAATAAAAATAAAAATATAGAAATTATTGAACAAGAGATAAAATACAAAAATATTTCTATTGTGCCTTATGATAAAAATAAGTTTATAAAACAGATTTTTAATCCAATAGCTAGAGATGGAAAAGAGAATATTGATGTTTTAGTTCATTTGCAAAAAATACTTTTTTCTTTGAATAATAACAAAGATAAAGAGCTAGCTAATTTAGCTAAAGAGTATGCTAGGATTTCCTTTGAAAATGCACAAGATACATTAAGAACAAAAGAAGAAAAACAAAAACTTCTTGAAATACATCAAGTGCTATTTAAAGATAAAGCTCATGAATAAGTCATATCTTTTTTGTTTATTTTTCTAAATTATTATTGTACTTTGCAATAGCCGTAATTAAGTTATCTTCAGTCTCTTTTCTTAAAGAAACAGACTCGTTTTTTTCATTTATACATTCTGCTACGTGATTTGTTGAAATTCTAATTGTTGCTGTATATTTTTTTTCATTATATTGAAAAATTGCGTTGAAATAACTTTTTGGAACAACTTCTGGGTTTTTCTTAACCGCAATATCACTTTTTTGAACTGGTCTTACTTCTAATATTTTCATTGTTTCTCCGTGCTTTGTTAATTGTTATTTTATAATAAGAAGTGTATTTTATTATATGTAGTATAGTAAATTTGAAGAATCTTTTTCTAGAAATTCATCTAGTTCACTTATTGAAATCTGGAAAATGTTTTCTATTTTATTTTGAGTATCTTCCCAAAATGGTTGTAAAATATTTCTTTCAGTAGTACTATCTTTTTGTGCAAAACAACACTCAAGCGATTCTAATACGTCAAATACAGTAATACTACTTGGGCTTTTTGCTAGTTTATAGCCACCTTTTGCCCCTCTTATGCTTATTACAAGTCCAGCTTTTTTAAGTACAACTAAAATTTGTTCAAGATAATTTTGAGGAATATCTCCTGCTTTTGCGATTTCTTTTGTTTGTAATAATTCTTTATCTGTTTGTCTTGATAATATAAGAACTGCTGTTAAACCGTATTCACCTTTTGTTGATACAATTCCCATTTTACATTCCTTTTATCTTAAAATTTTCGAATTATAGCACAGTTTATTTTCAATATCAAGCAAATCTATAGGAGTTTATAAGATTAAACTATTTAAAGATGGAAAGCTAGTATTAACTAGCTTTCTACCAATTTTGCAATGAAACTTTGATCACTAACTTTTTCTTTTACAAATTGATTAAAAACATTTATATCTGAATTTTGATATTCCAAAATAAGTTTTTCGACAACTTCATTTACTTGTGTATCTTTTATTTTTAATTTTGTTTTTTCACCAAATGAAGATTTGTCTCCTTCTAGGTTTCCACCTAAAATTACTTCAAATCCAGATACTGTATCACCATTTGCATCTTTAAATTTTGTTCCTAATAATCCTATATCAACCACATGAGGATGAGCACAAGAATTTGGACAACCATTTACAGATATAGAGACTGTTTCATCAAAATCAGGAAATTGTTTTTCTAAATATTTTGCCAGTTCTATTGCTTGGTTTTTTGTTTCGACAATGGCAAATTTACAAAACTCTATTCCTGTACAAGATATTGTTCTTGCTTTAAATGAACTTGGATTTGCATCTATTTGTTGATTTTTTAATTCATTTACTAATAAATCAACATTTTCATTTGGTACATCAGTGATAATGAAATTTTGTGTATTCGTTGCTCTTATAGTAGTAGCTTGATACTTTTCTAGACTTGAAGCTAATGAAGCTAAACCTTTAGCTCCTAATTTTCCACCATTTATTGCACATCCAATATATGAATAACCTTCTTTTTTTGACTTATGTACTCCAAAATGTTCTCTTTTAGAATAAGGTGTATACTCTTGAATACTTTTATTATAGAAGCTAAATCCTATTTTTGATTCTACTAAAGCTTTAAACTCTTCAATCCCTAATTGGTCGATGAGGTGTCCTAATCTTGCTTTTTTTCTGCTTTCTCTTAATCCATAATCTCTATATATATAAGAAACAGTTTTCACCACTTCTAATATATTTTCTTCTTTTACATATCCAAGATGTGTTGCAATTTGCTTGTTAGAAGCTAAGCCTCCTCCAACACTTACATCAAATAGTATTTCATCTTCAATTTTAACAGCTGTAAATGAAAGATCTTGTATTTCATGTCCCATACAATGTTTAGAACAAGCACTTATTCCTACTTTATATTTTCTTGGTAAATTTACTAACTCTTTATTTCCTCTAAAATAATCATTGATTGAAGAAGAGATATGATTTACATCAATTACTTCCTCATGTTCAATTCCAGAAACTGGACAAGTTACTACATTTCTTGGTACATCACCTGCTGCAAATACAGTGCTTAATCCCACTTTTTGAAGTTTCTCAAAAATAGTTGGCAAATTTTGAACTGAAATATTATGAAACTGTATATCTTGTCTTGTAGTAAGAGTTGCAGTTTCTTTTGCATATTTTTCTGATATTTCAGAAACAACTTTCATTTGCTCTAAATTCATAGCACCTTTTTCTAATTTTACACGTAACATAAAATAGAGGTTTTCATCAGATTCATCTTGAGAATTTTTATTTTGTGTATAAAGTCCATACCATTTAAATCTATCTATATCTTCAGGATCTAAAGGTTCATTAGATTTAGCATATCTTTTTATATCTTCTAAAACATCTAAACCACTTTTTTCTTTTTTTATTCTCTCAACTCTTTGTGCTGCATTCTCTTTTTTCATAATAATACCTATACTATTTTTTTTGCTTCCCAATTGGGAAAATGTTTTCTTATTAAAGCATTTAATTCTACTTCGAACTCTGAATGTTCAGATATAGTTTGCTTTGAATTTTCTTGAACTTTATCAACAATCATTCCTGCTCCAACTGTGTTATTGCTCACTCTATCTATTATGATAAAACTTCCCATAGTTTTGTTATGTTCATAAGAATCATAGGCAATTGTTTGATTTAAAGAGAGTTTTGCAAAACCTATCTCATTTAATTCTAACTTATGTGTTGTTTCTTCTTCTAAAGTATTTACATTTGTTTTATAATAAAAACTTTCTATTGAAACACTTGTAACAGTTGACGCTCTTTTAATGTAATAAGATTTTCCTTTTGTTAAAGGATTCTCATCCATCCAAACTACTCTTACATCAAACACTTTAGCTTGATCTGGTTGTTCATCACTTTTAACTATAATATCACCACGAGATATATCAATTTCATCTTTAAGCGTTAGGGTTATAGCTTGTTGCGCATAAGCATATTGTAAATTATCATCATAAGTTACTATCTCTTTTACAACTGAACTTTTTCCTGAAGGTAAAACAGTTACTGCATCACCAACTTTTATAACTCCTGAAGCTATTGTTCCACAAAAACCTCTAAAATTTAGATTTGGTCTATTAACATATTGAACAGGAAGTCTAAAATGTGTTAAATCTCTTTGTGTTGCAATCTCAATATTTTCTAAAACTTCAAGTAATGTATCTTCTTTATACCAAGGAGATTTTTCACTTTTATTTACTACATTATCTCCATCTAAAGCTGAAATAGGGATAAATGTTAGGTTTGCATCAACTCCTAAATCCTTTGCAAAAGAGATATAATCTTTTTTAATATCATTAAATGTTTCTTCACTAAAATCAACTAAATCCATTTTATTTATGGCAATTACTAACTCTTTTAATCCTAAAAGTTTTGTAATAAAAGTATGTCTTTTTGTTTGTGTTTGTACTCCATATCTTGCATCAATTAATATAATTGCCAAATCAGCTGTACTTGCACCTGTTGCCATATTTCTTGTATATTGTTCATGCCCTGGAGTATCTGCAATAATAAACTTTCTTTTATCTGTTGCAAAATATCTATATGCTACATCTATTGTAATACCTTGCTCTCTTTCACTAGCAAGTCCATCAACTAAAAGTGCTAAATCAAACTCTGTATTTGTAGTACCACTTTTTTTACTATCATTTTTTATAGCTGCTAATTGATCTTCAAATATCATTTTTGAATCATGAAGTAGTCTTCCTATTAGTGTTGATTTTCCGTCATCAACACTTCCACATGTAATAAATCTAACTAACTGTTTATGTTCATGTTCTTTTAAATAACTCTCTATATCATCTGCAATTTTTTTCTCTTGAATTGACATTTTTAAATACCTTTTATCATATTTATTATCTTTTTTACTCTTTATTTAATCAATTTTTACACTAAAAGAGATAAACCTATATACCGCAATTTTTTATTAAAGAATTTTAGAAATATCCTTCTATTTTCTTTTTTTCCATTGAAGCTGCACTGTCATTGTCTATAACTCTTCCTTGTCTTTCACTAGTTTTTGTTAATAACATCTCTTGAATAATTTCAGGAAGTGTAGCTGCTGTTGATTCGACTGCACCTGTTAATGGATAACATCCTAAAGTTCTAAATCTTACAAATTCTTCACTTGGGACTTCTCCTTCTTTTAATGGTAATCTTTCATCATCAACTAAGATTTTTACTCCATCTCTTACAACAACTGGCCGTTTTTTTGCTAAATATAATGGCACAATAGGAATACCTTCAAGGTATATATATTGCCAAATATCAAGTTCTGTCCAATTTGATAAAGGAAATACTCGTATTGACTCACCTTTTTTTACTTTTGAATTATAAATACTCCAAAGTTCAGGTCTTTGATTTTTTGGATCCCATCTGTGATTCTCATCTCTAAATGAATAAATTCTTTCTTTTGCTCTACTTTTTTCTTCATCTCTTCTAGCTCCACCAAATACTGCATCAAACTTATATTTATTTAATGCTTGTTTTAAACCTTCAGTTTTCATAATATCTGTATGTACAGCACTTCCATGTGAAAATGGCCCAATGTTTTGTTCTATACCATCTGGATTTGTATGTACTAAAAGTTCAAATCCAAGTTTTTTTGCCATTTGATCTCGAAACTCTATCATCTCTTTAAATTTCCATCTTGTATCTACATGAAGTAGAGGAAAAGGCAATTTAGCTGGGTGAAATGCTTTTTGAGCAAGATGTAACATTACTGCTGAATCTTTACCTACTGAATAAAGCATAGCTGGATTATCAAATTCAGCTATAACCTCTCTGATTATATGAATAGATTCTGCTTCAAGTTGTTTTAAATGTGTTAGTTTCTCGGTATTTATCATTTTTTTCTCCATCAATTAGTTCAAATTGAAAGTTTGAATTTATTGTAATTTTATTTTTGGTGTAAACCACACTCTTTATGTTCTGGGTTTTCCCACCACCATCGTCCACTTCTTATATCTTCATCTTCTTTTATTGCTCTAGTACATGGTGCACATCCAATACTTGGATATCCTTGAGAATGAAGCTTATTAAAAGGTACATTGTTTTTTAAAATATAGTCCCATACTTGTTTTTCTGTAAAATTAATTAAAGGATTAAGTTTAATTAAGTCATTACTTTCATCATATTCAAACATTTGCATATCTTTTCTAGTGATACTTTGCTCAGCTCTTAAGCCAGTAACCCAGATATCAACATTTTCTAAAGCTCTTTTTAAAGGTTCTAATTTTCGTACAAAACAACAATTTTTTCTATTTTCTACTGATTCATAAAAACCATTTATTCCTTGCTTTTGATAAAGTTTTTCTACATTATCACTATTAGGAAAAAAAACATTTACTTTTATATTGTATTTAAGATTAGTCCTATCCATAACATCATATGTTTCATAAGGCAATCTACCTGTATCTAATGTAAAAATATTTGCATCATTTTTTATCTTTAACATCATATGTGTTAGAACTTGATCTTCTGCACCAAAGCTAGAAGATAATGCAATATTATTGTTCTTACTTAAAAAATATTCTAATACTTCTTCAGGGCTTGAGTTCTTAAATTTTTTATTTAATTCTTCTATTGTTTCCATGCTTTTCCTATATTTGATAATCGGGTTGTTTTATTTTCCCTAAGCTGATTTTATTCCATCCTCTTTCATGAAAATAATACAAAAACATTTTAGTAACAACTTCAATTGAACCAATCGATGCTGCCATAACAAAACTACTAGTTATAAAATAAGAAACTGCAATAGTATCAAGAGTACCTACAACTCTCCACGATATCGTTTTAACAATTGAACGATAAGCTTTTTCTTCCATTTTATTCCCTTTAATTTGATTTAATAATCAAAACTTGACGGAAGTATATCAAATAATTATACTAATGTCAAGTAAATCTAGTTGGTTACTTGGGTATACTTTATTAATCTACAATAAATTGGCTAGGAATAGCCTTTTTAAAGAGTTCATTGTATTTAACAACATCTCCAAAAATTAAAATTGCTGGTGATTCCATCTTTTTTGAGGCATCTTCTAGTTTATTTAATTTTGTAATCAATACTTTTTGATTTTTTCTACTTGCATTTGAAACAATTGCACAAAGTTTGTCTTGATTGATATCTAATCTTTTGGATTCCTTTACAATCTCTTGTGCTCTACTTAATCCCATGAGTACAACAACGGTATGATTTTCTTTTTTAAGTAAATCTACCCAATCTAGGTTTACGCTGTTTCCTTTAAGATGTGCAGAAACAACAGTAAATCCTGAAGCATATCCTCTTGCAGTAATTGGAATACCAGCAGTAGAACATCCACTTATTGAAGAGCTTATTCCTGAGATTATTTCTGTAGGAATATTTTGTTTTATTAAACTTTCTAATTCCTCAGCTCCTCTTCCAAAAACAAAAGGATCACCACTTTTTAGTCTTGCTACTTTTAAGCCTTTTTTAACATATTTGAGAATTAAAGCATTTATCTCTTCTTGTGATTTACTATGATAACCCTTCTTTTTTCCTACATATACTTTTTTTATTGATTTTGGTACTATTTCCATAATCTCTGCACTAATTAAATTATCATATAAAACAACATCAACTTTTTTTATAATTTTATATGCTTTTATAGTCAGAAGTTCCACATCTCCTAATCCACATCCAACTAAATATACTTGAGTATTTTTTTTCTCAAGCTCTTTTTTTGTTGTTTTTATATCAATAATCCCAGTATTTCTTTCTTTTTGCTTTCTAGCTAAGTATTTACTTATATCTTTTGGTACTATTTTTTCACATTCGTCTCTAAAATATTTTGCTGCTGTTGGGGAAGCCCCATTACTTGATACTGCTATTTGTAAAGGTCTGTTTTTTGTTAAAGCCATAAAATAAAAATCACAATATTTAGGAGCATCTACAACATTAAGTAAAAGTGTATTTTTCTTTTTATAACGCAGGAGTTTTTTTGTAACTTTTGAATCTCCTGTGGCATCTATTACAATATGGTAATCTTTTATATCTTTTATAGTAAATTTTTTCTTTTTTATATTTTTACATAAATCATAAATATCTTTTTGTAGTTCATTTGCAATTATTTTAAAATCAATATTATTGTCAGCTAAGACTCGTGCTTTTTGTAAAGCCACTTTTCCTGCTCCAATTAATAATACTTTTTGTTCTTTGAGTAATATTGGTATTGTTTTTGTCATATGGTTTCCTTTTAAAAATGGAATATTAACCTAATTATATTTTATTGTCAAGTTATCATGTAGACTTACTAGACTATAAAATAAAAATTAAGTCTGTTGAAATTTTTGTATATGAAGAGATACTTTGACACTTTTTTTAAGAATTAATTATTAAATAACTTTTAAGTAAAAATAGTTATACTCTTGAAATAGTTATTGACCGACGGTCGGTCAAATAAAAATGGAGGTAAATTCTTGAGTCCTAGAAAAGTAAAGAAGGAAGAGAAAAGAAGAGAAATTGCTTTATCCTGTACAGATTTAATTCATGAAATAGGAATGAAAAATATTACAGTTGCACAAGTAGCTAAAATAGCTGGTATTGGGAAAGGAACTATCTATGAATATTTTGAAAATAAAGAAGATATTATTTTTGAGATAATTAATATTCATATTGAAAAATATAATAAAGATTTAGTAGAGTCACTTGAAAAAGCTAATAGTACAAAAGAAAAACTAGAGCTATTTTTTAAATTAGTTTTAGAAGATGATGAAGAAAATTTAAAACATTTTAATGGATATAAAGAGTTTTTATCTATTGTTTTATCTGAAGAAAATCCAAGAATGAAAGAATTTAATTGTAATAAAAATGAATTTTTTAGAGCAAAACTTTTAAAAATCTTTGAAGATGGTGTACAAAAAGGTGAATTAAAAAATGAATCTTTAGCTTTAGTTGATGGAATTTTGACCTATCAAAAAGGCTTAGCTCTTAGAAAGATGAGTCAAAATAATTTTGATACAAAACAGAATTTTAAACAATTTATTGATGCTATTTTTAAATTAATAAGGCTTGAAAAATGATTCATCAAAAATATACAAGAATAATATTTGCCTTTTTAATGTCCTTATTTATGAGTTGTTTAATGAGTGGCGTTATTACTTTTATAAACTTAGGTTTAATAGACAATTTCTTATTTATATGGTTAGAAGCTTATTGGAAAGCATTTTTAGTTGCCTTTCCTATTATTTTCGTTGTGGCACCTTTTGTGCAAAAATTAACAAAAAAATTAACAAATAGTTAAAAAAAGAAGAAGGATAAATATATGTTAAATAAATTATTAGTAATGACAGTTTTTTGTATTTCATTATTTGCAGCAAGTCCATCATTAGTTGAGACTACTAAGCTAGTAAAAGGTGAAGTTAATCCACTTCAAGAGTTTATAGGAACTTTAAAATTTGATAGAAGTTCAGTTTTAGCAGCGCAAAACTCTGGGGTAGTAAAGTCAATTAACTTTGAAGTAGGGGATGTTGTAAAAAAAGGGAAAACATTAGTTTTAATTGATTCAGATCTTCTAAATGCTCAAATTAATGCAATAAAAGCAAATTTAAAAGCTGCAAAAGATACTTTGAATAATTCAGCAAAAGATTATGAAAGATATAAAAAACTTTTAGAAAGTAAAACAATTACTCAAAAAGAGTATGATGATTCACTTTTAAAAAGAAGCTCATCTTCAAGTAAGGTAAAAGCCTTAGAAGCAAACTTAAAAGAGTTTCAAATTCAAAGCTATAAAAAAAGTATAAAAGCTCCATTTTCTGGAATCATAGTTGAAAAAAGTATTAACTTAGGTGAATGGGTAAGCGCAGGAACTGCGGTTGCAACTATAGTTGATACAAGAAAAGCAGAGATTACTTTTAATATTCCTTTAAATATATTTGAAGGTCTAAACAAGGGTGAAAACTATGATATTTTAGTTGGAGAAAAAACTTTAAAAGCAAAATTAAATGCTGCAATTCCACAAGGGGATAAACTAACTAGAACTTTTCCAATAAAATTTAAAGCAGATGTTAGTGAAACCTTCGTTTTTGATGGACAAGAAGCAAAAGTTAAACTTTCTAAAGATGCAATAGTAGAAGGTCTTTTATTGCCAAGAGATTCGGTTATAAAAAGATTTGGACAAAATGTTGTCTTCTTTATAGATGATAAAATGACAGCTCAAATGATTCCTGTCCAAATTGTAGGTTTTATTGATAATAAAATTGCAGTTACGGGAAAAGGATTAGTTGTAGGACAAGACATCGTTAGTAAAGGAAATGAAAGAATTTTCCCTAACTCTCCTGTGAAAATTATAAATAAATAGGATAATCAATGGATTTAATTAAATTTTCCATAAAAAACCCAGTTACAATTGTTGTATCCGTACTTATTGTTGTGTTATTTGGTTTTTTATCATTAACAAAACTGCCGTATCAATTAACACCAAATGTAACAAAGCCAGAAATTAAAGTTACAACCATTTGGCCAGGAGCGACTCCTTATGAAATTGAAAAAGATATTATTGAAGAGCAAGAAGACGCACTTAAGAGTTTAAATAACTTAATAGAATATGACTCATCTTCAAAAGATAATTCAGGTGAAATTACATTAACCTTTAAGTTAGGGACAGATTTAAGAGCAGCCTTACAAGATGTTTCAAATAAATTAAATGAAGTTAGTTCTTATCCTGAAAATGTTGAAAAACCAGTAATTGAAACTGCAAGTGCAAGTCCTGTTATTTGGACAATGCTTCAAACAAAAGAGGGTAATTTAAGACATGTTGATGAATACAAAACCTTCTTTGATGATGAAATTAAACCAGTAATAAAAAGAGTTAATGGAGTTTCTGGGACTATGGGAGGAGGTGGACGTGAACAAGAAATGCAAATTGTATTTGATGTGAACAAATTAGCCTCTTATGGTTTGACTATTCCAAAAGTTATTGATATTTTACAAGGTGAAAATGTAGATGTAAGTGCTGGTATTTTAAATGTAGAAAGAAGAGCTTATAGAATTAGAACTGTAAGTAAATTCTCCTCTATAAAAGATATTGAAGATACAATCTTAGTTTCAAATAGAGAACAAAGAGTACGAGTTAGAGATATTGCAAGTATTGATTTTGGATATGAAACAGCAAGTTCTGTTGCTATGTTCTTAGGCAAAGACGGTATCTTTTTAGGAGTTCAACCAAGTTCTGATGCAAATATTGTACAGCTTACAAATGAAGTAGAAAAAGTTGTAAATGAATTAAATGCAACAATATTAAATGACAAAGAATTAGAACTTCATTGGATATATGATCAAAGACCATATATTGTAGGTTCTGTTGATTTAGTTAAACAAAATATTATGATTGGTGGTATTTTAGCTGTCCTTATTCTTATAATTTTTTTAAGAGCTATTTCTCCAACTGCTGTTGTTTCTGTTGCAATTCCTATTTCAATTATTGGTACTTTTATAATATTAGAAGCTATGGGAAGAAGTTTAAATACTATTTCTCTTGCAGGTATTTCCTTTGCTGTTGGTATGCTAGTTGATTCCGCTATTGTTGTTTTAGAAAATATCGATAGGCATAGAAAAGAAGGATTGAGTATTTCAGAAGCTGCATATGTAGGAGCTAGCGAAGTTTGGGGAGCATTAATTGCTTCTGCTCTTACAACTATTGCTGTATTCTTGCCAATTGTATTCTTACAAGATGAAGCAGGGCAATTATTTAAAGATATTGCTATTGCTGTTACAGCAGCTGTTACGTTTTCATTATTCGTATCAATTTCAGTTATTCCAATGCTTTGGAAATCTTTTGCAGGACTTTCAAAAAAAGAACCAAAAGAGGCTGGAACTCTTGCAAATATAGGACATAAATTTGTAGATTTTATTATGAGTATTGTTACCTTATCTCTAAAAAATGCACTTACAAAGATTATTACAATAGGTTCTTTAGGTGCAATTTCAGTTGGTGCTATATTTATGTTATTTCCGAAGCTTGATTATTTACCACAAGGTAATAAAAACTTAATTTTTAATATTTTAATCACTCCTCCTGGACTTTCATATAAAGAAAGATATGACATGGGTGCATATTTAATGAAAGGCATTGAACCACATATTAATAAAGATGTTGGAAACATCCCTGGAGTTAGTAGAGCTTTTTTTGTTTCCTTTGGAGATTTTAATATTTTTGGTGGAACTTCTATGCATGAAGATAGAGCAAAAGATCTAATTCCTATGTTTAGACCCTTGGTTAATTCTATTCCTTCTACTATTGGAATTTCACTTCAATCAGGAGTATTTGAAGATGGTATTGGTGAAGGAAATACTGTAAATATAGATATAAGTGGTGAAAAAATTGAAAATATTGCAAATGTAGGTATGAAATTATTTGGAGCAACCATGGGAACGATAAAAGGTTCCCAAGTAAGACCTGTTCCTTCAGTTGAATTACTTTATCCCGAAGTTAGAATCAAACCAAATAATGATGCTTTAAAAGCACTAGGAATGAGTTCAAAGGATTTAGGAATTTCAATTGATGTTTTAATGAGCGGTAGAAATGTTGGAGATTTTGAACAAGATGGTAAAAAGAAAATTGATTTAGTATTAAAAGCTTCAGAGGAAGAGATTCAAACTCCTGAAGATATTATGGGTGCACAAATAGCTTTACCAAATTCTTCATTAGTTCCTGTTTCTTCACTTGCTAGTTATACAAGTACAAGTGGTATTTCAGAAATTAGACATTTAAATGGAAAAAGAACAATTACTCTTCAAGTTACTCCACCTCCTGGAATGACTATTGATGAAGCTATGAAATCAATTGGTGACATGCTTGAAGGAATGAAAGCTAAGAATATGATTCCTTCTTCTGTGGATATTGGAATCTCTGGAACAGCTGATAAATTGACTGAAACAATTGGACTTTTAATGGATAACTTTATTCTAGCACTTGTGATTGTGTATTTATTAATGGCATCATTATTTGGTAATTTCCTTTATCCAATTGTTATTATGTTTACAGTTCCTCTAGCAACCGCTGGTGGATTTATTGGACTTAAATTAACAAATATGTTTATTGCTCCTCAACCTCTTGATATTTTAACAATGCTTGGATTTATTATTTTAGTTGGAATTGTTGTAAATAATGCAATTTTAATAGTTCATCAAAGTTTAAATTATATTAGAAAAGAAGGATTGGATCATAAAAAAGCAGTAATAGAGGCAACTAGGACAAGAATTAGACCAATTTATATGTCTTCAATGACTTCTATTTTTGGTATGTTACCACTTGTATTAATTCCAGGACCAGGAAGTGAATTTTATAGAGGTTTAGGTTCAGTTATAACAGGTGGACTTGCTTTCTCTACAATATTTACTATTTTTGTTACACCAGCTCTTTTAATGTTTTTTATAAAACTTGAGCAAAAAATGAGCAGGAATAAAAGTATGCCTGTTGATGTAAGTAAAGCGTAAAGGATTCAAAATGAAGAAAAAAATCTTAAGAAAAATAGCAATAGTTTTACCAATAGCATTATTAGGAACAAACCTTTATTCTCTTGATATTGATGAAGCAGTAGAATCTGCTTTATTAAATAATAATAGTTTTAAGAAACAACAATATATCTATGATGAAGCAAAAGAGAATATAAATATTTCAAAAGGTGCTTATCAGCCAAAGTTGGACTTATCTTATTCTTATAATGCAAAATCTGAAAACCTAGATAATTTAGGAAAAGACCATTCTAATGGAAGTGCAACACTTTCTTATAATCTTTTTAATGGTCTTACAGATAAATATAATTTGAAAAGTTCTGAGGAGTTAGCTCTATATTCAATGTTTTCATTAGAAGCAGCAAAATATGATTTGATATTAAATACAAAAAAAAGTTATATTTCATATTTGAAAAGTTTAAAAAATATTGAAACAGCTGAAAATGCTTTTAAATTACTTGAACAACAATTTAGAGATTCTGAAAATAAATTTGAACAAGGTTTATTAGCAAAAAATGATTTACTTCAAGTAAATGCGCAAATGCTACAATCTAAACAAAGTCTTGCTCGTGCAAAAGCCGATGCTAGAATTGCGAGATATCAACTAAAAAATATTTTAGGGGGATTTCTAAAAAAAGATGAAAAAATTGTTGCTTTGTCAAAAGCAGAGATTATGGAAAATACTTACAATGAAAAAGAGCTTGAGGCAAGAAGTGAAATAAAAGCTTTAATGAAAAGAATAGAGTCTATAAGAAGTCTAAAAAGTGCAAATAAGGGTGAGTTTATGCCAAATGCAGATTTGAGTCTTGCTTATAATAAATATGGTGATGATGCTTTTCTAAAAACAAATGAAAGAGAAGTTGATTCTCAAGAAACAGCTATGATTACACTCTCTTGGAATCTTTTTAATGGTGGAATCGATAAATCTCAAGATGTGATTTATCAAAAGAGAATTTTACAAGCAAATGAAGATTTAGCTGATTTAAAATTATCAATAAAACTTCAATATGAGAATGCCTTAGAAGAGTTTGAGGTTTCTAAACTTAATTTCCAAACAGCAAAAACCTCTTTGGCTCAATCTAAAGAGAATTATAAGATTGTTAATAATAGATTTAAAGAAGGACTTTCTACAAGTACTGATTTAATTAATGCAAATTATTTATTAACTTCTGCAAAACAAAGTTTTGATAATGCTTATTATGATAGATTTTTATCAAAAGCCACCCTTGATAGAATTTTTGAGAAATAGAAGTTTCTTCTATTTCTTAAAATCCTTTATAAGAAAATCCTGTACTAGAACTTTTTTCTTTTTTCTTTTTATCTGAGACATTTTCAACACCTTTAAAATCATCAAACCATTTTAGTTTTGAAGGAGCATCGCCTTGGTTTCTACTATTTCCTTTTTTTCTATCAAAATCAAATTCATTAGTTTTAAAATCTGCTTTATCATAAAGAATATAAGAGAAAAATAGAATTGTTATTAATACAAAAATTTTAAATATTATATCTACTACTGTTCTTAGTAAGGTTTTTTTCTTTTGAATTTTATAATGTTTTGCCATGTTGAACATTATACAAAAAAGAGATTAATTTCTTGATATTATTACTTATAAAAATGAGATAAAAAAATTATTTTTAAATTTTTACCTTTAAATTTATAAAAAAATTATTTTGATTAATAAGCTTCTTACTAGAATTTAAATAAACTCTTAGCTTCAAAAATAAAATTAATATAAACATAATATATAATTTTAATATAATAATGAAGGAAACAGATGAATTCTGTAGTAATTGCTGTACTCGTAATGGTTTTACTTTCTCTTGTGAGAGTTAATATTGTTATTGCTTTAATTGTTGGAGCGATAGTAGGTGGATTAACAGGTGGCTTAGGATTAAATGAAACAATTGATGCATTTAATAAAGGACTTGGAAATGGTGCAACAATAGCGCTAAGTTACGTTATGCTTGGTACTTTTGCTGTTGCAATCTCAAAGTCAGGTATTACTGATTTATTATCAAATATGATTATAAAAAAGATAAATAACGGTAGTTCAGCTATGCAGTTTATTTATATAAAGTATTTGATGTTAACACTAATTTTGCTTGCAGCTGTTTCTTCTCAAAATCTTGTTCCTGTGCATATTGCTTTTATTCCAATTTTAATTCCTCCATTATTACACTCAATGGCACAACTTAAAATAGATAGAAGAGTAGTAGCTTGTGTTATTACTTTTGGTTTAGTAGCAACATATATGCTTCTTCCTATTGGATTTGGTGGAATATTTTTAAATCAGATTTTATTAAAAAATTTAGTTGAAGCAGGAGTTCTAGCAACTTCAGCTCAACTTCCACTTGCTATGGCCTTTCCTGTTTTTGGAATGTTTTTAGGTTTACTTGTTGCTATTTTCTTTTCATATAAAAATAAAAGAGTTTATGATGTGAGCAAAATTTTAGAAGTTGAATCAGAACGAAAAGATATTAATCCTTTATTTATTTGGGTTGCTATTGCTTCGGCTGTAACAGCTTTAGCCTTACAAGTATATACTGATTCAATTATTATAGGTTCACTTGCAGGATTTTTAATCTTTATTATTTTTGGTGTAGTAAAAGTAAATGAAACTCAAGATTTTTTTACAAGAGGTTTAAAAATGATGGGTATGATTGGCTTTATTATGATTGCAGCAAATGGTTTTGCAAGCGTAGTAAATAGTACAGGAGGAGTTGAAACTTTAGTCTCTTCAATTGTAGATATTATTGGAGACAATAAATCAATGGCGGCTTTACTTATGTTAATAGTTGGCTTATTTATTACAATGGGAATTGGTTCATCTTTTTCAACTATTCCAATTATTGCAACTATTTATGCACCTTTATGTATGCAATTAGATTTCTCAGTAATGGCAACAATTACTATTATAGGTACAGCAGCTGCCTTAGGAGATGCTGGAAGTCCTGCTTCTGATAGTACACTTGGACCAACATCTGGTCTAAATGTAGATGGACAACATGACCATATTTGGGATTCAGTAGTTCCTACTTTTATTCACTATAATATTCCACTTATTATATTTGGTTGGTTTGCAGCTATTTATATATTCTAAATTAGAGTAGGTTAAATCCTACTCTAAATTCTATGTATTAAATTGCAGCTCCTGATGCTGCCATAACATCATTCGCATCTTCACTCATCATATTAGTATCCCAAGGTGGATCAAAAACTAAATCTACAACAGCTTCATCAATTTGATCTACACTTAAAGTTACATATCTTACTTGTTCTAGTAAACTTTCTGCAACAGGGCAAGATGGAGAGGTTAGGGTCATTTTAACTTTTGCATGTGTATAGTTATCTATTACTGAAAAATCTATTGAGTAAATTAATCCTAAATCATAAATATTTACAGGAATTTCTGGATCAAATACATTTTTTAATCTTTTAATTGTTTCTTCTCTTAATGTTTCGAAGCTATCATTTTTTTCTTTTTCTATTTGTGACATTTTATTTCCTTCGCATTTTGTTATTAGGCAGTTATTGCATACTCTTTTATTTTTTTAATCATTCCAATTACTCCACTTTGCCTATTTGGAGTAATAACTTCTGAAAGACCTAATTCGTAAACTAAATCCATATCTGCATTTTTTAATTCTTCAATTGTATTATTTGAAAATATCTCTAAAATTATATAAACTAAACCTTTTACAATAACGGCTTCTGAAGTACCTTTAAAGATTAGTTTGTCCTCTTTCTTTTGGCAAACTAACCAAACTTGAGAAGTACATCCATGAACTATATTTTCTGGGATTTTATCTTCATCTTCAAAAGGTTCTAATTTTTTCCCTAAATCAATAATATATTCATATTTTTGTAATTCATCTTCAAAAAAATCTAAATCATCTTTTATTCTTGAAATTTTATTTGCTATACTTAAATTTTCACTCATCTTCTACCTTTTCATTCTCTTTTATATTTTATACTTCATTTCACTTTTTATTGAAGCATACTAAGTGCTTTTTTTAATGCATTTATTAAATTATTTATATCATTATAATCATTATAAAAAGAAAGAGAAACTCTAATTGTTCCTTTGATTCCTAATTTTTTCATAATGGGTTGAGCACAATGGTGTCCAACTCTTAATGAAACTCCCATTTTATCAACTAAGATTCCAATATCATCAGGAGTTATATTTTCAAAATTAAAACTTCTACTTCCTATAGAGTCTTCTATATCATTATAAAATATAATATTTGGAATTTTTTTTAGTTCTTTATCTAAATAGTTAAATACATCTTTTTCAATTATTTCAATATTTTCATATCCTACTCTAGTTAGATATTGTAAAGCAGTACCAAAACCAATAATTCCTGCTATATTTTGCGTTCCAGCTTCAAATTTATAAGGAGAATCAAGTAGTGTTGAACTATTAAAATCAACTTGATTTATTGTTGCTCCTCCTGTTTGATATGCTTCTAGGTTCTTTAAATACTTTTGTTTTACATATATAGCTCCAACTCCTGTTGGTGCAAATGTTTTATGTCCAGAAATTGCGAAAAAATCCACATCAAGCTCTTGCATATCTACTTTTATGTGAGCCAAACTTTGAGCACCATCTATCATAACAACTGCTTTATATTTGTGTGCAAGTTCTATAATAGCTTTTATATCATGGATTTTCCCAAAGGCATTTGAAATGTGTGTTATTGATACAAAAGCCTTTGGATTCTCTTTTAAAAGTTGTTCAAAATGTTCAAAATCAAAATCTAAGTTTTTATTGCAATTTACAACAGCTAAACCATCACCTAGTTTTCTTCCTTGCATATGCCAAGGAACTATATTTGAATGATGTTCAAGCGATGAAATAATAACAGTTTTAAAGTTTTTTACAAAAGAAGAGGCTATGAAATTTATAGACTCTGTTACACCTTTTGTAAAAATTATTTCTTCATTTAATTTTGCATTTATAAATTCTTTTAATATTTTTCTAGACTCTTCATATTTTTGTGTTGCTTTATTTGCATGACCAAAAGAACTTCTATGTGTATTTGCACAATATTTTTCATAATACTCACTTTGTGAATCAATTACTTCTTTTGGTTTATGTGTAGTTGCTGCATTATCTAAATAAGCTATTTCATTATTTTGAAAATATGGGAAATCTTTTTTAAACATAATCACTCTTTTTGAATTTTGTAACAAATTCTTTTATTTTTAAGTCTTTAATATTATCGTAAACTTCATTTTCAAATGCTTTTAATAACATCTCATATGCTTTGTTTAAAGGTATTCCTCTTGCTTGTAAATAAAGAAGTTGCTCTTTATCTAAACTTCCAGTTGTAGCCCCATGACTAGCTTCTAATTCATCTATATTTATTTCTAAATGTGGCCTTGCAAAAATAACAACATCATCACTTAATAAAATTGTATTTGAATTTTGCAATACTTTTGAATATAAAGCTTCTTCATTTACAATAGATTTTGCTTCATAAATAGCTTTTGAAGCATCATGAAGAGAGTGTTTATATGAAACATTACTTGAACAATTTTTCGCATTATGAACTGTATTAAATATTGAATATGAATTACTTTTTTCATACAATTTTACAAGTCCAAAAATATTTAAGTTTGAATTCTCTTCATCTAAATTTGTATTAAAATTGTTTTTATTAATACCTAGCCCTAATTCAAAGTTTGTAATATTTATTTTTGCATTTTGTTTTAAAGTAATATTTGAATCAATGTTTAAACTTGTGTTTTCATTTATATCTTGATATTTTAAATACTCTAAACTTGCATTTCCTTCTACTTCAAATTCTCTTTTAAAACTATGTTCTTTTTTTTGCTCTTTATTATTTATAAAAACTTCAATAAAAGAGGCGTTTATATTCTCTTTTATTTTTATTTTTAAGCTTGTTTCATCTTTTGTATTCTTTTTATTTAAATCATGAATTATAATAATTGGTTCATTTGTATTTTTATCTATAACAAGCTCATTAATAGCTTTATCAATATTATTTTTATTAAAATTAATTAGTTTCATCTTCTATCCCTATTGCTTCATAACCTTTGCTATCAAGTTCAAGTGCTAAACTATAATCACCAGTTTTTACTATTTTCCCATCTTTTAGAATATGTACAAAATCAGGTTTTATATGACTTAACAATTTATCATAATGAGTAATCATTAGAAGTGATCTATTTTTATCTTTTAATAAGTCATTAACAACTTTTGCTACAACTTTAACAGCATCAACATCTAATCCTGAATCAATCTCATCTAACATGATTAAATCAGGTTTTAAAAGTAGAAGTTGAACTAATTCATTTCTTTTCTTTTCTCCACCTGAAAAACCATCATTTAAATCTCTTTGCATTAGTTTTTTATCTATATCATATTTTGCTAACTCTTTTTTTGTTAGCTTTAAAAACTCCATGGTATCAAGTTCTTCTTCTTTATGATATTTTCTTTTTTCATTTATTGCAGTTCTTAAAAAGTAGCTATTATTTACTCCTTTTACTTCAACTGGATTCTGAAAACTCATGAAAATTCCCTCATTTGCTCTTTGGGCTACTCCCATTTCTAAAAGGTTTTTATCTTTATATTCAATCTCACCATTTGTTACTTCACAATCATAATGTGCACTTAGTGTTTTTACAAGAGTTGATTTTCCAGTACCATTTTGTCCCATAAGAACATGAACTTCTCCTGGATTAATTTTTAAATCAAGTCCTTTTAAAATCTCTTTATTTTCTATATTTACATTCAAATTTTTTATATTTAATAACATCTTATCTTCCTTTTAAATCTTCTATTTTCTTTGTTTTATTATCCAACACTACCTTCAAGTGAAATACTTAAAAGCTCTTTAGCTTCTGCTGCAAATTCCATTGGTAGTTCTTTTAATACTTCTTTACAAAAGCCGTTTACAATCATAGCAATTGCATCTTCTTCATCTATTCCTCTTTGAGATAAATAGAATAATTGTTCATCAGATATTTTAGAAGTGGTTGCTTCATGTTCTATATTTGCACTTGAATTTTTTATTTCATGATATGGATAAGTGTGTGCTTTACTTTTGTTCCCAATTAAAAGGGAATCACATTCTGAAATATTTCTAGCATTTTTTGCTTTTTTACCAACTCTTACTAAGCCTCTATAAGCATTTACTCCGTGCATTGCAGAAATACCTTTTGAGATAATAGTTGACTTTGTATTTTCACCTATATGAATCATTTTTGTTCCAGTATCAGCTTGTTGAGCTTTACTTGAAATTGCAACTGAATAAAATTCTCCAACTGAATTTTTTCCTTTTAATACACATGAAGGATATTTCCATGTTAAAGAAGAACCTGTTTCTACTTGTGTCCATGAAATTTTTGAATTTTCACCTTGACATAATCCTCTTTTTGTAACAAAATTTAAAATTCCGCCTTTACCTTGTTCATCACCTGGATACCAGTTTTGAATTGTTGAGTATTTTATTTGAGCATTATCAAGTGCAATAAGCTCAACAACTGCTGCGTGAAGTTGTCTTTCATCTCTACTTGGAGCTGAACAGCCTTCGTTGTATGAAACATAAGAGTTTTCATCACAGATAATTATGGTTCTTTCAAATTGTCCTGTATTTAATGCGTTTATTCTAAAATAAGTTGATAATTCCATGGGACATCTAGTATTTGGTGGAATATATACAAAACTTCCATCTGTAAAAACAGCAGAGTTTAAAGCTGCAAAATAGTTATCTGTCATGCTAACAACAGAAGCTAAATATTTTTTTAAAATTTCTGGATGCTTATGTGCTGCATCTGAGATTGAACAAAATATAATTCCTAGTTTTTCAAGCTCAGCTTGAAAAGTTGTTTTAACTGAAACTGAATCAAATACAGCATCAACTGCAACGCCAGCTAGCATTTTTTGTTCTTCTAATGGAATTCCTAATTTTTCATATGTTTTTAAAATCTCGGGATCAACTTCATCTAAAGAATCAAGAGCTTTTTTTGGTGCAGAATAGTATGCAATATCTTGATAATTTATTTTAGGATATTTCAAATTTGCCCAAGTAGGTTCTTCCATTTTTTGCCATTTTTTATAAGCTTTTAATCTAAAATCTAAAAGCCATGACGGCTCATTTTTCTTTTTTGATATTGCTTTAATTACATTTTCATTTAAACCTACAGGAAAAGTATCACTTTGAACAAGTGTCTCAAATCCAAGTTTATATTCTTTATTTAATATTTCTTTAATTTGTTTATTGTCGCTCATCTTAAGCTCCTTTTTTAAATAGGACAAATATTGTCCTATTTCGTTAACCGTAATTTAACATATGCTAATTAAAATAAAAATTGTGCTTTTATATTAGATATAAAATTTAAGTTTAGGAGAAAAAAGAAGAGATCGCTTAATAAATGAAAAGCCTCTTTGTAAAAGGTATTTCATGTTATACTTATATATATTTTATCTATAAAAATATAGCTTAAAAATAAATTTTCATCAGTTAGGTTTACAATGTCTTTATGCTTTTTATCTCTTGAAATGAGTAAGATTTTTAATAAGTTAATATTACAAAAATTAGAAGAAGAAGGCTTTGATGGTCTAAGTGAATCTCTAATTATTCTCTTTCCGTACATTCTAGAAAATAAAAAAATTACAGCTTCCCAACTAGCAAAAAAAGTTGGATATTCACGTCAAGCTATGTATAAAAATATAAAAAAACTTGAAGACTATGCTTATATTACTTTGATTTTAGAAAATCAAAAAGAAAAATCTATTCAACTAACACCAAAAAGCGATAAATTAATTTTATTAACAATTAGTTATATTGAGCAGATTGAAGAGAATTTAGCTAAACGTATTGGAAAAAAAGAATTAGATAAATATATTAAAAGTCAAGAAGAAATTTATACCTATCTTGATTCTTTAAATTAATTATACGGAGCTTATCTTGAATTCAATTTATCTTAAAAATAAAAACGACCCCTTTTTTAATAAAGCATGGCAGTTATATATAGAATCTTTTCCTCTTGAAGAAAGAAGAACTTTAGAGGAACAAGAGCAATTATTAAATAAAAAAAATTATAAAATGCTTTGCTATATAAAGAATGATATTTTACTTTCTATTGTTTTTTATTGGAAAATATCTTCATATACTTTTTTAGAACATTTTGCAATAAATAGCAGTTTACGAGGTCAATCTTATGGTTCTAAAATTTTAGAAAAATTTATTGAAGATAATGAAAATATTGTTTTAGAAATAGAACCTATTACGGATAAAATTAGTGAAAAAAGATTAAAATTTTATGAAAAATTTAATTTTGTTGTAAATAATTATGAACACTATCAAATACCATTTAGAGAAGGTGAAAAAGAGTTAAGACTTTTATTGATGTCTCAAGAAAAACCTTTATTGGATAATGAATATAAAGAGTTGTATAAACAGTTATTTTTATCATTAAAGCAAAATTAATAAATACTATTTATAGTTTATTTATAAGTTTTATCAAATATGGAGTTAAATAGTTTTCATTTAAAAAAGAAATTAGTATTTCTTTTTTTGAACCTTTATTGAGATAAGATATAGATTCTTTAATATCAAAACCTGGATCTCTTGCTTTTAATCTTATTTTTGCAGCTTCAAGAGTAAGTTTTTTCTTAGGTTTTTGATTTCCTTCTAAAAGACAAATCACTTCTTCTAGTTTTTTTATTTTTTGTGCTGTGTTTTCCATGAGGCAACTTTCATTATAATAAAACTTGTAAAAAGTGTTATAACAGCAGTTAGTATATAAGCAAATACTTCACCTAAATAAAACTCTATAGCTACTTTTATACCTAATAATAAAAATATAATACCAGTAAAAAATAGTAGGGCTGATACAAATAAAAGTATAAGCCCTTTTGCACTATTTTCAAATGATATTTTAATCTCATCAATTTGAGCTTCTATTAGCTCAACTACAGAGATAATAAAATCTGAGAGTGTTACTTTTGACATTATTTTTTAAGAAGCCATGCAGCTAAAAATCCGATTCCAAAAGTAATTGCAACACTTTTTAATGGTTCTTGCTTTATATTTTTCTCAACTTCTCCAACTCCGTCTAAGCCTTTTGCTTTTAAATCTTCGACTTTTTGCTTTAGTTCATCAATTGATAAATCTTCTAATAGTTTTGATTTATTTTTATCAATATCAGCACTTACTAAATCTTTTATTGTTTGAGTTAATTCTTTCAAATCAGATTTTAAATTTCCGATTTCATCTTTTAATTTATTTACTTCTTCTGCTGTAGCCATTTTAACTCCTCTTTTTATTTCTAGACTTTAAAACTAATATCTATTATAACTAAAAAAAATATTAAAAGAAAATTAAATTTTTAAGTTATTTTTGTATTTTTGCTTCAAGTCTATTTGTATAGTAAGAAATAGGATAAGTTAATAATAAATACCCAATTGCAAGTGGAATATAACTTTCTAAAGTAGAGTAGGTGTAGGCATTTACTTCTTGTGCATTCATTGTAAACTCACTAATTGAAATAATAGAAAGAAGTGAGGAATCTTTAATAATACTTGCAAATTGTCCTGTAAGTGCTGGTAACATTCTAGAAAATGCTTGTGGAAAAATCACATAAGCATACATCTGATAATTTGTCATTCCCAGGCTTAAGGCAGTTTCATATTGTTCTTTGTCTATAGATTCAATTGCACCTCTTATTATCTCACAAACATATGCTCCTGCAAAAAGAGCTAAGATAAATGTTCCAACTATATATCTATTTTCAAAGCCTAAGTTATTTGCAAAGACATAAAAAAAGATTAAAATTTGAACTAAAAGTGGTGTTCCTCTTATAATCTCAATATAAAATCTTGAAAAGAATCTAAGAACTAAAAGTTTAGAATTTTGAGCATAAGCAAAAAATAATCCTATTATAAAACTAAGAATTAGTGCAAAGAAAGAGATTATGATTGTCATCATAAAGCCGTCAATAAATTTTTCTCTATATTCATATACACTATCCCAATGAAAAGTATAAGATACATTTTTGAACATAAAGTAAAAAATGGTGAATACTAAAGTAATAAGTAAGGTTAGGTTGAAAAGATAAACCCCTTTTGTAAGAGGGTTATCTTTTTTAAAGCCTTGTTCATGAATAAATAGTTTTTTTAAATTGATTTGAGTTTCCTAAAAAAAGAATGGAATATTAAGTTCATCAAAAGTATTTTTTGCATCTGTTAAATATTTATCTGCAAATGTATCAAATGTTCCATCATCTTTTGCTTGTTTAATAAATTCATCAACTTCTGCTTTTAGAGGGCTGTTCTTCTTTAATGCAACTCCCCAATATTCATAATTTTCTTGAAAAGATTCTAATAGTGGCACAGTTGTGTCCATGTTCTTTGCATAGTTTTTATAAATTGTTAATTGATCATAAATAAATCCATCAGCTTTTCCTTGTACAACTTCAAGTACACAAGCAGCTTCTTTATCAAATACTAATATTTCTGCATTTTGTAAATTGTCTTTTGCATAAATATGTCCTGTTGAGCCTTTTTTAACTGCAACTTTTTTCCCTTCTACATTTAAATCTTTAATTGATTTAATATAAGAGTGTTTATTTGCTAAGATTGCCAATGACGATTGTGCATAAGGAATAGAAAAATCAATTGTTTTTTTTCTTTCTTCTGTAATTGTCATTGAAGAGATAACTAAATCTATTTTTCCAGTTTTTAATGATGGGATTAATCCATCCCATGCAATATTTTCTATTACAATTTCTCTATCTAAATGTTTTGCTAAAGCTTTAGCAAAATCTACAGAAACTCCAGATGGTGTTCCATCTTTTTCACTCATTTCAAAAGGAGGGTAAGCTAATTCCATACCAACTTTTAAAACTTTTTTTGCTGTTTTTACTTCTGTTTTTTGCTCTTGTTCTTTTTCACCACATCCTGCTAAAACTAAAGCAAGGATTGATGAAAATAATACTAAAAATATTTTTTTCATTTGTCACCTTTTAAATTTTTTTGTATTATCACATATTATCTATGTATAATAAATTAAGTAGACTTAGGTCATAATTTTTTTAATTTCCTTTTAAAGAGCATATTATGATTTTTGTAAAATTTATAGAATATCTTGGAGATAGAGTCATTAAGTATTCTCTTTTTACTTATGATTTTATTATATTTCTTTTCCTTTGCCTTTGGAATATAGCTTTACCAAGTAATTATGGAAAGGCATCTAGAATTTTTTTTCTTAAACAAATTTATTTAAGTGCAATTAAAAATTTATTTTCATTTATCTTTTTAGCAATTTTTTTAGGATCAATTTTAATTGTAATCGCAATTAGTTTTGCAATAAACTTTAATCTTATTGAAGAAATAGGGAATTTATTAGTTTTACTTGTAATAAATGAGTTCTCTCCATTTTTTACAACTCTATTTTTTATGTTTGTTTATAGTTTATTATTAAAAGAAAAGATAAAAAAAAGCTTTTTAAATAGTAAATTTTATATACCTAAATTGATAATAGGCTTATTTATTGTTCCTTTAATGGCTTTATTTTTTGCAACTATTATGCTTTTAAGCGGCTATATTGTTTCTTCTTTATATTTAAATATTGATTTTATAACATATGAAAATTTAATTATAAGCTCAATAAGTTTCAAAAATATTTTAATCTTATTATCAAAAGCTAGTATTTTTGGTTTTATTTCTGTTCTTATTCCTACTTATTCTGGACATTTGAAAAAGAATAATAATATTGATGTAAGTAAATTGGTAATAAAAAATTTAATTATCATATTAAGTATGTTAATCTTAATTGAATTATTATTTATATTAATAATTTATTAGAATTTTTAGGAAAAATTATGACTTATAAAAATATAAAATTTAAAGTTGGATTGTTTGTTCTTCTTCTTTTACTAATCTTATCAGGTGTTGTGTATTATATTCTAATAAAAAAAGGTACCTTTGATAAAAGATATAACTATACATTTACTAGCTTTAGTGCTGAATCTTTTACCGTTGGAATGCCAGTAAAAGTATCTGGTTTTGCAATTGGAAGATTAGATACAATCAAACTTTTAGATAATGGAAATGTAAAGTTTATATTTTCTGTAGATAAACAAAATCAAAAATGGGTTTGTGAAGAGAGTTTACTAATGGTACGTAAGCCACTTCTTGGTTCACCTCAAATTGTATTATATTCAGCAATTGGAAATCCAGTTTTAAAAGCTGGTTCTGAAATAAATACTATAGTAAGTAATGATATTAATGACTTAGTTTTAAGTCTTGAACCTATAATTTTAAAAATTGCTAATATCGTAAATTCTGTTGATAAAATTACAACATATCTTTCAAAAGATAATTCTGAACTGATGAAGATTATAATAAATATAGAGAAATTTACGGCTTCTTTAGTAGAAGATAAATCTTTGCTTACTAGTTTAACAGGTGATAAAAAAGCTACTGATGCCTTTATTAAAACTATAAAAAAATTACCTATTTTAATTAATAAATTTGATAAATTAAGTACAGATTTAAATAAAGATATAGTTCCTTTAGTAATCGAATTAATAAAAGAGTTAAATGTGATAGCAAAAGATGTAGAACAAAAGTTACAAAGTTTAGATAATCTTGTACATTCAGTTGGTTCATCAGACAAAGATATATCTACAATAAAAGATCAGATAAAAATAGGACTATCTAAAACTAATCAAATTATAGAAAAAGTTGATAATCTTTTTCAAAGTGAAAAAAATGAGAAAGTAGTTTTACCATGAAATCATTTAATTTAATTTTAATTAGTATTTTATTATCAATTGTTTTTTTTCAAGGTTGTAGTTTAAAAACACCAGAAAATCAATGGGAATATAACAGTTCTAATGCCTTTAATTCATATAAAAAATCTTTTCTAATGAATGAAAAAGAATTAGCGAAAAGTGATTTGCAAAGAGCTATAAAATATGCAAAACAAAGTGCGGATTTAGAACAATTAGCAAGAATATACTTAGGAGTTTGTGCCTTGAACATTAGTGTTGAACAAGATGATAATTGTCAAAGTTATAAAGAAATAGCAGAGTTTATTTCATCGAAAGAATTAAAATCTTATTTTTCAATGTTGCTTAAGAAAGAAGAAAAAGAAGAAATAGTAAATCTTCCTATACAGTATCAATCTTTTGTAAAATATAAATTTTTAAAAAAATATGACTTGGCCTTTAAATCTATAGAGTCTATGGAACAAGTAACTTCTCAATTTATTGCAGCAAGTTTGATAAAAAATAATATAAATAAATCGCAAGTAAAGGTACTAATCAAAAAAGCTTCTTTTTATGGATATAAAAAATTAGTTCTATTTTGGTTAGACTATCTTTATGAAATAGAAAATAATCAAGAACAAAAGCAATTAATTGCAAAAAAAATAAAAATATTAAAATTATAATAAAAAAGGATATTTATGCAAGATACTAGATATAAAGAGTACAAAGTAGTTTATATAACAGAGGGTGGCTGTGGAACTGTTCTTTTAGGTGCTTCGGGACTGCCACTAAAAAAAATAGAGGCTGAATTAAATTTGTATGCAAGTGAAGGCTGGCAATTAGTTTTTCAAGTTATTGAGAGAAAAAGGTTTTGGCTATTTTGGGATAGAGAAGCTGCTATTATAACTTTAGGACGTTAATATAGTGAAAAGTATGGTTTTGTTTTTAATAAGAACTTATCGAAAATCTGGAGGAAGTAGACGTTGGTTCGGAATAGAATGTAACTTTGAACCAACATGTTCTTTATACACATACGAAGCTATTGAAAAGTTTGGTTTATTCAAAGGAATTAGTATGGGACGAAATAGAATTAAATGTTGTAATCAAAAAGATACAATTTGTAAATGTATCGACCCTGTTTAGAAAAGGAAATTATCATTGCTTAATCAAGAAGAAGTAGATAAAGAAGAAGAAAAACTTCGTGAAGATATAAATAAATTATCAGAAGACAAAAGAATAAGATTTTATTTTGAGGTAAAACAAGAAATAAAAGATCCTGATACCTATGCTGTTTTAAATTGGTTTTTTATAACTGGATTACATCATTTTTATTTAGGAAAATGGATTAATGGTTTAGTCAATTTAGTGTCATTTATTATAGGAATAGTATTTATATCAATGGGAGAGAACAAAATAGGGTTTGGTTTAATTATTTTTGTTTCCATAATAGAATTATGGGCACTATTTAGATCACAGATAATAATTCAAGACTGGAATAATAAAATATATGAAAGAATTTTAACTGGTATAAAAGAAGTAGAAAAATAGTATACTATTTAGATATATTTGTACAGTAAATTCCTAAAATTTAATTTTCTTCCTTATGAAGACAATCAATTTAAAAAATATAAACTATGCTCAAAATAATATATTTTAGAAAATAAAAAGTCTAATTTTTTTAATTAAGACAATTTTTATCCTATTTAAAATATAATTCCCCAAATTAAATTAAAATGTATCTTTTTTATGGAATAATTGTTGCATACGAAAAATATAAAAAATATAGGAATAAGAATGGAAGTATATTTAGATAACAATGCCACAACAATGGTTGATCCAGAAGTTTTTAAAGCTATGGAACCATTTTTTTGTCATATTTATGGTAATCCAAACTCATTACATAAGTTTGGAGCTGGAACACATCCTAAGATGGTTGAAGCTTTAAACTATTTGTATGAAGGTATTAATGCTGCAGATGAAGATGATATTATAATTACAGCAAATGCAACAGAGAGCAATAATACTGTTTTAAAAGGTATTTGGATTGATAAAATTTTAAATGGTAATAAAAATCATATTATTACTTCTGAAGTAGAACATCCAGCAATTACTGCAACATGTAAATTTTTGGAGAGTCAAGGTGTTAGTGTTACTTATTTACCTGTAAATGACGAAGGAATTTTAGAAGCTAGTTTAGTAAAAGATCACATTCGAGAAGATACAGCATTAGTATCAATTATGTGGGCAAATAATGAAACTGGTAAAATCTTCCCAATAAAAGAAATTGGTGCTGTTTGTAAAGAAGCAGGAATTGCTTTTCACACAGATGGAGTTCAAGCAATTGGAAAGATAAGAGTTGATGTTCAAGAATGTAATGTAAATTATATGTCTTTTTCAGCTCATAAATTTCATGGACCAAAAGGTGTTGGTGGATTATATATTCAAAAAGGTTTTGAATTAACTCCATTATTTCATGGTGGTGAGCAAATGGGTGGACATAGAGCAGGGACTGTTGATGTTGCCTCAATGGTAGGAATGGGACTTGCAATGAAGCTTGCAACTTCTGAAATGGCATTGGCATATGAAAACAATCATGTTAGAAAATTAAGAGATAAATTAGAAAATGCAATTTTAGAAATACCTGAAACTATAGTTATTGGTGGAAAAGATAATAGAACTCCAAACACAACTTTAATTTCAATTAGAGGTGTTGAAGGTGAATCTATGCTTTGGGATATGAATCAAAAAACAATAGGAGCTAGTACAGGAAGTGCCTGTGCAAGTGAAGATTTAGAAGCAAATCCAGTTATGAATGCATTTGGAAGTGATAGTGAGTTAGCTCATACAGGTGTTAGATTTTCATTAAGTAGATTTACAACTGAAGAGCAAATTGATTACGCAATTTCTGTGATTAAAGGTGCTGTTAATAGATTAAGAGAAATCTCAAGTTCATACGCGTATACACCAAAAAATCACGTATCACAATTATAAGAAAAAGAATAGAAGGAAAAATAATATGGCTAAAAATGATTTAATAAGCGGATCAATTTGGGATGAATACTCAAATCAAGTAATTAGAAGAATGGACGAACCAACTCATCAAGGAGAAATTACTGAAGAGATGGCTGAAAAAATTGGTGGTAAACTTATTGTTGCTGATTTTGGAGCAGAATCATGTGGTGATGCAGTAAGACTTTATTGGGTTGTAAATGAAACAACTGATGAAATAATGGATTCTAAATTCAAATCTTTTGGTTGTGGTACTGCAATTGCATCTTCTGATGTTATGGCTGAGCTATGTATTGGAAAAACAGTTGATCAAGCAGTAAAAATTACAAATATTGATGTTGAGCATGCACTTAGAGATCATCCAGATATTCCAGCAGTTCCGCCTCAAAAAATGCATTGTTCAGTTATGGCTTATGATGTTATCAAAAAAGCAGCTGGTGAGTACAAAGGTGTTGATATGGAGTCTTTCGAGACTGAAGTAATTGTTTGTGAGTGTGCTAGAGTTACACTTGGAACTATTCAAGAAGTTATTAAAATTAATGATTTAAAAACTGTTGAAGAAATTACTGATTATACAAAAGCAGGTGCTTTTTGTAAATCATGTATTAAACCAGGTGGACATGAAGATAAAGATATTTATTTAGTTGATATTCTAAAAGATGTTAGAGCTGAAATGGAAGAAACTAAAATGAAAAATGCTGCAGATGCTAGTGCTGCTGGTGAGTCTTCATTTGATAAAATGACTATGGTTCAAAGAATTAAAGTTATTGATTCAATCTTAGATTCTGATATTAGACCAATGCTAATGATGGATGGTGGTAATATGGAAATTATTGATATTAAAGAAAATATTCCTCATTATGACTTATATATCAGATATTTAGGTGCTTGTAATGGTTGTGCTTCAGGTGATACTGGAACTTTATATGCAATTGAAACAGTACTTAAACAAAAAGTTGATGAAAATATTAGAGTTTTACCAATCTAATTAATATCAAAAAAAGAGGAGAGAGCATCTTCTCTTTTAGATAAAGTAAGATAATTAACTCTTCATTTTTTATTAAAATACTTTTTTTATATTTTTAAATATTAAAATATCATCATTTGAATTCTTACTTATTATTTTAGCCCATTCAAATGTTATTGGGTGTTGTTCTATACATTTACTATACAAGAAGTATTTATCTTCATTTGTATGAAGATATTTATTCTCTTTATAGTTTATTATTTTTACATCTTTTATAGGAAATATTTTATCCTCTGATTGTGTATTTGTTGTTTCTACAATTTCAAAGGAATTTTCTATATAATCTTTATGTACTGTCCAACTTTGGTTTGTTACATCTATCTCTTCTATTTTTATTACTAGATATCTATTTGAGTTTAGGGTACTTTTATCTATTTGTAATTTTGTATTAGGATTTACTACTTTCTTTGTATCATATCCTAGTTCATTTTTATCATATGCTTTTCTTAGGTTTGTATGTGTTACATCTTGTTTTACTACAAGAATCTTATTTTCTTTATATTCTTTTATATCTTTTGGAACTTTTATTTTTATAGGTTTTGGTTTATCTTTTGAGGTATCTTTTTTGTATGTTTCTTTTGCAGTTTCTGCAAAGCTTTTTACATCATCTTTTGTGAATACTTCTAAGTGTAGAAGTTCTCTATTTATTTGTTTACTTCTATTATATTCTCCTACTAATCCTATAACTTCTCTTGCTTTTATTTTTATTGGTGTTGTAAGGGTTTCTATAGTATTTGTTGGAGTATTTATATTAATAGTTTTTAAGCTTAGAGCATCTTCAATTGCTTTTATATTTGATTTATGAATTGTAGCATTATCAGTTCTTTCTGTTTTATCTACATAAAGAACTTTATATCTATTACTCCCCACTTCTTCACCAAGTGTAATTTTTGTATTCTCTGCTAATTCTTCTAATTTATCTTCTTCATTATAGGATGTACCTTTTCTTAAGAACCTATTTGTTCCTATTACTTTATGAGTACTAAAATCATAGTCATTTAATTTTGCTGTATGCATATATAATGAAAAAAATGTTAGTTTATTTCCTATTGGGTATTCAAAATAATGTTTTAAAAGAAAAAATCCAGTCGAATAAAAGCCTTTATTCTTATCTTCTGCATTTTCTGCATTTTTATCATCATCGTTTTGTATGTATTTATCATTTATTCTATATGCTACTAATTCCCCATCTGCTATTGCTCTTATACCTTGTGTTGCTTTAACTTCTGTTAATACAGTATCACTAAAATGGATTCCACCATGCCAAAATCCATCTTTACTAAAAAGATAGTTTCCATTATCTATTTTTGAAAAAAGTTCATAATATTTTTCTTCTTTTTCTATCTGTTTAAATGGATAAGAAAAGTTTGGTATATTTATTTTTGATTCGCTCATTTATATCCTTATTCAGAAAAGAAGATTTTTTCTAGATTTAATTTTTTTATTGCTTTTTCAATCAATACTTTAGGAACCTCAGTAGCATTAACCCCAGCAAACGCACTATTATCTTTAAAATTAGCAGTGTTAAAATGAATACCAGAAGAATCTACAGTTAGAATATTAGCTCCACATTTTAAAGATATACCATTTGCACCATCTAGGTTTATTTCTTTGCTTGCTTCATATAATATATCTT
>JAQYVX010000015.1 GCA_030145305.1 Halarcobacter sp. | reverse complement strand
AATCATCACTTATAAAAGTTACAATAAAGTTATAAGGAGTATTAACTGCACTGATTCCACTTAATTTATATACACTAAAAGAACCATCTAATATTCCAAGACCTAGTATTTCATTTGGTTTATAATTTAGAAGTTTTAATCTACATGATATCTCTTGTTTTATCTCACGTCTTAACTCTTTTAAGTTTAGGGCATTTGACATCTCTTCTATATCTTCTTCTATATTATTCTTATCTAGCTTTTTCTTTAGTTCTTTTGACAATCGTTAGCCTTTAGTGTTGTCTAAAATATAATTTCATAGATTATCTAGTTTTTTATAATAAATAAATTAATTTATTATGTTGTCTTTGTTTTTTTTAGAATTTATTTGATATTTTGGAAGAGTATTTATTTTTTAAGTTTTTGAACTTGTCTTCAAATATGAGTTTCTATGCTAGTTTAAAGTTTTATAATTAAAGAAGAATGTTCTCTCCCCTTTTTAATATTTTATTTATGATAATTTTCTAATAAATACCACTTTTAAATAAGAGCTTTCTCGAAATTCGTCAATAACTTTAAAATCTTTTGGGAGAGAAAATGATTCTTCAATTTTATATTTTTTATGTGATTCTTTAAATGCTTTTGCAATAAAATCTCTAAATGTCACCATTCCAAAGTTTGCACAATTTGTTGAGGCAACTATGATTCCATCTTTATTTGTGATTTGTATAATCTCTTTTAAAAGTTTTACATAATCTTTTGCCACAGAAAAAGTTCTTTTTTTAGATCTTGCAAAACTAGGAGGATCAACTACCACCATATCAAATAAAAAATCTTTTTTAACTGCAAAATTAAAATAATCAAAAACATCTTGAACTATGATCTCTTGTTTTTCTATATCTATATTATTGATTTCAAATTGTTCTTGTGTTTTTGCACGGCTTCTATTTGCTAAATCAACACTTGTTGTTTTTTTTGCACCTCCACGGGCTGCAAATACTGAAAATGCACCTGTATAAGAAAAAGTATTTAATACCGTTTTATCTTTTGCATATTTATCTCTTATTGTTTTTCTAACTTCTCTTTGGTCTAAAAATACTCCAACCATAGGGCCATCATCTAAATAGATTGCAAAGTTTTCATTATTTTCTTTAATTATCAGTGGTTCTGGTGCTTTTTCTCCAAAAACAAAATCATTATCGCTTTCTAAATATTGACCTTTTGTATCAAATCTTCTTTTTTGATAAATACCTTTATATGAAACTTCAGATTTAAGGGCTTCAATAATTTCATCTTTAAATTGATAAATTCCTAAGCTATACCAAGTTAGTAAATAAAAGCCATCAAAATAATCAATTGTAAGACCCCCTAAATTATCTCCTTCTCCATTTAAAACTCTAAAAGCTGTTGTTTCTTTATTATTGTAAAAATCTTCTCTGTATTTTATAGCTTTATTTATTTTATCTTTAAAAAATTCTAAATTTATTTTTTGTTTTTTTTCTTTTGTTAAGACCCAACCCATACCTTTGTTTTGTACTCCGTGATAAGCTTTTGCAATAAATCTTCTTTTTTCATCTAAAAGATTAAGAATAGTTCCTTCTTTTGAAACTTTTTCCCAAGAATTTAATGACTCTTTTGAAATTAATGGATATCCATCTTTAAATTCATCAATAAATCTATTTTTTATTATTACATCTAGTTCTTCGTACATATTTGATTTTGTCCTTAAGCTTTTTTAATTTTTTATTATACCAAAGCATTTAAAATATTGATAACAATCAATTCTAAAGAAAGAGTATTTATGTATAATTTCACAAAAAATATTAAGGAAAAACAATGAGTGAGACAATTACTACATTTTTAACAAAAGATCATAGAGCATGTGATGAAGAATTTGCTAAATTAGAGAACACAGTGGCAAGTGGAGATTGGAATGAAGTAGAAAAAGTATTTGCCTCTTTTTATAGTGATATGCAACATCATTTTGATATGGAAGAAAAAGTTATGTTCCCAAGTTTTGAAGCAAAAACAGGTATGCAAGGTGGTCCCACTCAAATGATGAGAATGGAACATGCTCAAATGCTACAAGTATTAGATCAAATGAAAAATGATGTAGAGAATAAAAATAAAGATCATTTTTTTGGTTTAAGTGAAACACTTATGATGCTTATGCAACAACATAATATGAAAGAAGAACAAATGCTTTATAGAATGGCTGACCAACATTTAAGTCAAGATTCTTCAAATGTAGTTTTACAAATGAAAGAATTAGAAAGAGTATAAGATGTTTAACCAAGGTCTATCCCTAGATCAAGCTCCCCCTATATCTGTTCCTTTTAGATTTTTCCTTACAGCACCAATTTTTGCAATAATAATTGGTGCTTTGATTATCTTAAATGATGCTAATTTAATAATGAATAGATACTCTGATATAACAATTGCGATTGTACATTTGTTTACTCTTGGTATTTTATCAATGATAATAGTAGGTGCAATGCAACAAATGATGCCAGTACTTGCAGGAGCTGTTATAAAAAAACCTATTTTATTTGCAAATATTGTTCATGCGAGCTTGAGTTTAGGTACTATACTTTTTGCATTATATTTTATATATAAGATAAAATTCTTATTAATTCTTGCAACAATATTACTAGCAATTGCCTTTTTGACTTTCTTTTTTGTAGCTATTAAACTTCTCTTTAAAGTACAGTTTTTAACTTCAACAGTAGTTGCTATGAGGATTTTCACAATCCTAGGACTTATAACTATTCTTTTAGGGCTTCACTTAGCAGGTGCTCATATTGGCCAAAATATAGGTCAAAATCATTACTCTTTTGTAGCAATACATATTATTTTTGGAATGTTTGGTTTTGCTACTTTACTTATTATTGGTGTTTCTTTTCAAGTTATTCCTATGTTTTATGTGGCAAAAGATTTTCCAAAATTTATACAAAATAAAATACCTTATCTTTTAGCTTTTTCACTTTTTGTTTATATGGTTTTTGAGTTTTTAGATATAGATATAACAATCTTAAAATTTTTTTTCTTATTTATAATTGGATTATTTGCTTACTTTGGAATACATAGTTTAAATAATAGAAAAAGACCAATTTTTGACGTAACTCTTTTATATTGGAAATTATCTTTATACTCTTTACTTATTTCACTTTTTATTTGGACTTTTGTAAAAAATGATATTTCATATTTATTAAGTATTATTTTTGCCTTAGGTTTCTTATATTCACTTTTACAAGGTATGGTTTATAAAATCATTCCTTTTTTATGTTGGTTTCATTTAACTTCAAAAGGCCATTTTACTGTTCCTACTATGAGAGAATTAATTATTGAAAGTAGTATTAGATTACAATTTTATATTTATGCTTCTTCTTTATTATTTTTCATTCTTGCTTCTTTTTTGAGTCCTATATTTTTATATTTAGGTGCAGGTTTATTTATAGTTTCAAATATTTTATTTTTTATAAATATTGTAATTGCAGTTAATAAATATAGAGAAATTGCAAAAACTGACCCAATGGATATGTCAAGTTTTAAAATGCCTTCATAATCATTTTTTAGTTATAATACGCCAAATTTAACCAAGTGGCGTATTATAAAAAGGATATTATAGATGGCAAATGACCAAATACTAAAAAACACAAATGCAAAAATTTTAGATGAATTTAATGCTTCAATTATGTTTGATAAAGAGCTTTATTCTCAAGATATAAGAGGTTCTATTGCACACTCACAAATGTTGCAAGAACAAGGAATCCTAACAAAAGAAGAACAAGAGTCTATTGAGTCTGGATTATTACAAGTAAAAGAAGAAATAGAATCAGGGAAATTTGAGTTCTCATTGGCATATGAAGATATTCATATGGCTGTTGAAAATAGGCTTACAGAAATTGTTGGTGAACCTGGAAAAAGACTACATACTGCAAGAAGTAGAAATGACCAAGTTGCAACTGATTTTAGACTTTATGTGCAAGAAAAATCATTAAGTATTAAAGGTTTATTAAAAGAATTAATAGAAGCCTTCGTATCTGTTTCAGATAAGCATACAACTACATTAATCCCAGGAATGACTCATTTACAGCATGCACAACCACTTAACTTTGCTTATCATTTATTAGCTTATGCAAATATGTTTAAAAGGGATTTTGAAAGATTTGAAAGTTCATATGAAAGAAACAATTATTCCCCTCTAGGAAGTGCAGCACTAGCTGGAACACCGCATAATATAAATAGAGATAGTACAAGTGCAAAACTAGGTTTCAAAGCTCCAAGTGCTCATGCTATGGATTCAGTTTCAGATAGAGATTTTGCATTAGAAATTTTATTTAATATATCAACATCAATGATGCATATCTCTAGAATTTCAGAAGAGTTAGTAACTTGGTCATCTTATGAGTTCCAATTTATTAGAATGAGCGATGAATATGCTACAACTTCTTCAATTATGCCACAAAAGAAAAACCCTGATGTACCTGAACTTTTACGTGGGAAAACAGGTCGTGTTTACGGGAATTTAATTTCACTTTTTACAGTTATGAAAGGTTTACCTTTAGCTTATAATAAAGACACACAAGAAGATAAAGAGGGTGTTTTTGATTCAGTTAAAACTATAGAAATTTCATTAAAAATATTAACTCAAGTTATTAAAACAATGATAGTAAACACAGAAAAAATGGAAAATGCTTGTAAAATAGGACACTTAAGTGCTACAGATTTAGCAGATTATTTAGTTCAAAAGCAAAATATGCCATTTAGAACAGCTTATTATATTACAAAAGATGTAGTGGCTAAAGCTAATTCGCTTAATAAAGATATTTCGGAACTAAATCTTAGTGAAATTAGAGAATCAAATGAAGAAATTAAAGATATAAATGAAGAGATTATTATGTATCTTGATTTAAGAAATTCAATGAATGCAAGAATTTCATATGGAGGAACATCAACTATACAAACAGTTGAACAAATAAAAGATTTTGAAGAGTGGTTAATAAATAATTAAAAAATCTTAACCTTCAGTTGTTCCTTAAATTAAAATTTAAGGAACTTGAAGTGATATTTTTATGATAAAAATTGTTTTACTGTAGTATAAAGTGCTTTAATATCAGTTTTACCTATAAATCCATCAATACCTATTCTATTCATTTTATTTTTTACAGCATCTGTTGTCATAGATGAATTAATAATAACAGGAATATGAGCTAAATTACTACTAGTTTTAATATAAGAAGCAACTTGGAATCCATCTGTTTCAGGCATTTCAATATCTGTAATAATAAGAGCAATATTATCACCACCTAATTCTTCTACTCTTTGTAAAAGTAGAGCTCCATTATTAAACATTTCAAAATTAATTTCTGCTTTGTGAAAGAACTTACTTAAAATTTCTCTAGCAACTCCTGAATCTTCAGCCGCAAGTACTATTTTATTTGTCTTAAATGGTTCTTCAATATATTTATTTAAAATATCTTCCCCATCTTCAACCCAGCCTAAATCTTTTAAAAGTTGTTCTGCGTTAAAAACTGTACATAATTCATCTTTATTATGAACTTTTACATAAGTTGTGTAAGTTATTTTTGAATTTGTTTCTTCTGAATGTCTTAATTCGTCAGTTGTTTTTTCAACAATATCCAACATATCTTTTATTAAAAAACCTACTTTTTTATGATTAAATTCACAGTAAATTATTAATTTATATTCTGATGTCTTCATAGTAGGAAGTCCTAACCATGCATCAAGATTAATTAATGTGATAGGTTCCCCTCTAATTGTCGCAATTCCAGCAATTACTGGTGTATTTGTAGGTGTATCATTAATTGTTACTTCTTCAGTTATAATAAATGCTTTAACTTTTGCAATATTGATTGCATAAATATTATTATGACCAGTATAAAATACAGCTAATTGTTGCACGTTTCTTAAATGACCTTGTGTCATTTGCTCAACACTATTAATACCACTCATGAATGCCCTTTTTTACTTAATTGTTTAAATTATATTGCTTTTTTTCTTATACTTAACTTTAAAAAATTATTTTATGTTTTCTTATTAAGTATTTTTTGAATAGTTACAGATGCAAGCATGAATCCAAATGATCCAGTAACTGCTTCGAAACTACCTTTTTCAAGGCACTTAGGCTCTTCACTTGAAAAAACAACCTTAAACTTTTTCTTGAAACCTAATTTTTTAAGTTCATATCTTATTTTTCTAATAAAAGGATCATTGTAAGTTTCCCATATTGATATATATTCGATTTTTGAAGGATCAATTCTTTTTGCACCTCCACTTGTTGAGATTACTTTTGAATAATATTTATTAATTAAATGTACTTTTGGCTTAATATCATCAATTGCATCTAAAATATAATCGTACGAAGAAAAATCAAATTCGTCAATCCATTGGGGTGTAATTTTTATATTTATAATTTCTACTTCAGGATATCTTTCTTTTAAAACTTCAACTTTTATTCTATCTATATTTCCATGACTTCCTAATTGTCTATTCATATTTGATTCTTCATAAGTATCAAAATCAACAATTGTAATATTTGTAATTCCTGTATTATAAAGTGAATCAAGAGCAAAGCCGCCAACTCCCCCAACTCCTAGTATAATCAATTTAGTATTTCTAAATTTTTGAAAGTTTTCATCCCCAAATAGTTTTATAATTCTGTCATATTTTTGCATTTATACTCTTTTATTAAAATTTCGGTATTATATCAAATTAAATGAATAAAAATAAAATTAATATATTAGGGAGGCTTTCTATGGATAAAGAGCCAATGACACGAGTAGGATATGAAAAAATTACAGGCGAATTAAATTTTTTAAAAAAAACAGAAAGACCTGAAACAGTAATTGCTTTAGAAGAAGCTAGACAATTAGGTGACTTAAAAGAAAATGCAGAATATCATGCTGCAAAAGAAAAGTTAGCATTAATAGATGCTCATGTAGCAGAGTTAGGGGCTGTAATTAGTAAAGCTGTTATTATAGATCCTGAAACATTGCCTCATGATAAAGTTAGTTTTGGTTCAACAGTTGGACTAGTTAATTGTGATACGGATGAAGAGTTTATGTATTCAATTGTTGGTGGAGTTGAATCAAATGCAGAAAAAGGTCTTATTTCTTTTAATTCTCCTTTAGCTAAGCAACTTTTAGGAAAAGAAGAGGGTGATGAAATTATTGCAACACTTCCTGGTGGGCAAAAAACTTTTGAAATATTATCAGTAGGGTATAAGGAGCTAAAATTATAATGAATGTAGCAATAATTGGAGCTAGTGGTTATACAGGTTTAGAATTAATAAAAATACTTATAAATCATCCAAAATTTGATATTAAATATATAGCAAATTCAAGTGGGGAGCAAAATGTTCAAGAATTACATCCTTGTTTAAAAAATGTTATAAATATGGAAGTTTCAAAAGCTGATGCAAAAGAAGTAAAAAAAGTTGCAGATTTAGCATTTTTAGCACTTCCTCACAAAACATCAATGTCTTTTGCAAAAGAGTTATTAGACCTTGGTGTAAAAGTTGTTGATTTATCTGCTGATTATAGACTTGAACTAGATACTTATGAAGAACATTATTGTGCTCATGAAGATAAAAGACATATAAAAGATTCAGTATATGGTTTACCTGAATATTTTGAAAATGAGATTAAAAAATCTAATCTTGTTGCAAATCCAGGGTGTTATCCAACTGCATCACTTTTAGCTCTTTTACCTTTTATAGATTATATTCAAGAAGAAACGCAAATATTTATAGATGCAAAATCAGGAGTTAGTGGAGCTGGTAAAAAACTTAGTGAAGTAGCTCATTTTGTAAATTTAAATGAAAATACTCATGCTTATAATCCTTTTAAACATAGACATATGCCTGAAATTGAAGAAAAAATAAAAATTATAAAAGATAAAAAGTTTCAAATAAACTTTGTTCCTCATTTATTACCTGTAACTAGAGGAATGTTAATATCAGTATATGCCACATTAAAAGATGAAATAAATGTTGATGAAATTTTAGATAAAGCATATGTAGATTCAGAATTTGTAAGAATCAGAAAAGCCCCTGTTGATTTAAAATCAGTAGCAGGAACAAACTTTTGTGATATTTATGTTGCAAGAAATGGTAAAGCCTTATTTATAAACTCTTCGATTGATAATCTTCTAAGAGGAGCTTCCTCTCAAGCTGTTGTAAATGCAAACTTAATGTGTGGTTTTGAAGAAAGCGAAGGAATACCAAAAATAGCCTATGTACCTTAATATCCAAAACAGAGCTATTTTTGTAGCGGATTCTCATTATAATGAAAAAAATCCTGAGTTTTTAATCTTTTTAAAGAAGTTAAAAAATAAAGAGATCACCACAACTCAGCTTTTTTTGATGGGGGATATGTTCGATTTTATCTCAGGAGAAAGCAAATATTTTATAAAAAGAAATCAAAAATTAATTGATATTATAAATGAGTTATCAAAGAGTATGGAAGTTATATACTTAGAGGGAAATCATGACTATAATATGCAAAATCTTTTTCCTTTAGTAAAAGTTTATCAAAGAGAAAATCAACCAATAATTGCTAAGTATAAAGAAAAAAGTATAAGCTTAGCCCATGGTGATATTTTTACTCCTTGGCATTATAATTTATATTGTAAAATTATTAGAAATCATTCTTTATTAGTTTTTTTAAACTTGCTTGATTTTAATAATTATATTTCCAAAAAAATATATTTTGGCTTATTAGGAAAGAATATTTGTTCTCAAATGAAAAACTTTAAAGAGTTCGCAATAAAAAGAACTAATAATTATAAAACTGATATAATTATAGAAGGACATTTTCACCAAGGGAAAAATTTAAAACAAAAGAATCAATTATATATAAATATTCCATCTTTATGTTGTGAGAAAAAATATATTATTTTAGAACAAGAGTTTAGGGGAGAAAGCTTATGAGTACATTAAATATTGTTATTTTAATAATATTAATTCTTGTTATTTTATTGCTAAGTATGTTAGTGATTAGTTTAAATAAAGAAAAAATAGTTAAAAAAGAAGAAGTAATTTTACCAGAAGAGATGCATATCCCTATGCCTAATGCTTATGGTCTTTCTTTACCTCCAAAAGTTGATAATATTAGTAAAATAGAACTTCTTCAAATAGTTAAAAAAATATTTAATCCATTTAAATATCTAGATTATAAAAATAAAAGCATTGCTGAACTTGATAAAAAAGAGTGGCACTCTTGGCAAATATCTATTCTTCTTTCAATGTATAAAAGAGATGAAGAATTTTTTATAACAGATCAAGAAGAGTATTTTCATTCAATTTTATTAAATGCAAATGAAAATGATATAAAAAGTTTAATGACTTCAATTATAAAAAAATATAAAAACTATGTTGAATCAAATAAAAGTAAAGATGAATTGTCAAAAAACTATATTTGGTCAAATAAAGATGCTTCTATAATCTTTTACTTTTTAGCAAATTATAAGAAATATAGTAGGTAATAGAAGAAAATTAAGAATAAGATTTAGGTATTATTATTGTAAATTCTACCCCAGAATAATTTTTATATTCATATTCATAATTTACATTATTAGCATGAATTGTCCCGTTCATTCCATCAACTATTAGATTATATGTCATATGAAGACCTAATCCTGTTCCTTGACTTTGGTGTTTTGTTGTAAAATATGGTTCAAATATTTTTGGTAAAATCTTTTCTTTTATTCCTAAAGCATTATCTCTTATTTTTATAATTGCTTTATCTTTTTTATCTATTGTAGATATAAATATCATTTTTTCATCTTCATTTTTTATATTTATTAAAGCATCTTTTGCATTTTTAAATATATTAATAAAGCATTGAGCTAATTCATTTTCATAGCCATCTATTGTTATCTTTTCGTCTAAAGTTAATAATACTTTAATATTATTGTCTTTTATACTTCCTTCAACTAATTGAAGAAAACTATGTATGTTATCTTTTAAATTAAAAATAGTTTTTTCTCTATTCCCTTTTATAAAATTCCTAAAATCATCTATTGTTTTTGATAAATATTGTGCATTTTTATTTATTAAATCACAAATATTATCAATATCAATATCTTCTAAATTGTTATACTCTTTTTGCATTTTCATGCCTGTTGCAGCAGTTGATATAACAGATAAAGGTTGTCTCCACTGATGTGCTATATTTCCTATCATTTCACCTAAGGATGCCATTTTAGATTGTTCAAATAATAATTTCTCATTTTGTTTATTTTTTGTTAAATCATAGCCTACATTAATTGTTTCCCCATTTGAAAGATAAATATGTGCCCACATAGTGGTTAATTTTTCACCTTTTTTATTTAAAGGATGCCAAACTCTAAATATTTTTTCTGCTTCATTTGTTATTGTATCTATAGCTTTTTTTTGCATTTCAACTTCTGGATAAAATAGCTCTAAAGAATTAGTTGATTTATTAATCTCTTCAATTGTCCAACCAAATACTTTTTCACACTCTTTATTCCATAGAACACATTTACCATTTTTATCAAATGAATCTATAAAAATAGGAGCAACTTCAAACAATGTTCTAAATATTTTTTCACTTCGTTCTATTTCTTGTATTTTTATATCTAAAGAATTATTTAAATGATTTATTTCAGTAGTATCGAAACTATAAACTAGTATTTTATTTGAATCTCTTGATCCTCTTAATTGTAAAGAATAATATCTATCCATAGCTGTAATAGTCAGGGCTTTTTCTTGATTATTATCAATCATATTGTATATATCTTTTCTTTTAAATGAAGGTAATATATCTTTGATTTTTGTAATATGTGGTAAGTGTTCTTTCTTTGCTTGATTAGCTGAACAAATTTCTCCTTCTCTATTAAAAGCAAATATTGCTTGATTGTTATATTTTGAAAAGTCTATTAAATTTGCTTGTTTTAAATTTAATTCATCTAATTTATTTTTTAATATTATATTTTCTTGTAAAATTAAATTATCACTATGTTCTACTTCATTTATTATAGGAGCATCTTCTTTTCTACACCATTCATTCCATCCTGCAAAATATATTCTTATATTTTTATAGCCTAATTTTCTAAGTGCGATGTAAGTATTTGCAATTCTAGCCCCTTTAAAACAATATAATACAATATCATCATCTTCTTTTATTGCCTTTTTATCAAGTGCTAATTGTATATTTTCTAATGACCTTACACTTAGCATATCATTAGTTATAAACTCATACCACTCTATCCATATAGCATTAGGAATTCTTCCTTTTTTTGGTGCATAATTAATTCCATAAGGCGAAGAACTAATACCTATCCATTCATCTTTGTCTCTTACGTCAAGTGTAACTATAGAACTATCTTTAATAATAACTTTCATTTCATTGTAATCAACAAAAAAATCTTCATTAATATTGACTATAAAGTCCTTTGGATTATTTTGTATAAAGGTAGTAGTCGTTTCAAAATTATTTTTGCACCAAGTATAGTACCCTCCATCTAAGACTTTTATATTTTCTTCATTATGTCCCAAATATTTTAAAATAATTAATCCTCTTGGAGACATTAATGTGAATCTATTTTCATAAAATACTACTGTATCATTTGAACCTACACCTGCTTTTGAAAAAATATCTTTATAAAAATTAATAAAATCTTCTTTTTCTGTAGGGGTTGTAAGACCTTCTGGTAAGTATGTAAATATTTCAGGAATATTAATTGCATTGATGATATGTCCTTTAGAATATTCCTCAATACTTCTTACATCAATAATAATTATTCTTTTTTCATTTATGCTTTCATTTAATTTTTTTGAGCTAATCATAAAATTTATATTGGCATGCATTGATTTTCCCTAATATTTTAAACATAATATTGTAATTAAACTTTTATAAGATTTTAATAGATAATATAATTTAGTATACAGTTATTTATGTTCATAAAATACTCAAAAAATTAACTAAAATATTTATTAAAGCATTTATATTAATCTGATATAATCTTTTTCATGGCAAAATTTAAAATAAAAAGTGAATATTCTCCAGCAGGAGACCAACCAACTGCAATTAAAGCAATTAGTGATTCCATATTAAATGGGAATAAATATACAACATTAGAAGGTGTTACAGGCTCTGGTAAGACTTACACTATGGCAAAAGTTATTGAAAAAACTCAAATGCCAACTCTTATTATGACTCATAATAAAACTCTTGCAGCGCAATTGTATTCTGAGTTTAGGCAGTTTTTCCCAAACAATCATGTTGAATATTTTATTTCATATTATGATTATTATCAACCTGAAGCTTATATCCCTAGAACTGATTTATTTATAGAAAAAGATTCTTCAATAAATAGCGAGCTTGAAAGATTAAGATTAAGTACAACAGCATCACTCCTATCTTTTGATGATGTTATTGTAATTGCTTCTGTATCTGCTAATTATGGTTTAGGAAATCCTTCTGAATATAAAGCAATGGTTCAAAGAATAGAAGTTGGCTTTGAATATTCTCAAAGAGAACTTTTATTGAAACTTGTAGAAATGGGTTATAAAAGAAATGATAACTTTTTTGATAGAGCTGATTTTAGAGTAAATGGAGATGTAATAGATATTTTTCCTGCGTATTATGAGGAAGAATTTATTAGAGTTGAATTTTTTGGTGATGAAGTTGAATCGATTACAAAACATGAATATCTAACAAATGAAAAACATAAAGAAGTAGATGAAGTTATTATTTATTCTGTTAATCCTTTTGTTGTTACAAGTGAAAATTTAGGGCGAGCTGTTAAACAAATAGAAGAAGAGCTTGATGATAGATTAAAATATTATGAAAAAGAAGATAGAAGAGTTGAATATCAAAGATTAAAACAAAGAGTTGAGTTTGATTTGGAGATGATAGAAGGAACAGGAATGTGTAAAGGAATTGAAAACTATGCACGACATTTAACTGGATTAAAACCTGGAGAGACTCCTTATTCTATGATGAATTATTTTGAACAAATAGGAAAAGATTTTTTACTTATTGTTGATGAGTCACATGTGTCTTTACCTCAGTTTAGAGGAATGCACGCAGCTGATAGATCTAGAAAAGAGGTTTTAGTTGATTATGGATTTAGACTTCCAAGTGCTTTGGATAATAGACCTTTAATGTTTGACGAATTTATAACAAAATCTCCACATTATCTTTTTGTAAGTGCAACACCTGCTCCTTTGGAAATAGAAAAAAGTGCAGTTGTAGCAAGGCAAGTTATACGGCCAACAGGACTTCTTGATCCTACTATTGAAATAGTAAATTCAGAATTTCAAGTTGAAAAATTACACGATGAAATAAAAAAGACTGTAGCAAAAAAAGAAAGAGTATTAGTTACAGTGCTTACTAAAAAAATGGCTGAAGAACTTACTTCTTATTATGCAGATTTAGGAATGAAAGTAAAATATATGCATAGTGATATTGATGCAATTCAAAGAAACCATATAATAAGGGAACTTAGGCTTGGCGTATTTGATGTTCTTGTTGGAATCAATCTTTTAAGAGAAGGTTTAGATATTCCAGAAACCTCACTTGTAGCTATATTAGATGCAGATAAAGAAGGTTTTTTAAGAAGTAAGACTTCCCTTGTCCAAACAATGGGAAGAGCTGCTAGAAATGAAAATGGAAGAGTAATCTTATATGCAAAACGAATCACTGATTCCATGCAATATGCTATTGATTTAACAAATAAAAGAAGAGCAATTCAAGAAACTCATAATAAAGAACATGGAATTACTCCTACGTCTACAAAAAGAACTTTGGATGAAAGTTTAAAACTTGAAGAGTACGATGATTTGGCTTGGAAAAAAAATAAAATAGAAAAAATGCCAGCAAGTGAACGTAAAAAAATGTTAATAGAATTAAATCAACAAATGAAAAAAGCAGCAAAAGATTTACATTTTGAAGAAGCAATTAGACTTCGTGATGAGATTGAAAAATTAAAGAAATTATAAAAATAAAATGAAAAGGAAATAGAATTTGCCTAGATTAAAAAAAGCAAGCAAAGAAGATATAGAAATTATAAAAGAAGCTTTTCAAGAGAAGTATTCTGATGCTGTAACTGAATTAAATTATAAAAATGATTATGAATTACTTATAGCCATTATTTTAAGTGCACAATGTACGGATAAAAGAGTAAATATTATTACTCCCGCACTTTTTCTTAAATATCCTTCAGTTTTTGAACTAGCAGATGCTTCTTTGGATGAGGTAAAAGATTTATTAAAATCTTGTTCATTTTTTAATAATAAATCAAAAAATATTATAAAAATGGCACAAAGTGTGATTACAAATTATGATGGAAATATTCCTCATATTCAAAAGGAACTTATGAAGCTTGCTGGTGTTGGAAATAAAACAGCAAATGTATTTATGATTGAATTTGAAGGTGCAAATTTAATGGCAGTTGATACTCATGTATTTAGGGTTTCTCATAGACTGGGGCTTTCATATGAAAAAACAGTTGAGAAAACAGAAGCTGAATTAGTGAAAAAGCTAAAAGGTCATGATTTGCATATTTTCCACCAAGCGATGGTTTTATTTGGAAGATATACTTGCAAGGCTTTAAGTCCAGATTGTGATAATTGTTTATTCCCTCATGTATGTAAAACTAAAAAAAGTTTTAAACCTGCGTAAAATTAATTTAAACTTAAGAAGTTTTACAATCTTAGTCTTTTCTGCTAAAATTGATTAAAATACTTTTAAGGAGTAAATTATGACTGAGAGTTTAAAAGTAAAAAAAGTAGTTTTAGCAAATTATTCTAGAAAAGATGAAATTAATATTGCACATATTGAAAAACCATATGGCGAATTTAGTAATCCTGTTGTTAGAATAGATAGAATAGAAAGTGGTGAAAAAACTGGTATTATTGAGATACCATATGAAAATTTAGATGAAGTAATAGAAGCTTTATATAAAGCTGAACTTATTAGTGAAAGTATTCCTCGTAATGATATTCATGGTGAATTAAAATCAGGCGTTGGTGGAGGAGCTTAAGAATTTAGAGATATGCATTTTATAACATATCTCTTAGTTTTATTTTTTAGAACACTTCTCATCTAATTTATCAAAGCTATTAAAAATATACTCATCTTCAATTTTTTTGATAACGACATTTTTTAAACTACAAACATATTCATTACCATCTTTACTGATAATATAATCAAAATTATAAATAAATTCAGTGTTTGAAGAAACGTTTTTATTGTTTAATCTTTCGAATGAAAATTTTAATATTTTTGCATTTTTATTTGCTTGATATCTCTCTTTAAATATTTCTGGAACTTTTGTTTCATTTTCTTGTAATGAATATAATATTCCACCAATACTTATAATAATCAAGGAGATTAAGATTGTAATTTCTTTTGTCCCGAATTTATTATTTACTCTAAATACTATAAAAGCTACTAATGCAATTAAGATTAGTACGAATATCATTATTTGCATATTATTTACCCTTTTTTAATTTGTTTTTAAATTCTTGAGGAGATAAATATCTTCCTGTGGAAGTCGTTTTTGCAAGAAATTCATCTTCTAATGGTCTTTTTCTTTGATATAATTTTTCTTTATATTTATCTTTAGAAATATACCTTTTATTACTTTGAGTACTTTTAGTATTATTTCTTAGATTATTATTTTCAAGTGAAATATTACTTATAAGTTCAGTTTTTAAATTTTCTAAGATATTTAATACTATTGATAAGTTTTTATCTTCAACATCAAGTACAACTTTCGCCATTAAATTCCTTTTTTAAGAGTATAGCCAAAAAATTATTTTAGATATCTTTCTTAATATAAACTAAATATTAACAATTAATTAACAAAAATTATTTAGAATTACAAAATATTGAAAAAAGGAAAAATATGAAAAAAATAACGTCTTTTTCGTTGGTATGCATGACATTATTAAATGCAAGTGAAGTTTTAGAACTTTCGTCAATTGATGTAAATGAAAAAAGAATTAATACAAAAGTTATAAAGAATATTAGTGAAGAAGAAATAAAATCAGCAGACTTAGCAGAGGCTTTAACTAAGCATGTTCCTTCAATATCAATTGTAAGAAGAAGTGGTATTGCAAATGATATTATTTTAAGAGGTGCAAAAAAAGATAATATCAATGTACTAATTGATAATAGTAAAATTTATGGTGCCTGTCCTAATAGAATGGATCCAACTACTTCTCATGTATTAGCAAATAATATTGAGAAAGTAGAAGTAACTGAAGGTCCTTATGATGTTGAAAACTTTGGTACTTTAAGTGGATTAGTAAAGGTTAAAACTAAAGAACCAAGTCAAGAATTTAGTGGTGATATTAATTTAAATATTGGAAGTTTTGGATATAAAAAAGGTTCTTTTACTGTAAGTGGTGGAAATGAATATATTAAATTATTATTATCTGCATCAAAAGAAGAATCTGACCAATATAAAGATGGAAATGGTAATAATTTTTATGAACAACAAGTTGCTAATGGAACGGCAACGAAAACAACTAGTGAGTATTCTCTTAAGAATAGAAATTTTAAAGCATATGAAAAGAAAACTTTACTTACAAAAACAATTATAAATTTAGATGATAGTTCTGAATTTGAGTTATCTTATACAGCAAATAGAAGTGATAATGTACTTTATCCAAATACACCAATGGATGCAGATTATGATGATTCTGACATTTATACAATTGGATATACAAAAAGAAATTTAGGTAAATATTCAAAAGAGTTAAATGCTGAATATTATTATTCAAAAGTTGACCATCCAATGAGTACAACTTTAAGAGATAATGGTGCAATGCAAATGACAAACCATATGAAATCGTCAATTTGGGGTACAAAAATCAAAAACTCAATGGATATTGCAAATGGAGAATTGTTATTAGGAGTAGATACTTCAACAAGAAACTGGAAAGGGCATTATTATAATAAGATAAAATCGCATATTAGAAATTCTATTCCAAGTACAGATACAGATAATAGGGCAATTTTTTCACAGTATGAAAAATCATTTGGAAAACTTGATATTGAAGTTGGAGCTAGATATGATAATACATCAATAAAAACTGATGATACTACAAGAAATGACAATAATTATAATGCTTTAAATGGGCATATATTTTCAGTATATAATGTAGATGAGGATACAAAAATCTTTGCTGGAATTGGGAAAGCCGAAAGAGTACCTGATGCAAGAGAGTTATATATTACTAATGCTAACGGTACAATTCCTGGAAATGATGATCTAAAAGCAACAAAAAATTATGAAATTGATTTAGGAATTGAAAAAAGATTTGGAGATTTTTCTATAAAATCAAAAATCTTTTATTCTAAATTAAAAGATTATATTTATAATAAAAATGGCGTTAGTTTTGAAAATATTGACGCAAAAATATATGGTGCTGAAGTTTCTGGTTATTATTTAATTGGCAATAACATGATTTTGGATTATGGTATTAGTTATTTAAAAGGTAAAAAAGACAATCCTCTATCTGGTCAAACAGATAAAGATTTAGCTGAAATTCCACCATTAAAAGCAAATTTAGCATTAAGTTATGATTTTGGACCTAGCATATTAACTACACAATTGATAGCATCAAAATCATGGAGTAATTATGATGAAGATAATGGAGAACAAGATTTAGCAGGATATGCTGTTATTAATACAAAGTACAATCATAAAATAAACAAAAATTTTGATGTGACATTAGGTATTGATAATATTTTTGATAAAACTTATGCTTCAACAAATACCTATAATGATATTAAATATATTGGGATTGGAGATACTGAGCTAATGAATGACCCAGGAAGATATTTCTACGTAAATTTAAAATATAGTTTTTAAAACTAAAAGAGAGTTTTTCTCTTTTAGTTTATTTATTCTTTAATCAAAATCCATTCTAACTTGAGTTTGACCTGTTGTACAAAATTCTTCGTCAATTTGTTTTGCTATATCTAAGAAGTTTATTCCTTGAATTTCTTTTAGACCTTTCATTATCAGCTTTTTACCATTTACTAGTTCTTTTGATTTTATTCCATGTGAAATAGATAAGGATGCTTCTACAAAAGCTGAGAGTTTATCACATTGTTTTAATGCTGCTCCATCAATGGCATTATATTTGTCCATATTATATTTTGAAACATCATCTATAACTTTTATTTCATCTTCATTAATTCTATTTTGAAATTCATCTTTTTTATTTTTATTAAGACCTAAAATATAACGAAATTCATCATGCATAAATTCAGGCACATTTGGCAGAATTTCTTCATTGATTTTTTTGATTTCATACTCTGCAATAATTTCAGATAAATCATCTACTGAGTATTTAACGGGTGTTATAATATCTCTAGTTAAGGCTTCTGGTAAATCATGAAAAAGTGAGACAAAAAAGTTATTTTGTAATCTTTTATCACAAGCATTTACTTCAAGTGAATAAAAGTAAGAGAAAATAGCAACTGTTAGCATATGCCCTAAAACTGATGTTTCAGGAACTCTTGGTGTTTGAGCCCATCTTTTTTGAAATCTTAATCTTCCACTTAAATCAACTATTTTTGCTAATTTTTTATTTAATGCAATTTTTCTAACACCAATTAATTCATAATAATCTTCAATTTCTTCTTCAACACTTTTTTTAACATCATCAATATCTGATAAAAAAGCTGATGTTTGATATACAATTAAAAACTCCCATCTAGTAGAAAGATATGAAGCTGCTTTTAAAATAAATCTTTCTTTTTTATACATATTAGGGTTTGATAAATAGTCTTCAAATTTTTGTAAAAAGTTTCCATTATCAATACCTTCAATTGATGTTTTTAAGTTCGCAATTACCCATGCATTTATTTCTTTTGCTTTTTTTTGTAAAGCATTTCTAAATACATCAGGTCTTATATCTGTAACAACAACACGTCTTAGAAACTCATAAATGCCAGCTTCTATTAAGTGAGTATAGTTTACGTCTTTTTCAAATTTTGCAATAAAATATGCAATAATAAATTTATGAGCTTGTTTATCTAATTCTACAAGTTCAACCATTCGTGGGTAGTCATTCCATCTTTGAATTGAAGCTGAAGAAAAAATAGAATCTATAATCTTTGGATTAATCATTTTGATTTCCCATCTTTCTTAGTCTCTTTTTTTTCATTTTCATTTTTATTCTTATCATCTGAAAAAAATATCATTTTTTTTCCAAGTAGCATAAAGAAAGTAACTAAGCCTACAACAACATAAGCTACCCATGGTTCTCTCAAAATTATACTCGGCAGCTTCCAAGATTATTAATCTTTTCTACTCTTCCTTCATGTCTTCCACCTTCAAAAGAGGCTTTATCCCATGCTTCAACTATAGCTTCAACTATTCCATATCCTGAAACTCTTTCTCCTAAGCAAATTACATTAGCATCGTTGTGTTCTCTAGCCATTTTTGCACTATATTCATTATGACAAAGTGCAGCTCTAATCCCATCAAATTTATTTGCAGACATACTCATTCCAATTCCTGAACCACAAATTAAAATACCTTTGCTTTCTGGATTCGCTAGAACTTCTTGACAAACTTTTGCAGCAAAATCTGGATAATCTACTCTATCTTTATTATAAGGTCCTAAATCAATAACTTCATGACCTCTTGCTTCAAATAATTCTTTTACATAAGCTTTTATATCAATTCCTGCGTGATCTGCTGCTATATAATATTTCATTAATAAATTCCTTCTTCATGTTTTATTTCTACGTCTTTGCCTATCATATTATTTTCTATAGTTTCAACTGTACTAAATACTCTATCCCATCTAATTACTTTGTTTTTATCCCATGAAAAGTATACGAACCAAGGTTTTCCAACTACAAATTTGTATGGAACTGTTCCCCAAAATCTTGAATCATTTGAGTGATCTCTATTGTCACCCATCATAAAAAATTCACCCTCAGGTATTTGAATTGGTAACATATCAAATAATTGATATGGTTGAGAGCCATCTCTTGTAACATTTGGATCGTTATGAATACCTGGGTGATCAATTTTATATGGATCAACTACAAAATATTTCCCGTCCGCTTCAACAATTCTATCTTCTGGATAATTGCTTTTAACGTATTCATTTCCTTCTTTGGGATGAAGTAATAAGTGTTTGTCTTTTAAAGCAATAATATCACCACCAACAGCAACACATCTTTTTACATAATGAATATCATCATTTTTTGGATATCTAAATACTACAATATCACCACGTTCAGGCTTAGGACCTTCTATTAAATGTCCATTATCATTAAAATCTGGTAAGATTTTTACTTCAAGCCAAGGAATTCTAGGAGTTGGAATACCATAAGAGAATTTCTTTACAAATAACATGTCTCCAATTAAAAGTGTATTTTTCATACTTCCACTTGGTATTACAAAAGCTTGTGCTACAAAAAATATAATTGTAAGAACAATTACTATTGTTCCAGTCCAAGAACTAGACCATCGATAAATTTTTCCAAACATCTATTTTTTTTCTCTTTTCTCTCTTAGTTTTGCAGCTTTAACTGTATTTTTCAATAACATTGCAATAGTCATTGGTCCAACACCACCTGGAACCGGAGTTATATATGAACATTTATCTTTACATTCTTCATAATTTACATCTCCAACAAGTTTTCCAGTTTCTAGTCTATTAATTCCTACATCAATAATAATAGCGCCATCTTTTACCATATCAGGAGTAATTAGATTAACACGTCCAGCAGCTACAATTAAAATATCTGCATTTAATGTATGTGCTTTTAAATCTTTTGTTTTTGAGTTACAAATTTCAACTGTAGCTTTTGCATTTATCATCAAAGCAGCCATTGGTTTACCTACAATATCAGAAGATCCAATAATACAAACATTTTTTCCTAAAACATCAATTTTATATTCTTCAAGTAGTTTCATAACACCAAATGGAGTTGCTGGTAAAAATGCATCTAAATTAGATACCATTCTTCCTACATTATAAGGATGAAAACCATCTACATCTTTTCTAGGATCAATTGCTTCTAAAATAGTTGTTGTATCAACTTGAGGAGGAAGTGGTAATTGAACTAAAATTCCATCTAAACTTGGATTTTCATTCATTCTGTCAATAATATCCAAAATCTCATCTTGCGTGATTGTATCGGGCATTTCATGAACTACTGAATAAATACCTGCATTTTTACATGACTTAGCTTTCATTCCTACATATGTTGAACTAGCTGGGTCATTTCCTACTAAAATAACTGCTAATCCTGGCGTGATATGCTTTGTTTTTTGAAGTTCTTCAACTTCTACTTTTACTTCTTCTTTAATTTTATTAGATAGTGCTTTTCCATCAAGAATTGTCATTGCTTTATAGCCTCATATATATTTAATTTTAGCTTGATATAATACCTAAAATCTTTTTAATAATGGATTACACAAAAAGGCATATATTGAAAGCTATTTTTTTTATAAGTTTTTTCTCAACTTATTTATTCTCTCAAATCATAGACAATTCATTTATTACAAAATTTGAATATGGTGCGATGCTTTACGCAAATCCGCGAGGAGTTGGATGTGTTTTATGTCATAAAAATGGCGATAAAAGTGTAATAATTGCAAAATATAAAAAAAAAGATAAAAAGACAAAAAAACTAGTAGAAAAAGAAATTATAGCTCCTGCAATAAACAAAGTATCTTTTGAAGTTTTTTTAGACAAAATGACATCAGATAAAACTGAATCAAGAATCATGCCTACATACTTTTTAACTGACGATGAATTAAAATCTTTATATTTTTATATAAAAAACATAAAGAAAAAGTAAACTTACATCTTTATTAAACTAACTTTTAACAAATTTTATATATAATCGCGCTCAAATTAAAATTAAAAGGATAGTTATGTTAGAGGGTATCGTTAGAGATAGTATGACAAAACAAGCAACAAAAACTTTAAGAAGAGATGGTTTCTTAATTGCAAACATCTATGGAAAAGGTTTAGAAAATATTAGTGCAGCGTTCAAAAGAAATGATTTCATTAAATATTTAAAAAATAAAGAAACAATTGCATTTAATGTAAAAGTTGGTGAGAATACTTGTAAAGTAGTAGTTCAAGAATATCAAAAATGTCCTATAACTTCAGATTTATTACATGTTGATTTAATGGTTGCACAACCTGGTGTTAAAACTGCTTATAAAGTTCCAGTATTATCAGAAGGTTCTCCTGTAGGTGTTAAAAACAAAGGTCTTTTTGTTTTCCATAAAAAAAGAATTCCTGTTAAATGTACTATTGAAGATTTACCAGAATCATTTACAATTCAAGTTGCAAAACTAGATGTTGGACACTCTGTATTAGTTAGAGATTTAACAATGCCAGAAGGTGTTGTATGTTATTTAGATCCAAGAGTTCCTATTTTAGGTGTTATTAAAGCTAAGTAATTTTTTAGTATGCACTTAATAGTAGGTCTTGGAAATATTGGTGATAAATACCAATTAAATAGACATAACGTAGGATTTTTAGTAATTGATGAAATTACTAAAAATCTTGCATCTTTAAATATAAACACTTCAAATATAAATAAAGCGAACTTCAAAGCTAATGTTTTAAAATCAGGTTACAATCTACTTGTTAAACCAAATACATATATGAATAATTCAGGTGAAGCAGTACAAGCTATCAAAGAATACTATAAACTTGATATGGAAAATATTATTGTAATTCATGATGATTTAGATTTACCTTTTGGAACTGTAAAGTTTAAAATCGGTGGAGGACATGGAGGACATAATGGTCTACGTTCCATTGATTCACATTTAGGAAAAGAGTATATTAGAGTTAGAATTGGCATAGGGAAACCTACTGTTAAGTCTGATGTTGCAAATTATGTGTTATCTAATTTTTCAAAAGAAGAATTAAATAAATTAGAAGGTATAATCTCACATACTATCAAAGCAATTGAAGCTATTAAAACGACTTCTGATATTGTTGAAGTAAAATCAAAATTTACATTGAAATAAATGAGCATATTAACCAAATATATTTTAGAAAAATATTTATTACATTTTATTATTGTTTTAATCTCACTACAACTATTTTTCGTGGGAATGGATTTTTTACAAAATTCTAAAAACTTACCTAATTCTGCGAACTTGCAATTATTATATCTTATGTATAATAGTTTTTTTACCCTAACTCTTACATTGCCTTTATCCTTAGTTTTTGGATGGATTTTAACATTGGTTGTTTTTGTAAGAAATAATGAACTTGTTGCTTTTACCTCTTTAGGTGCAAAAAAGTTTAATATATATTCCCCTATAATTTTAGTCTCTTTAGTATTATTAGTCATCCTTGTTTTTATTCAAATGACTCCATTAGCTTATTCTTACGAGCAAAAGAAAAAGATTTTAGAAGGAAACTATTTTACAAATACAAAGTCAGATATTTTTTTAAAATATGATGATAATTTTATCTATTTTAAAAAGTTATTACCTTTGGAAAAACGAGCAGAAGATATTCATATTTATAAAATAAAAGATGAAGATGTAGTTGAAACAATTATTGCAAAAAAAGCTTATTTTCAAAATGATAAATGGTATATTGTTGATGCGAAGATAATTAAAAAACCTTCAAAACTAAATTTCAAAGACTCAAAATTAGAAGTAAGGCATGAGAAGTTTCTAAATACCTTAGAAGGTTTTAAGCCAAAAATACTTGATAATGTTTATGATGAAAAATCAACTTTTTCTATACTTGATGCAATTTCTGCTTTGGATTTATTATCAAAACAAGATGTAAATACAGATAAAATAAGAGCAGCTATTTATTATGAACTTGTAGTTCCATTTTTTGTTTTACCTTTAATTATGTTGATATATACGTATACTTCCTATAATAGAAGATTTTTTAATATAGGTTCTTTTACATCTTTTTCAATTTTTGGAACACTTGTAATCTGGGGAATATTTTTTATGCTTCATAAATTTTCAAATAATGGAGTGATCTCTCCTGAAATTTCTTTACTTTTGCCAATGTTTCTTTGGTATTCAATTTCAATTTTTATTTACAGAAAGAAGAATAAAATATAATGGGAAAAGAAAAAGCATATGGGATTCTACTTTATAAAGTAGAAAAGAAATCGACAAAAGTTTTACTTTGTAAATCTGTAAAAAGTTTAGATAGGTGGGGTTGCCTAAAAGGTGTTATAAGTGGAAATGAAAGCCCTAAAGAGTGTGCAAAACGAGAGTTTAAAGAAGAGTGTGGAATAAGTATTGAAACCTATCTTTTTGAAGAATACTTTTTCCAAGAAAATGAAGAAAAAGATATAGGTATTTGGATTGTTAATGCCAAGAAAATTAATACTTTGGATGAATATTTTATTGAAGATAAACTTATTGAGAGATATTTATCTTGGGAAAATTCAAAAGTTAAATTTTTTGATATAAATGAACTCCCAAATATAAAAAAGAAACAAAAAACTTTGGCAAGTGACATTAAGGATTTTTTGCAAAATAAGAATCAATCCCATTAGCAATTCCTAAGGCTAAGTTCTTTTGATAGTTTTTTTCAAAAAGTCTTTTTCCTTCTTTAGGATGAGTAATATAACCAATTTCTATAAGAACAGAAGGCATTTGTGCTCCAACCAATACCCAAAATGGTCCTTCTCTAACTCCCCCATCTACAACATCTTTATGTTGCTTTCTAACACTGTAGAGCATGTTTTTTTGAATGTCAATTGAAAGTTTATGAGAAGCTGTAATTCTTGGTCTATTAAGAGATTCTAGAAATACTTGTTTTGTTGCTCCACTCATTTTTCTAACATCAGATTTATTTTCTTTTGCAGCAACTCTTTTTGCTCTTTCACTTCTAGCTGGACTTAAGAAAAAAGTCTCGATTCCTCTAGCTTGTTTTACTTTACTTTTATGGGCGGCATTTGCATGAATAGATAAAAATATATCAGCTTTTTTCTTATTAGCCAAAACTGTTCTATTATGAACTTTTATATAGTTGTCTTTTGATCTAGTAAGATATACTTTATAACCTCTTTGTTTTAATATTGAACTTAAATATCTTGTTACTGCTAATACTGAAGTTTTTTCATACTTCTTTTTAGAACCAATTGCTCCTGGATCTTTCCCTCCATGTCCTGCATCTAAAACAACAACTCTATTTTCTCCAATTTTTCTTATTTTTTGACTTATTCTTGGAGATTTTGAATTTTTTGTTTTTGTGGCTGAAATATTTTTTTTGTCAATATTTAAAACTGTCAAAGTAAGTAGTTTTTTATTTACATTATAAACAGTTTTTAAATTTATTCTATCTTCAAAAAGTATTCTAAGTGTATTTTGTTTCTCTTGTTTTATAACAATTTGTTTTACACCTTTTATTCTAAGTTTAGTAGGCTGGGCATCTTTGAAGCTGCCTTTTATATCATAGATATCTTGGTTTCCACTTTTTGTTTTCTTTTCAAAAAATTTTATATAGTTTTTTGTGATATTTGTTTTAAAATGTATAAATATTTGATTGTCTTTTGAATAGACTGAATCAATTGTATATTTTGATTTGTTAACATCATATTTTGATATTCTAGGTCTATTTATCTTTTTAGTATTTTTTATTGTATTTATTTTTATTGGTTTTATTTTTTTTGAATTAGTATGAATATTATTTATTGAACCATTATATTTTTTTAATTCTTTTTGATATCTTGAAACATCTTTTTTAAGTTTTTTTCCAGAAGAGATTAAGATCTTCAGGTTTTTGATTTCTACATCTTGATTATTGTTTAAAACAGCCTTTAAATACTGCATTCTAGCAGTATTAAAGCTTTGGTTTAAATTTTCTGAGGCAGAAAGAAAATTAGGAGATAGGAATATAAAAAATAGAAGAATAAATTTTTTTAAAATTTTATTCTCCTTTTGTCAATTTTTCCATTAATTCATGAACTGAAATGATTTTATTTAACCTATAACCATTTGAACCAGTGAAGAAAAGCCCTGTATCTACATCACCTTCATAAGCAGCACCTAATCTATCTGCAATACAATAGCCTACTGCTTTTGCTTCTACTCCTCTATTACAAGGAGCAACACAGTTTGATATACATTGAACTTTTGGAGCTGTATTATTTTCAATTGAGAATTGTAAATTTGTTCTAACCCCACGTGCTGGAAGTCCAACAGGAGATTTCATTAATTTAATATCATCTTCTTTGGCATTTAATAATACATTTTTAAAATTTGCATCCGCATCACATTCATATGTACCAATAAATCTAGTTGCCATTTGTACCCCAGTACAACCCATAGCAATAAATTTATCAATATCATTCTTATCCCAAATTCCACCAGCTGCAATAATAGGTATATCTTCTCCCCAATTTTTTGCTTCTTCAATAACTGGTCCTACAATATTTTCTAATTGTGATTCTTCTTTAAAACAATCATCATATTTAAAACCTTGATGTCCTCCACTTAAGGGACCTTCAACAATTATTGCATCTGGAATTTTGTCATATTTTTTCCATTTTTTACAAATAAGTTTTAATGCACGAGCAGAAGATACAATAGGAACCAGAGCTACATCTGGAAAATCTTTTGTAAATTTTGGCATATTAATAGGTAAACCAGCACCTGTAATTATAATATTTATCCCAGCTTCACAAGCATCTTTTACTATTCTTCCATAATCATTACACGCTTGTAATATATTACATGCTAAGGGTGCATCTCCACAAATTTTTCTTGCATTTTCAACAATTTCAAAAAAAGATTCTCTTGAGTAAAAATTCATTACATCTTTTGGTTTATCTTTTTTTAATACTACATTAACATTTTCACTTTTGTTTTTGTAATAACCTGTACCAACTGAAGAGATGACACCTAAGCCACCTTCTTTACTTACGGTTCCAGATAATTGATCCCAACTAATTCCAACACCCATTCCACCTTGGATAATTGGATGTTTTATTTCATATTTTCCTATTTTCAAAACTGGCCTTTATTTTATTATTATCTTAGCGAAATTCTTTTTACCTTTTTGTAAAATATATTCACCAGGTTCTAAATTTAGTTTATCATCTGTAATCTTTTGCTGATTTATACTAACAGCATTTGAATTTATATCACGTCTTGCTTGCGATGTTGAAGCAACTAACAATGAATCCACTAATGCTTGACAAATCCAAATTCCACTTTCAAGTTTAAATTCTGGAATATCTGTAGGGATATCTTTTTTTGCAAATACTTTTTTAAATTCAGCTTTTGCTTCTTCTCCAGCACCTTTTCCATGGTATCTATCTACAATTTCAATGGCAAGTGAATCTTTAACATCTTTTGGATGTAAAGTTTTATTTTCTACACCTTCTTTTAATTCTTCAATCTCTTTTATAGATTTAGTTGAAAGAAGTTCATAAAATCTCCACATAAGCTCATCAGAAATAGATAATACCTTTCCAAACATATCAAAAGCTTCATCTGTTACACCAATATAATTATTTAAGGATTTTGACATTTTTTGAACACCATCTAGTCCTTCTAAAATTGGCATCATTAATACAGCTTGTTGTTTCCCTATATTATATGCTTTTTGTATAGTTCTACCCATTAGTAGATTGAATTTTTGGTCTGTTCCCCCAAGTTCAATATCTGTATTCATTGCTACTGAATCATAACCTTGAAGTAAAGGGTATGTAAATTCACTTACAGCAATAGGAGTATTACTTGCATATCTATTAGCAAAATCATCACGTTCTAACATTCTAGCAACTGTTAAGTTTGAAGCAAGACTAATAATTCCAGCTGTACCTAAATCTTTTAACCATTTCGAGTTAAACATAACTTCTGTTTTTGCAGGATCTAAAATTTTAAATACTTGTTCTTTATATGAAACTGCATTGTCTAGAACATTTTTTTCAGTTAAGACTTTTCTTGTTTCACTTTTCCCTGAAGGATCTCCAATAGTTGCAGTAAAATCTCCAATTAAAAATTGTACTATTCCACCATATTTTTGAAAAGTTGCAAGTTTTTGAATTAAAACAGTGTGTCCTAAGTGTAAATCAGGAGCCGTAGGATCAAATCCAGCTTTCACATAAAAATTTTTACCATTTTCAAAATAATTTCTTATTAATTTTTCAATACCTTCAAGATCAATAATTTCAGCTGTTCCTCTTTGTATTTCAGCTAATGCATCTTTGATTTTTTCTTCCATATTTCCTCTTTTATATATTTTATAAATTTTTTATTTATTGTAAGCATCTTTTTTTGAAAAAAATTCTATTACTTTTGCTTTTTTCTCAATAATTTTTCTAACTTCTTCAATATTTGAATTGTTAAGTTCAAACTCAATATCACAATATTGTCTATAGGAATGATTTTCTCTTCCATATTCAACTGATAAGATATATCCTTCATATTGACTCATATAAATTAAAAGACGCGCAAGTTCACCTTTTGTATTTGGAAGACTAACTACCATTTTATATTTATACAAAGTATCTTTTGTCCATTTACAAAAAAGCATTTCTTCATTACTTACAATTTTTTTATATGCTTTATCACACATTTTATGATGAATAACTGCCTTGTGGCCTTCTTTAAATGCCACTATTTCATCACCAAATTTTGGGTGACAACAGTGGTCAAAGGATACAGAACTAATACTAAAATTTGAATATACAAGCATATTATCAAATTTGAATTTTTTGATTTTACTCGTATATATTTTAAATCTAGCTACAATACCCTGATATTTGATGATATTTTTTTCAATTTGATGTTTTACGTGTTTAAAGTAATCAATAATAAGAGGTATTTTATGTAAAGAGTCAACTTTATATCTATCAGCTACATCAGGAATAATTTTAGTAAATACTGTATTAATAATATTTCTTCCTGTTAATTCGTCAATCTCTTTTACTCTTTGCGAGCATAACATTCTTATTTGTTTCTTCGCTCGGCTAGTTTTTACCATATCAATCCAAGAGCATCTTGCCATTGCCTGATCACCTGTTTTAATTGCAACAATATCAGAACTATGCAGTTCTGTTAATAATGGCTTTTTTACTTTGTTTATATAACATTCAATTGCATTTTTACCAACATCAGTATGCACAGCATATGCAAAATCATAAGCTGTTGAAGAACGAGGAAGGTTAAAAGTATCACCTTGAGGAGAATATACAACTATTTCTTCAGAATAAAGGTCTTCTTTTGTATTAGCATAGAATTCTTCAACATTATCATTTGAAAACTCTAATGATTTAAGCCAATTTAAATTTGGTTGTTGTTTAACACCTGTTTTATACATCCAATGTGCTGCAATTCCATACTCTGCAACTTTATTCATTTCAAAAGTTCTAATTTGAACTTCATAAATTTTCGAATTAGAAAATACGGTTGTGTGAATAGTTTGATAACCATTTTCTTTAGGATTTGAGACATAATCTTTAAATCTTGAAATTAAAGGTTTGTATTCTAAATGTAAATATCCTAATACTTTATAACAATCAATATCTTTCTCAACTAAAATTCTAATAGCAAAAAGGTCAAGTACTTCATCCATACTTACGCCTTTTCTTTGCATTTTTAAATAAATTGAATAGTAGTGTTTAATTCGTGAGAATATTTGAACTTTATTTAAATCAATTTCATTTTTTTCGAGAACTTTAGTAGTTGATGAGATAAATTTATTAAAAGTAAGTTGCATAGAGTGTTGATGCTCTTTTATAAAATTGTCGATTTTTTCATATTCACTAGGGTAAAGGTAAAAAAATGCCAAGTCTTCTAAGTGGTTTTTAACTGTTGAAATTCCAAGTCTATGTGCGATAGGAACATAAACTACTAAGGTTTCTTCCGCAATTCTTTGCTGTTTATTTTCAGGTAGGGCAGATAAAGTTAGCATATTATGAAGTCTATCACAAAGCTTTACAACTAATACTCTTACATCATCAATTGATGCAATTAACATTTTTCTAAATGTCATAGCAGAAGAAATTAATTTTGTACTAGAATCAGAAGGGGGGAGTTCAGTTTCTCTTATTTCATCAATTTTAGTAAGGCCATCAACCATGTGAGCTATATCTTCGCCCCACTTATTGCTTACAAACTCTAAAGAGTATTTTGTATCTTCAACAACATCATGTAAAAGTGCAGTTGCAATTATATCCTCATCTTTTGAGAATCGTGAGGCAACAGTAGCTACAAGAATAGGGTGAACTGCATATGGTTCTCCACTTTTTCTATATTGACCTTTATGAGCTTCTATAGTAAAAGCAATTATCTCTTCAAGTTTTGGAGTTATAATTGCTTCACTTTTAAGAAAATTGATGGCTGCGTCTAAGTCATTGACGCTTTGAATTTTTTGAATAAATGGATCCATATTGTTCCTAGGAGGTTATAAAAGCTTAAGCTTTTATAACTAATCTCTGTCTACTAGACCTTCGATTACAAGTAATCCGTTTGCAATTTCATCAATTGCAATGTCAGTATATTTCATGTGTTGCGTATTTTGTTCTAATAAAGGTTTAGCACCTTTACTTAAATCATCTGCTCTTTGACCAACAGCTATTGCTAAAATATATCTATCATTATCTACTTTTTTTAAAGCTTTTGACATTCTTTCTTCTAATCTCATTGAAATTCCTTATTTTTTACTTTACTTTATTTTACTATTGAACATTTTGTATAATCGCCGTTGATTATACTTAATAAGTTGCCTTTTTCACTCATGTTTGCAACAACTATAGGAAGTTTATTATCTTTTGCAAGAGCAATAGCAGTATCATCCATAACTTTGATATGATCTTCTAAAGCTTGGTCATATGTAATAGTATCTAATTTAACAGCATCTTTAAACTTCATTGGGTCTTTATTATAAACACCATCAACTTTTGTTGCTTTTATTAACATAGTAGCTCCAATTTCAGTAGCTCTTAACGTTGCAGCAGTATCAGTTGTAAAATATGGGTTTCCAGTTCCAGCACTGAAAATCACAACTCGACCTTTTTCAAGGTGTCTAGTTGCTTTTCTTACAATATATGGTTCTGCAATTTGTTCCATTTTAATTGCTGTTTGTAATCTTGCACTTAAGCCTTTGTGTTCTAATGCTTCTTGCATTGCAACACCATTAATTACAGTCGCTAACATTCCCATGTAATCCGCACTAGTTCTTTTAATCACACCATCAGCAGCTGTAGTAACACCACGAACAATGTTTCCTCCACCAATAACAATTCCAACTTCAATATTATTATTAACTAAATCTTTTATTTCATTTGAGATATAATCCAAGATTTTTGTGTCAATACCATAGCCATCCTCACCAGCTAATGCTTCACCAGAAAATTTTACAAGTACTCTTTTGTTCATTGTTTTCCTTTTATAATTGTGCGATTGTAGCTAAATAATTCTAAAGAATCAGTTAAATGAATTTTAGCTTAAAGACCATTCATAAAAAGGAGATACATTTATTTCAAAATTATCATAGAAAAAATGCTCATTATTTGAAACTGTAATTATAATTAATTCTTTAATTTTGTACTCTTCTAGTTGCTTTTTAATTCTTTTTAATTGTGATTGCATCATAAAAGAATTAAAAAATGGAATGGATACAAGAGCAAGATCTAAAGAAGGAATATAAAAATCAATATAATCTAAATAATAAATATCCTCATATCTATTTATTAGTTCTAGAAAAATAATATTTGTTAGTTCATTTTTGAATTTCTTTTTGTGTGTGATTGCACTTACAAAAGCTTGATTATATGTATAGATTTTCTTTACAGATTTAATATGATTATATTTTGGTATAAAATAAATAATTTTTTCTTTCTGAAATCTACTACACTCTTCATAAAATTTGTCTTTAGATATTTTAATTTCGTTTTTTAGAGTTAAGTATAATTGATTTAAAGATTTTTTCTCATCAATATTTAAAATGAGAATTTTTAATATTTCTTGAGAAGTTGTATTTTCATTAATTAGTTTCAAAAGTTCTTGTAAATTTTGTAAAACCTTAAATTCATTTATTTGAGTAGATTGTGGAAGGTTCCCATATTTTAGAAAAGAATTAAAGCTATGAGTAGTATTTTGATTTCTTTGATCATGTAAAAGATACTCTTCAAAATCTAAAGGAGTTAGAAAAATATTTTTATATCCTTTTAACTCTTTTTTTTCTTTACATGAAATTATAACACTATCACAATATGGTATTTTAAAATCAAAAGAAAAATTTTCTAAGACTATAACTTTTATCTTGTTCTTTAAAATATACTCTTTTAGATTTTCTTTAATTTCATTTATATCATTTCTACAATCTTTAAAATCAATATATAAATAATCTTCAGATTTAAAATTCATTAAGTAATCAAAAATTAGAAAACTTTTCCCCGATTTTGGAGCACCATAAATAATTGTTTTTGGATGAGTTATTCTAGTTTTACGTTCAATAAAGTTTATTTTAGAAAACTCTATTTCATGGCAAAATTCTAAGCTTGTCATTTTATTCTATTGTAGTTTTGTTTAATTTTATAGCTTCTTTTATTGCATTTATATAACTTTTACAATTTAATTCTCTATTTTTTTTATAGGCAATATCAAAAGCTGTTCCATGATCAACAGAGGTTCTGATAATTGGAAGATTTAAACTTACATTTATACTTTGATCAAAATAAAGTGCTTTTAAAGGCGCTAATCCTTGATCATGATACATAGCAACAAAATGCGTATATTTTTTTCTAGACATTGGAGAAAAAATAGTATCAGGAACCATCGGACCTTTAAAAATTTCATTTCCTAAAATTTTATTAGTCTTCTTAATAGCTTTTGAAATTCCAATTTCTTCATTTCCTAAAACACCATTATCACTTGCATGAGGGTTTAAAGCTAAAACTGCAATATTCTCTTTTTTTACATTATTGTAAAAATCAATTAAAAATTGTGTTAATTTTTTTTGTTTGATTTTTTTTGCAACATCTTTTAAAGCAATATGCTCAGTAAAAAGTGCCACAAACATTTTTTCACAACCTAACATCATAATGGCATTTTTCTTAAAATAGTCTCTTAAAACTTCAGTATGACCTTTATAAGTAATATTTGCTTTACTCCAAGACTCTTTATTTATAGGAAGTGTTACAATTGCACTTACTTCTTTTTTAGCTGCTAGGTCTATTGCTTGTGTAAAAGACTTATATGAAAAGCTTCCTGCTTTTTTAGAAACTTTTCCTGCTTCTATTTTAAAATCACCTTTTATGCTATGAGTTTTAAAATCTTTTGGAATTTTTAAGTTTAAAAGTTTGGAAGCTTTTTCAAGCATCTTTTTATTTATACAATAAATTGGATTACAATATTTAGAAATTTGTTTATGAGATTTTAATGCAATTTCGATTCCTACTCCATTTAAATCACCAATAGATATAGCAATTTTTGGCAAATCTTTTTTACTCATAATAAGTCTTTCATATCTTTTATAGCTATTTGTAATCCTGTAAATACAGAACGAGCAATAATACTTTGTCCGATATTTAACTCTTCTATTGTTTTAAGTGATGAGATTTCATTAACATTTTGATAATTTAATCCATGTCCTGCTGCTACTTTTATTTTTAATTTTTGTGCTAAAGAAGCTGCTTTTTTTATCTCTTTTTTACTTTTTTGTAAAAGTTTTTTAAGTTCATCTTTTTTTAATTCTAAGTCTTTAATTGAATGATGTGAATTTTTTAGATTTCCATGAAGCATCGCATAAACATTTGCAAAAGTTCCTGTATGAAGTTCAACCCATTCAACATTTAGTTTTGAAGCTAGTTCAATCATTTCTTTATTTGGGTCTATAAAAAGCGAAACTTCAATTTCATTTTCATGAAGTTTTTTTACAGCATTTTCTATTCTTTGGAAATTTGAATTTAAATCTAAACCACCTTCTGTTGTTACTTCATCTCTATTTTCAGGAACAAGAGTTGCTCTTGAGGGTTTCATTTTACATACAATATCAATAATCTCTTCATTTATTGAACATTCTAAGTTAACAGGAAGGGTTGATTGCTCACAAATTCTTTTTGCATCATCATCATGAATATGACGTCTATCTTCTCTTAAATGTATTGTAATTTGATCAGCGCCTGCTAGTTTACAAATTCCAAGTGCATCTAAGGGATTTGGGTCATTTATTTTTCTAGCTTCCCTTAAAACTGCTATATGATCAATGTTTACGCCTAATAACATATACTTTCCTTTGTGAATTTTTTTATGATAAGTCTTTTAATGTTGCTATATTTGCTGCAAGTTTGTTATGTACTTCTAAATACTCTAATTCAGGTACTGAATCAGCAACAATTCCTGCCCCTGCTTGAAAAATAACTGAGTCTTTTGTTAGCATTGTTGTTCTAATAGTAATTGCCGAATCCATATTTCCATCGAAACCAAAATAAGCAATACTCCCAGAATAGAAGTTTCTTTTAATACCTTCAAATTTTGCTATTAATTCCATAGCTCTAATTTTAGGAGCTCCTGTCATGGTTCCTGCTGTAAATGTAGCTGCAAATAAATCAAACATATCATATTTATCGTCAATAACTGCTTCCACATCTGAGACAATATGCATAACATGTGAGTATCTTTCAATTCTCATTAAATCAGTTACTTTTACCGTTCCAGGTTTTGCAACACGCCCCACATCATTTCTTCCTAAATCAACTAACATAAGATGTTCTGCTCTTTCTTTAGCATCATTTATTAGTTCAATTTCCATCTCAATATCTTTATCTAAGGTTCTTCCTCTTTTTCTAGTTCCGGCAATTGGTCTTAAAAGAAGATGACCATCAACAAGTTTTATCATAACCTCGGGAGAAGAACCTGCAATTGAAAAGTTCTCATATTCTAAAAAGTATAAGTATGGACTTGGATTTTTACTTCTTAAAGCTCTATAAAAACTCAAATGGTCAACTTTTGCTTTTTGTATAAATCTATTTGACATCAAAATTTGGAAAACATCTCCTGACCGAACCATCTCTTTTGAAGCAGCAACCATATCAAAGAATTTTTCTTTTGTATAGTTAAATTTTCCTTCATCAATAATCTCAGCTTTTTTAAGAGGAGAATATGTATATGGAGTAAAAAGTTCTGCCTCAATTTTATCTAAATCATCTTTTTTAGAATCAAGAGAGGTAATCATTACTAGCTTTGATGTTTTGTGTGAAAAACCTAAAATTATATTTGGTCTAATTAAATCTAAGTCTGGGATATTTAATTGATCAATTAAATTATTCATTGGTTCTTTTAGTTTTGGTTCAAACTCTTTGCCTATATCATAACCAATATTCCCAATAAAGCCATCTACTAGGCCAATTCCTAATTCTTGAGCTTTTTGTTTATAAAGTTTCTTATCGAAGTTTTTATAATATTTTTGTAAAAATTTTAAAGGATTGGATTCTACTTCATTTACAAATCCAGCTTCATTTTTATGATAACAAGTATTGTTTTCGTACCAAATACGTTCTCTTGCACCAATTATTATAAATGAGTAATTTCCATCACTAGAATTAATTGTACTTTCAAATAAAAAAGTGATTTCATCTTTATATAGATTTTTAACTTTTTCATAGATCGAAACAGGAGTGAATTGATCTAGAAAAAGTTCTTTAGAATAAAATTGCATTATATATTTTGCCCTTAATTTTATATTTTAGAATGTTAAAATGAAAGCTCCAGAAACATTTAGTTTTTTCTTAATATTATCTGTTGCTAATCTTGCTTGTCCTTTTGAATTATATGGTCCAATTAAGACTTTATGAAAAAGTTTGTTATTTATTTTAACTTTATATATTGTATAAGAAAAACCACTTTTACTAATATTTGATAAATATTTATCATTTGGCATTTTAGAAAATGCTCCCACTTGTATAAAAGTTCCTTTTGGTTTTGTTGTTACTGTATTTGAAGCTACTTTGGATTTAGTTTTCTTAATAACTTTTTTAACTACAGGTTTTGGCTTAACTTTTTTAACTACGGGTTTTGGTTCTTCTTTTGCCACTTTTTTAGTAGGAGTATAAACTTTCTCACTCTTTTTTACATCAAAAACATCTGGTTTTGTTTCTTCTTTTTCACTCTTTATTACTTGTTCTTTTTCTTCAATTTTTTGAAGATTTAATTTACTGTCAATTTGCTCTTCATTTACAGCTGTTTGCTTTTTTTCTTCTTGAATATTTTTTAATTTTTCATTAATTATTTTTTGATATTGTTCTTCTATATTTTCATTTGCTAATACTTGTTCACTTCTATTCTCATTTGATTTAGAAAAAGAATCTTCTTGTGTAGAATCATTTGTTAGAAGGCGAATAACTATAATTGTTAATAAAAATAAAATTACTAAAACAAGTCCTAATATTAGATATTTCTTTTTATTCATCTCATTGCTATTATTTGATGAAAGCATAATATCACTATATTCTTGCTCTTCTTGAATCTCAATTTCCTTATCAAGTCTTGTGTGACTTTGTTTTGAAATAGGTTCTTGATAAATTGACTCTGCATCATTAATTTCGTTTAATCTTTGTTCAATCTCATCTTTTTCTTGTTTAAGATGAACTTTTTTTATAAATTCTTCGCCTTTAATTTCCATAAAATATCCTTATGTTAGCAAGTTTTTTGTTTTTCTTTAGCTATTTAATACGTCGATTTATCATAAATAACAAAATCACGAGCAAGAGAAGTAAGTTCTTGTTTAATGCTTTCTTGTAGTTTAGTGTTATTAATATCATCTAATACATCACATATTTTGTTTGCTATTATTTCAAACTCTTTTTCTTTCATTCCTCTAGCTGTTAATGCTGGGCTTCCTATTCTTATCCCTGAAGTTACAAAGGGACTTCTTGTTTCACCTGGTACTGTATTTTTATTTACTGTTATTCCTGCATTCCCT
>JAQYVX010000008.1 GCA_030145305.1 Halarcobacter sp. | reverse complement strand
AGAAGGTGAATGTACAGCTGTACTAAATATAGATGAACCAAGAGCTGAAGAATTAGCACAAATAAGATGGACGGTAGAAGGAAGAGAAGAAGCTAAATATAATGGTAAAGATAATATTATTCATAATCTAAAAGAAGAAAAAGTTTATGAAATCAATTTCACCGCTTATATAGATGGTAAACCTGAAGATGCGGCTAATGCAACATTAGTTTATGATGAAAGAAATAATGAAGAAATAAAAGAAAATTTAGAAAAGGAAGAAATTTGAAATTTTTTATCTACATATATATTCTTATCATAACTTTATTGTTATCGGCTTGTTCTTCAAAACAAGAACAAATTAATGATATAAAATCTAAGGAAGAAAATATAAATACTTCATCTTTTGGAGTTGCTTTTTCTTCAAAACAAGAGATGATCGATAAAATGGATTCTAATAAAAAAATAATGAGTAGATTATCTCTTGGTGATGTTTATTATCAAAGTCTAGATTATGAAAAGGCACTGATTGCTTATAAAGAAGAAGCAAAAAAAATAATTTAAAGGCAATTCATAAAATAGGAATGATTTATGAAAAAAAATCTATGGTTAATAATGCATTCTTATGGTATGAAAAGGCTAATAAATTAGAATTTACAACCTCTATTGTTAGAATTGGTATGCTTTATAGTAAATTGAAAAATTATAAAAAAGCTATTTATTTTTATAAAAGAGCAGCTAACTTAAAAGATCCAGATGGATATTTTCAATTAGGATTGCTGTATGGAACAAACAAAGAGATACAAGATGTTGTCTTGGCTAGAGAGTACTTAGATAAAATTTTAGGCCTACCAAATGGTGTAGCTGAGGGATTAATGGGCTTTTTATATGAAAAAGAAAAAAATTATAAATCAGCTATAAATTGGTATAAAAAATCTTATAACCTTGGATTTATTAGAATATCAAATAATTTAGTTGATTTATATAAAAATAAATTAAATAATAAATTTGAAGCAGATATTTGGATTAAAAAAACACAAAATATTGATAATAGGTAATGTACCTTTTAAAACACAATAGTATAAGAACTATATTTAAATAGAGTTTTTTTTAAACTCATTGAAAAGGAATAAAATGAGAGTAATAATATTAGTGATAACATTAGTAAGTTTAATATTAGCAAGTGAAAATAGTAAATGTTTAGAGTTAAATATCAATAAGATTGAAAATGGTGATATTAAAGTAATGAAAGAATATATGGATAATTGTAAATCTGAATTATCCGAAGAATCTATCATGAGTTATGTTGAAAGTAGAAGACAAAAAAGTTTAAAATCAGATTCTTTAGTTTGCATAGGAGACTCTTTTATATTAAATAAAAAGTTAAGAAATGCATACTATTATTATGCACAAGGGATTATGCTGGATAATGATGATGCAAAGAGAAATATAGCTTATATGAATATAAATTTTAATAAAGAGTTAGATAATGCTTATAGTACACGAATAGATAGACCTTACTACACAAAAAAAGAGATGGAAATATTTGTTAATTTATTAAATAAAGATAATAAATCTAATTTTATTGATAATGTTACCAAGAGAAAAAACTTAGATGAAATTAAATCTCATATAAAAAATTGTTCTAATATTATACAAATTAAAAAAGATGAGTTTGATATAAAACTAATTGAATTAGAAAAATCAGCAGATATTTATGATAACTATAATTATATTGAATATTTGTATTTAAAAGACACCTTAGGAGAACTAAGGAATGTAAAACGTAGATTTGAATATTAAGGAAAATGCAAATTGGAAAAAATATTTAAAATAATTAGTAGTTTAGTTTTAATAGTTATTACTTTAACTTCTTGCTCAACTATAAAACAAGAGAATATAAAAATAGTAAAAACAAACTATGATATAGAACAATGTAAAAAAGAGGCCTATACAAAAGAAGATTTAAAAAAGTTTGAGTCTCTTATAGAAAGTGGAGAGATACAAGGATATAACTGTGTAGGAATTTATTATATAAAAACTACAAAAGATTATAAAAAAGCAGAAAAGTACTTTAAAAAAGGAATAAAAGCTGGAAGTGTAGAATCATACTATCAATTAGGAAGTTTATATTCAGCCTTTATGAATAAAGATTCTAAATATGCAATAAAAGAATATAAAAAAGCAGCTTTAAAAGGTCATACCCTAGCTATGCATAACCTAGGGGTTCAATACTTCAATCAAGCAAAATTTAATGAAGCAATAAAATGGTATACCAAATCAGCAAATAGTGGAGATAACTATTCCCTTGAAGGCCTAGGACATACCTATAGGATGAAAGGTGATTTAGAAAAAGCAAAAGAGACTTATCTAAAACTAGCAGTTGAGAGAAAAGACCCACAAGGGTATTTTAATCTTGGCGTATTTTATACTAAAGATGAAGGTTATAAAGATTTAAAAAAGTCAAAAGAGTATTTTTTAAAGTGTGCAGAGCTTGGATATACAAATTGTTATTCATCCATTGGACAAGTGTATGAAGAAGATGAAAAAGATTATGGCAATGCAGAAATTTGGTATAAAAAAGGTTTTGAGTCTGGAAGTAAAAATGCGACAACAAGACTTGGCCTTCTCTATAGCGATATTTTAAAAGATTATGATAAGGCTATTTTTTGGAATAAAAAAGGTTATGAAGAGATTAATTGTTTAAGTTGCGCATTTAACCTAGGATATGTATATGAAGACATCAAAGATTATAAAAATGCTTTAAAATGGTTCAAATTAGTTCATGAAAAAGGGGATAGTGATGGGACACTTAAAACTGCTAGAGTTTATGAAAGATATTTAAAAGATTATAAAAATGCTGAAATATGGTTTAAAAAAGCACTAGGTACTAAAAAAAATGATAAAAGAGCAAAAAGAGGACTAAAAAGACTAAAGAAATTAGGAGTTTTAAGTGAGCAATGATTGTAAAATAGGCGCAGTATATTTTCAAGGAAATAATGCTTTACACCTAGCAGAGTTTCTTACAAAAGAGGGCAAACCTTGTGCCGATACAAACCGTACTAGGTGGGCCTTTATAATTATAAATAAAAAAGAGACTAAAGATTTATCTGCAGATGAAACTAATAAACAAATAATATTAGAAAATGTTTTAAATAAGTACTCTTCATATTTATTAAAAGCTGTAAAAAAAGAAGCTAACCCAAATAATCAATTGTTAGTCTTTTCAAATCTAAAAGGCTCAAATGAAATAGAAATAGAAAAAAAATTAGTTAAAACTCAATCAGCCTCTTTATATGGTTCAAAATCCTATGGTACAGTTTTAAAAGATAAAAAATATACCTATGCTTATAATAATGAACTATCGCAAAAAAATAAAATAAATTCAAAAGAAAAAACAACTTCTACCTTAGACTACACAAAACAAAGTTCTCAAAAAGTTTTAGATAAAGAAGAAGATAAAAACAAATCAAATATCTCAAAAGAAGAAAATAGTTCTTATATCATAGTCTCTATGCCTTATGTATATAACTATAAAAAAGGCTCAAATGAAGAACTAAAAGCTACACCTTATGAAAATAGAATTCAAGCTTCATATATGCCAGAAGTAAAAGTAGAGTATGGAGTCTTCTTTGATGGTACAAAAAACAATATGTACAATATAGACTTTTATAGAAATTATAAGAAGTTTTTGGAAAAGCCTTGTGATTATATTATTAGTAAGAAAGAAGATCCACCTAAACAAAAACCTGAAGACAAAGACTATAAAACAATCCAAGAATACATAGCAGCAGAACCAGACCCAAAGAAAAATCAAGTCATCATGAAAATGCTTCAAAAACAGATATTGTCAAGTAATATTAGATATTTTGATAAAAAATCAAATGAAACAAAAGAGTATGATGATTCAGTTTTTTGGTGGCAAGCAAAAATTTCAGACCATGCAGACAAAGTCTTTGATTATTTAGTAGATGTAAAAAATGAAGAAAAAGACACTTTAGGTTCCGACTCTGAACAAAACAAATTTTTATATAAAAAGATTTTACCTAATGATGAAGGAGAGGGAAGTTTCACAAATGGTAAAACAAATATAAACAGACTTTACAAACTTTACAATGGTGATGATTTAAAAACAAAAACAGATGTACCTCCTGTAACTAGATTTAAAGTATATGCTAGTGGTTCAGGAACTAGTGATGTCTTTGAAAAGGAAAACTACGATTCGGATTCAATTGTAGGATTAGGTTTAGGAGTAGGAGATACAGGAGTAAAAGCCCATATAGTCTATACTTGTACCAAAATGGCAAAACAACTACGAACTGCTTCTATTTTTAATATAGAGGAGTTAGTACTTGATACTTTTGGTTTTTCAAGAGGTGCTGCTAGTGCTAGGCATTTTGTTTGTTCTATTATCGATAATTTTGAAATAACAAAAGAAGAAAATAAAAGAAAATACACTTTAGATACAAAAAATAAAAAAGATATTTTCTCAGTTTTCTTTGAAAAAGAAAATGGACTATATACTAGAATTGGAAATAAAGTATATTTTAATCCTCTAAGAGTAGATAAAAAACAAATCACTATAAAAAAAGGTCAAACTCAAGAAATCGTTGAAAATCCATACTATAAAAAAGAACAAATAAACATAGAATCTATCTCTTTTAGATTTGTAGGTATCTATGACACTGTTACACACTATGGAGCTAAACAGTCAAATGACTATGAAGATTTAAACATAGATTTCTCAAAAGATAAAAATGATAAAAAACTTGGACATGTTGTACATATCATGGCTGAGGATGAATATCGTTATAACTTTGATGCCTACTCTATTTTTGGAACAAACTATAATAATCACCATCATACAAATGATAAAGGAAACTTAGAAGAGTTTATTATTCCTGGAGCTCATGCCGATGTAGGTGGTGGATACAATGAAGAATCAGAACTTGTTTATTTTTGTAAATAAACCTTCAATGGAAAATAAATCCAAATCTAACTTTTATGGAAAAAGAGTTGTTTATGGAATAACAGGTGATATTTTTACATCAAATTAAAAAAGACCAACTACCTTTCCTTATTTATTTATTCTTTTATAAAATAATCTACTTATTTATAAAAAATAAATAATATTTTAATAAACTATTTGATATTATTTACTAATTTATCATAACAAAGGTAGTTATAATGTCAACAAGTATTAACTTAGACCTAAATCTTATTGCAGATGAAGCTATTATTGATTTTGAACATGATAGTTTAGATTTCAATACTTATTCAGAAGTAATAGCAGAAGCAATATTAAAAACACCAACACCTTTTACTGTTGGTATTTTTGCAGATTCAGGAAAAGGTAAAACTTCATTAATGAAGTTTATTAAAAAACAAATTGTATTAACAAAAAAAAGTGACGAAAAAATTATAAGTGTATTTTTCAATGCCTGGAAGTTTGAAAATGATGAACATCCATTATTAGATTTGTGTAGTGCTATAGAAAGAGGTATTCAAAAAAATAGAAGTATTTTTGAAGAAGATATTGTACTTAATATTTTAGATTATATTAAATACTTGAAGTATGCTGTTGCAAATATAAAAATTCAAGTGGATGCATTTAAGATAGATAATAACAATGAAAATACAATAGACGAAAATCTTGAAAAACAACTCTTAAATCAAAGTACTTTTTTCCAGATTTTTGAACTTTTAAAAGGTCTTGAAAAAATTTTAAATGAAGAAAATTTTAAAATTATAATATTCATCGATGACTTAGATAAATGCTTAGCAAAAAATGCTGTAAAATTACTTGAAAGTATCAATTTGATACTTGATTTAAAAGGTCTTTCTTTTGTAATTGCAGCTAATAGAGATACTATTGAAGATTTTTTAGAAAATAGACGAAAAAGTAAATATTCAGAGTCTAATGAAGAAACAGGAAAAGTATATCTAGATAAGATGGTGCAATTACCTTTTTATATCCCAACAAATAATGGAAAGATTTCTAATTTAATTGATAATATTTATTCAAAAACAAATACTAGTGATATATTAGAAGATTCTATTAAAAATGTTATCCTTTCAATATCATCATTAGACAATATCACACCTAGATTTATTATAAGATTAATAAATCGCATAAAAGTTAGCTCAAAAATTTTTATGAAAATAAACCCAAACACAAATTTAGATATAAATACTATATATTCATTATTTGCAGTTTCAACAACCCTTGAAGAACTTTATAATGATATTTATCAAATATTAGTTAAAAATGATTCCGTAGTTAAATATCTTATTAAGACAATTCAACATGAAACTTATATAAGAGAAGATTCAAGCTTTTATTTAAATATAAATAAAACACAAAAAGAAGAATTATTAAAAGTTTTAGAAAATGATTATGATGCTTTAAGAATGATTTTTAGCACAGAGCAGGGCAAGTTTTGGTTAGAACATAGAAAACTAAGAGTAGAAACCTTTGAGTTCTTACATTCAAATATTCTTGAAGAATCTTCTGAAAATAAAATACCAATATATAAAACAGATTTTGAAGATACAATCGTACTAATCGAAGATAAAGATGTAAATGAAAAAGAATTTATAAAAATTCCAAATCAAAATTTTGAGATGAGTAAATATGTTGTTACAAATAAATGGTTTAATGAATTTGTTAATTCAAATGGTTATCTTGAAACAAAATATTGGCTTGAAATTGCATCAAAAATATGGTTAATGAATCACAAAATAAATTCATTAGATGAGAAATACGAAGTCATGGTAGAAAAAGAAAAAAATTATTACAAGAAAAAATATAAACAAAACCTTTTAAAAGAGAATTTTAATAAAGACTTACAACCAGTAGTATACGTTACATATTATGAAGCAAAAGCATTTTGTAACTATTTAACTAGTCTTGATGATACATATACTTATGATATACCAACAAAAGAACAATGGGATTATGTTGCCAAAGCAGGGGAGGAAGAAAGGTCATTTCCATGGGGGAATACTTGGAATAAGAATTATTGCAATAATTCTTCAAACCAATTACATAAAACCTCAGAGATAGGTGCCTTTCCTCAAGGAAATTCAAAATTTGGGATAAGTGATATGGTTGGAAATGTTTGGTCTTGGACCTCTACTTTGGAAAAGAATGAATATAATTATTTAAAAGGTGGCTCTTGGAATTTTTCTGATTCTTCATACTTTAAAGTATCAAATAACAAAATGACATTTTATAATAACCCTAGTTTTCAGTACTATGATATTGGATTTTTTTGTGTAAGAACTAAGAAATAAATAGCAACAATAGAAACTTTCTAAAATAAATTTTAGAAAGTTTCTATTCTGTTATTAATTTCTTTAATTATTTTTGACCAATCTTTAATAAAAGGTTTATATTTAGCTTTTTTTTCTTCATCAAGTGATAAATATGTTCGGATATAACTTCTCTTTTTTGCTATTGAATCATGAATTATTTCATTGCATTTTGATAATCCAAAAACTTTAAGTTTTTCGAAGTCAGGATATTTACTTTTTACTCTATTAAATGAAAAGATTGTATCTTTCAATTTATCTTCTTCTACCCCTGTTGTTACAAATAAAAGATTATTATTCAATTCAAATAAATTGCTTGCAGTTATTAAACATCCAGTATGATCAAGATAAGGATTTTCACCAGTAGGCAATATTATTAAATTTGATTTTTTTATTAACCGTAAAATTGTTTTATCTAATACAAAACAACCAGCTAAATCTATTATAACTACCTTAGCTTCTTTCAGTTTTTCATCGGATTTAAAATCATATGTTAAATATGTATTGTCATAAAAATTAACATTCCCAGAAATAGCCGAGCCTTGGTCATTCGTAATATATGGAATGTTAAATTCTTTTGCTAAACCTAAAGATAATACAGATTTCCCAATCCCTCCTTTATATCCTGCACCAAATATTATAAACTTACCTTCAAGTGAGTTTAACAACAACTTATTAAGTTTAAAAATGTCCATAATTTACCTGCTTATTTATATAATATGATTATCGATTATTTATTAATGAATGATTATACATAAGTTATTTTAAACTAACTTTAATAATTATTCTGTAATAATACAAACGATTATTTATTAAAAACCACGAAAGACTACTGAGAGGGCATTTAAACTTGAATTTTGAAAACTATAATAATATTTATAAAGAAATATTGGATGATGAAATTGGAGATTTATCTGCTAACTATTTATTAAATAAGTACGAAATTAAACATGATGAAGAATTACTAAATATTTTGAATCAAATAAAAAAAAATGAATACATAAGTAGTGATAATAAAGTAATTAGTAAGCTAATTAGTGAACTAGATGAAAATGATAACTCCTTAGATATAAATGAGATTATAAATATAAAAGATAAAGTAATTGATACTGAAAATTTAAATTTTCAGTATGAAAACTACGAAGAAAATCAGAATATCGAAACAAATGCTATTATAAAAGACAAATCTGAAAAAAGCCAAGAGATTATCAATAAAACAAAGAGTAATAAAACTTATATTTTATTTTCTTTAATAATTCTTATCATAATAATATCAATATTTTTCTTTTTAAATTCTGGAGAAGAAGAAAAAGTAATTCCTATTTCAGAAGTTGAAAATACAAAAATCATAGAAGAGAATAAAATTGAAGAGAATAAAACAAAGATAGAGGAATCAAATCTTGCAATTGATGCAAAGAATGAGGAAATAGTGCTTCCTACTTCTGAAAATATAATAAAAGAAGAGATACCTACTTCAACTCCTATTTCTCCTTCTGTTATTAAAACAGAAGAAATTAATTCAAATTCAGAAGATACATTAGATAAAATAGAAACATCATTAGAAGAAAAGCAAAAGAATAAGATAGAAACACCACAACTTAAATCACTTAATGAAATTAGTAATTACGTAAATGAATTTCAAGTTAAAGATAACAAACTTTTTTTTGAAGGTAATTCATATTCTGAAAATGATAATTTATTTGGATTTAAAATCTTTAAAATTACTCCATATTATATAAAATTTGAAGATATAAATAAAAATATTAGAAAAAGATATTTAATCAAATAGCAAAAAGGAAACAAATGAGAAAATATATTTTATTAGTATGCTCTATATTTATGCTTGCAGGATGTAATGTAAATAAAGATCCTCAACCTGAAAAACAAGTAAAAGAAATTGAAGTTGAAACAATTGAAATAGAACCAGTTGCAGTTGAAAAAAAGATTGTAAAACAAAGAGTTTTCCCAGGTACTTATTATCGTATCGTTACAAAGAGTATAGAAGTTTTTTCTTACAAAGGTAAATTAAATAATAACTCTTTAATTAATGAAAAAAAACTTGTAAGACCTTTCTATATTAAAGGTAATTTAATTAAAATAGAAAATATTTATGAATCAACAATAGGGGAGAGATATGGAAAGATTGCAGGTAAAAATCTATTTGTATCAATGGACGATCTTGCAACTCATACAAAAAAATAAGCCTATAAATATAGTGTGATTTTGCACTATATTTATTATAAAAATCCACTATTACATGTTACATAATAAATTGCAAAAAATAAGTATCTTAATATTAAATAAAAAAAATATTCTTTTCTTTTTATTTATATTTTGTATCTTTGGTGGGTATATAGTTTATTTAAATCTCTATATTTTTACCTTAAAAGATAAAATAGCATCTAAAGATGAATTGTATAAAATACAACTAAACAATAGATTTAATGAGATAACTCTTTTAAATGATCAACTTATAGATTTACAAAAAATACTTAATATAGGATTAGATCTTTCAAAAAATGATAATGTCTATTTAAATACAAAATTAACTGAAAAAGATAAAAGATTTATACTAAGTTCTATTCCTAGTGGTTCACCACTTGAAGAAACATTTATTACTTCAAAATATGGATATAGAATACATCCTATTACAAAAAGAAGAAGATTACATGCAGGAGTTGATTTTAAAGCAAAAATAGGAACTAATATTTATTCGCCAGCTGACGGTATAGTTGTAAGAGCTAGAACCACTGATCCAGGTGGATATGGCAAAATGATTAAACTTGTACACAATTATGGCTTTAAAACTTTATATGCACACATGGATGATATTTATGTAAAAGAAGGGCAGGTTATTCAAAAAGGTAGAGTAATTGGAACAACTGGAAATACAGGATTAAGTACTGGACCTCATTTACATTATGAAGTTAAATTTGCTGGAAATTTTGTAGAACCCTTAGATTTTGTATATTGGAATAAAAAAACGTTTAATACAATCTTTACAAAGGGATTAAGTTTAGATTGGGAAAAATTAATTTTGTTAATTAAAGAAAGAAGAAATGATTCACAAGGAAAATGATGTTTAGTGATGAAGAAAAATATAAAAATCTATTAACTCAATTACATGAATTAAATAGAAATATAATGTTAAATGAAAATGAAAAAGTAGAACAAATAACACAAAAGATTAATAATATTGAAGAGAAAATAGAAAATAATAATTCTAATAGTCTTAACAATGAAAGTAATAAGAAATTTTTTATAGCTATAATAATAATTTTATTGTTTAATACACTTTTATTGCTATTTATCTCTTTTACAAGTAGTAGTAATGGCGATAGTAGTAAATTAGATGAAAAACCTAAAGAAGAAATAGTTATAGAGAATCTAGTTGAAGAAAAACCTAAAAATACTACAGTAATTGAATCTAAAATCGAAGATACTTTTGAAGAAAAATCAACTGATGATATATTGTCTTTCAAGGATCAAAGTATAGTAGCTTTTGAAGAAGATAAGAACTACCAAGAAATTAAGCCAATTATTCGTAAAGGTACTCAATATACTTGTAAGGGGGAACAAGACACCTTTAAAATTCCATACACAGTAGAGATAAAAGGAAAACTATATTCTAATAGATTTGAATTTATATTACAAGTAAATTCAATTACAAAAGAATGTACAATCTTAAAAGAATTTATGTAAATATTTTCTTTTATTAAAATTAGTATTGAAAACTATAATTTTCAAACTTTAATCCATATTGATAGAAGCTAACGTTTCCTTTTGTTTTTTGCAAAATCAATTATATATTTAGAAATTTCTTCTAAAGCAACAATATCTTTTACTGCTCCTTTTGCAATTGCTTTTGCAGGCATTCCAAACACCACACAAGTTGCCTCATTTTGTGCAATGGTATAAGCTCCATTATCAAAAAGTTCTTTCATTGCAATACTTCCATCATCTCCCATTCCTGTCATCATTACAGCCATAGCACTCCCTCCAACTGTATTGTTAACTGATCTAAAAAGAACATCGACGCTTGGTTTATGATGACTCACTTTTAATGTATCTAAAAGTTTTGTCTTAAGTTCACCTCTACCAGTTTTTTCTATTGTCAAATGCATATTACCAGGTGCTAAATAAGCATGTCCAGGTTCAAGTATTAAACCACTCGTTGCTTCACAAACTTTTAAATCAGAGTTATCATTTAATCTGTCAGCAAAAGATTTAGAAAAACCGTAAGGAATATGTTGAGTAATTAAGATTGGTGGTAAATCATTTGTTAAGCCTTTAAAGACCTTTAATAGCGATTCAACTCCACCTGTAGAAGAACCTATTGCTATAACTTTTTTCCCTCCAAAAGGAGCTGCTCTTAATGGTATGATTTCATCAGGATGTACTTTTCTATCAACTTCTTTAGCTTTTTGTGAAACAACGATTTTTAAAGGTTTTGGTTTTTTTAGAGTATACCTTTTTAATAAAAATGTCAAATTAAGTAGATTTTCTTTTATTCTTTTTGAGAAGGAAATCATAGACTCACCATTCTCAGGCTTAGAAATAAATCCTACAGCGCCATCATCAAAAATATCATTTCCTCTAACACCCTCACCTGAAATTACAACAGCAGGCATTGGATGTAAACGCATAAGGTTCCTTAAGAATACTACACCATTCATTTTTGGCATATTAATATCAATAGTAACCAAATCAGGTTCATACTGTTTAATCTTCTCTCTAGCATCGTAAGCATCAATTGCTTGTGCTACTACTTCGAAGTCATCTAAATCATTAATCATATCTTTTATGATTCTTCTCATTGAAGGTGAATCATCAATTACTAATACAGTATACATTTCTACCCTATTCTTATATTTTTAAAATAATTCTATTTCCATTTCAGGTTTTACAATTTCATCAGTACCAAATAAATCAACTCCACCAACGTATTCTTTAAGAACAGGTGCTTTTGTAATTTCAGTTTGTAGAGCTTTTTCCTCTTTAAGAATTTTATTATCAGTTTCGCTCTTTTGTGTTACTTTTATAAAAGTTTGAAAAGTTTCAGTAAGCAGTATTAATCTACCATGCTTACCTCTTGTATGCTCACTAATTAACTTAAACCCTTCAGAAGAACAAAATTCCTTTGCAAATTCAACATTTCTCTCACCTATTGAATTATTTGCAACAGTTAATTGCATTATATCAGCACCACCAGATATTTTTGCCTTCATATTTTGTTTACTACATCCTAACTTATACATCTCATTTAACATAGCTTCAACCGAATATAGTCCATATTTCATATCATCATTAGTACTATTTGAGGTTGGTAATAAAAAATGATTCATACCTTTAACTCTCTTAACTTCATCATAAAACATGATAGCAACACATGAACCTAACAGTGTTTTAAAGGCAATATTGTTGGTATCTTCTCCAACAGCAAACTCTCCACCAATTATTGTATGAGTATTATAACCTTTTGTTTTTTGAGTAAATCTTGAAATTGAGGCTTTTTCAATACTTCCATCTTTATGTCCAATTACAATCAAGACAATTCCTTTTTCTTAATGAAAATATTTTGCCCTGCTCTTTGCACATAATTTATCAAATCATGAGGATTTTCAGAATGTCCCAAATAAAGTGTACCATCCATTTTTAAATGAGAAAAAAGTTTTTTTAATATTTTATTTTGGTCCGTACTAGAAAAATAAATGAGTACATTTCTACAAAAAATTACATCAAAATAGTTCTTCTCAAAAGGATAACTTGAATCATTTAAATTATTAACTTGAAATGTAATCATTTTTTGTAATTCTGGTTTAACTTTTATTAATATTTCTTCAGAAGCTAGATTTTTTTTAACTCTTTTTTTAAAATATTTTTGTGGTTTAATCCACTCAGGAAATTCTTTTGATGATTTAGAATATCTATATATTCCATTTGCAGCATACTGAAGGACATTTGTATCAATATCTGTTGCCAAAATCGATGCATTAATCTTTTTCCCTAACTCTTCTTGAGCTTCTAACACTGTCATAGCCATAGAATAAGGTTCTTCTCCTGTAGAAGAAGCAGAACAATACATTTTAATTTCTTGTCCTTTTTTTGCATGATCAACTAAGACTCTATTTTTTAAATCTGTAAAATGAAAATCTTCTCTAAAAAAGTGAGTTTTATTAGTTGTAAAAGAATTAATAAATTCCATTGTATAAGAACCATTTTCAATAGCCTTTAATAAATCCTCAATTTCTCCCGTATAATTTGCATTACGTTTTAATTTATGTAGTCTATTTGAAATCATAATATCTTTATTCTGAGCTAGTGTAATACCAGTCAAAGAATAAAGTATATTTTTCACTTTTTCGTATAATACATTGTTATCTAACATTTTAGCTACGAAACTCTTTGAGTATATGACATATTTTTTTCTATTTTTATTTGTGCATTAATAATACCCAAAATATCAAGAATTAGTCCAATACTACCGTCACCTCTAACTGTTGCAGCCCCTATTCCTTGTACACTTCTAAAGTTTTTATCTAAAGGTTTTACAACAACTTGATGTTGATTTAAGAATTCGTCAATAGAAATAGCTACTTTAGTGTTACCCGATTTTACAACAATTAACATTCCATCTTCTAGGTTTACAAAAGTTGGTTCTACTCCAAATAATTGATGCAATCTAACCACTGGAATAAATTCTTCTCTAAGCATTAATAAATCTTGTGATCCATCACCAATCTTTTTAATCATGTCAGATGTCGGTTGTAAAGACTCAACAATAGCACTTAAAGGTAAAATATATTTTTGATCCCCAACTGCAATATCAAGTCCATCAAGAATTGCAAGAGTAAGTGGTAGCATAATAGTAATTATTGTACCTTCCCCTATATTAGTATCAAGCTTAAGTGCTCCACCAAGTTTATGAATATTAGTTTTTACAACATCCATACCAACTCCACGACCTGAAATTGAAGTAACTTCTTCAGCAGTAGAAACACCAGCACCAAATACTAGCATTGCTTTTTCATTATCATTCATTGAATTGTATTGGTTCTCATCAATTTGACCTTGATCTAAAGCTTTAAGAGCAACTTTATCACAATCAATTCCTTTTCCATCATCTTCAATTGTAATAATCATCTGCCCATTTGCTTGTTCAGCTGAAATAATAATTGAACCAATTTCACTTTTATCATTTGCAACTCTTACATCAGGAGTTTCAAGTCCATGATCTAGAGAATTTCTGATAATATGCATTAAAGGATCTGTTAATCCTTCAATCATTGCTTTATCAATTTCAACATTATCTCCATAATGTTTAAACTCTACTTTTTTCCCAAGTTTTTTAGAAATATCTCTTACAACTTTTGGAAACTTAGAATAAATAGATTCCATAGGTACCATTCTGATACTCATAATTGAATCTTGCATATCTCTAATATGTCTTTCCAATAATTCAAGTCTTTCTAAAACTGAATTTCTTGTTTTTGTGTCTTCTATTGAAGTTGAAAACTGAGTAAGCATTGCATTTGTAATTACTAAATCTCCAACATTATTCATAAGTAAATCAATTTTATCAAGATTAACTCTAATATTATTTGAGGCAGAAGACTTTTTACTTGTCTCTTTTTCATCTTTTGATACTCTTGACTGCATAGTTTTTTTAACTTCAGGAGTTGGGCTAGCTGCTTTAGAAAGAGCAGTTTTTGCTACTTCTTTAACTTCAGCAGTTTTATCCATAGGAGTATTTAATAATTTCTCCTCTTGATCTTCTGTGTTTGCTTTTATTTCAGTCTCTGCAGTTATTTCTGGCATATCATCAAAGAAACCAAAATCATCACTATCTTCATGAGCAAAAACAGGAGTAACTGCAGATTCTGATTTTTTATTTAATGCATCATCAAAAAAGCCATAACTATCATTATCTTTTCCTATCTCATCATCATTAAAAAATCCATAAGTAATATTAAAACCACTATTATCTAAATCTTCATCATAAAAACCTATATCTTTAGACTCTACATGTTTTTCTTCTACTTCCGCAGTAACAACATTTTCTCCATTGATATACGCTCTAATGATAACTAACAATTCACTTGTCATTTCAGTAAAAACTTCTCTTGTTAGTTTTTCTGAAACTTCTAAATCAAGAAGTTCTTTCATAACATCAAGACCATCAATCAAAGTTCCTGCCATTTCTGGGATAAACTCAATTTGATGATTTCTAAGCTTATCCATCATATTCTCTACATCATGAGTAAACTCAGCAAATAATGCAAGTTCAACAGATGCTCCACTACCTTTTAGGGTATGTACATCTCTAAAAAGTTGACCCATTTCTTCATCAGTTAATGTTCCATTGTTTTCAGCTTCTAATAAAACATTATCAGCTGATTCAAAAAGCTCTTCAGCTTCTTCTACGAACATCTCTCTATACTTTGAAATATCAAAACCAGACATATTAAAACCTTTTTTTATCTACTTAATACTATATTTACTGCTTTTAACAATTGTTCTGGAACAAATGGCTTTACAATCCATCCTGTAGCTCCGGCAGCTTTTCCTTTTGCTTTCATTTCATCACTTCTTTCAGTAGTTAAAACTAAAATAGGTCTACTTGCATACGTAGGAATTTTTCTTAATTCACCTATTAATGTTAAACCATCCATATTAGGCATATTAACATCTGTGATAATTAAATCAAATGTTGCAGATTTTGCTTTTTCTAATCCATCTACACCATCAACGGCTTCTGTAACATCTGTATATCCACCTTCGTTAAGTGCATAATTTAACATATCTCTTAACATTGTAGAATCATCGACGATTAAAAGCTTAGCCATAAAAACCCCTTTTATTTTATAATAAAATATTATTTTTAATATCTTAACTAAAGCAATATTAATTTAAGTTTAGTAAAATAATTTATTATAGGGAAATATACTCAGACTTAGGAGTAAAAGTAAGATACTTTTCTAGATTATTTATACATAAGGAATTGTTTTATAGAAAAATTATTTGATGTTTTATTATTTCGTTTAAAATTCTATTTAAACGAGAAGAAGGAGAAATAATAGACTTCTTAACGAAGTCTATTATAATACTTTAAATACTACTCGAAGCTAATTCAATTCTATCTTTTGTCACTTTTAGAACTTTTATTTCAACACTATCATCTACATTTAAAACATCTTCAACTCTTTTTACTCTTTGTTTAGATATTTTAGAAATATGTAATAATCCTTCTCCACCTTTTGGAAGCTCAACAAAAGCGCCAAAATCTGCTGTTCTAACCACTTTTCCTGTTAAAATATCATCTACTTGGTAAAGCTTTTCAAAATCAATATTTTTCTTTCCATGATCTCTTCTTGCAGGTGCATTATTTGAAATTGTTTTAATATGTTCACAAGCATCCAATATATTTTGTTTATTTTCACCTGTAACTTTTACATTTCCTGTATCTCTATCAGTATCAATAGAAACAGAGAATTTTTCAATGATTTCTTTTATTGTAGCTCCTGCTTTTCCAATAATCATTCCAATTTTACTAGGATCTATTACAAATTGTTCCATTAAAGGTAAAGCATCACTTGGAATAATTTCAGCTGCTGCTTCTTCCATAAGCACTAAAATATGTTCTCTTCCTTCTTTTGCTTGAAGTAAAGCTTCTTGTAATACAGATAGTTCTATACCACCAAGTTTAATATCCATTTGTAAGGCTGTAATTCCATCTTTAGTACCAGCAACTTTAAAATCCATATCTCCATCATGATCTTCTAATCCCATAATATCAGTTAAAACTGAATAATTATCACCTTCTACAACCATTCCCATTGCAACACCCGCAACTAAAGCAGAAACTGGAACTCCTGCTGCTTTTAAAGCTAAAGAACCTCCACATACAGTTGCCATAGAAGAAGAACCATTTGATTCTAAAATTTCAGAAACTAATCTAATAGTATCTGAGAAATCTTTATCAATAGTAGCTTCTAAAGCTCTTTTTCCTAAGTTTCCATGTCCTAATTCACGACGTCCTACGTTAAACATTGGTTTTGCTTCACCAACTGAGAAACCAGGAAAATTATAATGAAGCATGAAATTATCAATAGTAGCTGATTTTTCAGTTAATACTTCATACATTTGTCCATCTTTAGGGCCTGCAAGAGTTCCTACAACTAAAGCTTGTGTTTCACCTCTTGTAAATAAACAAGAAGAATGAGTTGATGGTAAAAGATTTGTTTCAATTGAAATAGGTCTTACATCTCTAAGCCCTCTTCCATCTGCTCTAACTTTATCATTTACAATCATTTCTCTAACAGCTTCTCTTTTTACAATTGAAACTGCTTCATAAATTGTAGAAAAAGTTATTTCATTTTCAGTACAATATTCATTTAGGGCAATTGATTTAGCAAGATCTTTTAATTCAGTTGCTCTCTCACTTTTTGCTAATTTTTTAATTGCATTTTTGACATCATCAGCAAAATTATCTCTAATATATGAAATTACACTTTCTTCAATTGAAAATTCTACTAATTTAACATCCATAATCTCTTTGCAAACTTCTTTGAAGCCTATTTCATATGCAGAGTTTGCTTCTTTTAATGCCTCTTGTGCTATTCCAATAGCTTCAACTAAGTTTGATTCAGTCATTTCATTTGTTTTATGAACTTTAGAGAAAGCTTCAATATCAACTTCAACCATTTCTTCAGATGAAATTGCTTTCATTTCAATCATTAATAGCTCATCTTTAGTACCAGCTACATATAAATCTAAAGTTGATTCACTCATTCTTGTAAGTGGTGGGTTTACAATATATTCACTCTCAATTTTTGCAACTCTAACACCAGCAACTGATTTTTTAATTGGTAAATTTGAAGAATACATAGCTGCACTCGCCGCATTTAAAGCTAGTGCTTGTAAATCTACATCTTTATCAGCACTTAATACAATAACTGTAATTGTTGTAGGATACACATAACCTTTTGGGAAAAGTGGTCTTAAACTTCTATCAATAACTCGAGAAGTTAATGTTTCAAACTCACCAGGTTTTGCTTCTCTTTTGAAAAAACCACCAGGAAGCTTAGCTGCTGCATAAGTTTTTTCTATATATTGCACAGTTAAAGGTGTGAAATCTTCTTCAACAGGATTATCAAATTCACTAACTACTGTCGCTAATACTACTGCTTTACCTAATCTTGCTAATACTGAACCATTAGCTTGTTTGGCTACTTTACCAAACTCAAATATTTCTTCTTTTCCATTTAATTCAAATCCACATACTGTTGACATAAAATTTATCCTTTGTCTTTTTTAATTTGTTCATAGGTAATTGTTTCAAGTTCATCATAATAAAAATCTATTGTTATAAAATGATCTAAATTCTTTACATAGTATAAATCATCGGCTATTGATTCAATTGTACATATGCTTGCTGTTGGAAGAATTGGAGTTGCAACAGATACAGATTTAGCACCAAGATTAATTGCCGTTTTAATACAAGCCATCATTGTTAAACTAGTATTTAATCCTTCATCAATTAGCAACACATTTTTATTATGAAAATTATCTAACTTCTTACCTTTTCTATATTTATTCACACAAGATGAAAGTTCATTTTGAAAAATATATCTAGATTTAGAAAATACAAAATCTAAACTAATATCAAAAGCCTTTACAAGTTCTTCATGAATAACCACTTCTTCGCTCTCCGTAACAATTGCTACTTCACACTCTTCATTATTTGGAGCATATATTTTTCTTGAAAACATGATATCAGGAGTAGCATCTAACTCCTTTGCAATTATTTTAGCTATTGGATATCCACCATAAGATGCAGAAATAACTAACCATTCTTCTAACTTCATTTTATCCATAGGTAAAACATCTATTAATCTATAAGCTGCTACGTCCCTATTTTTAAAATATATTTTGTCAGGAATCATTGGTCTTGCTCAATTTCATACTCTTGTATTATCCCACCAAGAGGTTTTAAAAAAAGTTCTAAGTAAACAATATCTTGTTTAACCGGATCATCTCCTGAAGAGGCAGTAATTTCTTTTTCATATCTTATGTCTAAATTCCAACATTTATCTGATATTCCAAAAGTAAAAGCTTGTTTACTTCTTAATTTTTCTTCAATATTATAATTTGTATAATATCCTATTGAATAATCATTTGAAATCTTATATCTTGCACTTATTTGATATGACTCCAAATCTTCTTTCCCAGAATTTGGGGTATCTTTAGACATATAATGACCTAGGGTTAAGTAGAAATTACTATAAGTTAAAGAAAAACTTGAAGAACTTTCGGTTAATTCTTTATCTTGATGATTATATACAAGTCTATTTTTGACTGAACCTAAAATATAATTATATAAAATCTCATTTTCCATATTTTGAAGTTTTGGATTATCAAAATTATCATACAATATTGATTGTGTTAATTTATGGTTTATTATTTGCGTTAAATTTTCACTATCATATAAAGATTGGTTTATTCCTAATTTTATACTATCAGAACTTCTTGTAACGGCAAAAGAATCCAAATCACTATGACTACTTTTTTTATCAAAATATAAATCACCATCTTCTTCTACAGTATTTGATTTATTATAATCAACACTTAAATTCATTGTATGAAGATAATCTTCATATGGTTTAATTAAATCTGTACTTAAAGATAAAGTTGTATTACTTTCTATATATGTTCCATCTTTATATTTTGTCGAATCAAAATTTGAATACTTATATTTATTTAATATCAATTCTTGTTTAGCAATTAATTGCAAATAATCATCAAAAAGTGAAAATGAATAAGATAAAGGTATATTTAATTCATATTGATCTGCACTAATACCTTCTCTTATTTTATGATTAGTATATTTTAAATCACTTGAATAAAGTAATTTATCTAAGATAAATGGTCTTGAATATGTATGAGCTTGAAGTTTTGGTAACTCTTGCATAGTTTCCGCATTAGTTTTTTTCTCAGTATCAATATAATACCTAAAATATGAACCTAAAAAATAATTTGGAGTATCAAAAACATAATTAATTCGTGACTCAACATAACGCTCGGTATCATCGTCATTTGATTTATCTTCTAAAGTTTTATATTCAATATCATTTAAATAATTAATTTCTACAAAAAGACCATCATTATAATCATTTCCTTTTTTTGTAAAAAGATTTTTTCTTGTATAGTCAATATCAAAACCATAGTGTTCTTCATCTCTAAAGTTTACTCTATTTTCATCATTATATATATCATTGTATTTTTTATCTTCTTTAAAATATCCACCACTTATCTTTAATACTGAATCAATACTATCTGCATATCTTAAATATGCATACATTCCTGAACCTCTTTTTGCTCTATATTGAGGAATTAATTCAATATCATAATTAGGTTTTGGTGCTATAAAGAGTGGTTGAGAGTAACTTCCACCTTCAGTTTTTGAGTATCCAATTGTTGGTATCAAAAGTCCTGTTCTTCTTCTTTTATCTGTAGAAAAGCCTATATAAGGAGTGTAAAACAAAGGAATATCTTTTAAATATAATCTTGTGTTATATGCATTTATCCATTTATCTTCAGTGTCATAATCTGCACTTGATACTCTAATACTCCAATCAGGATCAACACAATCACAAGAAGAGAGTATTGCTTCATCTAAAGTAATTAGATCATTTTTTTTATCTGAATCTTTAGAATTTATCCATACTGAACTAGTTTGCTCAAAAAACATGTTGGGTTTTTGATATAAATCATCAGTATTCACATCTAAAAATGCATAATCACTTTTTGTTTGAACATTGTTATTTTTTAAAACAATTACATCATCAAAAAGTTCAAAAGTACCCTTGTTTTTATCATATATAACTTTTTGTGCCGTAATATAATAAGTAGGTGAAAAAATTACAACATTACCTTTTGCAACCATTATATTGTTCTCAGATTTTACATTTGTTGCTATTACTTGAAACTTTTCGACATCAGCATGTAAAAAAGTTATTAAAATTACAGTTGCAAAGATTTTTCTAAACATTTACAACCAATGTTCTAGCTAATTTATCATGAAAAGTTTGTCTTCCTTCAGTGAAAAAAGCAAAAATAAAACCAATATAAAAGAACATTTCACTAATTATTCTAAGCATTGATCTTACAAGTGAATTAGAAAGTGATACGCTACCTAAATCATTATAATCTATAATACGAATTTTAGTAATAATCTTACCAATTGTTGCACCATAATACCATACGAAGAATGATTGATATATAAATTTTAAAATTAATATTTGCCATACAAATTCATTCATAACAATCAAAATTGATACTAAATCATTTCCACTTGCAGTAATATTACTCCAATATATAGCTATTATAATAAAAGTAATTAAAAAGTCATCTATTACGAAAGCTAACATTCTAGCTCTTGTCGTGGCTAATTCTAGGTTATTTTTATTCATATTTAATACTAATTCAATGCTTGATATGCAATATCAGTTCTAATTTTTTTACCAACAAAATGAACTTGTCCACATAAGGCATAGGCTCTATCTCTCGCTTGCTTAATGCTAGTTCCAAAACCTACACATAGTAATACTCTTCCACCTGTTGCAAAAAGTTTATCACCCTCTTTCTCAACTCCTGCATAAGAAATATGAGTATTATTTAAAATATCTTCATCTACTATATTATCTACAATTATTTCAGCAGGAGCGCTTGAAGAATATGGATAATTTGCACTAGCCATTACAACAGCAACTCCAAATTCATTTTTAATTTTAATATCTAACTTATCAAGTTGTTTGGTAGCCCCTTTATAAAAAAGCTCTGATACAGGAGTTTCAAGTAATGGCATTAAAATCTCACACTCAGGATCACCAAATCTTACATTATATTCTAAGATAATTGGTTCACCTTTAACTACCATAACTCCTATAAAAAGAACACCTTCAAAAGGAGCGCCTTCTTTTTTCATTCCTTCTAAAGTTGGTTTAATAACTCTATCTTCAACTTTTTTATATATTTCATCATTTACTAGTGGAGTTGGAGCATATGCACCCATTCCTCCTGTATTTGGTCCTGTATCTCCATCGCCTATTCTTTTATGATCTTGAGCTGCTGGCAATACTTTATAATTTTCACCATCACAAATAGCAAAAATTGAAAGTTCATAACCATCTAAAAATTCTTCAACAACTATTGAGGTTCCAGCATCACCAAAGGAAGTACCTTTAAGCATATCAGATGCCGCTTCTTTAGCTTCTTCAATACTTTGTGCAATAATTACGCCTTTACCTCCACATAATCCATCTGCTTTTACAACAATTGGAATTGTCATAGTATCAATAAATTCATGAGCTTCTTTTTCATTCGAAGTTTCACAAAATGCTGCTGTTGGTATATTATATTTTTTTAATATATTTTTCATATAAACTTTTGAACCTTCAAGTTGTGCAGCTGCGGCACTTGGTCCAAATATAGTTAATCCATTTTCTTTAAAAATATCAACAACACCATCTACTAAAGGAGCTTCTGGCCCTACAATTGTCAATTCTATAGAGTTTGTTATTGCCCATTGAGCTAATTTATTATAATCTTTTATATTAATATTTGTACCCAAATTATCTGTAGCACCATTACCTGGCATAAAAAATATATTATGTTTTTCTTTCTCTTTAGATATAGATAAACCTATAGAGTATTCTCTTCCACCACTACCAAGAATTAAAATGTTCACTAGATTGTCCTTAAAATGAGTAATAATAATTATCCAAGTAGCCGTTAACCATTAAATGGCCCAGAAAAGCCAACGATAGCATATAAGAATTAAGTTTTAGGAGCGGAAATACAAAAGTAAACGCTGCACACCACCTAATTACGATTACACGCAAAAATATAGTATCGGACCCTCAACAATGGAAATCCCGTACTACTTAGACGATTTTATTTTATCTAATAATATTTAAATTAAACATTAAAAAGTCCACTTCTTAGCAAGTTTTATGCACTCTTCTATAGAAGTTTTAGAACTAACTTCAAATTTAATATTTTTTGGCATATATTTAGCACTAGTATTCCCAATAACAATTGCTTTATAAGAAGAATCCCAAGTATATTTATTAAAAAAACATTGAATGCTAGAAGGAGAAGTAAAAATAATAACTGAATTGTTTTCAATTATTTTATTTAAACTTTCATTACAAACTGTTTTATAAGTAATCGCTTGATTAATACTAATATCATTATCTTTAAGAATTTGAAAAATATTAGAAACTACTTTTAATGCTCTTACATATAAAACTTTTTTATTTTTCACTAAAGGCAGAATCTCTTTTGCAAAATCGTTACCATGTCCACTTGAACCTACAAATTCAATAAGACCACCCTCCTCTTTTATAACTTTTGCTGTTTTCTCAGCAATTGCATAACAAGGAATCTTTTTCCAATCTTTTGTAAAACTATTTAATGAATAAATAGCATTTTTAGAACTAATAATTAATGCATCATATATACTAAAATCGATTTCAGAGGGAATATATTCTATTTTGAAAACTTCCAAATTTTCTACAGCATCATATTTTTGATTACTTAATAAATAAATTTTGCTCATTTTATTTCTTTTATTTCCTTATATTTTCTTTTTGAATACAATTTACAGCTTCATCAATATTATTATAAATCATAGTACTTTCAAATACTTTATTTGTATCAACACTTAAGATTTTTCTTTTATGTGTTTGTTTTAATAAAAGTAAAACTTTTACATTTTTATCTTCTAATTTATTAATAATTTCTTCAATCATAAAAATTGCTGAAATATCTAAAAAAGAGACTTTTAAACAATCTAATATTACAAATTTTGTTCTAGTTTTAATTTTGTCAATTTTTCTATCTAAAACAGAAGCTGTTCCAAAAAATAAAGAACCATCAATTTTTAAGATTTCTGTTATATCGTCTTCAATATTAATATCAAAGTCTACTTTATTTGAGGCACTACTTGTTTGAATTCTTGTATTTTTGGATATTTTATAAATAGCTAAAATTGAGGCAAAAGTAATCCCTGCTCCAACTGCCATAATCAGATCCACAAAAATAGTTAATAAAAAAACTGTAAGCATAATCAATAAGTCATGTCTAGAAACTTTTCTTAATATATTCAGAAACTTATAATCTAAAATATCAAAACCAACTTTTATCAAAATTCCAGAAAGTACTGATAATGGTATTTCTGAAGCTAAAGGAGCTAAAAACAACACTATAAGTAAAAGCATAAGAGAATGAACCATCCCTGAAATTCTTGTCGTTCCTCCACTTTTAATATTAATTACAGTTCTCATGGTAGCCCCTGCACCAGGAATTGCTCCTACAAAGGAACATAAAGAGTTACCAATTCCTTGTGCTATTAGCTCTTTATTTGGTTGATGTTTAGTTTTTGTCATTGAATCTGCTACTAAAGAAGTTAAAAGAGTATCAATAGATCCTAATAATGCTAAAGTTATGGATAAAGAAATAATTGTATCAAGCTTTAATATATCAAATTTAGTAGGAAATGAAAACTCAGGTAAACCCATTGGAATTTCACCAATTACAGAAACATCAAAATTCATAAAAATTGTAAAGTACGTAACAAAAACTAAAGCAATAAGTGCAGGTGGAACATATTTTGAGACAACTTTTGGAGTCATAAACATAATTATAAGTGTAATATAAGCTAAAATTAAAGAGTGATCATTAGCTAAATGTAAAGTATTTGGAAGTTCAACAATTGTTTGTATAACTGAACCATAAGAGGCAACACCTAAAAAAGGATTTATTTGTAGAATTATAATAATAATTCCAATACCACTCATAAAACCAGAAATCACAGGATAAGGTATATATTTAATCCATTTTCCAATTTTTATAAGTCCAAAAGAAATTTGAATTAACCCTGCAAAAAAGATAATTGTTATAACAGATTGAAAATCATTTTCAAACATAACTACAGCGGAAGCTACAATTACAGTCATTGGTCCAGTTGGACCTGAAATCTGGGTATTTGTTCCCCCAAATAAAGAAGCAAAAAAGCCTAAGATAATTGCACCATATAAACCAGCTGTTGCTCCAGCACCACTTGCAACTCCAAAAGCTAGAGCTAAAGGTAAGGCAACAACAGCAGCAGTAACACCACCAAACAAATCATTTTTTATGGTATTAAGTTTTATCAAAAGACTCCTCCTGTTTTTTTATATTAAATAACTTCTATATCTTCCTCATTATTTTCTCTTTCACCTTTTCCTCTTGCAACTATGTGAATAGGTGTTCCTTCAAAATTAATGTTATTTCGTAAGAAGTTTATCAAATATCTTTTATAAGAGAAATGCAAAAGCCTAGGTTTGTTCATAATTAAAGCAATTCTTGGGGGTTTTGTCTCAAATTGTGTTGTATAATATATTTTCAAAAATGTTCCATTTGGACTAGGAAGTGAATGCCTAATAGTTGCAGTCTCAATAGCTTTATTTAATACTGAAGTAGAAATTCTTTGTGCATAATTTTCATAAATTTCAACAAGTTTTTCTTTTAATCTATCAATACCTCTCCCAGTTTTTGCAGATACTGCAATAATAGGCGCAAAATATAAAAATTTAAATTTATTTCTTATTTTTTCTTCAACTTCTTTAAAATCGTCTCTATTTATATCCCATTTATTTAAAACAATAATTGTCCCAAGACCATATTCATCAACAAGTCCAGCAATTTTTTCATCTAAATCTACAAGTTCTTCTGAAGCATCTAAAATAAGTAAAGCTAAATTCGCAACTTCAAGCATCTCTCTAGTTCTATTTAAAGCAAATTTTTCAATTCCTTCGATTCTTCCACGTCTACGTAATCCTGCTGTATCAACAAAAGTAATACTTTTATCTTTGTATTCAAATGTTTCATCAACAGGGTCAATAGTAGTTCCAGCAATTGGAGATACAACAGAACGTTCTTCTCCTACAAGAGCATTTAAAATAGAAGATTTTCCAACATTTACCCGTCCAATAATAGCAACTTTTATATGGCCATCATCCTCTTCTTCTATCTCATTAATATCTTTAACTGGATTTAAAAAATCTTCTAAAGATTCATCGTCATCTTCTTCTAAGACAAGTAAAGGTTCAACTTCACGAGCAGGAAGTTCCGTCCAAACCCATTCTAAAAGTGACTTTGTTCCTCTATTATGAGAGACTGAAATTCCAAAAAGATCGGCTTCATTTATTCCAAATTCAAAAAAAGACCAAAGTCTTTCATCTTTTTCTTTATCATTATCAATCTTATTTACAACAAGTGCAAGTTTTTTACCTAAAGATTGAAGCTCATAAAATAGTTCTTTATCTTTTTCATCTGGTATTTTTTTACCATCAACCATAAAAAGTATTATATCAGCCTCTTTTGCACACTCAACTGCTTTTCTTTTTACATTTGAAAATATTGCATCATTTGTATCATCAATTCCACCTGTATCTAACATAAGTGCGTCTTTATCTAATATTTCTACTTCGTGTCTTCTAATATCTCTAGTAGTCCCAGCCATATCAGAAACAATAGCAATTCTTTTTTTTGCAATTCTATTAAATAGTGATGATTTACCAACATTTGGTTGCCCAATAAGTGCAATTTTTTTAAGTGTATTATCCATAAAAGTTTTGTTTTCCTATAAAATTAAAAAAGGCATTAGCGTAAAAGCTAATACCTTTAAAAAAATTTAGAGTATACTATTAGTATAATCCAAATTTACCTTCTTCAGCTGCTTTGTATAATACTCTCATATTATCGTCTTTGTCATAGAATACTTTGAATGTAGCATCACTAGCTTTTAAATCAGTTAATGCTTCTTCAATATCTATTGGTTTATATGAAGTTAATCTAACTGGGAAAACTTCTGAATCTAATTTAGTTAGTTCATTAGCAATCTTATCTTCAATTTCACTTGCTACAACTTCTGTAAGTTTAGTAGCTTTATGACCAGTTATTTTGTCATGATGTCGTCTTAATACTTTAGAAACTCTATCTACAGCAATATCAATTGCAGCATATAAGTCTTTATCTTTTTGTTTAACAACAACAGTGTCTATGTGAGCAATATTTAAAGTAAATTCAAACGTGAAAGCTTTTCTTCCATTTTTCTCTTCTTGATCAATAATTGCGTTTACTGATATAATATCTAAATTATATTTTTTAAAAATTTCAATTGAACTATTAACATACTCTTTAATAGGTTCAGTTAATTCTATGTGTCTTCCTACAATTCCTGTATTCATAACATACTCCTTTTGCTTTATATAAGAGATTATTTTAACATATTATTGATTAAGAAATACACAGTGTAGAAAAAGATTTCAAATAAAATTATAAATTACTAAATAATAGAAGAGAAATGAGTGTAATAGAGAAATATTATACTAATATTTCTCTATTACCTTTCGTATTTGGTTCTGATAAGACACCAGTTTTTTCTAATTGTTCTACAATTGTAGCTGCTCTATTGTAACCAATTCTAAGTTTTCTTTGTATATAAGAGATTGATGTTTTTTTATCCATTAAAACAACTTCTTTTGCATCTTCAAAAAGTTCATCTAATTCACCAATTTCATTTGAATCTGATGACTTTCCACTTAAAGATGAGTTATTTCTATCTTTTACAAAATTCATATCATAAGATACTTCTCTTTGAGAGATTAGAAAATCAACTACACTTTCAATTTCAGTTTCTGTTGACCAAGGGGCATGAATTCTAACAAGTCCTGAAGTTCCAGGAGGAGTAAATAACATATCTCCCCGACCTAATAAGGACTCAGCTCCCATAGAATCTAATATAATTTTAGAATCAACTTTTTGCCCTACTTTATATGAAAGTCTACTTGGTAAATTTGCTTTAATAAGTCCTGTAACAACATCTACAGAAGGTCTTTGTGTTGCAACTATTAAGTGAATTCCTGAAGCTCTTGCCATTTGGGCAAGTCTTGCAATAGAAAGCTCAACTTCTTTTCCACTTGTCATCATTAAATCAGCTAACTCATCAATTACAACAACGATATAAGGTATTTTTGGATATTTCTCTTTTTTTGCTTTTTCATTATAATTTTCAATATTTTTTGTTTTTGTTTGAGACATCAAAGTATATCGTCTTTCCATCTCTGCTACCATATTTGATAAAGCATTAATAGCGTCCATTGGTTTTGTAATAACAGGAGTCAAAAGATGTGGAATATCATTATACATTGAAAACTCTAGCATTTTAGGATCAATCATTACAAGTCTTAAATTATCCGGAGAATTCTTATATAATAAAGATAAAATCATGGCATTAATACCAACTGACTTTCCTGAACCTGTAGTCCCTGCAATTAAAAGATGAGGAAGCTTTTTTAAATCTGTAATAAAAGGTTTACCTACAATATCTTTCCCTAGAACCATTGTTAAAGGTGATTTTGCATTTTTAAATATATCACTATCTAAAAGTTCTTTTATATAAATAGTTTGAGTTTCTTCATTTGGAACTTCAATACCAACAACATCTTTTCCAGGAATCGGTGCTTGAATTCTAATTGTTTGAGCTTTTAACGCCATTGCTAAATCATCTTGTAAATTTAGAATTTTAGATACTTTTACATTTGGTGCTGGCTTAAACTCAAATGTTGTAACAACCGGTCCCGTATATGTTCTTACCACATCACCTTCAATTTTAAACATTGATAGTTTTTCTAATAAGTCTTCTATTTTTTTATCAATTTGGGCTTCTGAGATTCTTGATTTCTTTTCTTTTGGAGCTGATTGAAAAAATTTTACAGATGGAAGTTCAAAATCTTTTGGCTTTTCAGTATTTCCTAATTCAATTTCATCTTGTAATTTTTTATTCTCTTCAAGTTCATCAACTATTAAAGCATGAGAAGAATGCTCTTCTTTTTCACTAGATATTATTTCTATTTCTTCTATACTTTCTTCAAAGCTTTTTTCTTCAATATTGTTTTCTTGTGCCTGATTTAAGTCTATTATATTTAAATTATCAACTTCAATATTAGCGATATTACTATCTTCAAATTCTTCAATAACTATTTGCGCAACATCACCAACTTCTCTTACAACAACATTATCTTCATTTGATTTATTTTCAGTATTTTGAACTCTTCGTGGTTTTTTTTTATTTTCTATTCTTCTAGCTTTTGTTGAAGTATCTATTTTTTTAAATTTTGAAACAATTTTTTTTGTATCAATATTAATATCACTATCCTCAAATATAATTAAACAAGAAATTATAAATCCAATAATAACAAAAATCCAAAGTCCAGCAAGCCCTATAAAAGAATACATAGAATCAACTATAAAATTCCCTATGTTTCCGCTATATATGCCTTTTCCTAAGAGCAAAGATTGAAAAGTAAGAAGTGTTATTAACAATAATAAAACTGCAATAGATTTAATCGAAAAATCTTTCCATTCAAATTCTTTTTTAAAATTTAAAATATATAAAGGATATAAAAATAAAAATAAATATACATAAGATAAAAAGCCAAAATATTCATGAGAATAATTTGCAAACACAGAACCTATTTGTCCAACACTTTGCTTATCTGTTACAAATGTAGCATATTCAAAATAAATTATTATAAAAAGAAAGATTAGTGATAATATTTTTTTAAGTATTTTATAGCCTTTTATTTAAGTAATTTAGCAATCTTACCTTGAAGTTTTAACCAAGGTCTATGTTGCATTAAGGGAAATCCTGCCCATTGTTTTTTAGGCTCATCAATTGTCTTTGTAACTCCACCTCGTGCTGCTATTGTTGTAAATGGTGCAATTTCTAAATGTCCAGCTGTTGCACTTTGTCCACCCATAATAACATATTCATGTAAAATAGTCGAACCTGAAAGACCTACTTGTCCTGTTAAAATACACCCAGCACCCAATTTACAGTTATGTGCTATGTGAACTAAATTATCAATTCTTACACCATTTGATATTACAGTTGATTGAAAAACAGCTCTATCAATAGAACTATTAGCTCCAATTTCTACATCATCGCCAATAACTACATTTCCATTTTGATATATCTTAATATATTTTCCATCTTTAGTATTTGCAAAACCAAAACCATCACTACCAATTACAGTTCCTGCATGAATAATACAATCGTCTCCAATAATACAATCTCTATAAATTGTCACATTTGGATAAATAATCGTATTATTTCCTATTTTTACATTATCACCTATAAAAGCCCCTGATAAAATAGTACAATTTGAGCCAATTTTTGAATTTTTACCTAAAGATACATTTTCCATAATTGTAGTATTTTCCCCAACTTTACACTCAAGCCCGTCTTCTTCAATAATTTTTGAAGCAAATAGTTTTGATGCATAAGCAAGTTTCAAATAAGGTTCATCGCAAACTAAAGCAATAGTATTTTTTGGAACCATTTTTACAAAATCTTCTTTTACTAGTATCGCTGCTGCTTTTGTATTTTCTAAATCTTTTATATATTTTTTATTTTCTAAGAAAGTCAATTCAGAATTATTTGCATCTAAAAGAGTATTTAGTCCAGAGATTTCAATATTGCTTTCGCATTTAATATCTAAAGATTCTGTTATTTGATTTAATGTCAAGTATTGTCCTTATTTTTGTAAGTGAAGATAGAAATCTAAAGATTTTCTATCTTTCCATAGCTACAACACCACTTCGTACAACTTCTAGTGGTTTGAATTTATTCATAATATTAGTTAAATTTGCAATTCTACTTGGAGCATCTGTTGCTGAAATTACAATTGCATTTTCAGTCACATGTTGAATATGTCCATTATAAGCCCGAGCAATTACTTCAATTTCACTCAAAGGCTGATCAATTGGAATTTTAATTAAAACGGTCTCTTTTTCTATTACATTTAAGTGTTCGTTAACTCTTAATACAGGGATTAGCTTATTCAATTGTTTAACAATTTGATCAATAACTCTTTTGTCTCCTGTTGTAACAATAGTCATTCTAGAATATTCAGTTCCTACTATTGGAGAAACTGTTAAAGAATCAATATTATATCCACGAGCAGAAAAAAGTCCTACAATTCTTGATAAAACATTATGTTCGTTGATAACAATAACTGAAACAACTCTTCTTGTAGTCTCACTGTCATAATAGTGGTTAAAATTATTCATTACTATCTCCTAGAAGTGTCATTTCATTTAAGGCATGTCCATTTGGAACCATTGGCAATACTATTTCCTCTCGTGTTACAATTACTTCAATCATTGCTGGTCTTTTCTTTAAAATGGCATCATTTAATGCTGCATCAAACTCTGCTTTTGTAGAGACTTTATACCCAAGTCCTCCAAAAGATTCACACAACATTTTAAAATCAGGTTGTGCAGAAAGGTCAGTTTCTGAAATTCTATTTTCATAAAATAGTGTTTGCCATTGTCTAACCATTCCTAAGTAATTATTATTTAAAATAATATTAATTACAGGTAAGTTATATTCAACACAAGTCATTAACTCTTGGATATTCATTAAAATAGAACCATCACCTGTAAAGTTAATTGAAACCTTATCTTTGTTTCCTCTTGCAACACCTAAAGCCCCAGGAAGTCCAAATCCCATAGTTCCTAAACCACCTGAAGTATTCCATTGTCTTGGAAATGAAAATGGATAAAACTGTGCAGCCCACATTTGATGTTGTCCAACATCAGTCGAAATAATTGCATTCTCACCTAATATTTGTCCAACTCTTTGAATAACCCATTGTGGCTTAATTACAGAATCTGAATCATTATATTTTAAAGGCTCTTTCTCTTTATAGTCTCTTAAAAGTGAAACCCAATTTGAATAATCATTAAACTCCATATTTGAAGCTGACTCAATCATTCCTTGAACTGTAACTTTTAAATCTCCAACAATTGGATAATTTGTATGTACAAGTTTTGCAATTGAGGCTGGATCAATATCAACATGGATTACTTTTGCTTTTTTAGCAAATTCATCAAGTCTTCCAGTAACTCTATCATCAAATCTAGCTCCAAGCGAAATAAGCAAATCTGTGTCATGGGCCGCCATATTAGCAGAAAATTCTCCATGCATCCCTAGCATTCCCATGAATAAGTTATGGCTATCACCCATAACACCTCTAGCCATTAAAGTTTCAACTACAGGAATATTCACTTTCTCAGCAAATTCTCTAATTTCATAAGCACAATTTGACAAAATTGCTCCACCACCTACGTAAAGTAGTGGTTTTTTAGCTTTAGAAATAGCTTCCATAGCTTTTTTTAATTGCCTTTTATTGTATTTAACTGTTGGCTTATATGTTGGTAAATTCACCTCTTCTGGATACACAAAACTCCCTAGTTCTGCCGTGATATCTTTTGGAATATCAATATGAACAGGTCCGGGTCTTCCAGAGTTTGCTATATAAAATGCCTCTTTTATAATTCTTGGTAAATCTTCAATTTTATTAACTAAATAATTATGTTTCGTACAAGGTCTACTAATTCCAACCGCATCAATTTCTTGAAAACCGTCAGTACCAATAATTGTAGTAGGAACTTGTCCTGAAATAACAACTAATGGAATTGAATCCATGTATGCATCAGCTAATCCTGTAACGGCATTAGTAAATCCAGGCCCACTTGTTACAATTGCAACACCTACTTTTCCAGTAGATTTTGCATATCCCTCCGCAGCATGGATAGCTGCTTGTTCGTGCCTAGTTAAAATATGTTGAAAAAAACTTTGTTTATAAATTTCATCATAGACATTCATAATAGCGCCACCAGGATATCCGAAAACTACTTCTACCCCTTCTTCCCTTAATGATTCAGTAACCATTTTTGCGCCACTTATTTTCATTGTCTCTCCCTATTGTAAATTAAGTCCGATATTGTACAAAAGTAAAGATTAATCTGGGTTTAATAAAGTCCTCTAATTAAACATGGTTTATATTAAATTAATCTTAAATTAAGTAAAATGGATATAAGAGAGAAATTAAGGAGTATAAAATGGATGTAAATAGTATTAACAACAATATATCGAATTTAAACAATATTCCACAACGGCAAGCACAAAGAGTTGATTCTAGTGCAAAAGTACAAGATAAAGACGAGTTCTTACGAATTTCAATAAATGACTATAACAATAAAAGAGATGAATTATCAGCCTCTTTACAAGCATTTAACGAAGGTATTGGCATTTCAGCAACCGCAAAGAATGGTCTAGAAAGTCAAAAAGAAATCCTAACAAATGTAAAAAATATCCTGAAAAATCTTCAAGAAAACAATTCATCAGAAATAAATAAAAATGAAGCAAAAAATGAAATAAATAAAGAACTTCTAAATTTTAAAGAAGAAGCTTTTCAAAGTAAATACAAAAATGAAAATCTACTTGCAGTTGATGATTATGAAGAAAACTTATCAATTACTATATCAACAAAAGAATCTCATTTTGCAATAGATAAACCAAATACACCTCAAATTGCTTCACAGATTGCACAAACTGTAAGTAAGGCAGATTTTAATAATACTGATGCCCTTCAAGCTACAATAAACGTTGTAGAAAACAGTACAAATTTATTACAAAATTTAAGTGATCAATTTACTGATTTAGGGAACAAACTTGAATCTAGTGCAATTACTTCTATTCAAGAACAAATAGAACTTTCAAATACAAATAGAGCAAACAAAGGGATTAATTTTGGGAATGAAGTAATGGATTTTTCAAAATCTAATGTAAATGCAAACCTTGGATATTTGGCTGTTTCTCAAGCAAATATTGTGCAAGCTCAAAGTGTAAGGCTTTTATCTTAAAAATAAGCTACAGCAATAAATCATTATCTTAAAAGACAATGATTTATTGCAACACCTTCTCTTAGTCCATCATCAAGGACTATTGAATCTTTTTTTTCAAGAACTTCAAAAATTGCTCTATAAATATAAATCCCAACTTCAATAAATTCAACTTTTCCACGACCTACAAGTTTTGTGATAGTTCGTTTATCTGAATTTCTAAAAATATCTAAAGAGTTTTCAATATCTTTTAAATCCACAATTGTCCCATTTACTTGATTTTTATCATAATGGAAAAAATCTTGATTAAGTTTTATAGCAGCAATTGTTGTTGGAGTTCCAGCTGTTGCGACAAAAGTATATTCAGATATATCGATTTCTAATCCAACTAAAAAGTTTTTAATATCTTTTTTATGAGATTCCAATTCTTCTAAAAGGGAAGAATGTTCAAGATATTTTTGAGTTAAAGTTACAATTCCAAAATTAAAACTTTGAGATTCAAAGTTATCATTGTTATTGTAGTTGTTTACAATAATTTCAACAGAACCTCCTCCAATATCTAATAAAATAAATTTTGAAGAATCGATTTTTTCTCTTTTTAATGCATATTTAACAGCAAGTAAAGTTAATCTAGCCTCTTCTTTTGCATCAATAATCTTAAATCTTGCACCAGTACTTTTTTCAAAGTTTTTTAATACTTCCTCACTATTATTTGCAAGACGCATAGCAGCTGTTGTAACACAAATAGCCTCACTTGCTTTATATTCAAGTTTTGTAGAAGATTCTAAAATAGCTTTAATAACTCTATCTTGTGCTTCTTTTGAAATAAGTCCTGTATTATTTAAACCATCAGCCATTCCTGTAACTTCATTATATTCATTTATGATTTCATTATTTAAACAATCATAAATCAATACTCTAAAGGAGTTTGAACCTAAGTCAATAGTTGTAACTTTATTCATACTATGGATGTGGAATTTTAATTTTTGAGTTAAGTGAAAAACCTATTATAATTGTAGAAATTAAAACAATATTTTCATTTATCATACCAGTTAACCAAACTAAATAAACAAGCCATAATAAAATTGCACCTAAAGGTGTTGGAACGCCTATAAAGTATTTTGCTACTTCACCTTCTTCTGCATTTATATTAAACTGTATTAATCTTCTAAGTCCTGCTATAACATAATAAATAAATGCAAAAGCAACCAAAGGAGTAAAAAGCATTAACTCTTTCCCATCAATTATTGCAAAATAAATAAACATAGTTGGAACAATTACAAATGATAAAAAATCTGCAAAAGAATCAAGTTGAATACCAAATTCAGTTGATAAATTGTATTTTCTAGCAATTTTCCCATCAACTATATCAAAAGCTCCCGCAACCCATGCAAAAAGCGCCGCAGCAAAAAAACTATCGTGTGTTAAAAAATATATTGCTAAAACACCAGCAGTTATATTAAGAAATGTTGCTAAATTAGCTAAATTAAAGTGACTGTTTTTATTGTATAAAAATGTCATTGATTCCCTTCGTTGTAAATAGTAAATTGATTTCTACCATTTTGTTTTGATTTATATAAACATTCATCCGCTATTTTGTAAACTTGGTTACAAGAAATATATGAATTAGCTTCATATATAACAGCTCCAATTGAAATAGTTAAGACTTGAGATATTTTACTATTTTTATGCTCAATATTTAATGATTCTATATTTTTATTAACTTCTTTTAAGCACTCTTTTAAAATATCAGTATTAGTATCAAATAAAATCACTCCAAACTCTTCGCCACCTAATCTAAAAACATACTCATATTCTTTGTCAAAATATAATTTAAGTTCACTTGCAACTTTTTTAAGAGCTATATCTCCCATATCATGGCCATAAGTATCATTATATTGTTTAAAAAAGTCAATATCAAGCATTACAAAAGCTGTTCTCCAATGCTTTGAGTTAGAGATAAAAGGCATATTATCAAAAATTTTATCAAAATATTTTCTATTATATAATTTTGTCATAGAATCTGTTATTGAATCTATTTTATATTTTTTTGTTAAGATTTTTAATTGATTGTCTTTTTTAATAATTGAATATATAATTACAGAAATAAAAAGAAAAGAAACGAGAAGTAAAATAATCATATTGTAAAAGAGATAATCTTTCATTTGAGTGTACTCTTTTAAAAAAGCTTTTCTTTGTTTATATGCAACTTTTTTTTCATGCTCTTTTAAAAAATCTATTTTTTTTATAAGATTTTTATATGTTGAGATTTTAGATTTATAATTAAAAGAATCTTTTACAAAAGAGTCAATATTATTTACAATTTTTCTCTCTTTTAAATTCTTGTAAGAATTATTATAATATTCCCAATCACTTTTGATATTTTTAAAAAAAGGATCTCTATTACATTTTTTATGAGTCTTCATACAAGTAATTAAATCATCATAATTTTCTTCAATACTATGAAGTTTTAATACCGGAACATAATTCCCAAAATATATATAATCTATTCTATCTTTTAATTTATCAATTTGTGAATTAAATAATATACTTGAAGCAAGCAAAGAAATAATAATGATTACACTAAGAATCGCTAATTTAAAACTAAGACTTTTATAAAACTCATTTTTCATGTGCTATTATAACTACAAATAATGAAAACATTCATAAATCTAAACTTAATTTTCTCTTTATAATAGCTTAGATATAATCGCGACTTATTATAGAAAGGTTATAATTTGTTAAACATAAAAGAAACTTTTATAGGAAAAGATGCAAAAAGTGATATTTTATCAGGACTCGTAGTTGCAGTTGCACTTGTTCCTGAAGCTATTGCATTTTCATTTATTGCACAAGTTAGTCCAATTGTTGGATTATATGCTGCATTTATTTTAGGATTAATTACAGCTCTTATTGGTGGAAAGCCAGGAATGATTTCAGGAGCAACTGGTGCGGTTGCTATTGTTTTAGTAGGAGTTAGTCTTGCTTCAAAAGAAATATTAATAGCACAAGGATTAAGTGGAGAAGCTCTCTCTTTTGGAATAGTTCAATATATTACACTAACTGCAATTATTGCAGGAGCAATACAAATATCAATTGGTGTTTTAAAAATGGGTAAATTTATTCGTTTAGTTCCTCAACCTGCCCTTCATGGATTTGTTAACGGTCTTGCTGTTGTAATTGCAACAAGTCAAATTAAATTCTTAGATGGTGCTGGTATTATAATGTATTCAGTCATTATTGGAACAATGGCAATTATGTACTTTTTACCAAAGTTCACAAGTGCAATTCCAGCAGGGCTTGTTGCTATTATTATATTTACACTTGGTGTTTATATGACAGGAGCTGATACAAAACTTGTAGGAGACTTGGCGAATCTTTCTGAATTTAAAGGATTACTTCCTTCTTTTCATATTCCAGATGTAATTTTAGATTTTGAAGCATTAAAATTAGTGTTTCCTTATGCAGTTATAGTAGCACTTGTTGGTGTAATTGAATCACTTCTAACTCTTTCAGTATTAGATGAAATAAGCGGGAAAAGAGGAAGTGCAAATCAAGAGTGTATAGCACAAGGAACAGGAAATATTACTTGTGGGTTCTTTGGAGCAATGCCAGGATGTGTAATGATTGGACAATCAATTATTAATTATACCTCAGGTGGATTGGGAAGACTTTCAGGGATTGTAGCTTCTGTAGGATTGATTTTATTAGTTGCTACGCTTACAGACCTTTTAAATATTATTCCTGTTGCAATTCTAGTTGGAATTATGTTCATGGTGGCAATTGGGACTTTTGAATGGAGTTCATTTGCTAGAATTACAAAAATGCCAAAAAGTGATGCCTTTGTGCTTCTAACAGTAACTATAATTACTATTGTTGAAGATTTAGCAATTGCTGTTATTGCAGGTGTAATTATTTCTGCACTAGTATTTGCTTGGAAACACGCAAGAGTAACAGCTAGAACACATAGGGAAGATGATGGAACAAAAATATATAATTTTGATGGACCCTTATTTTTTGGAAGTGTAACAGCTTTTAACGAAAATTTTGATATCAAACATGATCCGGATAATGTAATTTTAGATTTTAAAGATGCTAGAGTTATGGATATTTCAGGAGTTGAAGCTATTGATGCCATTACAAAAAAATATGCTGAAGCTGGCAAAAAACTTACAATTAGACACTTAAGCGAAGATTGTAAAAAAATTCTTAAAGATGCTGGACCATTTTGTACTTATGAAGAAGATGATCCTAAATATAAAGTTGCCATAAACTACTAATCTTTGGGGATAAGTTCTTATACTTATCCCTTTATTTACTTTTATTTCTTTCTTAGATATAATTTATAAAAAGTTAGAAATAGGTTTGGTATGGAAATAAATAACTTTTCTCAATCAGCATCACTAATCTATCAACAAATTGCTCAAAAAAGAGCAGAACTTTCTAATATTGATAAAAAAGACTTAGAAAAATCCACCCAAGAATCATATGATAAAGTAGACATTAGCGATAATAAATATGCAAATAAATATGATGAGAAAGATTACGAAAGAGTCTTAAATAAATTTAAAACTCTTGATGCCCAAACAAAAACGCATGAACAAAGTCATGCCTCGGGTGCACCTACAACTGCCCCAATACAATATAACTATCAAGTAGGCCCAGATGGAAAACTATATGCCTCAGGTGGATCTGTTAGATTTGATACTTCAATTCCCAAAAACGAAGCAAGTGCAAATGTTAAATTAGAACAATTAAAAGATGCTGCAAGTGCAGCAAATGAATTAAGTGGTGCAGATGCAAGTATTGCACGTACTGCAAATCTAAACAAGATGTTATTACAAAGTATAGAAAACAATTCTCTTAATAAAGGAGTTGATAATGCGAATTGATAATAATTTAGGTGGTCTAGATGGAATGTTAGCTGCACAAATGCAAATAAACCAATCAGCACAAAACTTAGCAAATATTACGAATACTATAGGTGAACCACAAAATCAAGAAGTAACTCAAGACTTAATAAATTCAATTGTAGGACAAATACCTGAAATAATTTCCTACAAAGCAAATGCACAAGGTATAGAGACTCAAAATGCAGTTTCAGATATTTTATTAAATATAAAGGCTTAGAAAAATGTCAAAAATAAATATTGTTTGTCCCCATTGTCAAAAAGTAAATGCAATCCCTAAAAAAGATTCTTATTCAAAAGCAAATTGTGGAAGCTGTAAAAATTCACTTTTAGATACAAGTCCAATTGATTTAAATGAATCAAATTTTGATCATGTTATTGTAAATTCTGAAATACTAGTAATAGTAGATTTTTGGGCGCCTTGGTGTGGACCGTGTAAAATGATGGCACCAATATTTAATGAGGTTGCACAAAAATACCCCTTAAAAGCATTATTTGTAAAAGTAAACACAGAAGATCAACAAAACTTAGCTTCTAAATATGTTATTAAATCAATTCCTACTTTAATAGTTTATAAAAATGGAAATGAAATAAAAAGAGTCACAGGAGCATTAGATCCTTTAAAACTTTCAAATTTAGTGAATGAAAATTTATAAAAGAAGACTTATATAATTTAAAGTCTTCTTCTAGATTCTCATTAAATTATTATTTATTGATTTTTAATCCATTTTTTTAATTCTAGTATCTCTTTTTCATTAAAGATTTTTATTCCATTTTCACTTAAAAGTTTAGCTGTTAAGCCTTGACCTTCTATTAATGTTGAACTAAAAGTTCCATCATAAATTGAATTATTTCCACAAGAAGGAGAGTTTGCTTTTAGAAGAGCTACAGATATATTTTCAGTTTGACAAAGTTCAAGAGCATTTCTTGCTCCTACTAAAAAGTTAATTGTAACATCTTCTCCATCTTTATTCTTTACTATAAAAGGTTTAGTAGTAGATGTTATTTCACAAGGAACTCTTGGTATTCCCAATCCTCCTGAGACTTCTGGACAAAAAGAGTATATTTCATTTTCACAAAGGATATCCATAAAAGTCTCTTTTTGATTAAAAGTATAGGAGTTTCCATAAGCTATTGAATTATTACTACCATCATATTTAACGTCTTCACCTAGAAGACAAGATGAAATTAGAATTCTCATATCTTAATCCCTATCTAACAATTCTTCTGAAAAAAAAGTTGAAGTTTGAATATTATTAAATGCTGCTTTCATTGAAATAAACATTTGTGGATTATCTTCTTCCATTTGTGCTAAAAGTTTTTTTGTTGTTTCTCTAGCATGCGGCATTTTTATATCAAATCTCATAGCAGGACAAGCTTCATCACCAATAACCATAATCTCATTTGAATCAGCAAAGGCTCTTAATTGTCTCTCTCTACAAAAGATAAGAGGCCGTATAACTTTTAAACCATTTTCAGCTGTATATATTGGAGGCATAGATCTTAATGCACCATTATATAAAAAGTTCATAAAAAATGATTCTATTGCATCGTCTAAATGATGTCCAAGAGCTAATTTATTATATCCTTGTTCTTGTGCTGTTGAATACAAATATCCTCTTCTCATTCGTGAAAAGAATGAACAAAATGAAGAGTTTTTTCTAATCTTTTCACCAGCAAGTTCATAAATCTCTGTATCAATAATTTCATGTTCAATTCCATGTTCTTTACAATGATCAGCTAAAAATTGTACTTGTTCTCCCATTCCATATGTTACAGTTACTGCTTTAAATTCAAAATCATAAGGAGCAACTCTTTTTAAATGTTTTAAGGCATGTAGAAGTGTTGTTGAATCTTTTCCACCTGAAAACCCAACTAAAACTCTATCACCTTGCTTAATTAATCCATAATCAGCATTTGTTTTACCAACTAACTTAGATATTTTTTTACTTAATTCTATCAAAATTATCTATCCTATTTATATATTTTCGCGATTATATCAAAAAAAGCACAATTAGTCCATTTCAATAAAAATTAAACTACTCTTATTTTGCTTATTTCTTACTATATTAACTAGTTTTTTAGAAAATATCACTATACTTTCATTCCAATTTAAGAATAAAGATTTAACAAATGACCCAAGAAGAAATACAAGAATTTAAAGAAACAATTGCTAAGACTATTATGCCCTTAGCTCAAAATATGACAGGCGAACAAATCAAAATTATTATTGATAATGTTGCAAAAGATAATCCTGAATTACCAGAAGGATTTTCTAATATGGTTTATGAACAAGTTTTAATTATGAAATATAACGGAAGAATATCTTAAGTTAAAAATCACCTTTAAAGATAGCAATTTCTTAATTGAGTTTGCTACTTTTGATTTTGAACTAAGATACACCAATTTTACCGTAACTTCAATTCCATCTATTTAACTTCTCTTAAATAATTATTCTTATTTTTCTCAATATTTTCATAATGAATATGCTTTTTTATAAAAGGTTTAAAGTTTTTGTTTTTATTTTCTTTACAAGAATTCCTATTTAAAATTAAATTGCAGTTGTTTTCTATATTCAATATTAAACCTTTACTCTTGAACTTTGGTAATACTTTTATAATTAAATTTAAATCTTCTTTTTCTGCAAATTCTTCAAGTAAGTCAATTCTTGAATCTGACGAAGCTAAAATCTTTTCAAGAACATCTATTTTTCTATCATAAACTGCATTTGTGAAGATTGTATTTATATTTACTAAAATCATTTTTTATCCTTTAATTTCTCTTTTTCTCTAATAATATTCCATTTCTTTTGTAACTCATCCATATTAATAATCTCATATTTATACATTTAAAAGTCCTTCTAATTGAGCATTTTATTGATAATCAATCTCAAAATGAATATTAACAATAGTTTACTTAATTCTATATAATTTCAATAATCATTATTAGAATTAAATATAAATTAAGATGTTTTGTATTAGTATTCAAAAACAAAGGATTAAAAAATGGTAAAAATTGTATTAACTTTAAGTGCTTTACTTTTTTGCATAAATATAAATGCAGAAGAAAAATTAGAAAAAATAATATTAAGTGGTCCAGTAGCATCAGTATCTCATCCTCTTATACATATGGTCGAATCAGGTGCTTTAAATGATGTCGCTAAAAAAGTCGAATTTAAATTATGGAAAAATCCAGATGAATTAAGAGCTTTAACATTAAGAAATAGAGCAGATTTCATAGCAGTCCCTACAAATGTAGCTGCAAACCTTCATAATAAAGGGGTGGATATAAAACTTTTAAATGTTTCAGTTTGGGGAATTTTAGGAATGATAACAAGAGACAAAACACTTAAAACACTTGCTGATTTTAAAGGGAAAGAAATAGCAATGCCTTTTCGTGCTGATATGCCAGATATTATATTTGAAGAACTTGTAAAGGCGCAAGGCATGGATCCTAAAAAAGATTTTAAATTAAAATATATGAGTAATCCATTTGACGCAATGCAAAATTTAATTTTAAGACAAGTAGATCATGCTTTATTAGCAGAACCAGCAATTTCAATTGCTTTAAAAAAAACAGGTTCTTTTCCTCTAAAACTTCTTGCCCCAGATTTATATAGAAGCACTGATTTACAAAAAGAATGGGGAAAAACATTTAAAGTTGAATCAAAAATTCCACAAGCAGGAATTGCAGTTATTGGAAAAATGATTTCAAATGAAAAAGTAATTAAAAGATTTAATGAAGAGTATAAAAAATCATTAAATTGGTATAAAAATAATCCTAAAAAAGCTGCTAAAATTGTTGTAGAAAAAATACCAATGCTTGATGAACAAGGAGTAGAAGAAAGTATTAAATATGTACAACTTAATACAGTACAAGCAAAAGATGCGAAAAAAGATTTGGAATTTTTTTATAAATTATTAGAAAAGAATAATCCTAAAACAATAGGTGGGAAACTACCTAAGAATAACTTTTATTTTTAAATTATGTCATTATTCATTACAGCCAAAATTATACATATTTTATCAGCTATATTTTTTATAGGTGTTGTGAGTTTTAGAACATTCATAATGCCTGTATTAAAAAATACCTATAGTAAAGGTGTTTATAAAAATATAGATATTTTGATAGGAACAAAAGCAAGAAATATTATAAAAATTAATAATATTTTTCTTATATTTACTGGTCTTTATTTATTTAGTTTCTATATTGAAAAGTCTATCCTATTATTGAGTATTAAAGCTCTTATGGGATTAATAGTTGCTCTTACTTTTTATTTTGTACCAATAATTATGAATAAATTTAATCATTTTTCTTGGTTTTCACCTCTTTTCCATTATATGTATTTTAGTTTGATGATTTCTATTGTTATACTTTCTCAAATTATGTTTTATTCATAATAATATTATATTGATTTTAATCAAGGAATGAAATAAAATCTTTAGATAAGATTATAAGAATGATTATCATTAATAATTATTAAACTTTAAACTAAGGATTTTTAGTGAATTTTATATTAAAAATATTAAAAGATTTTCCCGCATATTTATGGAGTGGATGGGGAGCAATTGCTTCAATCTTTTTATTTATTGCTACATGGGATGTAGGAAACCAAATTTATGGAAACTTAGTACTCCCTTCACCTTTAGAAACTTTTCAGACATTATTTTTGATGCTTCAAGATGAGTTAGTAATCCAAGAAATAAAAACTACTTTATATCGTGCCGCAGTTGGATTTGGAAGTTCCTTGCTTTTTGGTTCTATTTTAGGACTTCTTGCAGGTTTCTTTGCAACTGCTTCAATGATGAGTCGCCCTATTGTTACAATTTTAATGGGTATGCCACCAATTGCTTGGATAGTTTTAGCAATGATTTGGTTTGGAATGGGAGATGAAACAGTTATCTTTACAGTTATAATAGCTTCTTTTCCTATCATTTTTGTAGGGGCTTTACAAGGAACAAGAACTTTAGAGGGTGATTTGCAAGAGATGGCTAAAAGTTTTAATCTACCTTGGCATATGAAATTTATAGATATATATTTCCCACATATTTTTTCTTATATTTTTCCAGCTTGGGTAAGTGCACTTGGCATGGCTTGGAAGATAGTTATTATGGCTGAATTACTTGCAACTTCTAATGGAATTGGTGCTTCTCTAGCCGTTGCTAGAAGTCAGTTAGATACGCCTACAGCTTTAGCCTTGGTTACAATTATGATTGGCTCTTTAATGTTTATCGAATATATTATTTTAGAACCAATTAAAAGAGAGGTTGAATTATGGCGAAGCTAGAAGAAGTAGAAAGTCTAGAAGTAGAAAGATTAAATCATAGCTTTGGTTTTACACAAATACTAAAAAATATAAATTTTTCTATAAACAAAGGTGAAGTTTTGTCAGTAGTTGGGCCTTCAGGTGGTGGAAAAACTACTTTGATGCATTTATGTGCAAATCTTCTTGATGTAGAAGAAGGCAATATTAAAAACAGTTTTACAAGCGCAGCTTTTGCTTTTCAAGAAGCAAGACTTTTACCTTGGAAAAATGTTATAGATAATATCGCACTTGGACTATTAGCAAAAGGGATTACAAAAAATATTGCAAGAAAAATGTCAGAAGATATTGCTCTTAAGTTTGGTTTAGAAAAAGAAGATTTTACTAAGTTTCCAAAAGATTTAAGTGGCGGGATGAAACAAAGAGTTAGCTTTGCAAGAGCTTTAGTAGTTGAACCCTCTCTACTTTTTTTAGATGAGCCTTTTTCTGCTTTAGATATTGGACTTAAAATGGAGTTACAAACACATCTAATAAAAATGGTAAAAGAAAAAAATCTAACTATTTTATTTATTACTCATGATTTAATGGAAGCAATTAGACTAAGTGATAAAATACTTTTACTTGAAGCGGACCCGGGACACATAATAAAAGAATTTACTTTTGATTTAACACAAGAAAATAGAGATGATAAATTTGTTTATAATGAAACTGCAAAAATATTACAAGATGAAACAATAATAAATACTTTTGAATTACAAGGAATAGGATTTAAATAATGGCAAATGAATTACATAAAAATAATATAGAAAATAAAGAACAGCCTTTACATGCAACAAATCACTATATGTATTATCCTGATGAAAAAGATATACCTCCTTATTTAGCATATGGATTTAGACCTATTTTTTTATTGTTAGCTCCTTATATGGTTATTTCGATGATATTATGGGGATTAGTTTGGAGTGGAATTTTAGCAATTCCTTTTATGAATGACATATTAACTTGGCATATTTATGAAATGTTATTTGGTATATTAACAGCTGGTGTTATGGCATTTTTAACAACAGGAATACCTGAGCTTTTTCCAGGAATGGTTCCTTTTGTTGGACGAAGATTAAAAATTATAGTTATATTATGGATTCTAAGTCGTATTAGTTTTTGGACAATTGATATAACAGGTATTTGGCTAACTGCAATTTTAAATATTGGAATGCTTCTTTGGTTATTATGGTTTGCAAAAGATGCAGTATTAGATCCACTTCAAAGACATGCTAGTTTAGGTTATAGCCTTATTATAATTTTAGCAGTAGAAGTATGGTTTTTTGCATCAAAACTAGGATATGCAAGTACTGATGGACTTTCAATACTAACAGTAGCAGTTGGTACAATAGTTATCTTAATTTTATTAGCCTTAAGACGAGTAAATATGGAAGCTGTAAATGAACTTATGGAAGATAAAGGGATTGATGATATTTATATATCAAGACCGCCTTTAACAAATTTAGCTATTTTTTGTGTAAGCATTTTTACAATTGTTGAATTTTTATATCCACAAAATAGTGCTTTAGGCTGGATTGGACTTGCAACGGCTGCTTCAATATTAGCACTTACAAGTGATTATATTCTAAAAGAAAAATTCATACTAAATCAAGCTTATGTAATATATTTAGCACTAATTCCAATTATGTTAAGTTTAGGATATGGATTAATGGCTTGGGATATATTAAATGATAATATTTACGGACTTAATCATTTTAGACACTTTATTACTAGTGGAGGAATAGGATTATCTTATTTAATTATTATGATAATAATTGGATATATTCATTCAGGAAGGCATTTAACTGTAAATATCTATACAAATATGATGGTTTTCTTTATAGTTCTTGCTACATTAATGAGAAGTTTAATACCATTTTTTGAGAGTTACACAAGTGAACTATATCTTTACTCTTCTATATTTTGGTCGCTTCCATTTATTATATATATAAAAGTATTTTATAGCTTTTTATTAAATCCCCGAGCAGATGGGATAAAAGGTTAAAATAAAAAAGGGAAGAATATTTTAATTTTAATATTCTCCCTTTTTTTTAATTTTTTAAAGAAATCCTTCTTTCAAATAATTCATCCATATCATCATGGATAATTCCATCTCTATCTAAGAATATCAATTTACTTTTATCTAATTCTTTTATATTTTTTAAACCCATTACAGCTAGTAAACTTTTTATACTATTTAAAATATTCTTATGATAATTTTTAACATTTGTAGAATGTTTTTTAACAAAATAGTATTTTCTTTTTTTAATATCTTGAGTAGCAAGTCCAACAGGACATTGATGTTTTCCTGCACCTGAACAATATCTAGCTCTAATACAACCTGCACTCATCATAAAACCACGGGCAATTTGAACAAAGTCTGCACCTATCGATAAAGTGATAACCACATCATCAGGAGTAAGGATTTTTCCACTTGCACTTATTTTTACTTTATCTCTAACTCCATGCTCTGTTAATACTTTATCAACTAAGTATATAGCATCTCTAATATCCATTCCTATTCTTTCCATCATATCTAAAGGGGCTGTTGCACTTCCACCACTTCCCCCATCAATTGAGATATAATCAGGATAAGGTAGATTTAATTCTACTCTTCTTTTAATCTCTTTTGCTATAGGAACGATATTATTGTAATCTGAAATTACTATTTTTATTCCCACAGGCTTTTCTGAAGCTTCTTGAAGTTTTCCGATAAAATCAAATAACTCTTCAGTTGTATTTCCATAAGGAAATCTATTAGGAGAAAAAGCATCTTTATATGGCTCTATATTTCTATAATATGCGATTGCCGGAGTAACTTTTGCCGCAATTAACTTTCCTCCTGTTTGTTTTGCACCTTGGGCAATTTTAATTTCAGTCATTTTACAAAAACTCATTTGTTTTTTATAACGTTCAATATCAAATTTACCATCTTTTGTTCTAACTCCATATAATCCTGAGCTAATTTGTAAAATAACATCAGGCATATCCAAAGGAACTTCTTTTGGGAAATTTTCTAAAGGTGCATCCCAATTTGGTCTAAAAAAAGACTCTTTTTCTTTATTGAAAACATAAGTATCTGCCTCTAAATCTTTTTTAAATATTATTTTTCTGTAAATATCAATGGCTACAGGAATATTAAATAAAACCTTTGACAATTTAAATATTTTATGTTCAAAAGAACTCCCTCTTACTTCTTTCATATAAGAACCATCATAATTGCAATGAGTTACAAAAAAGTTAGATGTTAAACCACCCTCCCCTGAATTTATAGGAAAATTTCCATCTTTTGCCCCATAGACAAAAGCTCTAGTTCCTTCAGGAGAAATTGAACCGTCACTCATAGGAGCTCGCCCAATTATTGATTTTGTAACAAAAGGATTATTTTGTTTCTCTCCAAAAGTGATAGAAAAATCATTTTCAACTTCATTGTCATTTAATACGATATTTGTATGTCTTAACATAAATTTCGGTTTGGGTAAAGGTTGAGAAGGAGAGAAAGATGAAAAGTTTATTTTATCTCTTGACGCACTATAAACCCAATCCAATTTATCCATTGATTCATAGAACTTTTCATCACCAAAATATTGTCTAAAAGGTTCTCTGAACTCTTGAAAAACAAATCTAAGTCTTCCAATTATCGGATAATTTACTAAAATCTGGTGTCTTCTTTGTACATATTTATCATGAATATACCAAGCGAAGATTAAAAAAGAGAAACCTATTAAGATTATAATCCAAGTTTGCATTTTATTTTCCTAAGTGATTTAATTATTAAAATTATTATAAATGTTTAAAAATAAGAAGGCCTGTGCCTTCTTATTTAATTTCTCTTGCACCGATATTTCCATATCTATGAAAAGAGTGTGAGATTGATTGTTCAATAAAGTAGTTTAGAAGTTCTAAACGCCCTTCCATTAAAGCGGGTTGTCTAATAACAAAAGTTAAACTTTTTGCTGCTTTTTCAAATGTTATTTTTGGTACTTTTGCAATATTTGAATAAATTACTCTATCAAAATTTACAATTGATTTTATAAACTCAGAATCTTCTTCTAAAACTAAAGAATCCTTTTTTGAGAATAAAACAGTTTTATGTTTTTCTAAAAATGTTTGAATCTTATCATTAGATAAAATAGAAACTTTAAATGCAACTCCTGCAACTTTTGCAGCTAAAATTCTAGAAACAGATTCAAATAAAGAATCATTTGGAGAAACTCTAATTAATACATTCTTTAAAGGTTTATATCTAAAGTGATTATCTTCCCCTCTAACATTACAATAATCTTTTTCTTGTGAAAATTCATTTTCATAATTTTCAATATAAGATTGTAAGGCTACTTCTAATTTTTCAAATTCTTCTTTTTCTTCATCTTTACTAGATAATTTACACTCTTCAATAAATCTTGTCAAAGTATTACTATATGTTTTTGATAATCTTGGATTTGAAAGCTCTTTAAAATCAACAAATTGAGTTATATAATTAAAGATTCCTACTTTTCTACCTGCACCAATTGCAGATTTTCCCATACCACCAAAAGGTTGTCTAAGAACAATCGCACCAGTTGTTCCTCTATTTATATATAGATTTCCAGCTTTTAAGTTTTCTCTCCAATAAGACACTTCTCTTTCATCCAAAGACTCAATTCCAGAGGTTAATCCATATCCTGTATCATTTACAATTTTTACTGCATGTTTTAAGTCATCTGCTTTGATAACAGCTAATACAGGTCCAAATAATTCATTCATATGAATAAAATTACCCTCTTCTACTCCCCATTTAATTGCTGGTTTTAGCATATATTCATTTTTAAATGCATATTCAGGTTTTAATAACCAAGTCTCTTTTTTCTCTAAATTTTCAATTGCTCTTTTTAGATTTCCTGAAACTGGATTTGCTAAAGTTCCTATTCTATTTTTAAAATCCCAAACAGAACCAACACTCATAGAACGTGCTGTATCAACCAAGGCTTTTTTAAAGGCTTCATCGTTATAAACTTCCTCTTCTAATACAAGAAGTGAAGTAGCAGAACATTTTTGTCCTGAGTTTGCAAAAGCACTTTGACATACATTTTTAACAGCTTGTTCACGGTCTGCCATATTTGTAACTATAGTTGCATCTTTTCCACCTGTTTCCGCAGTCAAAAATAAATCTGGTCTAGTTTTAAGCATTGAAGAAGCTGTATCTTCTCCACCTGTTAAAATTACAAAATCTACATCTTTATTAGAAATCAAATGTTCACCAGCAAGAGCTCCTGGACAAGGAGTGAATTGTAATACATTTTTAGAAATCCCAGCATCCCAAAAACATTTACACATTTCATATGAAGTTAAAGCTGCAACAGAAGCTGGCTTTATAATTACTGTATTTCCAGCAGCAAGAGCAGCTGCAATTCCACCTAATGGAATAGCAACAGGGAAATTCCAAGGAGGAACAACAACCCCAACTCCTTTTCCTGTAAATTCTAAATTTTCATATTTTTCAAAGTAATTTGCTGAGTATGGATAAAACTCTAAAAAGTCAACTGCTTCAGATACTTCAACATCAGTTTCTGTAAATACTTTTCCAACTTCAGCAGCTGCTACTCCTATTAAATCATCTCTTCTCTCTCTTACTTTAATTGCAACTTGTTTTAATATTTCATGTCTTTGTTTATGAGTTTTACTTCTCCAACCATCAACATCTTCTCGTGCTACTTCAACAGCTTTTAGTAAATCTTCTGCATTTGCATTTGCAAATTTTCCTGCAAGAACATTATCTTTTAATTGTGATTTATCAAGTGCTTCTACTACTTTTCTTTCTTCTACAATATCAACTCCACCTACAACAATTGGAGTGATTTTATGTTCTGTATGTTTTGTAAACTTCCATTTTTTTATAATGTTTCTAGCCCATTCTTGATTTTTTGGTAAAATAAAATCTGTATCAGCTTCAGCATGATAATTTCCTGTATCATAAGCAGATTTTAAGAAATCATCCCACTTTTCTTCAAGTCTATTTTGTTTTCTTTTTGCACCCACATATGAAGTTTTTTCATTTTCAAAAGATTTTACAAATAATTCTTTTTGCATTTTCCAATCAGATGAACCAACACTTAAACCAAAAGAGTATCTAATAAAATTATCAGGTCCTGTGTTTTCATCTAAACGTCTTACAAGATATGCAATTGCATTTGTAAACTGTTCTTTAGCAGCAGTTGGAGCATATAAAATAACAGATTTTGAAATTTCATTAATTGCAAGTCTAGCAGATTCACTCATTCCTTCAAGCATTTCTAAAGTATGGAATTCACTAGTTTTATTAGTTTGTGCTAAAGTTGTAGCATATGCTAATTCAAATAAATTATGAGAGGCTGTTCCTATGTGCATAAATGGTGCATTTTCAGGTTGTAATGCGTATCTTGTCATTCTTTTATAGTTTGAATCAGTATCACTTTTATCTGTATAAGTTACCATTTCCCAATGTTTTTGACTAGCTTCGGTTTCTTCCATTTCCATGTTAGCACCTTTTACAAGTCTAAATTTAATTGGACTGCCACCATTTTCAACTCTTGTTTTTGCCCAATCACATAAATCTTTTTGCCAAATAAATGAATCAGGAATATAAGCTTGAAGTACAATTCCAGCATAAAAATCTCTAAATTCAGGCTTTGATAATGTTCTTTTAAATACTTCAACTGTAATAGCTAAATCTCTATACTCTTCCATATCAAGATTTATAAACTTATTTGTTTTTGTGCCATCTGGTTTAATGTAAGGATATTTTACAGCTTGGGCATAAATTTTACTTAATTTTTCAACTAAAACTTCTACCGTATGTTCAAAGTCTAATGCACTTATTTGAGAATATATAGTTGATATTTTAATAGAAATATAATCAATGTTTGGATTAGATAAGGCTTTTAAATATTTTTCCATTCGTTCACTTGCTTCTTCTTCCCCAAGAACAACTTCACCAATTAAATTAATATTTACTCTAGTACCTTCTTCTTTTCTCATAATTAAGTGTTTATTAAAAGGCTCTTCTTCTCCTTTAATAACTACTGTTTTTGTATCTTCTCTTATTTGATCTACAAAAATAGGTACTGATAAATTTGGTAAAAACTTTCCAAAATTTTGGAATAACCATAAAAGTGTCTTATCTTTTGTAGTGAAAAAATGAGCCATTCCATGTTTTTCTAAAAGAAAAATAATTTGGTCAGCAATTCTTGCATTTGAATCACATCTAAAACATTGATCCATTAATTCAATTAACAAGGCTTTATCTTTTGGATGGTCTAACATTTTATTCATTTTAATATAAAATTCTTTATCCCAATCACTCACAAGCTGGGTTGCTCTATTTTGCCATTTTTCTGCTAACTTTATTGATGAATCTACTAATTCTTCTTCATTTCTCATATCTCGTCCTTCAATTAAATTGTTTTAAATAAATATAAAGTAGATTAACAAACAGGCGTTGCATGTCTGAACATGAAAGGAATAATTATAAAAAGACCTCTCATGCTACTTTTTCAACTTTGTTTTACACTTTAGTTAGTGTTTTTTACCTAAATAAGCTTCTTGAATTGTTTCTGAATTTAACAATTCTTCTGCTGTTCCCTCATGTGTTATTTTTCCAACTTCTAGCACATATGCACGGTCAGCAAGTTTAAGTGCTGCTTTGGCATTTTGTTCTACTAATAAAACTGTAACTCCACTTTGTGCAATTGTTTTTACCGCTTTAAATATAGCTTTTATTAAAATTGGTGCTAAACCTAAACTTGGCTCATCCAAAATTAGAAGCTTTGGTTTTGACATAATAGCTCTTCCAATTGCAAGCATTTGTTGCTCACCACCTGATAATGTACCAGCTAATTGTTTTTTTCTCTCTTCCAATCTTGGTAAAATGTCATAAATCCAAGCTAAAGTCTCTTTGTCATGATCTTTTAGAGTATAAGCTCCCATCATAAGGTTTTCTTCTACTGTTAAAATTCCAAAAACTCGTCTTCCTTCAGGAGAATGAGACATACCTAAACTTACAATATCATGTGCTTCGCATTTTGTAATATCATTTTTATCAAAAATAATACTTCCTTCTTTTGCTTTTAAAAGTCCAGAAATAGTCTGTAAAGTAGTTGTTTTACCTGAACCATTTGCACCTAATATTGTTACAACTTCACCTCTTTTAACATGTAAAGAGATACCTTTAATAGCCTCAATTGCTCCATATGATACATGAAGGTCTTTTATATCCAATAATATTTCATTATTAATCATTATTTATCCTCTTCTTCATCATCGTCATCTGTTCCAATATAAGCTTCAATAACTTTTGGATCACTTTGTACAAAAGAAGGAAGTCCTTGTGAAATTTCTTTACCAAAATTGATAACAGTGATATAATCAGTTAATTTCATAACCATATCCATATCATGTTCAATCATCATAATTCCAAGACCCATTTCTTTAATCTTTAAAATGATATTTGTTAACTCAATTGTTTCATTTTCATTAAGCCCAGCAGCTGGTTCATCTAAAATTAAAATTTCAGGATCCGCTGCAAGCGCTCTTGCCATCTCAATTTTTCGTTGGTTTCCATATGATAAATCTCCTGCTGGAGTTGCCGCATATTTTGTTAAACTAAAAAAATCCATTAACTCTTCTACTTTTTTCCAATGCTTTTTCTCATCTGCTCTATATGCAGGAGTATGGACAATCGAGTGGTACCATTTTTGATTCGATTTGGTGTGCGTTCCTGCAATAATATTTTCAGCAACACTCATCTCTTTAAAAAGTCTAATATTTTGAAATGTTCTTAAAACTCCTCTTTGAGCAATTTTATGAGGTTCCATTCCCGTAATATTTTCACCTTTGTATTTAATAGTTCCTTCCTCAGGAGTATAAATACCTGTCACACAGTTAAATAATGTCGTTTTCCCTGCTCCATTTGGACCAATGATTCCATAAATTTGACCAGGTTTAACTTTAATAGTTAAATCATCAATTGCAACCAAACCATGGAAAAACTTTGAAACATTTTCAATTTCTAATACATATTCCATTATTTCGCCTCTCTTTCTTTAGCCGCTTTCTTTTTCAAGAATCGTGGGATATTTCCAAATTTTACTGGCCAAACACCATTTGGTCTTAAAATCATAGTTAATACCATAGCAGCACCAAAGATTAAGTATCTTGATTCTTTAAATTCGGTAAATAACTCTGGTAATACAAACATTACAAATGTTCCTATAATAATTCCAGGTAATGAAGCTGACCCACCAACAAGAACAATAGCAAAGAACATAACTGATTGCATAAAGTTAAATGACTCTGGACTTACAGCTGAATACTGAATAGCAAAAACTGAACCAGCAGCACCTGCAATAGCAGCTCCTAAAGCAAAGGCAAATAGTTTGTAATATGAAACATTTATTCCCATAGATTTAGCAGCTATTTCATCTTTATGAATATAATATAAAGCTCTACCATAAGCTGACGTATCTAAATTTCTAATAATCAATAATGTAACAACTAATAAACCATATGCTAAATAATAAATTGAAGTATCAGAAAATAATTCATAACCAAATACTCTAAATACATCAATACCAAAAATACCATTTGGGCCACCTGTTAAACCAAATACATCATTTGATAAAACTTGTTCAAAAATAATATTAAATCCAATTGTTGCCACTAATAAATAATCACCTCTTAGGTGAATTATTGGACCTGCAAGTAATATTGAAAATATCACTGGAATAATAATTGCAAAGGGAATTGTTGCAATAATTTCTAATCCAAAATGTACATTTAAAATTGCTGTTGTATAAGCTCCCATTCCAAAGAATATTGCGTGCCCCATATTAAAAATACCAGCACGACCTAAAATAATATCTTGTGAAAAAGCAACAACTGCAAATACTAAAAATGTAATACCAATACTTAACCAAGCAGAATCAACAATAAATGGAAAAACTGCCATTACTACTATAAATAATGTAGCGATTATTGTAGTTTTATTCATTATACTTTCTCCGCCGTTTTTTCACCAAGAAGACCTGTAGGTTTTACAATTAAAATTATAATCAATAATATAAATGTAAATGTTTCAGCCCATTCTGTTGATATATAACCTGAAATCATTGCATTAAATAATCCAAGTAAAAGTCCACCAAGCATTGCTCCTGGAATAGAACCAATTCCACCAATAATTGCTGCAATAAAAGCATTTAAACCATAAAGCCAACCCATATCAAAAGTAAGACCTCTATAGTACATACCAATGAATAATCCACCAATTGCTCCAAGCATAGAACCTACAATAAAGATAATCATAATAATTCTATTTACATTAATACCCATAAGTTTTGCTGCATCTTGATCTATTGCAGTTGCTCTTATTGCTGTACCCATTTTTGTTTTATTAATAAAAATATAAAGAGAAACCATTAAAACAGCTGATAATGCTAAAATTACCAATTGCGTAAAAGAAATAATCACTCCACCAAAATTCCAAGATGTACTTGGGAATACGTTAGCTGGAAAAATTTCCATATTTGGACCCCAAATTAACATAATTCCATTTTGAATTACTAATGAAGCTCCAAGTGCTGAAACTACAGCACTAAGTCTTGGTGCCGTTCTTAAAGGCCTATAAGCCAGACGCTCAAGAAGAACACCTATAAAAGCCACAATAATTGCTGTTAGAGAAAATACTATTACAATATTCACTAAAGACAAGGCATTTGAACCATAAAATTGAGTAAAAATAGTAAGTCCTACATAAGCAGAAAAGGCAACAAGGTCACCGTGTGCGAAGTTTATTAACTTCATCACACCGTAAACCATCGTATAACCTAAAGCCACTAATGCATATAAACTTCCTACTGTTAAACCATTTATTAACTGTTGAAGAAAAGTATCCATTCTTTATTGCCTTTTATTATTCGCTAACTACTTTTTTTGTACCATCATTTGCCATTTTATAAACAACAAACTTAGCACCTACTCTTTCACCATCTTCTCTAATGTTAAAAGGTCCAGTAATTCCTGGGAAATCTTTCATTGTTCTAACATACTCAGCAATTTTTTTAGTATCAAAAGATTTTGTTTTTTCAACACCTTCAATAACTGCTCTTAATCCATCAGCATTAGTAACAGGCCAGATTGATGGAGGATCCATTTTAAATCTTGCTTTGTATGCTGCTAAATATTTTTTAGCTTCTGGGTATGGTAAAATTTCTGGAGTAGGAAAGTTAATTAAAACTGTACCTTCTGCAGATTTTCCTGCTAATTTATAAAAGTCAGGGTTGTCATTTGAATCACCACCAACAAAGTCAGCATCAATTCGTAATTGTTTTTGTTGAGCTCTTAAAAGTCCACCATCAGTATAATAACCTGAGTAATAAATTACATCTGGGTTCATTGCTTTTATTTTTGTAAGAGTAGCTGTAAAGTTTTGAGTTCCTGATTTAAGTTTACCTCTAAATACAACATTTCCGCCAAGTGCTTTAACTGAAGCTTCAGTTGCATCTCCTAATCCTTCAGAATACGAAGAATAATCAGATAAAACTACAATATTTTTATATTTTTTAACATTTACCATGTACTCTGCTGTAAAATCACTTTGAGATGAGTTCGGAAATGAATTTCTAAAGAATGTCCAATATTTTTTCTTGATTAAATCATCAGATGTACCATCAGAAGTTTGTAATACTTTATTTCTGTAGTAAGTAGTTTGAGCAGCTTGTGTTGCTCCTGAAGTATATGAACCAATTACTGCAAAAACACCTTCATTTACTAATTTTTTAGCACATACTGCTGCTTTTTGAGCTTTTGCTTCATCATCACAAGTAACAACTTCAATTTGTTTACCTAAAAGACCACCTTCCGCATTCTTTTCATCAACAATTAGCTTAACAAAGTTATCAATACTTTGTCCCTCATTTGCATATTTTCCTGTAATAGGTGCTTGAACACCAATTTTCACTGTATCAGCTGCAATTAATGAAGTAGATACCGCGGCACTTAGTGCTAAAGCACTTACAATTTTTGTTATTTTCATTTAATCTCCTTATTTATTTTATAAACTAAATCTAATTAAAAGTAGGTTCAATAATATAGCAACCCACACACCATTCACCGATGTTTTCTATAGTATTAATATCTCCTCCTCTAAAACTAGATTTTAAACTTTTATGATTTAATATAATTTCATCAAAAGATTCAAGTATTTCATTTAATCTCTTTTGTGATTTTTTTCTTGCACTATTTGAAATATCAAGATAAAAGGCAAAAATTCCATAATCTAAAGTAGAATCTTCTTTTTTATCACGATCAATCATTTTACATATTTTCTCAACTTCATTTTTGTACTCTTCTTGGACATTTCTAACACCATTTTTTATACTCATTACAACTCTTGTAATAGAATCATTATCTGTTTTATGTTCAAATCTTTCATCTAAAGCTAAAGACATCACATCTTGAGTTAAATATTTATTCTTCATAAACTCTCTAAAAGCATCTCTTTTAGGTAAAGAACATCTTAATATATCAGCAATAGTTGCGTCTATAAAAATTTCAGGTGCATTTTGCAATTTTGCAATTTCTTGAGAAACATGAATTGTTAAAAACTTTGGAGGAGCATAAGATAAATATAATTCATCTGCTGTCCAAAATGTAAAATTTGTTTTTGCTGTTTTAATTCCTCTTAATACAGCATTTATAATATCATCTTGTTTTGGGAAACTATACATTTGTAATTCCCACATAATTTTCATCAACTTCTTCAATTATACCACTTTCATAAAGTATATCTTCAATGAGTCTGTTTTTTGAAATATTTATTTGTTTAGAAAGAATAACTAAAGCATTATCTAGTTTTTTATCAATTTTAATGGTTAATTGAGAAATCTCTTTTTTACCACTTTTAGCATGGTTGCTAATCACGTTTTTGATAACTTTTCTAGAATTTTTTTGTTTAGCCATTTTCCACTTTCCTCTAATTTTATTTTAGTAATACTAAAAGTAGTTCTAAATTCTTATTAATCATTATTTCACAGTAAAATTAATCTAAACTTAAAATTTTAGTCATTTTTGTATGCTTTTTATGCAATTTATAGATAAATTAGAGAAATGCTATACTGATGCTATTTTGAATAAGTATTCATAAAAATGGAGAAGGAAGAAAGCTAAAATAGCTTTCTTTTAATCGTTAACTAATTTAATTTTATGTTTGTACATACTTGCTTTAATAAGTAAGTGAGAAAACTCAATTGGAGTTCCCTTTTTATCATAAGAAAGTCTTTTTAAAGATAAAAGAGGCATTCCTACTTCTATTTCTAATTGTTCTGCTTGAAAAGAGTTTGCAGCAAGAGCTTCAACAGTTTCATCAGAACTATAAAGTTCAATGTCATATTCCTCTTTTATAAAAGCATATAAGGACTCTTGATTGAAATTCTTTTCTAAATTAGGAACTTTATTTATATCAAAATAATTTACCATTAATGCAAAAGGAGTACCTTCTAAAAGTCTTGTTCTTTTCATACATAATAAAGTATCAGAGTTTAATAGCTCTTTTGCAAAATGTTTTTCGATTTTTTTAATTTTTACAAAGTCTTTCGACTTTGTAGTTAGAATACGATTTTGTTTCTCTAATCTTTGAGTTAATGATGTAATCATATTAGCATCGTAAAGAACTGTTTTTTCTTTTACATAAGTTCCTTTTCCTTGCTTTTTGACAACTACATTTTCTCTTTCAAGTTCCTCTATTGCTTTCCTAACAGTAATTCTACTTACTTGATACTCTTTTTCAAGTTTACCCTCAGGAGGTATAATATCATTAGGTGTATAATTTTTTTCAATATCTTCTAAAAGCTTCTCTTTTAGTTGAATATATAATGGTATTCCATTTCTTTCAAACAAAATCATCCTTTAAATGCCTAAAATACGATATGTTACATTATTCATTTTTAAAATGAACTTAATAAAACTATAAATTAAAAGTATTCACTTTTCTTAAACTAAATATTACTTTCTAATAATTCAAAGGCCTCATCTTTTTCTTCTAATGCTTTTTCTTCATCCCATGCTAATTCTATTTTCATTATATTTACAACTTTTTCTAAAATATCAAAAGCAAGTTTTTTGTCAATTAAAGCAACATTACATCTTCTTGCTAGATAATCCATTGGTTTTTTTACAAACTCTTCTTTTATAGTATAAATAAGTTCTGCATTAGTATAAGGTTTCCCTTCTACAAAGTATTCAATCTTATCAACAGAAGTTAAAACCTTTTCAATTCTATCTCCATATTGAGAAAGTAAGTAAGCATTAGTTTTTTCATCTACTTTTGAAGAAACGAACTTTTCATCTAAATTTTTACTTCCTACTAATTTTAGTTTTTTTGTTATACATTCTTCTTTATCTTCTTTTTGTACTTTTATAACATGATCAACTAATTGTTCAGCCATTTTTCTATATGTTGTCCATTTTCCCCCAATAATTGCAATTAAACCTGAATTATTTGTTCTTATTTCATGTTCTCTTACAATATTTGAAGTATCGTCATCTTCATCTGGTGCTATTAAAGGTCGAAGCCCACACCATGAAGATAAGATTTCATCTTTTTTTACTTTTATATCAAAATAAATTTCTAAATGTCTTAAAATATATTCAATATCTTTATCTGTAACTTCAGGATGGGTCTTTAATTTTGCAGGGTCATCAGTAGTTCCTACTAAACATTTTCCAAGCCAAGGTAAAATAAATAAAACTCTTCCATCTTCTGTTTTAGGAATCATTAATCCCTCTTTTGATGGCAAATATTTTTTATCTAAGATAATATGTATACCTGTACTTAAATCAAGCATATTTTTAGCATATTTCTCATCAAGTTTATTTACTCTATCTGCAAAAACTCCCGCTGCATTTACAATTGATTTAGCTTTGATAGTTTCTATTTTATTATTGATTTTATCAAGAACTTCAACCCCTGTTACTTTTTTTTCATCATTATAAGTAAAAGCCATGACCTCATGATAGTTTTTACAAGTTGCTCCATACTCTTTTGCTGTTTGTAATAAAGATATAGTTAATCGCGAATCATTAAACGTACCATCATAATATTTAACCCCACCTGCTAATCCTTCTTTTTTTATAACAGGAAAGTTTTCAATCATTTTAGATTTAGAAACAACAGAACTTCTTCCTAAACCTTTAGTTCCTGAAACAAGATCGTACAAAGTTAGACCTGCAAGCATATAAGGAATTTCCCACCATTTATATAAAGGAGTAACTAATGTTAGTCTTGAACACAAATGAGGAGCATTTTTTAAAAGTCTTGATCTCTCTTTTAATCCTTCTTTTACTAAATTAAATTGGTTTATATCAAGATGCTTTACTGCTTTTTCTAAATACCTAACTCCTCCATGAACTAATTTTGTACTTCTTGAACTAGTTCCTTCTGAAAAATCATTTTTTTCTAATAAGAGTGTTTTAAGGCCTCTAGATGCTGCATCAACAGCTATTCCACTACCAGTTGCTCCCCCACCAATGATTATAAGATCATAGTTTTCATTTTTCATTGAGTTCCCTTTATATTTCATATTTCATTATAAGGTCATAATGTTTGATTCATTATAATAGTATAATAATAAAACGAATATTAAATTATTAATCTACATATCATAAATTGATTTCATTTGTATTACATAACTAGTTAAAATATAGCCTTTTGAAACTTTTTTTTATAAGCTATTTTTAATATTAAACCCTAAAAGGCTTATATAAAGGGAATTGCTATGTATATGCTATTTTAATTTTTTTCCGTTTTTATAGAAAAAAGAGTTAATTTCTTCATTTTTTAAGCTTAATTTCAAATTCACTACGTCAGTATTAACTAACGACATCATAATGTTATAATGTAAGTAAAAATAGAAAAATATAGACTTATTTATAAAAGACAATATAAGGAGTAAATTATATGTCCTTAGAATTAAAAAATGTTTCCATGAAAGTTGATGGACAAACATATATTTATAATACTAATTTAACTTTGCAAAAAGGAACCATGAATGTTCTTTTAGGTCGGACATTATCTGGAAAAACAACTTTAATGAGAATTATGGCTGGATTAGATGTTCCAACAACTGGTCAAATCATTTGGAATGATAAAGATGTGACTGGCATGAGAGTTCAAGATAGAAAAGTTGCTATGGTTTATCAGCAATTTATTAATTACCCTACTATGACTGTATATGATAATATTGCAGCTCCTTTAAAAATCATGGGAAAGAGTAGAGAAGAGATTGATGAAGCAGTTAAAAAGACTGCAAAATTAATGAAATTATCAGAAATGTTAGATAGAAAACCTCTTGAGCTATCAGGAGGACAACAACAAAGATGTGCCCTTGCTCGTTCTTTAGTAAAAGGTTCAGGTCTTGTATTATTAGATGAACCCCTTGCAAACTTAGATTATAAACTAAGAGAAGAACTAAGAGAAGAAATTCCCAAAATGTTTAAAGAATCTGGAGCAATTTTTGTATATGCAACAACTGAACCAGAAGAAGCCCTACTTTTAGGTGGAAATGTAGCCACTATGTGGGAAGGAAAGATTACTCAATTTGGAGAAACTGCACAAGTTTACCACAATCCTAAAAATGCAATAACAGCAAAAGTATTTTCAAATCCAGCTATGAATTTTTTAAGATTTACAAAAAAAGGCGATCAAATATATTATGGTAAAAATGAACAAAGATTAATTCATGATGCCTTAAAAAAGATTGATGATGGTGATTATTTAGCAGGATTTAGACCAAATCATTTGCAACTTGAGCAAGAAGACGGTCATCTTATTAGATTTGAGGCACATTTAAATGTTACTGAAATTACAGGTTCTGAGACTTTTTTACATATGACCCATTGTGATGACAATTGGATTGGATTAATTCATGGAGTACAAGATTTAGAATACAATGCTAAGCTAAATGTATATTTAAATACTCGTCATATTTTTGTGTTTAGTACAGATGGTGATTTATTACATACAGCTTCATATGCGGAAGGAAGGTAGAAAGAAATGGCAAAAATTACTCTTTCAAATTTAGCACACTCTTATATAGAAAATCCAACAAAACCAGAAGATTATGCTTTAAGAAAAATCGACCATGAATGGACCAATGGTGAGGCCTATGCCCTACTTGGACCTTCTGGTTGTGGAAAATCAACACTATTAAATATTATCTCAGGAATTTTAACACCCTCAGAAGGAAAAATTCTTTTTGATGAGAAAGATGTTACTACAGAAACAACTGCAAATAGAAATATTGCACAAGTTTTCCAATTTCCCGTAGTTTATGACACAATGACAGTAAAAGAAAATCTTGAATTTCCTTTAAAAAATAGAGGAGCAAGTAAAGAGTACATTGAAAAAAGAGTTGCTAGTATTGCAAAATCAATTCAAGTAGAAGATATTTTAAATAAAAAAGCAAGAGGCTTAACAGCAGATGCTAAACAAAAAATATCATTAGGTAGAGGAATGGTTAGAGAAGATGTAAATGCAATTTTATTTGATGAACCTTTAACTGTAATTGACCCACATATGAAATGGGAATTAAGAACTCAACTAAAAACACTGCATAAAGAACTAGGTCATACAATGATATTTGTAACTCATGACCAAACCGAAGCTTTAACTTTTGCAGATAAAGTTGTAGTTATGAATGTAGGATGTGTTTTACAAATAGGAACACCTGAAGAACTATTTAAAAAACCTGCACATACTTTTGTAGGTTATTTTATTGGATCTCCTGGTATGAACTTTTTTGATGTAGAGCTTGAAGGAAATATTGCAAAATTAGATGATAAACAAATAGAGTTAAACTATTCATATGAAAAAACATCTAAAAAAATTGAATTAGGTATTAGACCAGAGTTTGTAACTTTAACTAATAATTCAAATGATATAAAAATTGAAATTGATAGAGTTGAAGATGTTGCTCATCATAAAATTGTAAGAGCTTTATTAAATGGTAAAAAAGTCAATATCATAGTCCCTGAAGATGAAAAAGTTACAGAAGATATGACTTATATTAGTTTAGAAAAAGATAAAATTAATATTTATGTAGATTCTTGGTTAGTAGAAGGAGAAAAAATATCATGAGAAAAACAGTAAATCAAAAAGCATGGTTTCTTGTTTTACCAGTTATTTTGCTAGTAGCATTTTCAGCTGTTATCCCTTTAATGACAGTTGTCAATTATTCAGTACAAGATACTTTTGGAAACAATGTATTTTTTGAAGTTGGATTAGAGTGGTTCGAAGAAATTCTTCACTCTGAAAGAATTCACGCAGCATTAGGCAGACAAGCTTTATTTACAACAATTATTTTATTAATAGAAATTCCTTTAGGAATATTTATTGCTTTAAATATGCCTAAAAAAGGCTTTTGGGCTTCAGCTTCTCTTATTCTTGTTGCTCTTCCTTTATTAGTTCCATGGAATGTAGTTGGTACAATTTGGCAAATCTTTGGAAGAAGTGATATAGGATTATTAGGACATACTTTAGCAAACTTAGGAATAGAATATAATTACTCACAAGATGTCTTATCAGCTTGGATTACAATTATTGTGATGGATGTTTGGCATTGGACTTCTTTAGTTGTATTGCTTTGTTATGCTGGATTACAATCAATTCCATCAGCTTATTATCAAGCTGCAAAAATTGACCAAGCATCAAGATGGAATGTATTTAGATATATTGAACTTCCAAAAATGATGGGAGTGCTATTAATAGCATTTTTACTTAGATTCATGGATAGTTTTATGATTTATACAGAACCAATGGTTGTAACAGGAGGCGGTCCTGGAAATGCAACAACTTTTCTTTCTATAGACTTAGTTAAAATGGCTATTGGACAGTTTGATTTAGGTCCAGCAGCAGCCTTTTCACTTATTTATTTCTTAGTAATTTTGCTTGTTTCTTGGGCATTCTTTACTATTATTACAAATATTGATAAGCAGGAGAATTAAGATGAGTACAACAACAAAAAAAGGTTTTTTTAGTAGCAAATCTCCTACTATTATGTTAATTTATATTATATTTCTAATGTTACCAATTTATTGGCTTATTAATATGAGTTTAAAAACAAATGAAGAGATATTAGGAACTTTCTCTTTATTCCCTAATAATTTAACTTTTGACAATTACATAATAATTTTTACAGATCCTTCTTGGTATTGGGGATATATAAATTCTATTACTTATGTTTTAATGAATACTGTAATTTCATTAGCGGTTGCACTTCCTGCTGCATATGCATTTTCAAGATATACATTTTTAGGAGATAAACATCTCTTCTTTTGGCTTTTAACTAATAGAATGGCACCACCTGCTGTATTCGCGCTGCCTTTCTTTCAACTTTATTCTAGTGTTGGTCTTTTTGATACACATATAGCGGTGGCTTTAGCTCACACATTATTCAATGTTCCTTTGACAGTTTGGATTCTTGAAGGCTTTATGAGAGGAGTTCCTAAAGAAATTGATGAGACCGCATATATTGATGGTTTTAGTTTTTTTGGATTTTTTACAAAAATCTTTACTCCACTAATTGCATCTGGTATTGGTGTTGCAGCATTCTTTTGTTTCTTATTCTCATGGGTTGAATTACTCTTAAGTAGAACATTAACATCTGTAAATGCAAAATCTATTGCTGTAACTATGACTAAAACTGTATCAGCTTCAGGAGTTGATTGGGGAGTTTTAGCAGCAGCAGGTGTACTAACACTAATCCCAGGTGCTTTAGTTATTTATTTTGTACGAAATCATATTGCCAAGGGTTTATCTCTTGGAAGAGTTTAAGGAGTAATTATGAACTTATCATGGATGGCATGGACAAACGGAACTGCAATATTTTTCGTTTTGATTTTTATTGGTCTAATTATTATGACAATTTGGGCAATAAAAGCACCGCAAGCACCTAGAGTTGGTATTTTACGAATTGAAACAACTCCTGGTGATAGGTTTTTCTTAAGTTTACTAGGCTCTGCGTTTATAAGCCTTGCTTGGTTAGCTATGTTTGGAGCACCAATTTTTGGTGGATTAATTGTTTGTTTTTTTTATGCCTTAGCAGTTTTTCGTTGGGTATAAAATTTAAAGTAAAATAAATTTTTACTAGATTTATTGAGAGTGATATTAAATTTGGAGAAAAAAATGGAAATTAAAAAAAGAGTAACAACTTCAGTACTAGCTGCAATGCTAGCTTTAAGTACTTCTGCATATTCTGCAGCGGATATGAGTAAATGGTTAGATGAATTTCAACCTTCAGCTTTAACAAAAGCAGAGCAACAAAAAGAGTTAGATTGGTTTGAAAAAGCGGCAATGCCATATAAAGGTATGACTATTAACGTTGTATCAGAAGGTATTACAACACATGTATATGAAAGTAAAACTTTAACAAAAGCCTTTTATGATTTAACAGGAATCAAAGTTAATCATGACATCATAGGAGAAGGTGATGTTGTTGAAAAACTACAAACTCAAATGCAAACAGGGAAAAATATTTATGATGCATTTGTTAATGATTCTGATTTAATTGGTACACACTGGAGATATAAACAAGCAAGAGACCTAACATCTTGGATGGCTGGTGAAGCTAAAGAAGTAACAAACCCTAATTTAGATTTAAAAGACTTTATAGGAACTTCATTTACAACTGCACCTGATGGGAAATTATATCAATTACCAGATCAACAATTTGCTAACCTTTATTGGTTTAGATTAGACTGGTTTACAGATAAGAAAAACATGGCTGATTTTAAAGCAAAATATGGTTATGAATTAGGTGTTCCTGTTAACTGGTCAGCATATGAAGATATAGCTGAATTCTTTACAGGTAGAGAAATTGATGGTAAAAAAGTATATGGACATATGGATTATGGTAAAAAAGATCCTTCTTTAGGATGGAGATTTACTGATGCTTGGATGTCTATGGCTGGAATGGGAGATAAAGGTGAACCAAATGGTCTTCCTGTTGATGAGTGGGGAATTAGAGTAAATGATAAATCTCAACCTGTTGGTTCTTGTGTGGCTAGAGGTGGAGCTACAAACTCTCCTGCTGCTGTTTATGCAATTGAAAAATATAATGATTGGTTGAAAAAATATGCACCACCAAGTGCTGCTGGAATGGTATTCTCTGAAGCTGGTCCAGTTCCTGCACAAGGTGAAATTGCACAACAAATGTTCTGGTATACAGCATTTACAGCTGATATGGTAAAAGAAAATATTGCAGTTGTAGATAAAGACGGAAATCCTAAATGGAGAATGGCTCCATCACCACATGGTGCATATTGGGAAGAAGGAACAAAAATTGGTTACCAAGATGCTGGTTCTTGGACTTTAATGAAATCAACTCCTGTAAAAAGAGCAAAAGCTGCATGGTTATATGCACAGTTTGTTACATCAAAAACAGTTGATGTTAAAAAATCACATGTTGGTTTAACTTTCATTAGAGAGTCAACTATTCAACATGAATCATTCACAAAAAGAGCACCAAAACTTGGTGGTTTAGTAGAATTCTATAGATCTCCTGCACGTGTTCAATGGTCTCCAACTGGAACAAATGTACCTGATTATCCAAAATTAGCACAATTATGGTGGCAAAATATTGGAGATGCCTCATCTGGGGCTAAAACAGCACAAGAAGCATTAGATTCACTTTGTCTAGCACAAGAAAAAGTTCTTAAAAGACTTGAAAGAGCTGGAGTTCAAGGTGACATGGGTCCAAAACTTAATAAAGAAAGAGATGCATCATATTGGTTAAAACAACCAGGTTCTCCAAAAGCTAAAATAGCTAATGAAAAACCAACTCCTGTAACTATTTCTTACGATGAGTTAATCAAATCTTGGACTAAATAATCCTTTAAAAAATAACAGAAGTTAAGTCTTATCTTAACTTTTGTTATAATAAAAATCTAAAATCTAATTTATTTTAAGTAGGTTAAAATGCAATATATTTTATCAATCGATCAAGGTACAACTTCAAGCCGAGCAATTTTATTTAATAAAGAAATGAAAGTTGAAGCTATTTCACAAGAAGAATTCCCACAACATTTTCCTAATTCAGGATGGGTAGAACATGACCCTTCAGATATTTGGACAACAGTAGCAGCAACTTGTAGAGCTGTTATGGAAAGAGTAGGAGCTAAAGCAAAAGATATTATATCTATTGGAATAACTAATCAAAGAGAAACTACAATAGTTTGGGATAAAAATACAGGAGAAGCTATCTATAATGCCATTGTTTGGCAGGATAGAAGAACTGGCGCTTTTTGTATGGATTTAAAAAATGCTGGCCATGAAGATATGATAAGATCAAAAACTGGTCTTATGATAGATCCATACTTTTCAGGATTAAAGCTTAACTGGATTCTAAAAAATGTTCCAGGAGCTAAAGAAAAAGCTGAAAATGGCGACTTATTATTTGGAACCGTTGATTCGTTTTTAATTTGGAAATTAACAGATGGGAAAAAACATCTAACTGATGCAACTAATGCCTCACGAACTATTCTTTATAACATTAAAGATGGTGTTTGGGATGAAGAAATCTGTTCTTTATTAGATATTCCAATGAATATGTTACCTGAAGTTAAAAATTGTGCTGATGAATTTGGAAATGCAAGTGCTGATATATTTGGTCATGAAATACCAATTCAAGGCGTTGCAGGAGATCAGCAAAGTGCTGCTCTTGGGCAGGCATGTTTTGAACCAGGAATGATGAAATCAACTTATGGAACCGGATGTTTTGCTTTACTTAATATCGGTGATAATATGGTTTTATCTCAAAACAAACTTCTTACAACTATTGCTTATCAATTAGATAACAAAACAACATATGCCCTTGAAGGTTCAATTTTTATTGCAGGAGCTGTTGTTCAATGGTTACGTGACGGATTAGGAATAATAAAAGATGCAAAAGAAACACAAAAACTTGCTGAAAGTGCTGATGAAAAACAACAACTATATTTAGTTCCGGCTTTCACAGGTTTAGGTGCACCATATTGGGACACAGAGTGTCGTGGGGCTATTTATGGCTTAACAAGAGGTTCTGGTGTAGCTGAATTTTCTAAAGCTGCGTTAGAGAGTGTTGGTTATCAAACCAGAGATTTATGGGAAGCTATGCATGCAGATTTAAAAAATGTTCAAATAGAAGAATCAATTTTGCGAGTTGATGGTGGAATGTCTGGATCTAATTGGAGTATGCAATTTTTAGCAGATATTTTAGGAGCTTCTATTGATAGACCTGAAATACTTGAAACAACAGCTTTAGGTGCAGCTTGGCTAGCAGGAATGCAAGCAGGGTTCTATCCTAAAAAAGAGGGTTTTGCAAAAAGTTGGAAACTTGAAAAAAGATTTGAACCACAAATCAAAGAAGAAAAAAGAGAAGAGTTATATGAGGGCTGGAAAGATGCTGTATCAAGAACTCTTACAAGAAAAAGTTAATTAACTTTTTCTTGTTTTTTATTTTCTTTATTAAATTTTTTAGATGACTGAAGAACCAATCCTAAAATAATAAATCCTAAGCCAAACAACGTTGAAATATAAATCTCTTCTCCTAATATAAAATATATAAAAATCAAAGATATAAATGGTGAAATAAATATTAAATTTGCAATTTTAGAAGTATTTGTAGCACTTTGCATAGCTTTTAACCAAAAAAGAAAGGTTATTCCCATTTCAAACAATCCTACATAAATAGCTGCTAAAAGACCTGTTGTTTCAGGAAAAACCATATCTGTATTTATTAAACAATAAACTAAGATAAAAGGTGTAGCAACTAAAAAATTTGCAAATAAAGATACAACAGGATCAGCTTTTACTTTTGTATTAAATATCCAATAAATAGCCCATAAAACTGTAGAAAACAAAGCTAAAAAGACTCCATCCATATTTGAAAAATTTAAAGAAAAAGGCTCCCCTTTAGTTGCTATTATTAAAACACCAAAATAACAAATAATACCTGCAACTATATCAGCAAGTCTTAATTTTTGTTTTAAAAAAGGAACGGAAAGAAATGCTAACATTAAAGCCCAAGTATAATTAATAGCTTGTGCTTCTTGGGCAGGAAGTAAATCATAAGCTTTAAAAAGTACTAAATAATATAAAAAAGGATTGATAATCCCTAAAGTAAGAACTAAAAGTAAATTGTCTCTTATATGTTTAAAAACTTGATTAATTTTATTTTGAATAAATAAAATTATAAAAAGAATTATAAGAGAAGTTAAAGAAGCATATAAAACTAGGAGTTCAGGAGATAAATATTTAAGTGAAAACTTAAATGCTGTGGCAACAGTTGACCATAAGAACACTGAGATTAAGGCAAATTTATAAGCATTTGAATCTAATTTGGTCATTTAATAAAATATCCTTTTAGTTTATATTTTTTTGAAGATGATTGTAACATATTATAATTATTTTTAATCTTTTAGTTCTAAATTTAAAATTTATTTTTATATTAGCTAAAATAAATAAGATTTTATAATAATTATAAAAAAGATTATTTATTATAATACTTAGGTAAAAAAGCTACTTTTTTACTTAAGGATTTTTATATTTTCTTTAATGCATAATCTAAACAAATAAATAAGGAGAAAAAATGTTTTTTAAGAAATTAAAATATCTTCTAGTCTTTGCATTTATAACTTCAATAAGTACATTTGCAAACGATTTTGATTTAAGAGGTCAAGGTTTAAATGTTGATTATGATGACAAAACTTTTGTAATCAAAAGAATGCATAATGAAGAATGTAGAACCATAAATGGTGCTGACCCTAAAAATGTTTGGTCTGGCAATTATGCAAAAGAAAGCTTGCCCAAAAATTGTGTCAAAAAGTTCGTAACAACAATTGGTAAAATCACTCCAATGACAATAAGTGACAAAATTAAAACTGTTGGAGAACTTGAAGTTATTAAGTTTATTGAAGATGCTCAATACAATAAAAATATGCTCCTAATTGATGCAAGACTTCAAGAGTGGTTTTTACAAATGAGTATTCCAACAGCTGAAAATATTCCTTTTACATACTTTGATAAAAATAAATATCCAGATGATTTCTATGATGTTCTTGAAATGATTGGAGTTAAAGAGGTTTCAAAAGGTAAATATGATTTTAAAAATGCAAAAACTTTACTCCTATTTTGTAATGGAGCTTGGTGTCCACAATCAACTTTTGCTATAGAAAATTTAATTAAAATTGGCTATCCCCAAGAAAAATTAAATTGGTATAGAGGTGGAATGTATTCTTGGAAAATGCTAAATTTAACAACTACTAGTGAATAAACTTTTGCTCTTTTTTGAGCAAAAGTTTTATTGTAACTCTTTACTTAAATCAAGTACGGTAGCTTTATCAAGTTTATTATTACTAGATAGCTCAAGCATTATTTTAACAGCATCTTTGTGAGAATATTCATCTCTATATGATTTCTTTGTTCTTAAAGACTGATATACATTTAAAACAGCCATTAATCTATCTTTTAAACTTAAATCTTTTCCTGAAAGCTTATAAGGATATCCATTTCCATCTATAGTTTCTTGAACTCTAGACGCCCAATTTGAAATATCATTAAAACCCATAAGATTGTTTAAAATCTTTTTTGTATAGTAAGGATATGATTTTATAATTTCATACTCATCTTTTGTAAGTTTACTTTGTTTATTTAAAATCTTACTTGGAATTGCTAACTTTCCTATATTATGTAAGGAAGCTGCTATTAAAAAAGTTTGCTTATCTTTATGATCAAAATCATAAAAATCAGCCATTTTAGAACACTTTTCTAAATAATCAGAATTTTCAGAATATAATGAATCAAAAATAGAGGTATAACTTAACACTTCTTCAAAAGTGGGAGTAATAGTAAAATCATATAATGAACCAAAAATAAAATATAAAATATCATTTTCATTTTGAATATCTAACCAAAAATCGATATTAGAGGATACTTCAAAAAACTTATCTATTAACTCTTTAGAGAATAAGATATTCCCCTGCTCTTCTAAAAAAGAATTTATTTCTTTTCTATTTTCAATATGTTCTTTACTTAAATCAAATCTTTCATCTAAAAGATGAGCTAAAGAAATAATTTGAGAAAATTGAGGTATTAATTTTCCTTTTAATCCAAAAACTCCACTACCATCAAAATATTCACGGTGGTACTTTATTATATTTTTATATCCACACAAAAAAGGTAAGTTATCAACTTTTTCTTGTGCTATTTCTAAATGTTCTTTATTATAATTATTTTCTTTTTTTAAAGAAAGATTATGAACCAAGCAATATGCGCATAAATCAGACATCTCTTGAGGCGAAAAATCAAATTTTTGCCCTATTTTCAAAGAGAGATAAGCAACTCTTTTTGAATGATTTTTACTTGTATTATGAACATCTTTTTCTACTAAATCCAAAGCTAAAGATGTAGAGAGTAAGAAATTATTTAAATTAAATTGTATTTGTTGTTTTTTATTCATTTTTTTAACCCTAAATTTTTATTCATAATCCTACAATATTAATACTAACAGCGAATTAAAATTTTAAGAAGCTTACTCTTCTTCAAGCATTTCAATTATAGCTTCAACTGAGGTGTCAGTCATATCTAAATCAATATGTTCAGCCCCTTTAACTTCAATCAGTTTTGCTTTTAATCCTTTTGCTTTTGCAATTTTAAAATAACTTATCGTTTCTTCTGGTTTTGAAATTTTATCTTCAGTTCCATAAATAAATAAATACTTAGTATCTTTATCTACATTATTGATTACATTATCTAAAGATACTAAGCTCTCACTATTCTTTTTATCTGCATCATTTATATATTTTCCACCTGCTAGTGCAATATTTTGAATAAGACCTGGTTTAAGACCTGTTAAAGTAGCACCCATTCTAGCTCCAGCACTATGTCCAAGATAAGTCACTCTTATAGCTTTAAATTTATCTTTTAATGTTTTTACTAACTCTCCTAAAAAAAGTACATAATCCTCATTTGCCGAAAGATTTTTCACACCTTCATGTGCAAGTGAACTAAAGTTATTTGTTGAGGAACCTGAATAACCAGGAAGAGCAACAGCTATTGTAGTTAAATCTGTATTTAAATTCATTGTCTCAGCAAAAGGAGCATATCTACCTAAAGTATTTGTTCCTTCATCCCATGTTCCATGAACTATTACAACAATATGTTCATTTGAGTCACCTTCAAAAGCTCTAAATTCAATACATTCACCACCAGCAAATACAAAATTGTCACCTAAAGTTGTACATTTAGTTTCATCAATTTTACTAGCCTCTAAACTAAGAGTTAAAAGAACTAAAGATACAAATGATAATAAGCTTTTTCCCATTTTTTATCCTTTTTATTATTTAGAATATTAAATCATTTTTCTATATAAAACTTATTAAAAGTTTTATATAAAATTTTCTAATAAGTAATTATAAAGATTTATTAAATATAATTAATTATTATAATTAAGGAGACAATTTTGATAAACAAAAAAGCCATAATCACATCCCTACTTCTAGGACTTTCAACACCTACTTTAATTAGTGCAATTGAAGTAAATAATTTGATTGTTGAAGCAAAGAAAGAGATAAATAAAATTGATACAAAAGGTTTAGTTGAACTTTTAAAAAAAGATCCTAATATTCAAATAATTGATGTTAGAACAAGGGACGAAATCAATAAAGATGGAGGATATATTAAAACTAATAATTATTCTAATATATCAAGAGATAAATTAGAATTCTTAATAGCACAATATGTAAAAAAAGATGAAAAATTTATTATTTCTTGTAGTGATGGAAATAGATCTCTATTGGCTACTAAAACATTAAAAGACATGGGCTATAAAAATGTAATTTGGTACAAAGATAGTTACAATGGTTGGAGTAAAGCGGGAAATAAAACCAATTCACTTGATAAATATTCTGATTCACTACTTTATAATAAGATTGAAAAAGTTGCAGATGGTGTTTATACTTCAATAGGAATCACTGCACCATATTTGTATGAGTCAACAGCACATAATAATAATCTTGGTTTTATTATAGGTGATGATTCAGTTCTTGTTTGGAATGCTGGGTCATCTTATCTTTTAGCTCAATCTTTTCATAAAGAAATAAAAAAAATTACTAATAAGCCTGTAAAATATGTCTTACTTGAAAATTCACAAGGTCATGCAATGCTAGGCTCTAATTATTGGAAAGAACAAGGAGCTATAATTGTAGCCCAAGAACTTGCAAAAGAAGAGATTGAAACAAAAGGTGACTTAATATTTAATAGATTAAAAAGAGTATTAAGGGATAAATTTGATGGAACACAAGTAGTTTCTCCTGATGAAGTTTTTAAAGATAATATGAAATTTGATTTAGGAAATAGAACTGTAGAAGCAAAATACTTTGGATATGCCCATGAACATAGTGATATTATTTTATGGCTAGAAAAAGAAAAAATAGCTTTCGCAGGAGATATAGCATTTAACAATAGATTACTTCCTATATTTGAAATTACGCAAACACAAAAATGGTTAGAAGCTTGGGAAAAATTTGCAGAATTAAATGCAAAAATAGTAGTTCCTGGACATGGGGATACTACTGATATGCCAACTGTAACAAAATATACAAAAGATTATTTAGTTTATCTAAGAACTAAAATTGAAGAAATTTTAGAAGAAGATGGCGGCTTAAATGAAGCATACAATATTGATATGTCAGATTATAAGCATTTAGATACATATAAAGAATTAGGAAAACAAAATATTGCAACACTATTTAAACAAATGGAGTTTGAATAAAAAAATCAAAAGAAGAAAGAGTTTTTGTACTCTTTCTTCTAATTAATATGCAATAATTCCTACATAACCAGCTATTTCTCTCTCAATTAATTCAACAATTCCTGCTTGAACAAAAGAAACATCATCAATAAAATCTTCTTCAGTCCATTTCATTGTTTCCATTGTATTTTTACATACTATAAATTCAACATCATATTCCATCAAAGAATTGATTCTTCTTAAGGTATCTTTATCATAATCCTTTTTTAATGCTCTAATTCCATTTCCATAAGTAATAACAACAACTTTTAAACTCTCAGCTGGATACTCTTTTAAAATATTATATATTGTACTAAGATTATGATTTACTTTTTTTACTTCAGAATCATATAATTGAATAGCCAGTTTTCTTGGTTCATCAAAAGTAGGTTGAGGATCATTAAAAGTAGACTCAGCATATACAAAAATAGATATAAATAACAACGCTATGATTTTTTTCATTATAATTTCCTTTAATTAAGATACAATTTTTTCTTGTAAATTTTCAACAAGTTTTACAGACTCATTTATTAAAATATCACCACTTTCAAGTATTTTGCAGTATAAACCTCTGCAATCTTGAATTAAAATAGGTAAATCACCATCAAAAATAGATAAATGATTACAAACAGTACATGCTTGGGTTATTTCTATTAAGGCATCACCTATTTGGAATATTGTCCCTATATTATATTCATGTGGGTTAAAATCTAATAAAATATTTTCACCTAAACTTCCATATTCTAGGCTAATTCCATTTTCCTCAGCTTTTTCATAAGCATATTTGCCTACTACCATTACTGATTTATCTAGCTCTTTTCCTGCAAACTTATCATTTTTAATTCCATATCCATTTATAAGATTAAGCTCTTGAGCCTTTGGTCTAGGAAGTCCACTTTGTCCTTTTTTTGCACTAAAAATATCTATAACTTTTCCTATTTTCATATTATAAATTTTCCTTTAAAATCTCTAAATAATCTTTTTTTACCCAAGCTCCTGGATAAGTATTTAAAAGCTCTCCACTATTTGTTAGAACAAAAAATGTTGGGGTCATACCTTTAAAATATTTTTTCAATCCAAAAGGTAGTTTCATATTATCTACATCAATTTTTACAAAAATATAGTCTTCATTAATTTTATTTTTTACTTCATCTAAACTAAGTACTTCTTTATCCATCTTTTTACAATAATAACAGCTCTTTGAACTTGCATAAATAATAAAATGTTTACCCTCTTTCGTAGCTTTTTCTATTAATTTTTTTTCATCAAAGATTTTTTCTAAGGACTTTTCTTCATTTGGAGTATTTTTTAATCTATTTTCTTTATAAGCCATAAAATATGCTGCAAAAAGTTCTGCTTCTTCTGCTGTAATTTTAATTGCTTCTTTTTTATCATAATATTTTAATGCATGCTGATCACAAATACTATTATTTATATCTGGGTTTGCAAGATAACTTTTTAAATACTCTTCAATTTCAACTGATCTCATTTCTGGATCATTAGGATCTCCTACTTTTCTAGAACTTTCCATAATTGCCCAAGCTAGCATATTTTCTGTTGGTATTGACAGATTTAATAAAGTATTATTTCTTTCAAAAAAATTTTCTTTTAGCTTCTTAAATGGAATATAATCTTTATGGCAAGAGGCACATTTTTCTTCAAAAAGTTTTTCCCCTTCTTTAAAATCAGCATTTAAACAAACAGCCATAAATAAAGAAATCAATATAAACAATCCCTTTTTAATCATACTTAATCCTTCTTTTCAACTTAGTAGGTACTTTTTTAAAATATCTAATAAATTGAAAAGTGTATAAATATTTTATACACTTTTCATATTTGGAATTATATGATTCCTGGATTTCCCTTGACACCAATGATATCAGGAGAATCAATTTTTAAGTTTGCAATATGTTTAACATTTTGAAGATAAGTCTCTACTGTTTCCCAAACTGGTTCTCCTGGTGATTTAGAACCAACAGTTGACCATCCAGCTACTTTATAGCTTTTTCGAGCATCTAGTTTTTGACCATTTTTTGTAAGTGTAATATCTGAAATTCTTTTACCCATTTTTGCAGTTGGGTTAATTCTATAAGAAATTCCACCTGTTCTAACCATATCTCCACCTTGTTGGTAGAATGGATCTTCATTAAATAAGTTATCAGCTACATCTTCCAAAATAAGTTTTATATCTTTTCCAGAAATATCTCTAGCATAAGTTTCAGGATAAGTCATTGCAGTTTGAGTCATTAAATCATCAAAAGTAATAGCTTGACCTGGCATTACAGATGTTCCCCATCTAAATCCAGGAGATAAAGATATATCAGCACCTTTAACATCAATTAAAGCATCACAAATAATTTGATCCCAAGAGCCGTTGAAGTTTCCTCTTCTAAATAAAGTTTCTTCAGTAGTTGCAATTTCTCTTGTTAACTCTTTTAAATAAGGAGCTCTAACATCTTCAATATACTTTTTCATAGAAGGATCTTCTGGAATTAAATCAGAAAAAATTGGAAGAAGTGTAAATTTATGATCAACAACTTTTCCATTTTTAATCTCTAAATCAAGTACATTTAAGAATTTACCATTTGATCCTGCGTTACATACATAAGTAGTTCCGCCATCATTTTTAACAGGATATGCTTCAGGAACACCATCATGAGTATGTCCACCCATAATAAAATCAATTCCAGTAACAACTTCTGCCATTTTTTTATCTGTATCATAACCATTGTGAGATAGTACAATTACAGCATCTGGTTTTTCTTCTTCTCTAACTTCATCTACAAGTTCTTGCATTCCGTCATCATTTATAGAAAAACTCCAATCTGGAATAAATCTTTGAGGATTTGCAATAGTTGTATAAGGGAAAGCTTGACCAATAATAGCTACTCTAGCATCACCCATTTTTTTAATAGTATAAGGTTTAAAAGCATGACCAGTATCTTCATCAAAAGCTTCAACACCATTCATCATAGAATCTTCTTTAACTTTTACATTTTGAGCTAAAAATTCTGCATCTAATAATTTAACATTTGCTAAAACTTCTTCAGCTGTGTATGTAAACTCCCAGTGTCCAACAGCTACATCAACACCCAATAAGTTCATCGCTCCAACCATATCTTTACCTCTAGTGTAAAGTGATGTAGCACTTCCTTGCCAAGTATCTCCACCATCTAATAATAGTGTTTTATCTTCACCAAAGTTTTTAGTTAAGAAATCAACTACAGTTTTGATTTGAGCAAAACCACCAGTTCGTCCCATTGCTTTTGCATGTTTTTCAAAATTTACACATGAATATGCATACTCAAGTCTTTTATTTCCTTTGATTCCATAATAATCTAATAACTTCTCTCCTACTATATGAGGAGGCTTTCCATAGTTCCCATAGAAACCTAAGTTAACACTTGGTTCTCTAAAGTAGACAGGTAAAAGCTGTGCATGACAATCTGTCATATGCAAAAATCTTGCATTTCCAAATGGCTTCAACTTATAATAATCTTCTAGCTTATTTGTATCCATCATTCTTGTATGAGAGTTTGCAAATACAGGAGCAGCACCTAATACTGCCATCATATAAACAAATTCTCTTCTACTTAATTTACTCATTAATTAATACCTTTCTTTTAATTTAGAGACAATCTAAATTATTTACCTGTTCCCACAACAGTAAATCCTAATGAAGTCCAAGCTTGCATACCACCTCTGTAATATTTAATCTTAGAAGCAGGGTATCCCATTTTTAATAGTGCAAATTTTGATCTACTAACCATTCCTGGAGTTTGTCCACACCAATAACCATTACAATATAATGCTAGTGTTTTTGCATTAGAAAAATCAAGTGTTCCATCATCTTTTTGAACAACACCCATTTCATCTTCCATCATTTCAATAGCAGTATCTTTTTCATCGAAATTTGTAAAAGGAACATTTATAGCCCCCGGAATTCTAAGTTTTGCAAACCATCCTGGCTTTCTTGAATCAATAATCGCAATTGTTTCGTCAGTTTGTGCTTTTTTCATATACTCAATAAATTCCAACTCTCCTAAAGTTTCTACACCTTTTGCTAAAACTATTGGTTGAGCTGTTCCTCTATTTGTTGTTTCATATAAAGGTGAAATTTTATTCCCAGAAGTTTGATTTCTCATTAGAGTAAATTCTTCACCATTTAAATTCATTTCAATTGATTTAACACCACTTGAAACTGGAACAAAGTTAGATTTTTCTTCAGCAGCAAAACTTCCTGTTGAACAAATACCAGCAATACTTACTGATATTAATAGTTTTTTTAGAATTGTCATTTATATCTCTCCCTTAATTTTATGCATTTTATATCTTAAAATAAAAAAGCCAAGATAAAATCTTGACTTTTTTTGATACAAATAACTTTTAGTATTTGTATCCATCCCCTGGTACAGCTAAGCGCCAAGTAGTTTTTGCTTCTTTAGCTTGTGTTAATGCAGCAATTGCAAATCTACACGCTCTTTCAGCTGCATAAGTAGTCTCTAATTTAGTCTTAGATTTTTTCTTACCTTTAAAGTGCATTGGATTAACCTCTTTTGCACCCGTCTTAATTGCCTCTTCAACTGCTATAATAAGATCAGAATTATTTACATTAAGTCTTCTAAATTCAAGACCTTTTTTCTTAGCTTGTTCATTATATACATTTGCAGTTGCAATTACTTTAGTAATGCCATTTGCTTTTACATCACAATCTTTCTTTTCATCCATAGCATGAAGAGATGTAGTTAAAGCTAATGCTGCTGTTGCAGCTATTGTTAAGTTAATTAATTTTTTCATTTCATCTCCCCTTATTTTCTAAAGTCTGGACCGTCAAACTTCATACCATTATTCATGTAAGCCATGAAAAACAATAAATTTCTCATTTCTTTACTTGTATTACTTGGTGGAACTTGACCTTGATCTTTGATACAACCAGACATTCTTCTTTCTAAAGTACCTAAACCATTTTCAGTCTTTTTTGCACCCCATTTAAGTCTATATACTGGGAAATGTGATGTTTGACCAAGAAGTTGAGATAATGATTCATTTCTAACTCTTTGTCCAGCACCTTGAATATGACAATTTGCACAATTAAGTTTTAAATATCCTTTTTGAGAATAGTAATATTCTTTACCATCTTCATAAGCAACAGCAGCTTCTGGGCTTTCAATTTTTACGTCAATAACTTTTTCTTCTTCAGTTGCAGATGCTGCAAAATAAGATTGTAAGTGAGCCATTTTACCTTTTGAAGTTCCCCATTTTTTTTCACCATTATTTGTTAAACACTCATTAATAGCTACAGTTAAAGTTATAACTTCTTTTCTTTTTTCATCAAACATTGGGTAAGCAGCACCAGTTTCAGCTGGGTTAGCAAAGCAATTTGCAAAAGAATTACCATTAGCAAATTTTTTGTTATATAACTCTTCACCTACTTCAATCCATTCTTCTGTAGGTGGAAATTCTTTAATCTCATCATATGAAGCTCTACCATTCTTAGAATATGCATAGTTTCCTATAGAAAAATCAGCTTTTTTTAATCCACCCATAATATTATTTTTTAATTCATCATCCGTAGAATATGGAAAAAAAGTATTTCTATTTTTTAATGGGTCTTCAAATTTTGCTTCAAAATATTTCACTAAAGCAATTCTATCTTTTTCAGCTTGTGCATTAAAGTCAGCAGCATTTAAAGCTGATACTGTTAATGCAATTAATGCTGTCGTTTTGGCAATTTTTAATAACATACATATCTCCTTGTATCTTGTTTAAGTATTCTTTTTAGAATATTTAATTATTTAATTTTTCCTGTACTTGTATTAGTATTACCTTTTAAATCAACCCAAGTAAATTCAATTTTATCACCTTTTTTTGTACCTGTTGCTTCAGCTTGAAACTGAAATTTCATATAAGGATTTTTTGATAAAAATTGACTTGTAGATACCTCGTATACGATATTACCATTAACTTTTGCAACTACGTAAGTAATCCAGTTAGCTTCTTTTTTTGCTCTTTCTGCTTCTTGATGAGACAGCATTTCGTGACTTGCAAGAGCCTTAACAGTTACAACGCCTTTTTTTAATTTTGCTTTAATTCTTGTTTTTTTAGCCATTATTAGTTCCTTTTTCTTCTTTTATTATTTTGTAATTTTTGTAATTTTTAGTTGTTGAATTAAATCAACCACCACATCCACCGATTGTAACTTTTACTTGTTTTGAAGCTTTGTATAATTTTCCACCATCTTCAACGATAGCATATACATTTCCAGTTTTCATCATTTTGATTCTTACAGAATAATCAACAATTCCACCTTTTGGTACAGTAAACACTGCAACTAAACTTTGAGGATTTACATCTTGTAGAATTGCTACTCTTGTACCTGCTTTTGCAGATACTGTTACAGGAATAACTGCACCATTTTCAGCAATATCAGGAGCTTTTAATTTAACTTTCCCTTCAGCTGTTTCACTAGTACCAAAAATTTCTTTTAATGCTAAATCAATTTTGTCTTGTTCCCAAGCTTTAGGCTTATCTTTTCTGTAATCAACTGCACTTAATGTAGATGGTACTACAACTGATGCTGCTAAAACACCTAATCCTAAACTTAAAAAATTTCTTCTTTCCATCATTTTAATATCCTTTTCTTTTAATTAATAGTTTTTAAATAAGCAACAACTGCTTTAATTTCTGAATCACTTAACCAACCATTTTTACCAAATGCAGGCATTTGTGAAATTGGGTTAGTTGTGTACGGATTATAAATTTTTTCATACAATGCTTCTTCAGGCCATGCTGACAAATATTGTAACTTTGGTCCCATACTTCCTGGTCCATCTATATTTTTTCCATTTGCTGCATGACAAGCTAAACAGTTTCCAAGATTCTTATTCATAAAAATCTTTTCACCTTTTTTGATTAGGTCGTCATTAGCTAATAAACCAGTAACAGCTAAACCACTAATAGCAGCTGCTATAACTAAACTTTTGATTAATTTCATTGCGTTCTCCCTTATTTACTTTCATTGATCATATAATCAATAATAGCTTTAAAATCAGATTCAGGTAATGTACTTGCTCCCATTGGAGGCATTGCATTTATACCTTCAATAGCATTTGAATAAACTTCTTCAATACCTTTTTCTAAAACCTCTGCCCATGCCGTACTATCACCAATAACAGGTGCTCCAATTGCTTTATTAGAGTGACAAGCTGAACAATATGTAGCATAATTCTCTACAACAACAGGATCAACACCATCAGGAGCAGCTGCTTTTGCAGGCTCTTTCCATGATCTCTTTGTTGAAAGAGGCTCATTAGCATTTGGTGCTAAATCAAATTTTACTCGTAATAGTAACTCTTCTACTTTTGGTTTTATACAATCTTTCATACATCTTGTACCCTTTCCATATATAGTTGGATCAGATAAAAGTTTTTGCATATTCTTTGGACCTTGATGCGGATCTTTAGTATCAACTTCTGGATAGAATCCGTCAACATTTGGCATTACAATTTTATTGAAATTTGCTTTACTTAAAGTAAATTCACTATCCATTTCTTTACCATCAACTTTAATTCCATTTGAAGCTAATAAAAATGCAGTAAGAGCATATGTTTCACTATTTGTTAAAGATTTTGGATTTGTAAATGGCATTGAGTCATATATGTACCAAAAAAGTGTACTTGCATAAGGCCAATATGAACCAATTGTTTTTATTGCAACATCTGGATTTGGATTTTCATCTGCTGGATTTAGTCTTTGAATGTGTAAATTTTTAAAATCTCCACCAGCTAAAGTAGGATAACCTTTCCCCCCTGCTCCAAATTCACCATGACACATTACACATTGAGCATCATAAAGTTCTTCACCAAATTCAACTGAACCTTCAGCAATTTTTGGTTTACCATCTTCTAAAATAGGTTTACCATGTTTCATATCATATAAAGGAAGATCTTTACCATCTGGTCTTACATCAACATTCCACATTTTTATTTCTTTTTTTGTTGCTGCTCTACCATTGTTATAATTTTTAGTGTCTTGCATATTTAAATGATATGGTCCATATTTACCATCTTTAACTTCGTATTTAACAGCACCATCAACAGACATTCCATTTGCAGCGAATAAAGACGTTGTAAGAGATAAGGATAGTCCTAGACTAAGAAGAGTCTTAAGCTTTTTTGTGTTTTCTAATTTGAACATTGTTACACTCTCCTTTTTTATTAATTTCCCAAGTTACGATAGCATTTCTATGGTAAACAGATTCAACACCCACAGCTGAAGTTTCTTCATCAATAGTTGGTTGAATATTTCCAAAATCATCTCTTGATCTAGATGCCAATAATAAAGGCTCTCCATCCCATTCAATAATATATGAGAATCTAGTCCATGATTTAGGAAGAACTAATCCTTTTAAATTAGCTTCAACCCAATTGTCTCCACCATCAAAAGAAATATCAACTCCATTAATTGTTCCATGTCCAGACCAAGCAATACCTTCTATTTCCACTTTATCACCTTTTTTAAGATGAGTCCAAGGTTTTTCAGGACAGGGAGAGGTAATAACAGAATTAACTTCATTTACCCAGAAAAATCTAATTGCTTTTCCACCTGGTTGAACCATAGTGTATTTAGATGTCTCTTCTTTTGAATGCCAAGGTTTATCTGATATTTCTAATCTTCTTAGCCATTTAGTATTTAAGTTACCTTCCCAACCTGGAACAATTAATCTTACAGGATAACCTTGTTCTGGTCTTAAGGCTTCACCATTTTGTCCCCAAACAAGCATAACATCATCTAAAGCTTTTTCAACAGGAATAGATCTTGGATTTGAGGCATTATCACTACCTTCTGCTAGCATCCAAACTGCATCTTTTTTTAGACCAATATCTTCTAAAACAGTTTTAAGCATTACACCTGTCCACTCAGCAGCACTCATTAATCCTTTCATAAATTGTAAAGAATTAAATTGTGGTCCCCTCCACTCAGGAGCCCCATTTGCAGGACACTCAATAAAGTAAATTCTACTTTCACTAGGATATTTTTTTAAATCCTCAAGTGTTAAAACAATCTCTTTTTCAACTTGATCACCATGAATCATTAATCTCCATTCATTTGGATCAACATGAGCTGTTCCACCATGATTTCTTGTAAAAAACAAACCATTTGGTGTTACAATTCCTTGTGATTCATGAATAGGAGACATAGATACTGATGCATAATAATCTCCTGATGAAAATAAAGAATGTGTTCTTCTTATATTATTATGCTCAAAAGGAGAAGGCATACCATATAGATTTTTATCTACTGGATCACCCAACTTTTGTCCCCATGAAGCTTCATTAATTATTGCAGGATCATCAGCTTTTAACTTTACTGGTGATAATACATTTGCAGCGGCAATTGCACCAGCTGAATAAACTGCAGTTTTTCTAAAAAAATCTCTTCTACTTAATTCCTTTTCTGAAACCGTAGCTAAAGTTTTTTCAGAAGTTTTACTTACTTTCGTCATTATTCCTCCTTAGAAAATAAGTCATACTACATATAAATCAATCAGATTTAGAATAATTTTTTACTCTTAATTTACATTTACTTATACATAATATAACAGCCAATTATATAAAGATTATTTATATAATAATAGGTAAATTATTACCACTTTTTTGACTTAAGTCAATAATATTAGGGCTTTTTTTTCTTCATTTGTCATAATAGTGTCACTATTTCCACATTTGGAATATTAATGCTACACAGATGCTATTTTGGGTTTAAATTATAAGTAATTATTAACTCTAATTTACTTCTATTCTTGCATATGGTATCATTCCAACTTAATTTTTGGAGAGTGAATATGAGAAATTTTATAAATTATGAAGAGTCTTTAAACAAATTAGATAGCTTGGATTTCAAAGCAAAAACTAAGGAAAAACTTTTTTTAACAAATGCCATAAATAGAGTTCTTGCGTATGATGTTGTTGCTAGTGATAATTCACCTGAATATCCAACTTCTGCTATGGATGGTTATGCAATAAAATATGAAGATCAAAAAAATGACTTTATTAAAATTATTGATAAAAATCCTGCTGGTTTTATTGTTGAATCAAAACTTGAACATGGTGTTTCAATAAAAACTTTTACAGGTTCATTAATGCCTGAAGGAAGTGATACTTTAATACCAATTGAGAATGTCGAAGTAGTTAATGACAGTATTAAAGTTATAAAAGAAGTGCCTTATGGTTTTGCTACAAGAGAAATTGGTGAAAACTATAAAAAAGGTGAAGTCCTTATAAAAGAAGGAACAGTTATAGGTTTTGCAGAAATTGGAGTATTAGCTTCATTAAATATTGCACAAGTATTAGTATATTGTAAACCAACAGTTTCTATTGCAAGTACAGGAAGTGAGATTTTAGATTTAGGTGAAATGCAAACTAATGATTCACAAATAAGAAGTTCAAATCATTTAACTATAGAGGCCTTAGCTAAAAAAGCAGGTGCAGATACAATTCAAATGGGAGTAGTAGAAGATGATATAGATTCAATTACAAATTTACTATCATCTGCTTTGGAAAAATCTGATATAGTTGTCACTACAGGTGGAGTTTCAGTTGGAGATTATGATTTTGTTCAAGATGTAATAAAAGACAAACTTCAAGCTCAGATTTTATTTCATGGGGTTACTATAAAGCCTGGTATGCATTTATTAGCTGCTGTTAAAGATGGTAAATTAATAATTGCCCTTCCAGGGTTTGCATATTCATCTACAGTTTGTGCAATTTTATATTTATTACCAATGATTTATAAATATGAGGGAGCAAATAAAAAACTTCCAATAGTAAAAGCTAGAATTACACAAGACTTTCCTAGAAAAATGGCAAAGACAATCTTTACAGCTTGTAATGTAAAATATGAAAACAATGAATATATAATAGATTTTGAAGGTAAGAAAAAAGGAACAAGTGCAATCTTAACGAATATGCTAGGAAGTCCTGCTTTACTTATTCAAAAAGATGATAGCCAAGATATTAAATCAGGTGATTTAGTTGATATTTTACTTTTAAATGAATTAAAATAAATGATAAGTACACAAAGAGTTCATTTATTATTAGTACTTTGTGTACTTTTTTGGTCTGGGAACTTTATATTAGGAAGGTTTGTTAATACACAAATTGAACCATTAGAATTAGCTTTCTTTAGATGGTTTTTTGTAATTTTACTTTCTCTACCTATTCTATTTTTTCTAGATATTAAAAAAATATTAAAAATTCTTAAAGAAAATTTTCTTTTATTATCTTTTTTAGCAATCATAGGAATCTCTTTATTTAATACTATTTTATATATAGCCTTACAAACAACAAGTGCTACAAATGCTCTTTTGATTAATTCTATTATTCCTATTTTAATTTTAGTAATATCTTTCTTTGTATTAAAAAAGAATATTACTTCAAGGCAAATACTTGGAATAGTTTTATCTACTATTGGAGTAGTTTTTTTAGTTTTAAAAGGTGATTTTTTAAATATCTTAAATATTAGTTTTACAAAAGGTGATTTATGGATATTAGTAAGTTCTATATTATGGGCTACATACTCAGTTGCTGTAAAGTTTAAACCCAAAGCCTTATCACATATTGAATTTTTCTTAATCATTGTATATTTAGGCTTTATTTATCTATTACCTTGGTATTTACTTCAAGGTTATAGTTTTGCTCATGAATTAAACTTAGTAAAACAAAATTGGTATTTCTTTTTATATGTATCTTTATTTGCTTCAATTCTTTCTTTTTATTTTTGGCATATAGGAATTGATAGAATTAGTGCTGAAAGAACAGGACAATTTACACATCTAATGCCAATATTTGGTTCAATTTTAGCTTTTATATTTTTGGGGGAAACGCTAGAACTTTATCATATTTTAGGAGCTATATTAATAGCAAGTGGGATTTATTTATCCTTATTTATGAAAAAAACTTAATTTAAATTTTATTTGTTTTAAGTTTATAAGGCTTTTTTAGAATAATTTTTCTTTTCTAATACCTTCTAAAAAGCCTTCATATGTTCGTATTTCATAATCTTTATTTTTCTTTTTATATTTTTTTATAATATTACTTGCAAGTTTTTTTGCATTTGTTTTTAACTCGTCACAATTATTTATATCTTCTATTTCTAATAATTTATTTTCTATTTCATTTGCTGCTTGTACTGAGAAATCACTATGTTTTTTTAGATAATCTTTTAAAATAATATAATATCTATTAAAAACTCTCTTTGTTCCTTTTACTGGTTTATGAGTTTTTCCAATTTTTGGCACATAGTATTCTATATAGACTTTTGTTTTTGTTTCACTTATTTTACAAATATTATTCTTTCTTTCTCTTTTATATTTATAAGCAATTTTCCAAGAAACAGTTCCATGTCTAATAGAACCAAAAGAACGAAGAGGAGAGCTATTATCCATACTCTCTTCTAAGTTGTGTTTATTTGTTGGATAAATATCATAATATTTATAATTAGTAAATACTAAAGGTTTTGAATAAGAACTTGAAATAATCAAAACGATTAGTATAAAATATTTCATACTTTTCAATTTCCTTTAGAACTACAACAAGACTCTTTTTTTACATTTTTTGTAAATATTGGTTTTAATAAATAATAAAAAATTAATAAAAGCATTATGATTGAAAATGTCCTATTTATAATTGAGGCTTCTTCCATATCATGAGCAATATTTAGTATTTGTAAACTATCAAAAAAAGTATCAAATACAAAACCAAAAATTAAAGATAAAGTAGCAATAGTAGAAACATAAATGATTAAAGAAGTACGTCCAAGCATTTTATAAATAATACTCATAGTAACAGCACTAGTAGCAGGTCCTGCTGTTAAAAAAATAAAAGCAGCACCAGCACTCATTCCTTGAAGCATAAAAGCAGCGGCTATTGGTAAAGATGCTGTGGCACAAGTATATAAAGGAATTGCCACTATTAAGATTATAAAATATGTTAAAATTTGATTTTCAAATAATAAAGAAGAATACTCTTTTGGTACAAAAGTAGTAAATAAAGCTCCTAATAAAAGACCTATAAACAAGGCTTTTACCATATCTTCAAAGAGTGTTTTATAAGCATAAGTAAAAACATTTTTAAATGAAAATGTTTTTGAACTTGAAGAAGACGAAGAACAACAAGAATTTCCCTTATCTGTTTCTTTTGGTGTATCATTTTTTAAAGAAAAACTTGGGTTATTTACTTTTGTTGAGCTTGCAAAAAACATTGGATTTGGTTTGCTTGTTTTTTCTTCTTTCTTAATCTCTTTTTTTTCAATAAAATTTTGAATAAGTCCAACACAAATTGCAATTATAATTGAACTAACAACTCTATAAACTGTGAAAATAAGTCCAAAAAATGAAAAAGTTGCAAGAATTGAGTCAACCCCTGTAATAGGTGTAGAAATTAAAAAACTCTGAACAGCTCCTTTACTAGCTCCTTCTTTCTTAAGTCCTTGTGCTATTGGAATAACAGAACAAGAACAAACAGGAAGTGGTATTCCAAAAATTGTAGCTTTTATAACTGAACCTGTTGAATCATTTCCAAGATTTTTAGAAACAAAATCATTTGGAATAATCTGCTTTAAAATACCTGCAAAAAATAGTCCAAGCATAATATATATTGACATTGCATCCGTTAATAAGAAAAACTTATCAACAAATTCAATAAGGTAATCATTCATCTAACATCCTTCTTGTATCTATCTTTTTTTTAGCTTTTACGCCAAGCTCTATAAACTCTTCACTTCGTCTAAGAAGATTTCCTTTTCCAAGGCTAAGTTTATTCATAGCCTCTTCATAAGATTTTTGAGTTCTATTGATATTTAAGCCAATAGCTTCAATATCATTTACAAAATTTGCAAACTTATCATATAAATCAGCAGCTTTTTTTGAAATCAATAATGCATTTTCATTTTGGTGTTCATATCTCCATATATTTTCAACCGTTCTTAATGTAGCGAATAAAGTTGAAGGAGAAACTAACATAATATTATTTTCAAAAGCTATTTTAAATAAGTTATTATCATTTGAAAAAGCTAACATAAAAGCACTTTCAATTGGTATAAACATTAATACAAAATCTAGAGTATTAACTGAATCAATATCTTCATATGATTTTAAACTAAGACCTTTTATATGAGCATAAATTGATTTTATTAATTCTTTTGTTGCTATTTCTCTTTGCACATCATCTGAAGCTTGTGTATACTTTAAATAAGCAGTTAAGGTAACTTTTGAATCTATTACAATATCTTTGTTTAATGGAAGATGCACTATAACATCTGGTCTTAATCTTTTCCCTTGTTCATCAGTAAAAGAGCCTTGAGTTGTGTATTCAATTCCTTCTCGTAACCCTGTTTGTTCTAATATTTTACTTAAGATTAGTTCTCCCCAATCACCTTGAGTCTTATTTTCGCCTTTTAAAGCTTTTGTAAGATTTATTGCATCTTGGGAGATTTGATTATTTAAATCTTTCAAATTTTTTATTTCAGTTAATAATGAACTTCTTTGTTTTGTCTCTTCATTATAAATATCATCAACTCTTTTTCCAAAAGAAGATAATTGTTCTTTAAAAGGATTTAACATAAGATTAAGATTGCTTGCAGATTTTTTTGAATTTTCTTCAAAGAGTTTATTTGCAAGATTTTCAAACTCTTGTTTTAATCTCTCTTTTGAAGTTTCTAAAAGTTCGATTTTTTCTTTTAGATTCTCTTCTTTGATTATAAATTCATTTTTTAGGTTTTCAAGTTGAATTTTTCCTGTATTTTTTTCAAATTGCAAGGTTTCATTAAAATTTGATTCTATTAATTGAATTTTATCTTCATAAGTTTTTGCTTGCATAAAAAGTTCATCTTCTAGTTTTAAAATTGAAGACTCATATGAATTATTTATAAAAGCAATTTTTTCTTCAAGTAAATTTACTTTTTGTCGGAAGATTATCCAAAGGATAAGTCCTCCAACAAGCAGTCCTAAAATTAAAAAAATTATTCCTATTAATTCTATATTATATTGTACTTGCATTATTAAATACACTATCTTTTAACGCAGTATCCGCTTGTGAATTTACATCATAACCTAACTCTTTAAATCTTTCTACTAAAGGTGGATGTGAATAATAGAAGAAGATATAAATAGGATGAGATAAAGGAAAAGATTTATTTTCATTTGCTAGTTTTAATAAAGCACTTACTAAATCTTCCTTACTTTGCATATTTGAGCCAAACTCATCTGCTGCGTATTCATTATGTCTTGAAATTAATGAAATTAAAGGCATTAAGAAAAATGATAAAATAGGTGAAAAAATTAAAAATACAGTTATGATTGCATAAGGTTCATTTTCTAAAGATAAACCTAAAAATATTTCTTCACTTAAGTTTCCAAAAATAGCAAAAAATACAAACATAACAACACCCATAATACCAATATTTTTTAGAATATCGCCATTTTTAAAATGTCCTAATTCATGTCCTAAAACAGCCAAAAGCTCATTGTGTGAAAGTTTTTCTACTAAAGTATCAAAAAGTACAACTCTTTTTGTACTTCCTAAACCACCAAAATATGCATTTAATCTATTGTCTCTTTTACTTGCATCAACCGAAAAAACACCTGAACTTTTAAACCCTACTTTGTCTAATAGATTTTCAATTTTAGCTTCTAATTCTTTATCTTTTAAAGATTCAAATTTATCAAACATTTTATCTCTAATTATAGGGTAAAGCATATTTATTAAAATAATTACAGCAAAAATAAATACAAATCCCCAAATCCACCAAGAAGATAATGAAGTAATAATCCATGAAATTCCAGCAATTACAAGTGAACCAAATACTAAAAATAACGCTCCTGATTTAAGAGTATCTTTAATATATAAAGCAGATGTCATATTTGAAAAACCATATTTTTTATCTAGTTTAAAAGTTGAGTATAAATCAAAAGGTAAGCCTAAAAGCCAATTTATAATAATAAATAAATCTACAAAAACAACTGCTTTTATTAAAGAGGATTCAATATTTATAAGTGAGTCTAAAGATGAAAGCCCAAAGCCAATCCATAGTACAAAAATAAAGAAACTATAAAATGAAGATAAAATTGCAATTTTTTCTTTTTCTATTGAATAATTTGCTGCTTCAAGGTATTTGTCTTGATCTAAAATTACTGCTTTTAAATCTTTTGCATTTTTTACAAAACCTATTTGCATAAATGAAGTATAGATATTAAATATAAAGTATAAACAATATCCTATAACGAAAATTTCTAACACTTATTTTCCTTTTTTATATGAAATTAAGTGGATATTTTATCGTATTAAACTTGTTGTAAATTGAATAAATAAACTACTTTTCTTTTGTGGAATCACATTCAGATAAGCTTACTTTATTTCTTCCATTTCTTTTTGACTCGTAAAGTGCTAAATCAGCTCTATGTAAGATAGCATCCAAATCAAGATCATTTGAATTTAAAAGGGCAACACCAATACTTATTGTGAATTTTACTTTCTCTTTTTCATTAACTGTATACTCAAGATTTTCTATTTCTTGTCTAATATTTTCCGCAGCTTTTAAAGCTCCTCTTTCAGAAGTATTTGGTAATACAGCCGCAAATTCTTCTCCACCTAATCTACCAAAAATATCTGAAGTTCGTAAGGTGCTTTCAATTTTTTTTGCCATTAATTTAATAACATCATCTCCAACTGAATGACCATAAAGATCATTTATCATTTTAAATTTATCAATATCAATCATTAAAACAGCGAGCTTTTTATTTTCTCTTCGGTTATATCTTATCATTGGAGCTGAAGACTCATAAAAACTTCTTCTGTTTTTAACTCCTGATAAAGAATCAGTTGTTGCTAAAACTTCTAGTTTAATATTTATATCATTTAATTCTTTTGTTCTTTTTTCAACAGCATTTTCTAAAACTTTTTGATAATCTTTCAATCTTCTTTCTTGTGCATTTTGTTTTATAGCTTCTAAAATAATTAATTCAAAATCTACTCTATCAAAGCGTCTAGGGATTAACTGATAAACGGAAGCATTGTTTATTATTTTTTCTAAACATTCGACCTTAGCAACATCATTAAAAATAATATTTTTTGTATTTGGAGAGTTTTTATGCAGTTCTATAACAAAATTAGAACAAGGCATAGAAGAAGTATCATTTCCTAAAATTGTAATTAATATTTCATTTCCAGAAATTATATAATTATAGCAGCCAATTAAAGCTTGTTCAGCATTTATATAACTTTCTATAACATAGTCAGAATCCACTATTCTTGAGATTTTATTATAAAGTCCATCAAGAATTTCAACATCGCTTTCTATACATGCAATTATATATTTTGCCATTTAGTAGTCTATCCTTATATTTTGAAAATAAACGCTTATTTTACCTTATTATAAATTTATCTTAAATTAAATGATTAAAAACAAAATATAATCAAGCTCTAATAATTTATCTTTCTATATATATTATGACTTTTTTTTAAAGACACCTTCTAAATATAAAAAATTATAATTATTAAAAATATGTATTTATAACCAATATACTTATGTTTGAAATATTATTTTATAAGGAACTATAATATATTAAAAATTTCTGAAATTTCTTTTGGAATTTTTGATGGTTTATAGTTTTTTAAGTACGCAAGTTTGATTTTTGCAGTAAATATTAACTCTTTTTCTCTAAAAATCTCATGATAAACTTCAAGTGATACATTTTTTTTACTTACAAGTTTAGTAGTTACTTCTAAAATATCTCCAAATGTTGCAGATTTTATATAATCTGCTTCAACTTTTTTTACAACAAAAAATTCCTTCTCTTGATGAGGAGATAATCCCTTTTCAAAAAAAATATTACTTCGTGCTCTCTCACAAAATTTTAAATAATTTGCATAATAAACTACCCCACCAATATCTGTATCTTCATAATAAATTCTCAACTTCATTACTATAAGCCTCTTTAAATCGATTGTTGAATAATATCTGGTTTTATATTAAATATACTAATGTGATTGTCTTTATATGATTATAATTTAATGATAAAGGTATTTTATAATTTTTTTGATAATATAATCAAAAAGAAAGTTTATGAAAAAAGTATATAAAGTATTCATAATTAGTATAATTTCATATTTTGTATTTCTTTTGGTTATATCAATATATGATATTAATCAAATACTTAATAATACAGTTCCTTTTGATTATAAAAAGAAACTCGATAAAAACAAAAGTGAATATACTCTTAATATAGATATTGAATGTAATAAATATTATGATAGAGAAATAGGAATTATATTTAAACCCAAATATATAACTACACATGAAACTATTTTTAAAATAGATTTTGAAATTAAACAAGATGGGAAAATTCTTAAAAAAGGTTCATCATCAAATAATACTATTTACGGAAAGGGAAAAAGAGTTTTAATACTAAAGTACAAACCATTAGATTCATTTTTTTGTAATAGACAAAATATTAATATTAATATAAAAAAAGCTAATCAAAATATTGATTTCATTAAAAATGAATTATTTTTTTATGTATCAAAACCAAGAAGTTTATAGTACTAAAAGGTAGAACGACTTTATCTAAAACTATTCCTGTTTAATTAATGCCCAAATCATCACTTATATTAGTAAAATAATTAATAGTCTGAAATAGTAAAATATCATAAAAACTACTTTTTCAGAAATTTATAGAAAAAAGTTATTCTCATAATAAATTCTCATTTCCACGCTTAAAATCCCTTATGTATAGGTGTTACAATCCCTATTTTTATTAAAATTGATAAATTTTCTGCCAAATATGTGCCATTTTTCGTATCAAAATAGTAGATACGGACTTTTATTTTCATAAATGATATCTAAGTAATAGAATTAAACTACTGAAATTTATTTTATTTGATTGATACTATAAATAGTGTAAAATAGTGTAAATATCTAAAAGGGATATATTAATATGAAAATAAAAATCAATGAAGATAAAAAACAAGAAATTGATATAAAAAATCAAAAAATCCTCAACAACAGAAGACTAGTATTTGATTTAAATTACCCAAATGAATTAACAGATATGTTTCCAAATTCTTCTTATGTATGTCCTAAATGTAGAAACTATCAATCAACCCCTAAAAATATATTTGGAGCAGATATTTTTCATGACATTTATAGTCTTAGAAATAATATAAATTGTTCAACTTGTAAATCAAACAGTATTTTAATTGAACAAGAAAACACTTTAAAACAATTACTTCAGATAATTAATATGAATGCCTTTAATAATGTATATTTAACTTTAGGTTCTAAAACAAATATTGGCACAGTTTCAATGAAAGAAAATCAAGTTAATGATATATATTTTGAAGATATGGGTATTCCAGCTAATGCAAAGATATTAGATATTCATTTAACTCCATCTTGTCATCTATTCCCTTTAAAATTAATGTCAAATAACACAAGATTTGTACAAGAGGCAAGAGATAATAAATTTAGTTTTTTCCCTGCGAATTTAAATAATCAAGAAAAAATAAATGATAAGAATGGATTATCAATAATGGTGCAATGGCTTTTATATGATGATAATAATACTTTAGATAATAACCTACTTGATGCCATAGACAATTTTATAGACAATAAACCCTATGAATTGATTATGAATGCAAATAGGAGTTTAGAATTAATTTGTAATCAAATATGTTATAAAGAGTTTGTTAAAAATAATGATAGTTCAAAAGGCAAAAAAAGTGTTGAAGACTTTTTAGTTACTGGGGCAACATATGGTCATCAATTAAGTCACTTAATAACATTAATTTCAAAAGCAAATAATTTAACTATAATTGACAAGACGCTAATAACTAAAATGAATTTGTTAAGAAAACTTAGAAATGACATTGCACATCGAGGAAAATTAAAAGATAATAGAGAACTGACAAAAAATGAGAAAATGGAAATATTAGCAATTGCTATTTTAGGCTCATCTCTAATGAAACATATTTTAAATACCTTATAAAATTGTGTGCTAGATTTGTGCCAAAAAATATTCAAAAATGCAACATTTTCATCAATTCTTGAGACCAGAAAGCCTAAAAAACCCTTTATTAAAGTATTCCTATGAAAGTAAATAAAGTCATAATAGACTCTCATTTTCACTTACTAAACCTTTAATTAAGACACTATATTTGTATAAAAATAGTGCACTTCTTTTTACTTGATATTTTATCATAATCTAAAGTAGTGGGTAGTTTTGATTATTAAAATATTTTTTAATTTATTCTTACATTTGTGATTTTTTTTCTAACTTAGAAATCATATTATGGTAAATTAGTCTTTCTTTTGAAGAGTTTTTATCTTTTTTACCCTCGAGTTTTTTGATTTTGCGCTCTATTCTATTTTTCAAATTTTTATATTGTTCTTTTTTAGTATCTTTTTTTTCAAAAATTATTTTAATCTTTTCTTTTAATTTTGTAAACATTTCATGCGGCTTCAAGTTCAAACAAGTTTATTAGTTTTTCATTGTTATTAATAAAGTCAATTAAAATAAATCTATCCCAACCACAATCTTCTGCTATTTGAAATATATAATCCTCATCATCAATATTATTTAAACAATAGATATCAAAATCATATTCTAAAGGTACAATAACCGCTTCATAATTATTTGCTTTAGCTTGTGATATTTCATTGCTGTAATGCAGCTTGATTTTACTAAGATCTATTTTCATGATTTTTCCTTATTTTAAAGTACAAATAATAAAGAAACTTAATTTCATTTTGATTACCTTTTGGAAACAAAATGGTTACAAATTTGTTAAAATATGAATTCCTCATCATTTTTTACATATCTATACTTTAATGAAATATCATTATTTTCAATAAACTCTTGAGTTGAATGTGAAATATGCATTAAAAAAGCACTGTTAACATCTAACTTATTTAAAATCTTTGTTGCTTGTAAATAGTTTAGATGATTTCCTTTTTTCTTTCTTTCATCATAACAAGCATCAATAAAAGCATAATCCAAACTAACTGATTTTAAGAAACGCAGACTTGCATTAGGAATGCCTGAACAATCAGTTAAATATGCAATTTTAATATTTTTATATTCAATTAAATATCCATATGTATTTTTTGAATGTTCCAAAGGAATACTTGTAAACTTTACTGAACCAATAATCTTTGTATCAAAAGCATCTATTTTTTTATATGAAATAGAATGTTCATGCTTAAATAAATCTGCAAAGCCCTTTTTATCATGAGGATGGAAACATTTGATTTTATCATTTGAATGCCTAAGTCTAAGTAGTCCTAAGCAATGGTCTGCATGAAAATGTGTAAGAAAAATAGCATCAATTTTTTTGGTATCAAAGATATTTGAAATATTTTCTATTCCAGCATCAAGAAGAATTGTTTTATCTTCAATTTCCAAATAAGCACAAGTTGAAAGATTTTTTAATTCTTTTAATCTATATTTATTGCAAATTGAGCATTTGCAATTATGTACGGGAATTCCTGCACTATCAGCACTTCCTAAAAATTTAAGTTTCATTTTTCTCTCCATTTAAAAAAAATTGTTCTAGGCATTTTTTATTTCTTTAAGTAGTTTCTTAAATCTTATTTTTGATTCTTCTAAAGAACTAGAATTGTCAAAATCAATTAACTTTTTAGCTTTTATCTTTTCATAGTTTCTAGATAATCTCTCTTCTATTTGAGCTTTACTTTCTCTTCCACGAAAAAGAAGCCTATGCTTTAATAACTCTTTTGGAATAGTAATATTAATTGTATAAACATTATCATATTGCTTTTCAAAATCTTTTATTTTTGATCTTGATATAGATATTATATTAATTCCTGGATTAATAAATCTTTTTGCTATTCCATACTGATTTTCATGTGCATTCCAAAATGAAGCAAAATAACCATTATGTCTTAATATCTCAAAAGCATAATCATCAATATAGTAATTATCCTCATTTAAATCTGGCTTTCTAGTAATATATCTTTTAACAAAATTGAACTTCTTGCCAAACTCTTCTTTTGCATATCGTAAAAGAGTATCTTTTCCTACTCCACTAGGGCCTACAATAAGTATTATTTTAGTTTTCATTTTTCTCTTTGTCAAGCTAATTTCCTTAATTAAAGTCTTCTATTCTTATTATGATATTTAACCTCTAAATGTAAAATACTTCTAAATACTGTAATCATTTTAATTCCTTTTAATTTTTATAGTTTAAAGCCTCTAATCCCGTTATAAATTGATTCTCCATCTTTTAAAGTTAATACTACTTTTGGAATATGAGAATCATCAATTACTAAAATATCAGCAAGTTTCCCAGCTTTTAATTCCCCTCTATCTGTTAAGTTTGCGTATTTTGCAGGTGTTGAAGTAATCATTGAAAAACCAATTTCTAGTGGTAGATTTGTATCTTCTTTCATTTTGTAAACTGCTTGCAACATTGAAGTTGGATGATAATCTGAACAAAGGTATTTACAAACATCTTCACGTACTAAATCAATTGCTGCTATATTTCCACTTTGACTACCACCTCTTACAATATTTGGTGCGCCCATTCCTGTAGCAATTCCTTTGGAAACTGCATATTTTGCTACTTCTAAATCAAGGGGAAATTCTGATATTTGAACACCCAAATCTAAAAGACCATCAAGTTTTTCAATGCAATCATCATCATGACTTAATAAAGTAATCTTATTTTCTTTTGCATGAGAGATCAAATTATTAATTTTCTCTTCATCTTTGTTCATTTTTTTATCTACAACATCTTGAACTTCATCATCATTTAATCCATAATAATTTGAATAATATGTCTTAAAAGTTTCTAATGTTTTAAATTGTCCTTGTCCTGGAGAATGATCCATAATAGATAAAAGTTTTACCATCCCTAAATCAATAACTTCTTTAATAGCTTCAATCGCATCACTAGAACTTAACTCAAATCTTGCATGGATTAAGTTATCAACACCTAAGTGTTTTTTATTTGCATTATAAATTTCTTCTATTTGTTGTCTTGCTAAATAAACACTTCTTTTTTTCTTTGGATTATCTTCAAATCCAATAGCATGAAACATCGTTGTAATTCCAGCCATTGATAATTTTTTATCAAGTTCAGCAATTGCATGTTCAACAGGGAAAGTTGCTCCATGTCTTGGTTCTATCTCTTTTTCAATTGCATCTGAGTGTAAATCTACAATTCCTGGAACAATCTTTTTAAAGCCTAAATCCACAGCAACTTCATTTGAACCATAAGTATCAATACTTTGAATAAACTCACCTTTTATTACAATATCAGCTTCAATAAACTTTTCATTTACTAATACGTTTTTACTTCTTAATATTGTTATCATTTTAACCTACTCTTTTAAGTTCGTGAATAGAATCACTAATTATATTCATGGCTTCTAAATCATGAAAAATACCAACCATAGCAACACCTTGAGTTTTTAGAATTTTCAACTTCTCAACAACTTTCATTGTATTTGTTTTATCTAATGATGCTGTTGGTTCATCAAGTAAAAGTAAAGATTTTGGAGCAATTATTCCTTTTGCTATATTTACTCTTTGTTGCTCTCCTCCACTAAAAGTTAGAGGAGATAAATCAAATAACTCTTCTCTAATTGATAAATAATCTAACATCTCTTTTGCTTTGATTCTTGATACATCTTCACTTTCACCTTTGAAAATAAGCTGTTCACTTACTACATCAACTGCGCTTATTCTTGGTAAGATTTGCAAAAATTGTGAAACATATCCTATTTCATTTTTTCTAAGATTTAGTATCTCGCTTTCACTAGCGTTTGAAATATCAATAGTATTTCCATTATCTTTATGAAAAATAATACTTCCAGATGTTGTAGTATATGTTCTAAATAATGTCTTTAAAATTGAAGATTTTCCTGCTCCTGATGGTCCAAAAAGAGATAAAAACTCACCTTGTTTTACACTTAAATTAATATTTTCAAAACCTTTAACTTCAATACTACCTCTGGTATGAACATTAAAAGTTTTATTTAAATCTTTTACTTCTAATCTAATCATGCTATTTCCTTATAAAATTGAAGACACAAGCAGTTGTGTATACGGATGTTGTGGGTCTTCCAAAATTTGGTCGGTTAAACCATTTTCAACAATTTGTCCATTTTTCATAACAACTGTAATGTCGGTTAGGTGTTTAATAACTCCTAAATCATGTGAAACTACTACCATTGCAAAACCAATTTCATGTTGTAATTCTTTGATTAAATCAAGAATCTTAGCTTGAACAGAAAGGTCTAACCCAGTTGTTGGCTCATCAAGTAATAAAATCTTTGGATTACTAGATAAGGCTTTTGAAATTTGAATTCTTTGTTGTTGTCCACCTGAGAAGAACTCAGGATAATCATCAATTCTAGATGTTGGAATTTCAGTTTTATCTAAAAAATATAAAGCCCTATTTCTAATATCTTCATATTTTTTATTCCCACTTCCTATAATCTTTTCTGCAATATTTCCACCCGCTGAAAAGTTATAATTTAAACCAAGTCTAGGGTTTTGATAAATCATTGACATCAAAGTATTTCTTAAACTTGATAGTTCATTTAAATCTGCATCCAAAATATTCTTTTTTTCACCATCTTTACCTATAAAATCTTTTACAAAAATTTCACCCAAACTAGCTTTTTGATCTTGGTAAATAAGCTGTAAAAGTGTTGATTTTCCACTTCCACTTTCCCCAACAATTCCTAAAACCTCGCCTTGACTTAAAGTTAAATTTATATTATTTACCCCTACTACACTTTTACACGTTGGGCAAATAGAACTATTATATGAAGCTCCTGTTGTTTCTAAACATTTAGGACAAAACTTACCAAAAACCTTTGAAAGATTTTTTATATCTAATATCATTTATTCTCTCCAATATTTTCATCACAATAATCTGTATCATTACAATAATATTTTACTTCGCCATTATCATCATAAACTTCGTCTAAAAATGAATTTGAACTTCCACATCTTTGACAAGTTTGTCCTTCAAAATTTTCTACTTTAAACTCTTTATCTTCAAATTTCAAAGGTTTTACATCTGTGTATGGAGGAATTGCATAAATCTTTTTTTCTCTCCCTGCTCCAAACAATTGTAAAGCTTTGCTATTGTTTAGTTTTGGAGTATCATATTTTGGAATTGGACTTGGATCCATTGCATAACGATTATGTACAATTACAGGGTATCTATTTGAAATCCTACTATCTCCAAACATTGAAGTGTCTTCATATAATAAGACCCAAAGCTTTGAATAATCAGCATTTGCGTGCATGATTTTTTGTTTTGCTGTATTTGGTTCTACTGTTTCTAAAATATCAGGCATAGGAACTTGAAAAACTAAAGTTTGACCTTCTTGTAAATCAATTTCTGGAACTCTATGTCTTGTTTGAATAATTGTGGCTTCTTTTGTTTTAGTAGTTGTTTTTACATTTGTAACAGATGAAATAAAATTTCTAATATTTACAGCATTAACACTACCATCACAACCTTGATCTATTACTTTTAAATTGTCTTTTTCATTTATGATTGCAAGGGTAACTTGTAATCCACCTGTTCCCCAACCTCGTGCTACTGGCATTTCTCTGGAAGCAAAAGATACAATATATCCAGGAATAGCAATAGCTTTTAAAATTGATCTTCTAATCTCTTTTTTAGCTTCTTCATCTAAAAATGCATATCTCATTTTCTTTCTTCCTTTTGCTCTTGTTCTTTTACATATTTACTTGCACTTTTAAATACTTGATAATCAGCTTGAAAAGTTACATAGTGAGGTAATTTATAATGATTTGCAAAACCAAAAGACTCTATTCCATCTACATGGTGCATCATCATCTCAAAATCACTTGCTACAATTTGTTCTGTTCCTACTGTATAAGAATCATTGTAAAGAGATAAATCAATTATTGAAATAGAAATGGCTTTTGTTTCATTTTTTCCAAAACAAAATCCAAAACCAGTTGTAAGTCTAGTTTGTCCATCTTCATCTTTATTAAATGTTCCAGCACTTTCAACAGCAGTGGCTTCAATTGAACCAATTTTTACATCTTTTTTTGTAAAAGGATGAATAAACTCAATATCAAGTTCCCCAATTCTTAAATCCCCAATTGTGGGGTGAACATCACCATAACCTCTCATTGAAGTATAAGCAAAACCTAGAAGTGAACCACTTTCCCCTCTACTCATAACTTGGTGAACTGCACTTCTTGGATATGGAGCATTTGGAAAAGCTCTTGTAATATCCCAAGCTTCAGTTTCTTTTTTTAATACTTTGATTAAATTATCTTCTCTCAAAGGAGTTAGTGCTGATTTGATAATATTGTCTTCATTTGAATAATCTTCAATATTTACTTTTTCATTTTTTAAATCAACTAAAAGTTTTATTTCATAATCATTTGAAGCACCTAAAACTTGACCACCTTCAATATCTTTAAAAGCCGAAGAAATTCTTCTTCTTAATCTCATAGTATTAACATCAAGCTCTTTTGCAATTCCGATTCTTTGACAAGAGGATCTATGTGCTCTTAAAAAAAATGAGGCATTTAATAAATCCCCTGCACTTCTTTTAATAGCCACAGCTGCTAGTTTTTTACTATATAAAGAACCCTCACTCATAACTTTATCAATTGAAAATGTTAATCCATTTATTAAATCATCATCGTCAATTTTTTGAGCTTCTTTTGTCAAATCTTCATAATACTTCAAGGAGTTTTTAATCGCTTCTTCTCCACCTTTGATTGCATAATAAGCCATTTACAATACCTCTACTTTCGTAGTTCTTGATAAGCCTATAACTTTTCCTTTTTCACTTAAAAAGAAAACTTCATTTCCTAAAGGAAAAGATGAGTTTTTTTCATTAAAAAACTTAATAAATGATCTATCTACAGGCAAAGTTATATCTTTTGAGCCATTGATTCCAGGTCCACTTAGTCTTACATTTAAGCCCTTGAAATCATTGCATTTAAAAATCAATGTTCCTGAAAATTCAGGGTCTTTTGATGTTCCAACTTTTGCTTTATTAAATAAAAACTCATTTATTTCATCACAAAAAATATAATCAGCTTGTTCTTCATCTTCTTTTTGGGCATTTGTAATTGCATCAATTAAACCAAATTCTTCACTTCCATCATAAAAGTATGAAACTTCTGAATAAAGTAAAGTATTTGCAAGAGCTAAAAATGTAGATTTGAATAAAGGTTCAATTTTTTCTACTTTTCCAGGCATTGACAAAACATTCATAATTGATTTAAAGTTATTTCTATTTATTTTTTCTATATCAACTGTTTTCATAATTCACCTACTTATAATAAATCAAAAGAGACTCTAGTTGAGTTCACTTTTTGATTTATTTTTTTATTCTTTTTCTCTTCACTCTTTTTTGCTTCTTTTAATAAATCTTTGATTTCATCTTTATAAATCTTTTTCTCAAAACAAGCATCTAATACAGCCACATATAAAGACAGTTCTTCATTACTATCCATTACCATAGACCAACCTTTTTCTTCTTGCACTTCTACAATTGTAGAAGTTACTAATACTTCTCCACAATAAAAGTTTCCTCCTGTAATTGGATCTTTTACTGGAACTAAAAGTGTTTGTTCTGTAGGAGATGTTAAAACTTTTACTTTAAAATTTTTATCAATTTTTTCATATAGCCTTTTTAATTTATCAATTTGAACTAATTGAGCTAAATGATTAATACTTTCTCTTTTCATTTATATAAACCTTCTTCTAATTACTGAACTTATTTTGTCTAAAACCCAAACGGTAATAACAATTACTATAATAATCGTACATACATCACTATTTTCAAAAGCTCTCATTTTGTCGAATAAATAAAAACCAATTCCACCCGCACCTACAAAACCTAAGATTGAAGCACTTCTTACATCTGACTCAAACCTATATAATGCCATTGAAATAAAATGAGGCATTGTTTGAGGAATTACAGCATAAATAAGTATTTTTATAAATCCTGCGCCTGTTGTTGTAAGCGCTTCTACTGGTCCTGGGTCAATTGCCTCATTCCCTTCACTTAATAACTTACACAATACTCCTGCTGTATGAACGCCTAAGGCTAAAATACCTGCCATTGGTCCAAGACCAACTGCCGATACAAAAATTAATGCCCAAATAATTTCATTAATTGAGCGAAAAATATTTGCTAGTAAAGTAGCACTTCCATATATCACTTTTTTAGATAATAGAGGTAAGGGAGTTTTTCCTGGGATTAAAATATCTAAGATATTTTTTGAACACATATATGATAATGGAACTGCAACTATTATTGATAAGATAAGTGCAATTACTGCCATTTGAATTGTTTCTAACATTGCTAAGGCATAATCTTTTAAATCTGCACTATTTAAATTTGGCGGGAAAAAACCACTTCCTTGAATATCTGGATTTCCAATAATATACTCTTGCATAAATTTTCCGCCATCAAGTAAAGAAGAAAAACTCATTTCTGTATCATTCCAACTTTTTACAACTATCAGAATAAATATGATTATTACTATTGATTTACTTATAGAAAAGGGATTGCTTTCTTTTTTAAGTTCATTTATGTTCATAATATTTTCCTTTGATAAAAGAGAAGTTTTTCTTCTCTTTTATCCTGATTTTTATAATTTATTTTTTAATTGTTTTTTTAATTCTATTAAATCTCTAACGCTATCATAGTTTGAATCATCAACTTTAATAAAACCTTTATTTTTAAGTTTTGCTAAACCTTCTGGATCGTTATATGATAAGAATGCACCTTTTAATGCCATTTTTAAAGATGTTGGTAAATCTGCACGTGCCGCCATTGGAGCACCTGGAATTAAGTCAGACTTCCAAATAATATTGAAATCATCTTTGTTCCAATGTTTTCCTAATCCTCTATTAAAATCCAAGTTATTTGTAGAAGCGGCATCAACTTTTCCAGCTTTTACAGTTAAGATTGAAGCTTCATGACCACCTGAATATACTACTCTTGAAAAATATTCTTTAGGATTAATTCCAGCTTTTGAAAACATTACTGTTGGTACTAAGGTTCCTGAAGTTGATTGTGATGAAGTAAAGGCCCAAGTTTTGCCTTTTAAATCAGCAATTGTTTTAAGTCCTGAACCTTTTTTTGTAATAATAGTTCCATTGTATCCTGGTAACCCTGATTCTCCATCAACTTCAACTACTAAAGCTTCTGCATTTGCTCTTCTATGTGCTTCTACATAAGATTTTGGTCCTAAATATGCAACGTCAATATGTTTATGTTGCATCCCTGTTATTACACCTGTATAATCACCTGCTAATTGTAATTCAACTTTAATACCTAATTGTTTTGATAAATAGTTTGTTAAAGCTCCAAAGTTTTCTTTCATAGAAGTTGAACCAGCAACTGGAATAACACCAAAAGTAATTTTTTCAGGCCATTTTTCTTGAGCCATGAGTGAAGTTGTAAGACCTAAAGCCAAGGTAGCAAGTGTAAGTTTTTTTACTAATTTCATTTTTATTTCCTATTTATAAATATTTTCTACTAACTTTTCAGTTAATTTTTCACTTTTGTCATCAAAAACAATTGTTCCATCATTAACACCAATTACACGGTCACAATACTCTTTTGCATATTCCAAATGATGTAGATTTGCAATAACAGTTACACCATAAGTTTTATTTACTTTTTTAAGAATCTCCATTACTTTTTTTGCACTTTTAGGATCAAGTGCTGATACTGGTTCATCTGCTAAGATAATCTTTGGTTCAGCGGCTAATGCTCGAGCAATTGCAACTCTTTGCCTTTGACCTCCCGAAAGTTCATCACACCTTTTTAACGAATACTTTGTAATATCAACAATATCCATGTACTCTTTTGCTTTCTTCAACTCCTTATCTACATATAATTTTATAATTGCCCTAGATAATGGAATATCTTTTAACATCCCACTTACTACATTGTCTAAAACACTAATTCTATCAACTAGGTTATATCCTTGAAAAATAACACCTATTTGCTCTCTTAATTTAATCAAATTCTTTTTTTTGATTCTATTTAAATCAAAATCTAAAACTTCAAACTTTCCATCAAAAACTTTTATTCCGCCAGTTATTGACATTAAAAGGGTAGATTTTCCTGCTCCACTTGGACCAATAATTCCTATAAATTCGCCTTCTTTTACTTTTAAATTTATATCTTTTAAAATCACTTCTTTTTTATAACCTAAAGTTAGATTCTTCATTTTTATCAATTTACATTCTCCTAGTTAAATTAGATTTACTTTTATTTTGCAAGTATCACCTCTAAAATAAGAAGTTCCATACTCAACTAAATTTTCATTTTGATCTTTTGATATGGTACAAGCACTTAAAATTGGGGAATTTGAAGGCATCATCAAAAGCTCACTTATTTGTTTTGTTGATGAAATAGATTCAAATACGGTAGATACTTTTATTACTTCTAAATGGGGATAACACTTTTGTAAAATCTTATAAAGAGAAAAGGGTTCACAGTCTAAATATTTGATAATATCTCTATAAATAAAGGCATCAAAATAAGAATAAGAAACTGATATTGGTAAATCATTTGCATATCTTAAGAGTTTAAGTTCTATTACTTTTAATTTATTGCTTAGTTTTAGATTTTGTGCAACATCACCTTTAGCTTCAATAATATCAGCACTTAAAAGTTTTGTTTTAGGCTCATAACCCAAATCAAGAATTTTAGAAGAATATGAACTTTTATCAGAAATAGAATAAGGAACTTTTATATTAGTAAGAAAATTCCCTTTCCCTCTTTTTGTATAAATAATACCTTCATCTTTTAATAAACTTAATGCTTGTCTTACAGTATGACGGTTTACTTTATAATCTTTTGCAAAATCATTCTCAGAAGGTAGTTTTTGACAATGGGTATATATTTTATTTTCAATATTTTCTAAAATATTTTCATAAAGTTTTATATACATTGGTTTAGTAGAATTTTTCAATTGTCTTACCTCCTTCTTGTCTATACAAGTTTTGTATTGGAAGTATAAGAGAGGATAATTACATGATGATTACATCTTGTCTATACAAGTAAAGCAAGTAGTATAGCTAATAAAGAAAGCAGCTAAATAGTGTATAAAACATATACACTATTTTAACTTTTACAAATATTATTTTTAATTTAATTATTTTAATAACCAAGGTTATTTAGGTATAATGCAAAAATTATTAATTATGTTGTATAATGTTTGGAATTAATAATACAGGATATTAAAAATTGGACTCCCTTAAAAAAATAACTAAAGATGTCTTAACGACACTAAGAGACAATAAACTTGAAATAACTCCTGAAAACTATTTTAAAGAATTTAAAAAGCATTCTGAATTTTCTAAAATAAAGATAAAAGAGTTAGAAGAATTTAATGAGATAAAAAATACTTTAACCGAAGATGAGATTAGGTTTTCTCCAAATTTGGAAAGTTTTAATGATATTGCAAAGATTTTATCTAAAAGAGTTCCTCTTGAGGATTTAAAAGAATTAATAATTGTTTTACATGATGTTTTATCTCCATCAATAGATTTTACTAAAAATCAAGAAAATGAAGTTTTTATTAAAAATCTCTTATTAAACCCAAAAACAATTGTAGAAAAAGACACACATAGAAAACTACAATGTATTACAAGAAAAAGAATAGATGCTGATAGAATTGTAATAAGAGAAAAAACTAATGACATAATAAAAATAACTAATCTTATGGAAAAATATTTTGAAAAATCTCTTATTGAGAGTTCTAATTCAACAAAAGAAGTTAATAAAATCAAAAATGAATTAAACGAATTAAATATATCTGATTCTTCATTTCGAGAATTAGGAATGTTACAATCAAAATTAATAAGCACTATTTTTAATATTGAGAATACTTTACAAAAGAATTATCTCCTTTTAGATCATCATAAATCAAATTTTGAAGAATTAAATGAAACAATAGAAAAACTACGAAATGAACTTTCAACTGCAAAAGAAGAAAAATCAATTGATTTCTTAACAAATATATTAAATAGAAGAGCCTATAAAGAAGAAGTTGAAAAAATTGAAAAAAAATATGCTTTTTTTAGTTCAAATTATGCATTAATGTTTATAGATATTGATCATTTTAAAAAAATAAATGATACTCATGGGCATGCTTGTGGGGATACCATTTTAAAAACTTTTGCATCTATTTTAAAGAAATTAACTAGGCAAGAAGATATTGTATGTAGGTATGGGGGAGAAGAGTTTGTCACATTAATAAATTATAAAAATGAAAATGAGATAATTACTTATGTAAATAGGTTAAAACGAATTATTAAAACTAATAATTTTATTTATAATAACGAGAGAATACATGTAAGTTTTAGTGCAGGTATTGCATTTAGAGACAAATATAAAGATTATTATGAGACAAGAAAAAATGCTGATGAATTAGTATATCAAGCTAAAAAAGAAGGTAGAGATAAAATTATATTTGATAATGGTATAAAGATTTAATAAAAAATTAAAAGTTATCTTTTAATTTTTTATTCTTATATTTTTCTTGAATTTGATTTGAGAATTCTTCTATTTTTGGATTTAAAATAGAAATATATTCATCTTTTAAATCTTGTTTTGCTAAATTAATTGATTTTAAGATTTCTTCTTTTAATTTTTCTCTATTATAGTGTTCATCAATGGTATTTATAATAGCATCCGTAGCAAACCAAATACTAACAGCCCCAAGTACAGCACCAACAGGACTACAAATAACAGCCCCTGGTCCACAAAGCAATCCTGCACTTGCGCCTGCAATAGCAGAACTTCCAACTCCAGCTATTTTTGTAGCAGCTTTTCCACTTACCTTTAATGCAGTTTTAGCGCTAATTTTTGTGGAGATAACAGTTAAAATCTTTGCACTAATTGCAGTTCCTAGAACTCCTAATTTTATCTTTTGCTCTGATAAATTAAAATCTATATCATTTTTTATAGTCTCTACTGCTTTAGAATTTAATTCTAAATTAACTCCTTTCATAGCAATTTCTTCAATATAGTTTTGTTGTTTTTCTAAACTTTGAAGGTAGGTTTTTCTAATCTTTTTATCAACTTCTTTAAGCTTATTTTGGAAGTTATTTCCCAAGAGTTTTTCTGTTAATAACTTACTATGTTCACTAATTGCCATATTTCCTAATTCAGTATATCCTCCAATTATAGAATAATGAAAATCTAAGTAAGTATCAGTATTTTTATTAATCACTTCTTCAAAAAGATTATCTATTTCAGTATCGATTGTATTATTAATTTTTTTGATTTCTGATTTTAGATTTAAGATTATTGAATTTTGATTAGTAGATAAATTTTTATTTATAATATCTGATAATTCTAATAATATTGGACTTTTATCACTTTTTGATTTAGTTTTTTCAAGTAAAGAAGAGCTTTCATTTTTTAGTACTGCTACAAAAGAAACTGTAATATACATAATAAATATTAAAATTAATGTACTCCAAAAATACTTTTCACCCTTTGACATTTTTTCTTTATTATTTTCTTCATTATTAAAATTATTTTTCATCTTTTTCTCTTATACACTTCTTTATTAAATATATTATTTGAATAATGAAACGGTTTAGAGCTAGAATAGACAAGGAATTTACAATTATAAACCCTATCCAGAAAATAGTTTTAACATTCTTTTCTTCTAAGAAGTTATTTGAACCTTTCATTAGAAACCAAACTTGACTCTCAATTTCTATTCTTACTCTTAAAATAAGATCAATAAATTGACAATTTGAGGAAATAGAATTTGTAGCAATATTTATTGTTTCTAATAATGTTTCCCTTAAATATTCTGGTTCATAACTATTAAAATATATAAATAAATATATACAAAATAGTATTAAAGCTGAAATTTTGATTGTAAATTCTCTTGCAAAAATCTCTAAATGTTTTTCATTTATAATATCAACAAAGTATCTTAAAATATAATTATATATTCCAAAAACTAGAAAAATAAAAATCCCTATTGATAAAAACATTGTTTTATCAAAAGTCAAAATATTATACATTAGGCTAAGAGTATAACTAAGAGATAAGAGAATGAAAAATATAGATGTCAGCACTGGTGAGATTAATATCTTAGAGATAAAGGTATTCTTTTTGAAATAACAATTTCTAAAACATTTCTTTTCTTTCATTTTTATTTCAATATAACTAGAAGATAAAACCAAGGCAATTAAAACTGGTATTAATAAAGAAAAACAAGCTATATTATAAGTATAAATCCAAGCTAATAATATAAAAAATATTACTAGAATAGAAGCTATAATTTGTTTATAAAAAACACTTGTCTTCATACTATTTTATGCCTTTAGTAAAAGTTGCAAACTTTGAGTCTTTTCTTTCTTATCATTAAGATAATTTTTTATTAATAAAAGATTTAAATCTTTTATAAAAATTTCTTTTTCTTTTATATTCAAGATTTTCACAATCTTATTTCTATTTTCTTTATTAAATAACTTTTCCATTAAATTTTCATTTTCTTTAAAATTAAAGGTATTTCTATTTGCATGTGATCTTTTAGAAATTAATTCAACAAAAAAATACATTTTAGCAAGTATTGCAAGTTTGTAGTTTAACTTTAATGGACCTAAGATTGTAATCTTTTGTTTCCCAAATCCTTTAGTTCTTTTATCTACTAAGTTTGTAATTCCTAATACACTTAAGCTTCCTGTTATTGTTCCACCTAAAGCAAAAAATGCTGTTCCCATTCCCATCGAGCCAAATAAAGAAGCTGAGTCAAGAGAAAAACCTATACTTCCTCCTGTTGTCCCACCTATTAAAGCTCCTAAAACAATTAACACTTTTTTTGATACGCCAAATAATTGTGTATATTCATTTGAATCAATTTGTATATCTTTTAAATATTGAACATCTTTATCAAGATTATTAAAGCCCCACTCTTTTTCAACTAACAAATAAAAAGCTTTTTCTATATTTTTAATTTTATCAATAAACTCTTTTTCTTTTTTTTGAATATCTGATTCTAAAAAATTCATTTCTTTATATTCACTTGTATGATTTATTATTTTATAAAAGCTATCACTTAAGTTAGAGAAGGAAAATTCCAGTCTTCTTTTAAAATCTTTGTTTAATATTTTAATAGATTTATTCAATTGTATTTTTGATTTATCTTCTTTTATTTTTGTTTCTAACATCTTTAGAAAATTGATTTTATTATTAAAATTTGAGCTTAATACATTAAATTCAAAGGATGAAATAAAATACTCAGAAGTGGAATTTATCCAAGTACTTCTTTTATCAATATTCTCTTTTTGATTAAAAATTAAAAATGAAGATAAATTAAATTTTTTGATAATTTCTAATTGACAATTATAATTTGAGTTATATTCTAAAGAGTTGTCTGCTATATAAATTATTATAGGTTTTTTGATTAAGATTTTACAGATTTCAATATCTTTTGAATATGCTGAATTATTTTTATAACTTTGAATAAAAGCATTAATTAAAGAATAAAAGTCTTCAAAATTTGCTTCATTGTCTTCTATATAATCAAGTAATTCTTCGTCATTGTTAAATCCTGGCGTATCATATAATTCATATACTATTTCATTAGCTATTTTTAAAGGATGACAAGAAGAGAGTGTTGTTTCTCCTGATTTTGAAGATACAGAAACTCCATCATCATAAGCTAAAGTTGATACAAAGCTACTTTTCCCTTTATTAGGATCTCCTATTACTGCAATCTTTAAGATATTATCCATTTATTACCTCTACTTTTATATCTTCTGTTTCTATAAATCTAAGCCATTCTTTAATTTTTTCATCAGTATTTACAAACTCTGCACTGTTATCTACAATTTTAATTGTTAGGTCAAAATTTATTAATTTGATTAATAAATTAATAAAGGTTCTTTTTGGTTCGTTTTCAGAATTAATTAGAATTAAAATAGGTGAATTTATATCTAAAATATTTATATCTAGGTTTTTAACTCTTTCTAAATAAATTATACTTCTATTTATCTCTTTATTCGCATATTTTTCTTCATTTTCTATTTTCTTTCTTGCTTTATGGCTTACTTGCCACATTAAAATTGTTTTAAAATCAAGTGTATTATTAAATAAATCAAATTTTACTATTTGCTTATTTGTAATAATATCCTTAGAAGCTTCATCCTCTTTTATAGATACGTTTGTTGTTGAAGTTTCTGGCTTAATATAATTTAATATAATCTTAGATTTTGTACTATTTAAAAAAGATTTTTTTAGTGATTTATTTAAGATATACCAACTTATTAAAAAGAATATTAATCTTGGCAAAATAGTCCAAATAATAGTAATTGATATTAAAAAGAACAACCATGAATTTCCATTTGAATTATGATTAATCGTTTGATTTATAATTTCAATTGAAGGTCTTAAATCAAAAGAAAATAGACTCAAGGGGATATTAAAAAAAGCTACTATATTCTCAAAAAAAGAGTCTCCAAGCCAACTTGTTTCAAATTTAAATTTATATTCTAAAAATGTAGTATAAAAAAACAAATAGAATAAAGAAGTAATAGAATAAATAAAAGATACAAATTGAAAATGGAATTGTTCAGAAATCTTAAAAGACTCCTTTTCTATAGGGCTTAAAGTTTTAAAATTTGATAAAAAAACATTTGTAATAAAACTAGAAGTAACGTATCCATTTTTTTTTAAAGAATATACTTTTTTTAACAAAGATAAACCCAAAAATAAATAAGGAAGAACAATAACTAATAAAATATACACTGAAATATTTATTACTCTTTTATTTTCTGATTCATAGGCATAAGCAAAGGAGAATAAAAAACTAAGAAAAATACCAAGAATTAGATAAATAGATAGATTATAAATAAATTTAATATCAGTTATTTTTGATTCTTTATTGGATATTTCTAATAAAGAATCAAAATTACTCTTCTTGGGATCAAAGTTTTTTCTTGATATCTGTGAAAGGTCTAAGTCTTCTAAGTTTTGTCTGTGTTGTATGTAACTTTTTAAATTCATTTTTTTCCATTTAGATAATTTCTTATAAGCATTATATCAAATGCTTTATCTAAACTATCCCATAGGATATAAAATATCTTTTTGAATTTCTTCTATTCTTTTCATTAACTCATCATCTATTTTAAAATCAAAGGCAGCTAAAGAATCATCAAGTTGAGATAATTTTCTTGCTCCTATTATTGTTGAAGCCACAAAATCAAAGTGCTTTGAATATGCAACGGCTAAAGTTACGGGTGAAATTCCATATTCTTTTGCTAGTTCTACATATTTTTTAGTAGCCTCTTTTGTTTTTTCATTTACAAATCTATTTGCCATAGCTTGTACTCTTGGGCTTTTATTTGCCATATATATACCAAATCTTGAATCTTCAGGATATAAATCAGCATTGTATTTTCCTGATAATACTCCCCCTGCTATTGGAGAATATGGTAGTAAAGAGATATTCTCTCTTTTACATACATTAGCTAATTCATCATGAAATCTTGGGTTTAATAAAGAGAAGTTATTTTGAATAGATTCAAATCTTGCAAGATTATTATATTTTGAAGCTTCATTTGCTTTTGTTAAACCATAAGCTGTATCATTTGAAGTTCCCAAATATCTAACTTTACCTTCACGTACAAGCTCATCAAAGGCTTTCATACTTTCTTCAATTGGAACAATAGTATCAGGCCAATGCATTTGGTAAAGATCTATATAATCAGTTTTCAGTTTTTTAAGACTTCCTTCAACAGCTTTTTTTATATGGAAAGAATCAATTGCTGTAATTCCATGTCTAATAGGTGGCACAAACCACCCAGAAGCTGCTCCTGCTACTTTTGTAGCAAGAATTACTGAGTCTCTTGGTTTTGTTTGTAACCAATCCCCTACCCACTCTTCTGTTATTCCAGCGGTGTCTGCTTTTGGAGGTACTGGATAAAGTTCAGCTGTATCAAAAAAATTTATTCCTCTTTCATATGCTTTATCCATTATTTTAAATGCTTCATCTTTTTTTGTAGTAGAGCCAAAAGTCATAGTTCCTAAACAAATAGAACTAACTCTTAAGCCACTTTTTCCTATATATCTAAAATCCATAATAATTCCTTCATATTTTTAATAATTGATTATAACTATAAAAAGAGTTTATATCAATAAATTTTTTTTATTATTTCTCATATTTAATTGAGTTTAAAATTGTTTCAACATTACATTTTGTTGAAGTATCACACTCTTTAAATTCATAACTTAAAGATAATACTAGATTCCCTAAAATTGCCGAGATAATTTCAAAAGCAACTTCTTGAGTATTACACTCTTTAAACTCTTTATTCTCAATCCCTTTTTCTAAATATTTATTTATAAGATTTGTATTTTGTTCATTGAACTGATATAACTTTTTTGCTTCTTCCCTCTTTTTATTAAATGTAAGTCTGAAAAACTCCACCAAAAGATAGGTGAGTTTTTCATCTGTAGTTTTTGAGATAAAAAGAAATTTAACTATAAAATGAATTTTCTCTTCATTTGTTTCAAGACTTTCTATCTTCTGATTTATTTGTTGATGAATGTTTTGAAAATATATTTTAATATATTCATTTATTACATCATCTTTATTTTTAAAGTATTCGTAAAAAGTTCCTTTTCCAATATTTGCTAAATATGCAATCTCTGAAATAGTTGTTTCACTTATTCCTTTTGAATAAAATAAATCGGAGGCTATATTCATGATTTCATTTTTTCTTTTTTCTCTTAAATTATCTTTCATGAACGACCTCCTTCTAATTTTTTTGTTCTAATTTTTCTTTTTTCTCTTGCTTTTTTTCACTATTTGTAAGCTTTTCTATCACATAATAAAACATTGGAATGAATATTATTGCAATAAATGTTGCAGCTAACATACCACCTATTACTCCTGTACCAATAGAGTGTCTACTAGCAGCCCCTGCTCCTTGAGATATTGCTAAAGGAACAACTCCAATAGTAAAAGCAAGTGAAGTCATAATAATAGGTCTTAATCTTAACTTAGCAGCTTCAACAGCTGCATCTGCAATATTCATACCCTCTTTTCTTTTTTGTAAAGCAAACTCAACAATCAAAATTGCATTTTTTGCACTAAGCCCTATTAGTACGAGTAATCCTACTTGGAAATAAATATCATTTGATAATCCTCTCCACATAGTAGCTTCAACTGAACCTAAAACTGCAAAAGGAACCGCAAAAATAATAGTAATTGGCAAGAACCATCTTTCATATAAAGCACAAAGTATTAAATATAAGAAAACAATACCAGCAATAAAAGCTACACTACTATTAGATTTCAGGGTTTTTTCTTGGAAAGCAGTTCCTGTCCAAGCAATAGAATAATCTTTAGGTAAAATCTCTTTTGAAATTCGCTCAATAGTATCTAAAGCTTCACTTGAACTAACACCTGGTGCTGGACTTCCTGAAACTTTTGCTGATTGGAACATATTCATTCTTGTGATAATATCCGTTCCTGTTGTTTTTGTAATACTTACAAATGATGTAATTGGCAATAACTCACCACTTCCACCTCTAACAAAAACTTTATCTAAACCTTGAGGATCTTCTCTATACTTTTGAAGTGATTCAACAATAACATTATAGTTTTTACCATTATAAGTAAAATCATTTACATATTTATTTGCCAAAGCAGCATTTAGTGCTGTGAAAATATCATTTGTTGTTACACCTTTTGAATAAGCTTTTTGATAATCAACTTCCATTTTATATTTTGGAGTATTTACATTTAATGAAGATCTAACTGCAACTAATTTAGGGTCTGCATTTGCTTTTTTAACTATTTGTGTTACATATTTATTTAACTTTATAATATCCGTATCATTTCTAGCTTGAACATACATATCAAAACCACCAGTCATAGACATACCTGGAATTGGAGAAGGAACAACACCAAAACTAAAACCTTCGCTTGTAGTTTGCATTAATTGTCCCGTAAACTGTTTTGCTAAAAATGGTGTTTGTTGATTAGGTTCTAATCTTTCACTCCAATCTTTCATATCAACAAAGGTAATCATAGCATTAGATCTGTTTGTAAATGTACCTAAATCCAAACCTGGAATTTGTATCATTTGTTCTACACTTGGATTTTTTGAAATAGTTTGATAAATTTCATCTGCAAGTTTTTCTGTTCTAGTTAAAGAAGAACCAGGAGGATTATAAGAAAGAATAAATAAATTTCCTTGGTCTTCTGTTGGAACAAGCTCTGTATTCATTTTTCCAAATTCTGAATATGTAAAATAAACAACTCCTGCATAAATGAAAATGAAAACAAAAGATAATCTAATTACAAATCGTACGATTTTTGAATAACCATGTGATAAAGAATCAAACATTCTATTAAACCATCTAAAAATAAATATTGGTTCAGCATGATTTGGTTTTAGTAAAAGTGCACAAAGTGCTGGTGTTAAAGTTAAAGCTACAATTCCTGAAATAATAACAGAAATGGCAATTGTTACAGCAAATTGTTTATACATAACTCCTGAAAGTCCACCCAAAAAGGCAACTGGCACAAATACAGCACATAAAACTAAAACAATAGCAATTAACGCACCTGATACTTCTTTCATGGCCTTAATTGTTGCATCTTTTGGATTTAGTCCTTGAGACATATGTTTTTCAACATTTTCTATAACAACAATTGCATCATCAACAACGATTCCAATAGCAAGAACTAAACCAAAAAGAGTAAGAAGGTTTATACTATATCCTAAAGCATACATTCCAGCAAAAGCACCTACAATTGAAATTGGTACTGCTAAAATAGGAATAAGTGTAGCTCTCCAATTTTGTAAGAAGATATAAATAATTAACATTACTAAAAGCATAGCTTCAATAAAAGTATTTACTACTTCTTGAATAGAAACTTCAATAAAAGATAATGTTTCATAAGGAACTTTATATTCAACACCTTCAGGAAAATTCTTTTCAATTTCATCAATTTTTAATTGAATAGCAGCAGCTGAATCAAGAGCATTTGCACCTGATTGTAAAAAGATACCAAAAGGAATGGCATTTTGCCCATTAAATAAGGCTTTACTTGAATATGAAGCAGAACCTAGTTCCACTGTTGCCACATCTTTTAATAAAACATTTCTACCTGTCATATCTGCTTTTAGAATAATATTTGAAAATTGTTCTACATTTTCAAATCTATTTGGCGTTTGTAAAGTATAAGTAAACATTTGTTTACTTGCTGTTGGTTCTTGTGCAAATTTACCAGCAGCATATTGTTCATTTTGATCTTTAATTTTTTCAATTACTTCTGCTGAAGTTAGATTGTAGTTTAGCAATTTATCAGGGTTCAACCAAACTCTCATTGCATACTCTTTTTCACCAAATATTTTTACAGAACCAACACCTTTAATACGTTTAAGTTCATCAACAATATTGTTCTTTGCATAATTTGATAAAAATAGAGTATCTCTTGAATTATCAGGAGAAATCAAAGCATATACTTTTAAAATACTAGCTGATCTTTCTTCTACATTTAAACCTTGGCTTTGAACAATTGAAGGTAAAGTTGATAAAACTGTTTGTACTTTATTATTTACATTAACTTTTGCTTCTTGAGTATTAGTTCCAACTTTAAAATATATATTTATAGAAGCAGAACCATCATCTGAGGTTGTAGACTCCATATAAATCATATCTTGAACACCATTTAAACTCTCTTCTAGTGGAGCAACAACTGTTTGAGCAATAGTCTGTGAACTAGCACCTGGATATACTGTAGAAACAATAATCTGAGGAGGAGACACTTGAGGATACTGCTCAATTGGTAAATTATTAATTGACAGCAATCCAGTAAGAAAAATAATAATAGATATTACTGATGTAAATACTGGATTTTTTATAAAATACGAAGAAATCATTTTATTTTTTTCCTTCTATTATTTTAACCTTAGAATTTGGTTTAAGTTTTGCTATGTTACTTAATATGATTTTTTCACCACTTTTTAGACCACTTTTAATAATAACTCCTGTTGAAGAGTTTTCACCTGTTAATTGAACTGGTCTAATTTGAGCTGTAGATTTATCATCAATAACATATACAACTGAAGAAGTACCACTTTGCATAATTGCAATTTCTGGAATACTCATTACTCCTGGAATATGAATATTTTCTATATTTATATTTACAAATTGACCTACTATTACTTCATTATTTTTATTATCAAATTGTGTTCTTAATAATAAAGTATCAGTTGAGGCGTCTAATGTTGGAGAAATATATTTTAAAACACCATCTTTCATACATTTATTTTGGCAGTTAATTGAAAACCTAACTTTGTCTGATTTTATATGATTTAAGTATTTCCCAATATCTAATTGTGGTATAGAAAATTCTACATAAATAGGGTCAATTTTTGTAATAGTTGTTAATGTTGTATTTGCATTAACATAATTACCTTCATTTAGGTTTGTAATTGCAATTATTCCACTAATTGGGGCTTTAATTTGTGTATATTCATACTGAATTTTTGCATTTGTTAACGCTGCTTCTGCATTTGTTAAGTTTGCTATTGCATCTTGATAGTTATAAAAATATTCATCTTTTTGTGATGCACTTATTGCTTTTTTTTCAAATAATTTTTCATACCTTTTCCAATCACTTGTAGCTTTTACTAATAGAGCTTTTGCTCTACTTACTGCCGCTTTTGAAGAATCAATATTTGCTTGATATGTTCTTTGTTCAATTCTATATAACTTTTGTCCTTTTTTTACATATGAACCTTCTATAAAATATCTTTTTTCTAAAGAACCTGAAACTCTAGCAATAATATCAACACTTTTTTGAGCTTTAATTGTAGCTGGGTATTTTTTACTTATTGTAACTTCTTTATCACTTACTGTAAACGCTTCAACAGGTACAGCTGGGGCCTCTTGTCCTTGGGCAAAAGACCAAGCACTTGCTAAAAGCACAAAACTTACTAAGATTTTTTTACCTGAAGACAGGATTTTATTTTGTTTTTTCATTTTACATACTCCCATACATTTTTACCTTTGTGGTACATCACATTAGCTTTTCTAATTTCTAAATTATATTTTGCAAGGCTAAGTGAACTTTCCGCTTCTGATCTATCACTTAATGCTTCTAAATAGTTAACATTATCCACTAAGCCATTTTCATATTTATTTTTTATTACATCATAAGTGCTAATTGCAGCTTTAAGTGCTGAATTTGCCGATTTTATTTTAAGTTTTGCAATTTTATAAGATTTTAATGCTAAGCTTAAATCAACTTCTGCTTTGTTTTTTTCATATTCATATTTTGATCTTGTACTTAAATAAGATTTATGAGCAGCATTGTAAGCTGTTTTTGTAGAACCAAAATCAAATAAATTCCATTTTATATTTACAGCGAAAATATTTTGATCTTCTAATTCATTATCTTTGTATGTTGCACTATCATAATTATTGTCATAATAGGTATAAGTGTTATTAAGATTAATTTGTGGATTATCTGCTGTTTTAATTTCTTTTGCATTTAAAAGCTCTGTTTTCATAGAATATTCTAAAGCTTTTATATCATTTCTTAATTCGGCTTCTTCATTAGAAATTTCCATATAAGAACCCGCATCAATACGTACTTTTTGACCTGTTATATACTCTAATTCATGTAAAACTGTTTGAATATTTAATTCTAATTCATGTAGTTGTACATTTGCACTTTCCACTTTTGATTTAATTTTGTCTAACTCATCAATTGTTGTAGTCCCTGCCTCAAAAAATTTACTTAATCGTTTATATTGAGCATCCAATTGTTCTATCTCTTTTTGTTTTGCATCTTTTTGTGAACTATAACTTAGATAATCATAATAGTGTTTTATCACATCTAATGATACTTCATTTTTCAATGACAATAAATCTTTATTTGAAGCTTCAATTTGAGATTCATATGATTTATATTTTAAATCTTTTTTTCCACCGTCATAAAGACTATAAGAGACATCTACATATGCATTTACTGAATTATTTGCATTAGCTGCTGTCTCATGTGCAACATCTGTGTAAGCTCCGCCAATATCTACACTTGGTAAATAAGCTTTTTTCACACTTTCATACTCTTCTTGAACAGATTCAACATTTTTTTTAGATGCATTTATAATTTTATTTTCTAATGACATCTGTATTAAATCATTTAAACTTTCTGAGAAAAGTAAAATTGGAAAAATCAATCCCAAGATAACTCTTTTAAACATTTTAATTTCCTTAATATTTAGCTTCCTAGGAATCTAACATCTTAAAACTTATATTTTGCTTTCCTAGGAAGGTATCTTCAAATGAATTTCAGATTTCTTGGATATAATCATTTTATGAAAAAGAAAATATTAGATGCCTTTTATACTTATGAAAAAATAAAATCTGAAAATCATATCAAATCAACCGCGGCTATAACTCTTCCCATGACTATAATTTGTAATATGTTACACTCAAGTGGGAAACATATTTATGAAAAATATGGATTAACACAAGCAGAGGTAGATATGCTTTTTGCTTTGCATATATATAAAGAAGGATTAACAGCAAAAGAAGTTTCTGCAAGAATGGTTTTCTCTTCAGGAGGAACTAGTAAAGTAGTAAAAAAACTTGAAACAAAAGAATTAATATATAAAAAGTCTTCGTTAGAAGATAAAAGAAGTTGTCTACTTTATCTTCAAGAAAAAGCTAAAAAGATAGTTGAGGAATGTATGCCCCTATTTAGAGAAAATAATAAATACTTTTATGATGTTTTAGATGATGAAGAAAAAAAATTTTTAGAAAAAGCTTTTAAAAAAATTCTTTATTCTATTGCAGAGAAAAAAGAGAAATAAACTTCTCTTTTTCCTCTAAAACCTAAGATATAAAATCTTACTCCATAATACATATCTCTTTTTTAAACATATGAACAATAGTCTGTTTTGCCACAAGGAATACAACGACAGCTGTTAAAAGTGCAAAAACATATGAAAGAATTGCATAAAAACTTTGATGCGTAAATTCATACATTAAAATTGTAGATAATGCAATAGCAGCTAAAGGGAAAGTAAACGCCCACCATGAGATAAAAAATTTAATTTTAATATAATTTTTATACATAATAAATACTAAAATTGTAAAAAATAGTCCCAAACTATATAACATATGTGCAAAGAAATCTAAGCTTCCTGTTAATTTTATATATCCAAGAAATCCAATAGCAGGTGGTGCTATAAGAATAAATAGCGTTGGCATAAATTTTGGAGCAAACTGCTTATGAAACATAATTCTATTTAAAATAATTGCAAACAAAATAATCCAAAAGAAAATTCCAATTGAAAAGAAAAAATACAATATATCATCAGGAAGAAAACCTTTTCCTGCAATTGGAACAATAATATTCCCAACAACAGGAATAAACCAAGCTGGATTTGAATGTTGAATTTCTATACTATTATTTATCCAATATTTAAAAGTAAACATTGTAAAAAACAGGTGTAGAACTGCACCTAAAATAAAAAGAATTTGTGATAACTCTACAATACTATGCCGATAAAATACTGATAATAGAAGTAAAGAAATAGAAATTGCTGCGAAAAAATTGATTCTAATTGGATGAAGAAACTCTTTTTTTACCTCTTCTTTGAAAAGTATAATTTTTTTTATGTAAAAAAATGAAATAATTAAAAATAAGCCAATAGAAATAAGCCCAAAAAAAGAGGCTATAAAAGATGGAAAATATAAAACTTCACTAAGCTTTGATAAGACAAGAGATAAGCCTGTAAATCCCATAACAATTGCAAACATCATAATAGGAAAAAATTGTAATCTATTTGAAGGAATGGCAGAGATGTGTTCTTGATTGTTCATAAATAATATCCTTTAAGAATAATTTTTTTATAATGGTTTGAAAAGGAAGGAGAAATATGCTTAAAAAACAATTCATTGATTTAAAATCAAAAAATATAAGCTATGAACAAAATAATCAAACTATAAAATTACTATCTTTTAAAAAATCAAATATGAGTTTAGAGGTATCAATATTTGAAAATGGTGAATACATAAAAAATAGTACAATAGTTTTTGCTCATCTGCCTAAAAGTATTAAAGCACGAATCAAACCATTATAATTTTGAATTATATTTAAATTAAGTTAAATTTATTATTAATCTAGCTTATAAATTAATTATAAGTTTTACTTATGTATTTAAATCGATAAATTCACAATATTCAATTTTTAATAAACTTTCTTCATATCTTTCATTTTTTAAAATAGAATGAAGAAGTTTAATAGTACCACCATGGGAGCAAATTAAGATATTTTTATTTTTAGGTAACTCCTCTAAAAAAGACATTACTCTATTCTTATAATCTTTTATACTCTCAGAAGATATAAAATTGTGCCAAGTAATAAATGAAGTTAAATGCTTTTTGTCATAAATATCCATTTTGGATATTTCATCGAAAGATTTTCCTTCAAAAATATCTTTGAATTTTACTTCTCTTAATCTATTATCAGTTTTATAAGAAAAATGTATTAAATCTAGAGTTTGAGTACATCTTTTTAAATCAGAAGAAAATACTAAGTCATAATTTTGATTTTTGACTTTTTTTAAAGTTTCTTGTTGTTCTAAGTTTATTAAAGAGTTATCAATTTCTAAATCTATATGTCCGTTGTAACATCTTTGGTATTTAGAAGCAAGGGGAGCATGCCTTAAAAGCGTAATTAAAGCCATAATAAACAAACACTTATTAATAAAATTATTTCAACAAACTCCAAATTAAAACCTAAGGCATCCCCATTTAAAAAGCCTAAGTTTTTTTCTAAAAATAAAGAAAAGAAAAAAGAAACTATAAAAGCTATAGAAAATAGAATAAAAGCTTTTGAAGCTATTAATATAAAACAGATTAAAAGATAGAGTAAAAATGAAATTTTGAAACTTTTAAAAGACTCTTTCATAAGACCTACAAAACTTGATTTAAACTCTTTTATCTTTACTAAAAACTGAACTGATACTCTACTTATAATTGCTATGCAAATGAGTTCTAAAAAAAGGTCATTTAATAAAAGCATTGATATTGCAGCAACTTTTATAGATACAAAGGCTAAAGCATATAAAAAGCCCATAGCACCTATTGTAGGCTCTTTTATTATTTCATAGGCATCTTTTCCTCCATGTTTAGCATAAAGGGCATCTACTACGTCCAAAATTGCTTCTGTATGAATAAAGCCATAAAGCATCATATATAAAAAAGCACAAATAATTGCAGCAAGCCAAGATAAAGATTCAAGCAAATTAAATGAGATAATCGTTAAAAAAGATAACACAGCACCTACAAAAGGAAGGAAAAATATCAAGTAGTTTATAATCTCTTTTTTTGATAAATCAACACTATTATCAAACTTTATAGGAAGAATTGAGAAGTAACTAAAAGCAAATTTTAGTCCTAATATTATGTCTTTATTCATTTATATTATCCATTATTCTTTTTACATCTAATTTTTTTTCTAAATTACTTATAAAACTATCTATATGTTCTTTTTTATAATTTTTAAAATCAAAAGGCTGATATAAACTATTTATTTTAGAAAAAAGAAAAGTTCTAAATTCGTCATTATCAAAAACTGCATGAAGAAAAGTTCCATAAATATTTTTCTTTTTATAAGATAAGGGATATTTTTTACTTTGTCCATGGTGTATTTCAAAGCCTTTTATCTTTATATCAAATATTTCATAAGAAGCTTTTTTTAGAGTTTTTTCTTTTTCAAATATGATTTCATCATCAATAAAATTAAAACCATCTTCTATACAAGCTTTAGTATTTTCTAAAGCATATTTATCATTAAGTTTCTCAAACATCATTTCATAACCACCACAAAGTCCTAAAATAGTCTTATTAAATATTTTGATTTTATCAAAAAGTCCTATTTCTTTTAACCATTGTAAATCTTTGATTACAAGTTTAGAACCAGGTAAAATTATCAAATCAAACTTTTCTAAAGAGATATTAGACTCAACAAACTCTAAATCAATGTTTTTATCAGCTATTAAAGGCTCAAAGTCATTATAATTACTCATATATGGATAAAAAATTACTGCAACTCTTATAATAGCTTCTTTATTATTTTGAGTATAATTTTTTAAACTTTGAGAATCTTCAAAGCCTAAATTAAAAGGAATATAAGGTAATACTCCTAGAACTGGTATTTTAAAATCATTTTCAATAATTTTTATACCTTCATCAAAAAGACTTAAATCTCCACGAAACTTATTTATTATTACCCCAATTACATTTTTACGTAAATTTTCTGGTAATAAATTATAAACTCCATAAATAGAAGCAAAAACTCCGCCTTTTTCTATATCTGCTACTAATATGATTTTTGTATTATATTTACTTGCAATATAAATATTTGATAAGTCTTTATCCATAAGATTTAACTCAACAGGACTTCCAGCACCCTCACAGATTACACAATCATATCTTTTATCAAGGTATTCAAAACATCTATCTACCGCTGGTTTTAAAGTATCTAAATCTTTGTAATAAGACAAAACATCTTTACTTTCACAAACTTTTCCTTCAACAATAACAGAAGCACTTGAACCTCTTCCTGATTTTAATAAAACTGGATTTAAATGATATGAAGTAGGTACATCTAAGATTTTTGCTTGGAAATATTGTGCAACTGCAATTTCACTGCCATCATCACAAACAAAAGCATTGTTTGAGACATTTTGAGCTTTAAAAGGAACTACATTTATACCTTTTTTTTTTAAAATCTTCCCTATTACAAAAGTAATAGTAGATTTTCCAGCATCACTACTTGTACCAAATATTGAAATGTTTTTCATCTATTCTAACCTCTATTTTAATCTATTGCTAAGACCTAATTTCACTTCATAAACTTCATCACAAAAACTAGCTAATTTTTGTCCTATTATTCCACTTAAATCAACATATTTTCTTGATACTTTTTCAAAAGGAATTACTCCTGAACTAACATCATTTAAAACAAATACAATATTCGCTTTTTTTAATGATAATTTTTCTATTTCTTTTAAAAGTTCTTCTTCAGTTTTTTCAAGTCCATTTAAAAGCCACATAGAAATACAATCTATTAAATATGTTTTTTCTTCTTCTATTAGATTTGAAAGTTCATATTTTTCTTCAATAGTAATAAATTTTTCTTTTCTTTGATTTTGGTGTTTTTGAACTCTTTTTTGCATTTCTATATCGCCATAAGAATTGTCATAAGTTGCTAAATAGTAGGCTTCATTATCTTTAGATAATTCCAAAGTTTTAGCTTCTGCTAATCGACTTTTTCCTGATTTTTGTCCACCAAAATATAGTATTTTCATAGTTACCCTAAAAAGCTTTCGATTTTTTTTATTATTTGTTCTTTTTCTAAACCATTTAAAGAAGCATATATAAGTGAAGCACCTGCTCCCACACCCTCTTTCGCTTCACCTTCATCATAAAGTTTTAAAGAAGGATGTTCAGAGCTTGAAAAATCAAAATCAGAATAATAAGCATTTATTTTAAAATCCAACAGTTCAAGAAGTGCTTTAATATCGCTATTTTTATCTTCAAAAATCCATTTTGTAGTACAAAGTGCAAGATTTGAAGTTTCAAACTCGCCTCCCATTGTTTTCAATATTGAGTTTACTATTAGTAAAACGCAAGCCATTTGGGTTCCACCTGCTAAAATTAATTTGATTTTGTTGTTTAATCCTAAAATAAATCCTGCGTTAAAAATTAGCATATTATCAGAAACTTTTCCTAATATTTGAAATAAATCATCTTCTGCTTTTATATTTTTTAAAGCATTAGAAATAGTCTGATCTTTTACATTATTTGGAACATTTTTAAAAGAACTACTAAATAAATCTTTGCAATTATAAGCTAAAGCTTGAGCAACAGCACTAGCAGTTGTGGTACCACTTGGAACTGATTCTCCTAAAATTATATATTCATTATTATCAAATTCTTGAGCAAATTTTTGAGCAAAATCTAAACCCTTTTGAAAAATTTCAATTGCATTTATTCCAGCATCTAAGGCAATACTTTTTGAAGGTGCAAATCCAAAATCATGAATTTTAAAATATTCGATTTTAGGTTTCACTTCTAAGCCCAAATCTAAAAGTTCGATATTTTTATATGGATGTAAAAGATGAACAGCCCTCGAAAGCAAGGCAGGAGTTGGGACATTTTTAAGAGTTGTAGGAACATTATCTAAACTTCTAACTTCTCCTGTACATAAAAATTCACCATCAAGAGTTGGTGTTAAGTATATTTTTCCAGGAATTCCTGCTTGGGTTATTCCTCTTATATTTGCTGTTTGTGTATTACTTAAAGCCAATAAAAAAGTAGCTTCTTTTCCTCTTAAACTCTCTATAAAATCACTATTTCCTATAATATTTTTAATCATTCATTTTCCTATATAATTTTAATATCTTTTAAACTTTTTTTCTTTTCCCAACCAATAGTCTCTAATTCTGGTTTATCTAAAAATTCATCCACATAACCAAGAGTTAAATATCCTACTAATTTATACTCTTTTTTTATTCCCAAAATCTTTTTCACTTTTTTAGGATTTAAAATACTTACCCAACCTAGTCCAATATTATAAGCTCTTGCCATTAGCCATAGATTTTGAATAGCACAAACAACACTATATTCACCCATCTTTTTTTGACTTGTTTGACCCAAGATTTCTTTTTTAGGCTTCTCATAAAAAACTGCAAGATTTAAATATGATTCTTTAATTCCTTCAAGTTTTAATTTTGAATAGATTTTTTTATTCTTAAAAATCTTTTTTGCTTTTTCATTTTCTTTTACAAATTCCTGATAAATTTCATCTCTTTTTTCTTTATTTTTAACAATCACAAATTTCCAAGGTTGAGAAAAACCAACAGAAGGAGCACAATTTGCTGCACTTAATATTTCATCTAAAATATCATTATCTATTCTCTTTTTTATAAATTTATTCCCTCTTATATCTCTTCTTGAAAGCATGATTTGCTTTAAAATATTTATATTGTCTTTAGTAAATTTTTTCATTTATTTGTTCCATTAAAAAGATTTTCTAAAATATCAAACTTTATTTGATACTCCTTGTAATCTTTCATTTTATTTTCTCTGGTGATTCTTTGCACAGTATAATAAAGACAAGCAAAAAGTAAATATTCTTTTATTTCATCTTTTGAAATACTAAGTTCTCTATTTTTTGAATAAACTTCTAGTATTTTTTCAAAATATCTTTCATTAAAAGTATATTCATCAAAACACCAACTAATAATAAGTACAGCTAAATCGAAATAATCATTTCCAAAAGATGCTTGTGCAAAATCATACACTCCACTTAATTTTCCATCAATAAATTTTGCATTATCAGGAAATAAATCTCCATGAATAAGACTATTATTCTTTAAATCAATATTTCTAAGTACTTGATATTTATTTTCTAATATTAATTTTAGATTTTTATCAGCCGTTTTATTTAGCATTTTTTCAAAATAATCTTTTGTATATATATTTTCATTACTTGTTTTTATATTTTTTTTACTATGAAGTTTAAATAAAAAAGTTGTTATCTCTTCAATTTCTTTAAGAGTAATCTTTTTTGCGATTTTACCTTCTATAAAAGAGAATAATATTGTAGGTTTATTTTCATATAAAACAATCTCTTTTGATATTACTTTTGGTACTTTTAAATCTTTTATACTTTCTAATATAGACACTTTATTTTTCACATTAGTCAAAGTAGAATTTTCAAAAATTTTAAATATATATTTTGTCATATTTACAGAAGTACCAAGATAAGTAGAATCTGTAATTCCATTCTTTGTTTCTTGTAAAGATATAAACTTTATATTAGTTTTTTTTATAAGTTCATTTATTTGTTCAATTGAAACTCTTGTTATTACACCCAAGAATAAGCCTTTTTATAGTAATATTCTTAAAAAATTAAAGAAGATTTTATTTTGAATAAATTTCAACATGGCGGAGATGTAAACTCTTTTGCAAAACAATTAAAATGCAAAGAAAAAGAGATTATTGATCTTTCCTCAAATATAAACTTTGTAAAACCAAAAATCAATATTGATTTTAATAAACTTGATATTAAAGCATATCCAAAATATGAAAAATTATATAAGATTATATCAAAACAATATAGTGTAAAAGCTTCAGAAATTGAGCTTTTCAATGGTGGAAGTAACGCAATTTTTACAATTTTTAGACATCTTAATTTAAAAGATTGTCTTATTTATTCTCCTGCTTATTTAGAATACAAAAAAGCTGTGGATATTTTTTCTTATAAACTAAAAAAAATCAATAGGTTTAAAAATATCTATGAAGAGAAAAAGATAAAAGAGAATTCTTTAGTTGTATTTGTAAATCCCTCAACTCCTGATGGAAGATATTATAATCTTGAACATTTAATGAAAACTTGGATATCAAAAAATTGTACAATTTTTATTGATGAAAGTTTCTTAGATTTTACTCAAAAAGAATCTGCTATAAAATATTTAAAATCATATGATAAATTATATATACTTAAATCAATGACAAAAATTTATTCAAGTGCAGGAATTAGAATTGGAACTATAATTTCATCAAAAGAAAACATCAAGAATATTAGAAAAAAAGAAGCAATGTGGAAATTGTCAAGTTTTGATATGAATTATTTAATTGAAGCCATGAAAGATAAAAATTTTGAACAAGAAAGTACAAATAAAAATTCTAAAAATAAAAGACTGCTTTTTAAGTTACTTTCCAAATATCTAACAGAACAATCTTTTATAGAAAAAATATATAAAAGTGATGCAAACTTTTTCTTAGTAAAATTAAAAAAAATAGATGCAAAAGAGTTACAAACTAAACTTTTAAAATATAAAATTCTAATAAGAGATTGTTCAAATTTTGATTTTTTAAATAGTTCTTTTATAAGAATTGCTGTGAAAAACAAAAACTCTATAAAAATACTTAAAAAAGCTTTTAAAGAAATAGATAAAAATGTATATTGAGATATTTTTACTAGCTTATTTAATAGATGCTATTTTTTCAGAATTTCAGCAAATAAAATATTTAAAACACCCTATTATACTAATGGGAAATTATATTTCTTGGTTTGAAAAGAAATTTTATAAAGATTCTGTTTTTATAGGATTTTTACTTACTATTACTCTTCTTATTCTTGTATTCTTTTTAACATATTTTTTGACCATGATAGATAATATTTTATTTCAAGCTTTTTTAGCCTCATTTACAATTTCTCAAAAAATGTTATATGATAGCGTTAAAAATGTAATAGAAGCAAAAGACCCAAAATTTGCAATTTCTATGCTTGTAAGTAGAGATACAAAAGAAATGTCTCAAAGTGATATAAATAAAGCAAGTATTGAAACTTATGCTGAGAACCTAAGTGATGGGGTTATTGCCCCTATTTTTTATCTTTTATTTTTTGGTCTTATTGGAGCTTTTATTTATAAAGCTATTAATACTTTAGATTCTATGGTGGGATATAGAAATAAAAAATATGAAAATTTTGGAAAATTCTCAGCAAAATTAGATGATATAGTAAACTATATTCCATCACGAATTACAGCTATTTTAATTGCAATATTATTTAAATCAAGCTTTGCTTTTAAAAACTTTTATAACTTTGCAAAATTACATGATAGCCCAAATGCAGGACATCCAATTTCAGCTATGGCTTTAGCTATAAAAGTAAAACTAGGAGGCCCTACTTCTTATTTTGGGAAAATAAAAGATAAGGCATATTTTGGGATAGGAAAAGAAAATATCGAAATCAAAGATGTCAAAGAAGCCTTGAAGTTTAAGGCAAGATTTGATTTTCTAATCATTTTTATAGCCATTATTTACCTTTTGAACTTCTTCTTATAAGTAAATATACAAAAAATGGAGCTCCTATAAATGAAGTTACAACTCCAATTGGTAAACTTGAAGCAGTATTTAAATTCCTAGCAATAAGATCAGAAAAGACTAAAAATACACCGCCATAAAAGAAAACAGGAAAAATTAATTTATGGGCACTTTGTTTATAGATTATTTTTATTATATGAGGAATCACAAGCCCTATAAAACCAATCGGTCCTACAAAACTAATACTTATTCCAACTGCAAGAGAAATTACAATTAGAAGAGTTAAATTTAATCTATTTACATTTAAACCTTTTAATAAAGCTGTGTCATTTGATATAAGAAGTAGCTTTATTTTATCTTTATAAAAAGTAACTGTAAAATACAAAATCATTGCAACACAAAGGACAATTAAAGATGAACTAAATCCAACCACATCTAAACTTCCAAGAGTAAATCTAACTATTGAATAATTTTCTTGTAAATCACTCATGAAAAATATCAACATCAAACCAGAAGAATAGAAAAATGATAAAGCAATTCCAATAAGTAGTATGGAATTTGTAGAAATAACAATTGAACTTCTATTTATCTTTTGAGAAATTAAATATAAAATTATAATAGTAAAAAAAGAACCAGCAACCCCAGAAATAGCAAGTATTAAACTTGGAAAAAAGACTATAGAAATAGCAGTGAAAAGTGTAGTTCCACTAGCAATTCCTAAAGTATAAGGAGTTATTAAAGCATTCTTAAAAATTGTTTGAAAAATTAGTCCACTAAGACTTAAAATACTTCCTACAAAAAATCCTAAAACTATTCTAGGAACTCTTAAATCCCAAAAAATAGTATATGTTGAAGAAGAAGGTTCAAATATCTCTTTATAGTTTAAACTAGTATCTCCTAAAAAAGGAGATAAACTTATTATTAAAAAACCAAATAAATATAATAGTTTTTTCATAAATTTATTACCAAATGATTATCTACAAATTTAATACTATCATTATAAAACTCACTTAGATTTTTACTTGTAAAAAAGTCTTCACTTGAACCAAAAAATTTCACTCTTCCCTCTTCTAAAAAAAGAATTTTATATTTTAAATTGTATGCTAAGTCAAGATTATGTGTAATTATAATTTTTTGTTCTAACTTACAAGACTTAAATATATCAAATACCCCTTTTATCCTTGATATATCTAAATTTGCTGTTAATTCATCAAATATTGTAATTTTTGCATTATGGATAAGTGCCGAGGCTAGAAGAAGAAGCTGTTGTTCTCCACTACTCAAAGTTGCACAATATCTATTTTTTACATGTTCTAATTTTAATAAAGTGATGATTTCTTCAATATTTTCTTTTTTAATCTCACCAATTGCGCAGATTTCTAAGTATTCAAAAACTGTAATATATTCATCAAAAATTTCAAGCTTTGGAGGAATATAGTTTATTAAATGAGTTCTGGTATTTTCATCAAAAGAAGAGATGTTTTTATCAAAAAGTTTTACATTTGGATTTGAAAGCAAGTTACATAATACTTTTGCCAAAGTTGACTTTCCAGCACCATTTTGTCCTAAAACAATGAGGTTTTCATCAATATCTAGTTTAAAAGATATATCTTGTAAGATTTCATTGCTAAAATTATTTATTTCTAACATCTATTAATATATCCTTATAATCTTTTATAAAATTAACCACTCTATTGCTAGGAATTCCAGCATATTCTTTATCAATAATATAAATCATTTTTTTCTTAGCTGCAGTTATAGGCAAATCTAACCAATTTTTCTTTAAATCATCATGAGTTATATTTCTTTGATTTATATATGGAGCTAGCATTATTATTATATCTGGATTCATTTTAATAATTTTCTCCACATTTACAATTGGCTGTGATAAAGAAGACGAAACATAGGCATTTTTATTGTTTGAAGCTTCAATTATATCATTGAAATAAAGATTGTTTCCTGCTACATATATAATTTTATTTAAATCTTTTCTTGGACTAATTACTATTAGAATCTTCTTATTTAAGACAATATTTTTTATACTTTTTAAACTATTATCAATATCTTGCGTTAATTCTTTAGCTTTATTCTCTTTATCTAAAAGTTTTCCAATAGTAGTAATGGTTGTTTTAATAGATTTTAAATTATTTGTCTTAAATGTTTTTACATTCAAGTTTAATTTTTTTATATTTGATATTAGTTTCTCATCATAATCTTGAGCCAAAATAATACTAGGTTTTGCAATAAGAATTTTTTCCAAAGAAACACTTGAATACCCACCTACTTTTAGTATAGCTTTTGATTCTTCTGGAAAATTACAATACTCTGTATTTGCAACAATATCTTTTCCACTTCCAAGTGCAAAAACTATTTCATTTATTGAAGGAGAGAGAGTTATAATTCTCTGCTCTCCAAATAAATTTAAACTAAAAAAAAGTATTAAATAAATTAATTTTTTCATTAGAATTTGTAATTTAACCCAACATAAGCACTTCGTTCTGCTGTTGCATAACCATCAATTGTTTGGTAGTATTTATTAAAAATATTATCAATTTTTACATATACTTTTAGATTTTTATTAATCTCATAATTAACCACTGAGTTCCAAAGTGTATATTTTCCCGTTTGTTCACCATCCTTGTCATTTTTACTAAATCTTGAACCAACATATTCTGCATTTACATTAAAATGAATTTTTTCAAAACCATAATAATCAAGTGAAGCTTTTAATGTTTGTACAGGTCTTTTTGCTAAAAATTCTTTTTTATTATTTTTTGCACTTAATCTTGTATAATTAAATCCAATTAAAACATTTTCACTTATTGCCTTATTATATTCAAGCTCATATCCTTTAAATGTAGATTCTCCTTCTACATTTTTATATCCACTTCCTGACCAATCAATTAAATTATCAATTTTTGATCTAAAGAAAGTTAGAGATATATCTTTATAATTTAAACCAAAATCAAAACTCTTTGTTTCTTCTGGTTCTAAATTAGGATTAGCTTGTCCCCAAGGATTAAACTCTTTTATTATACTTGGAACATTATAAGCAGTACCTACGTTTGAGGTAAAAGACAAATCATCATTATGATTATATTTAATACCTACTTTTCCTGTTAATTTATTATCAAAGTTATTATATTTGTCATATCTTAAACTTTCAGTCAATAATATTTTATTAAACTTATTAGAATTTGTTAAATAAAAATACTTGCCTTTACTCTCTCTTTGATTTGTTGTATCATCAACTTTTATATAATCAACATCATCTTTATTTAATCCTGCACCAAAAATTAAAAAATCATTCTCTAAATATTTAAATTCATCATTTATTTCAATATTTTGAGTTTCTCCTGAAAATTTAAGTACTCCAGAAGTAGTTCCTATTTCATGTCTTTTGAATTTACTTAATTCATATTTTAATTTAATATTATGACTTTTGATTTTTTGTGAATATGAAGCACTATATATAGTTGTATCTACATCACTTTTGAAAGTATCATTATTTGCTTTATTTTCTCCAGAATCATTCCAAGCACCACCATCATATTCAACTTTTGCATTTATATCTTTTACATCAAAACTTAGTTTACTATTTTCTGTAATATAAATATTTGTATTTAAAGATAAAGTTGTATTTTCATATCCATCATCTTCAAAATCTTTTGGATTCCGTTTTTTTGGTACTTGACTTGTAAATCCATCAGTATCAATTTTACTTGCACTTAATTTTACATCAAAATTTTCTGTACCATGACTAATAGTAGCTCCATATTTTTTTGTATTAAAACTTCCTGCTTCTAAATTTATACTAGCATTTGTTCCTTTATTTGCTTTTGTTGTGATTATATTTATAACCCCAGCTGCTGCATCTGCACCCCAAATACCAGATTGTGCCCCTTTAATAACTTCTATTCTTTCAATATCATTAATCATTAAATGAGATAAATTTGCACCACTTGTATTTGATGGATCTTGAAATCTAATCCCATCGATTAAAACTAGAATTCTTGAATTTCCCATACCTCTTAAATACACTGAAGAAGTTGAACCTAATCCACCATTTGAATTAAGTGAGATACCTGATATTGTATTTAATGCTTCATTAACTGAATTAAAATGTCTCTCTTCTATTTCTTCTTTTGTAATAACTTCAACATTTGAAGTAACATCTTTAATTGATTGTTCTGATTTTGTAGCACTTGTAACGGTTATTGTTGAAAGTTCTTGCGAAAAAAGATTTGTTGCTATTAGTAAGCTTGCAACGATGCTTGTAGTTAATTTTTTATTTTCCATGTGTTTTTTATTCCCTATTTTATTTATATATTATTTGTTGAATATTGTTTGATTGGTTTTAACTGTTTTGCATGTAACAGTTTTGCGATTTTTGGCATATTTTTATTTATAATTGCAGTAATAATACTAAACTGCGAATGTATTTTTATATTTACTGTAGCAATTAAAATACCAAAAAATGAGAAATAGTTTTTCTTATTTTTCATCATTATTAGAATTCTCCTTTATAAGATTTTTTGCATTATACTAAAAAAGGCATAAAAAAAGCTCCACTTAAAAAGTGAAGCTTTTTTAAAAAAATATTCAATTATGTTAATAGGAGAAAACTAAACTATAAGTAGTAGGAGGAAATAGTTAATCTTCTTTTTCTGTTGTAATGTTAGTAAACAATTGTTAAATATGTGTTAATTACTTTTATTTTAATATTTATAGAACATTAATTAAACGTTTAACCTGACTTTATCAAAGATATGCATATAATTTCAAAAAATTATTAATAAGGATAATAATGAGATTATTAATGTTTGATATGGATGGGACTTTAATTGATAGTGGAACCTCAATAACAAATACAATTAATTTTGTGAGAGCTAACCTTGGGTTTGAGCCCTTAGAAAAAACTTTTGCACTTGAAAAAATAAATGACCCAAAAATAAATCCTTCAGAATTTTTTTATGGAACTAAAGAGTTTACAGAAGAACAAAAAACACTTTTTGAAGATTATTATCATGATACTTGTCTAAAAGATTTAGAATTATATGATGGTATTCAAAAACTAATTGATGATTTAAAATCAGACTTTACTTTAGCAGTTGCAACAAATGCAAACTCTGTTTTTGCAAAAAGAATGTTAAATCATGTGGGAATCGGACAACATTTTAAAACAATTTTAGGATATGACTCAGTAGCAAGATCAAAGCCTCACCCAGATATGGTTTATAAAATTTTAGAAACCCATAAAATAAAAAAAGAAAATGCTCAATTAATAGGCGATTCTCATAAAGATATTATGGCTGCAAAAAATGCAGGAATTGATTCAGTTTTAGTAAATTGGGGATTTTCTGACCATAGTGAAGATGCTATTGAAACTATTGCAGAACTAGAACAAAGAATACAAGCAAAATTTAAATAACATGAGAGATAAGAGTATTTAAAATGTTTGAAAAACTTAAATCAATTTTCAAAAAAGAAAAAAGCTTTCCTTGCATTGTCTGGAATGGTAAAACAATGAGTTATCCACACTTAACTCAAAAACAAATTGATGAAATCAATCATGATCCAAAGTATGAAAATTGGATTGTTACTTTAAAAAAAGAAGAAAACAAATCCTAGTCATACTTTAAATAAGTTTGTAGTTAATAGGTAATTTTATTGTTATATTTTTACTTACTTTGGGAAAAGATAAAGCTGCTTTTTCTATAGCTTCTATTGTTGATTTTCTTAATAATCTATGGCCACTTAAAGTTTTAATGTCTTTTATTTTACCATTTTTTAATAAACAAAATTCTACTATTACTTCACCTTGAATATTCATTTTTCTAGCACGTCTTGAATATTTTACATTTCTTTGTATATGTTTTTTAATTAAAGCAAGATTTTTTGCTAAAAAGTCAACTTTATAATTAACAATATTTTGTGGCTGTACTTTAGGTAAATCTTTTTTTTCTTCAATAGTTTTTTTTGAAATCTTCTTTTTGGTTTTTTTAGGAATAGTTTGTTTTTTGGTTTTTGGTTTTTTAGATTTTTTAACTATTTTCTTTTTTTTAACTATTTTCTTTTTTAAAACCTTTTTCTTTTTTACTTCTGCCTTCTTTTTTATAACTTTTTTAGGAGTTTTTTTAATAGCCTTTACTTTTTCTATAATCTTTTTTTTTACTTCTACTAGTTCTAAAACTTTTTCTTTTTCAATAGGTTTTGATTTTAAAACTTGTACATAATTTAAAGATATTTTTTTCTGCTTTTGTTTTTTTTCTATCTCAATTTTATTAAAAGGTATCACTAATAACAAAGATGCTGCTATTGTTATGTATATAAAAATCGTCAGAAAAAAAGCTTTAAAATATCTCATTATTTTAAAGTAACTATAGAAATATTTTTAAATCCATTTTCTTTTAATAAATCAAAAATAGTAACAAAAGTGTCAAACTTTGCCTCTTTATCACTATTTATTAAAATTGGATTTTCCTTATCAAGCAACTCTAACTTAGATTTCAATTCCTCTTTTAAAACAAAAGTTTTATTTAAATAAATAGTCCCATCTTTTTTTATAAAAATAGAAACTTCTTTTTTTGCTTTCATATCTTCTGCACTTCTAGCTTCAGGTAAAGATATAGGAATAACTCCTTTTGCTATAAAAGTTGATGTCATTAAAACTATTGCTAATAATACTAATAAAACATCAATAAATGGAATTATATTTATGGAATCAAATTTCTTGATTTTCATATTTACTTTCCAAAACTTCTGTATATCGAACTAAGATATTATAAAAAACCATTGATATAATAGCAACAACAAGACCAACAGCAGTTGCTTTTAAAGCAAGGGCTAAAGAACTCATAATCTTACTTGCAACAATATCACCTTGGCTCATAGTCATAAAAGTAAGCATAATTGCTAATACAGTTCCTAGAAGTCCTATGTATGGAGAATTTGAAGCAATGGTACCAATAAATGTCAAATTTTTTGTTAATGCGATATCTAGTTGTTTTTTATTCTTGTATTTATTAACATCTAATTTTCTATAAAAAAATAGTCTCTCAAAAAAAAGCATTACAGCAATAAAGCTCATAAGAACTAAAAGAGAAATAATTCCATAATCAACGATATTTTTTATTAATTCAGTATTCAAAATATTATCCTTTTTTTATTTCATGAGAATGAGGTGCTTTTTTCATAGCTCCGTATGTTTTAAATACATATCCTGTATAAAAGTTTAATCCCATATAAAATATGATTAAAGCAGAAGCAAAAGGAAAAGCGATTGTTTTTCTTAGAATAGAGCTATTAATCAATCTTAATCTTCCAATCATAATAATAAATGCCCAAACATATGCAATATGATTAAAAGCTTTAAAAATATGTACCCAAGTATCTCGTCTTGTTGCAAGAGGTTTTATATATTCATAATTTAAGCCAAAAGCTTGAATAAAGGCATTTATAGTATCAGAGGCATAATGATAAAAGAAAAATTCTCCCATATGAGATAAACCACCAATTATAAATAAAGGAGCAAAAGCATAAGCTAAGGTATACATGGTTTTTTCATATGTCACATTCATTATTTTTGAAGCAATAAACATTCCAAAAACTGATAAAGATATTACAATAACAACTGAATAAAGAAAAGCAAAAAGCCCAACAGTATCAACAGGGCCAAAATTTATAAAACTTTCAAAATACCTAGCTGTTTTCGTCCAAATAAACTCTTCTACAATAGCACTTCGTCCTAAAGCGTGATGAAAGCCCATAGTAATAGAAATAGCAGCTGTGATTAATATAAATGCCCACACTTCGGATTTTTGAACTTTAAATTTATTAAATAAAGAAAAAGAGGGTTTTTTAATCTTAAAACTAACGGCTTCACAAGCTTGACCACAATCCATACATAAAGTACAATCATCCATTGAGTTTTTTTTATCAAAAGTAAATGGCTTTAAATTATATGAACAAGCATTAGCACAATCAAAAGTCTTACAATCTTTGCATTCTTCTTTATATGTTCCTAAATAAGTAAAACTAACTTTAGAATAAGCTCTAGTAAGGGCACTAATTGGACAAATAGATTTACAATAAGACATTTCATCATATACAAAATAAAATACAATTGCTACAAAAGTTAAAACTGTAAAAACAAGTGCTGTAGCTATTGGTGTTTTATAAATTCCTGGGAACATATAATAAATAAACCACCAAGCAAGAAAAACTAATAATAATCCAATAAAAGGATTAGCTAAAAATTTAGGTATTTTCTTTTTTAATCCAAATTTAGTAATATATTTTCCAATAAAACCATGAGGACAAATTCCACAAAAAATTCTACCAAAAGTTGATAAACTTAAGACCATAAAAAAAGGCCAAAACAATCCCCAAAATAAGCCTGTTGTAAAGATATTGTCATTTGAAGAATTAAAAAAACCAAAAATTGTTGCATATAAAAATAGTGCAAGTATTGCTATTTTTAATACTAATAAAAACTTTTCATTTTTAAATATAAATCCTAATATTGGCATGCCATAAATATCATTTTTATCTCTTTTAATAAAATCTACCATTATATTATCCTTTAGAATTTGTATGAATAAGTTAGCATAAAGCTTCTAGGAGCTGCTGCTTTGTAAGACTCATTTCCATAAACATCTTTTGAAGCATCCATTGCATAGTACTTATCAAATAAATTATTAATATTTAACTGAATATTGTGATTTTTCTTTTCATAACCTAACATTAAATCTGTAACAAAGTTATAGCCTTCATATTTTTGAGTATTTGCATTATCCATAAAATAATTTCCATAAGATTTTGTTGTAATTCTTGATTTAAATCCATTATCCAAATTCATAGCTAAGTATAAAGAGTATTGATTTTTTGGAATATAGGGTAAATAATTTCCATTTCTAGATTCTAAACGCCCTCTTACAGATTCATTAAATTTTACAAATTTATAATCACTATAAGCGTAAGCTCCACCAACTTGAAAATTATTATTAATATAATATGCTATATTAAACTCTAAACCTCTTTTTTCAGTTTCTCCAGCATTTTTATAAATAGAATTTCCATTTGAATCTTTTATCTGAATAATTTCATCTTCAACATTATTTTGATAAATAGCCAAATCATAAGAAAGATTTTGCATTCTCGTTTTTAATCCAATCTCATAATTTATACTATTTGTTTTATTTAAGCTTTCATTATCCTCTAATTCACTTGTTGTTGGAGCTTGATTGGCTTTTGCCATAGAAAAATATATATTTGAACTATCTGTTAAAGCATAACTTGTACCCAATTTTGTAGAAAAAAGTGTAAATGATTTATCAATATTATATAAACCTGAGCCTGTTGCATAATTTTTTGAAGAGTAATCATATTTGCTAATTTCATTTCCACTAATATCAAAATCCAATTTATCAAGTCTAGCACTTAAATCAATTGATAAATCATTTGAAAGTTTAAATGATTCCATTACATAAACACCATATAAAGTTGTATTCGTATCTTCTGTGCTTGCTAAATCACCTTTTTTATCTGATAAAGTTTTATCTATTACATTCCCAAAAGGCCAAGATGTTGAAGGCTTAGTTCTTATATCTTTATACTTATATTTTTTTGCATCATTTGTTACATCTTTTTTCCAAGTTAATCCAGCAACTAAACTTGCGTCATTTGAAAATAGTTTATGAATATTATTTATTTCTAAATCTGTACCATAAACACTATTATCATCACTATCATTTATCAATCCTGTTACAGGATGGAAATGTTCCCAAGTGTTAAAATACAATCTTGGTTTAAAAGTAAAATAATCAAACTCTTTTTCATATTTTGTATTAAATGATAAGATTTTTGAATTCCTAGCACTATTTTGCCATTGATATTCTGTATTATGTTGTTCCCCGCTATTTTTAAAAATTTTAAATTCTTCTGCTGTCATGCTAGTTGGAAGCTTAATATTTGATACAGTATAAGATAATTCAGATTCCAAAATTGAATCATCATTAAATATATGCCCATATTTCAAACTTCCTTGGGTAGAGTCAAACTCATTGTTGTCTCTCCAAGAATTATCTATTTTTCTTTTACTAAAAGTGAAAGAAAGATAATCATTAGAAGTAAGTTCTTTTGATAGTTTTAGATTAATATTCTTTTGATTATCATCTCCTAGACCTATTTTTATTCTATTGTTTTTATCATCAAAAACCGATTTTGTAATCAACTGAATTACTCCACCTGTTGCATTTACAGCATTTATAGACCCTGGCCCTTTTTGTACTTCAATACTAGAAACATCTTGCATATCAATATAATCAAATCGAGTAAAAGAATCAGGATCAGTCATTGGAACACCATCTTTTATTATCATGATTTCTCTAACGCCATATCTAGCTTTTAATCCCGCTCCTCTTATTATTAATCTTGGACTAGGGGAATTGGAGGAAGACTCTGCAATAACACCTGGGATGTTTTCTATAGCTTGTTGAATATTTAATATATTTTTGTCATCTATTGTATTTTCATCGACAACAGCAATACTTTGGGTAACTTCTTTTGTAGCTGTTTCAATTTTAGTAGCTGTTACTGACATTTTATCTAATTCAATCAATTCATTTGCCCCTAATATGGAACAAACCATCATTGAGGCAACTATAGAAAATCTAATTTTCATCATAATCCTTAATTTTTTAAAATTTTAGATTAATTTTGTTAATTAATAATTAATTAAGTGTTAAGTTTTTGTTAAGTTAGTTTTTGTCAGATAATTATATTTTTTAAATTTAGAATAAAAGAATTTCCATTTTTACTTGGTACTATTTTAATAGTGATTTTATTTTTATCACAAAAGTCTTTTACTATATTTAAACCTAAACCAAAGCCGTCGGTTGAAGAATCTTCTTGAAAGTGTTTCTCAAATATTATAAAAAGATTTTTTGTATCAATTTCTTTTCCCGTATTAAAGATTGAAAGAGTCTTATTTTTATACTCTATTTTGATAAGTCCTTTTTCTTTAATATTGTATTTTAAAGCATTTGAGATAAGATTATCAATCATTTTTTCAAAACCATTAACATCACTTTTTATTTCTATATTTTCAATATTAACTTGAATATCAATATCTTTTTTCAAGTCATCAAACTTATCTAAACTTTTTAAAATAACATCTTCTAAATAAAACTTTGTAATATCTATTTTATCAAGCTCTTTTTTGATTTGATACTCCATATCTTCATAAAGTTTTAAAAGATTATTTGAAGCTAGTTTTATGCGATTTAATCTTTTTAATTCTTTTTGACCAGTCAATTTTTTTTCAAGCATTTGGGTATTTAATTTAATAGTGGAAATAGGAATATTAAGTTCATGCAAAGTCTCTTTTACAGCTTTTTGCAAATTCTCATCACTTTTAAAAAGTGGTTCAAAAATAGTTTTACTTAAAACTAAATATAAACCTATTCCAAAAACAAGAACAGTAACTGTTATTAACACATAAGTGTCATGATTAAAGCCAAGTAAAGTGCATAAATAGAAGTTTAATATCAAAGATAGAAGTAATACAAATGCGATTATTATGGAGTTTGTAATAATAAAATTTCTTTTTTTATAATTCAAATTTGTATCCAATACCTTTTATATTTTTAATTTTTTCTTTTCCAATAAGATGTTTTAAATTATTTATATAAACTCTAATAGACCCTTCACTATAATCTTCATCATAATTCCAAAGTTTTTTAATAATCACTTCTTTTGTAATTATTGTATTTTTTCTTTCTAAAAAAAGTTCTAATAAATCTATAACTTTACTAGGCATTGGTAAATCAATGCCATCTTTTAAAACACGCCTAGAATTAGGTTCAAAAGAGAGTTCTTTTGTTAAAAGTATTTTATCAAAAGATTTTCCACTTCTTTTTAATACTGACTGTATTCTTAAAAGTAATTCATCTAAATCAACTGGTTTTTTTAAATAATCATCACAACCACTTAAAAATCCTTGGCTTAGCATTTCTTTATCTTTATATGAAGTTAAATAAATAGCTGGAGTTGTATCATTGTTTTTACGCAATTCTTGCAATAAATCAATTCCATTTATTTTTGGAACATTTATATCAAAAAGGTATAAGTCATAAGAATTTTCATAACAAAGGGTAATTACCTCTTCACCATTAACAGCTGTTTGAATAATAAAACCTTCATCACTTAAAAAATCTTCTAATGTTTCTAAAAAAAGCTCATCATCTTCTAAAATCAATAATTTATACAATAAGTCTCCAAATAATAATTTTTATAATAGTATAATATCTAATCGTTAAAATAATGTTAATTAAACTTGATGATTATTTAAGGGGAAAACTTGTTCAAAAACTATTTAATCTTTCTTTTACTTCTAATTTTTGCATTTTACGTAATTTCAGTAGAAAATATAAAGATAATTTTTGCAGGAATTGCTATTTTTCTAATTGGAATGCATTTTATGGAAAGTGGGTTTAAATTCTTTTCCGATGGAGTATTAGAGAAAATTTTAGAAAAAATAACTTCGACAAATTTTAAGTCAGTAATAACAGGCTTTATTTCAACAACTATGGTACAAAGTTCTTCTTTAATTTCTGTAATTGTCATATCATTTTTAAGTATTGAGCTTATATCTTTAGCAAAAGGTGTTGCTATTATTTTTGGGGCAAACCTAGGAAGTACAACAACAGCTTGGATAGTTTCCTCTTTTGGACTTGATTTAAAAATTTCTCTTTTTGCCATGCCTATGATTATATTTGGTGTAATATTTAGATTTTCAAAAAACAATACTTTTATAGGACTTGGAAATGTTTTATTAGGACTTGGTTTTATATTTTTAGGAATCTCATATATGAAAGAAGGGTTTGAAACTTTAAAAGACTCTATTGATTTAGCTTCATACTCTATTGGTGGGATTTCGGGGATTTTAGTCTACATATTAATTGGTGCAATTGCTACAGTTGTAATACAATCAAGTGGGGCTACAATGGCCATAATAATCACAGCTCTTCTATCAGGAAGTATTATTTATGTGGATGCTATTGCTTTAGCAATTGGAGCTAATGTAGGGACAACTGTGACTTCTGTTATTGGAGCTTTAAATTCAAATACAAATGGAAAAAGATTAGCTTTTGCCCATTTTATTTTTAATATAATTACAGCTTTAATTGCTCTTGCTTTAATAAATGTCTTAATAGATTTTGTAGATATATTATCTCCATTTCTTTCAATATCAGAAAATAACTATGCTATGAAACTTGCATTATTTCATACTATTTTTAATCTAATAGGAGTAATTTTACTTTTTCCTTTTATTTCAAAAATTGTTGACTTATCAAAAAAAATGATTGTTTCAAAAGCAAATAAAGCCTCTAAACCAATCTACTTAGATGAATCAAATATGAAAATTCCTTATAATGCCATGTTGTCAATTCAAAAAGAAATAATTCATTTATATGATGATGCTCAAAAATCTATACTTCATGCTTTAGGTATTCATACCTCAAATTTAAAAGAAGAAAAAGATATTGAAAAAGTTTTGGCAAATCCTTCTAAAATAGACATAAATATAAATGAAATTTATCAAAATAATTTAAAATCTCTTTATAGTCAAATTATCGATTATGCTTTAGATGCTCAAAAAAACATGAATGCAAATCAAATGTATTATGTCTCACAATTAAAAAGTTCTTCTAATATAATAATAAAGATTCTAAAAGATACAAGAGATATTCAAAGAAATATGAATATTTTTTTAAATAGTAAAAATGAATATATAAAAATAGAGTATCAAAATCTAAAAAAAGAGTTAGTTTCATATATATTTAAAGTAAATCAATTAAAAGAGCTCGATGATATTGAAGCATCAGCGTTAATACAATCTTATAAAGACAATTTAGAAGAGTTAGATATTCTAATAAATAAAAAAATTGACGAATTAATTAGAAGTGACAATATTACTGCTAAAATGGGAACATCCCTTATAAATGACTCATCTTCTGTTATATATATTTGCAAAAAACTTTTAAAAGTTGCAAATATAATTTTTGTTGATGACCAAATATTAAGATCATTAGGAGAAGAAAATAATGAAATTATCTAAATTTGTATCAACTCTTGAAAGTTTTTTAAGCTTGGACGATAAAAATATAAAAGAGAAAACCAAAGAAATAGAGGAATTAATAGAAAAACTCTTATTAAAACAAGAGAAGATTAAAAAGGAAATTAAACATAGTTCTAATCATAAAGAAAGAAATGAACTAGAAGATAAATTAAATGCTGTGAAAAAACTATTAAAAAAAGCAAAAAAAGAGTTTACTTAAACTCTTTAAAATTTTGCCTCAAAGCTTCGTAAGCTACTATTGATACTGAGTTTGCAATATTTAAACTTCTTGCTTCATTTGTCATGGGAATAGTAACACAGCCCTCTTTATTTAAAGAAAGTAAATTTTCTGGTAAACCTGCATCTTCTCTTCCAAAATAAAAATAATCACCTACTTCATATTTTGCTTCAAAGTAAACCTGTTTAGTTTTAGTTGTAGCAAAAAAATGTCTTTTGTTAAATGGATTTTTTGACCAAAAATCCTCTATATTTTCATACTCTCTTACATCTAAATCATGCCAATAATCAAGCCCTGCTCTTTTTACTTGCTTTTCATTTATTTCACCAAAACCATAAGGTTTGATTAAATGTAAAGTACAATCTAAAGCAAAAGCTAAACGCCCAATAGTTCCTACATTTCCAGGAATTCTAGGCTCTAATAAAACTATATTAAACATTATAGAATTACCGTTTTATTATCATATACAAATACTCTATCATCAAGTAATAATTGTAAAGCATTTGATAAAACAACTTTTTCTACATTTCTTCCTGATCTTCTCATATCTTGCCAAGTAAAGCTATGGTCAACTCTTACTACGCCTTGGTCAATAATTGGACCTTCATCTAAATCACTTGTAACATAATGAGCAGTTGCTCCAATAATCTTTACCCCTCTATGGTGAGCTTGTTTATAAGGATTAGCTCCTATAAATGATGGTAAAAATGAATGATGAATATTTAATACTTGTTTTGGAAAAGTATCCACAAAAGCTGGGGTTAATATTCTCATATATTTTGCTAAAACAATTAGTTCAGGGTCGTACTCTTTTATTTGATCAATAACAAGTTCTTCGTGTCTTTCTCTTTCCATATCTTCTGCACTAATGCAATGGAAAGGAATATTAAAACTCTCTACTAAATCTCTTAAATAGTCATGATTTGCAATTACAGCTTTTATATTTGCGTTTAACTCGCCATCAATATATCTAATTAATAAATCACCTAAAACATGTGATTCTTTAGTTGCAAGTATTACGATGTCTTTTTTTGCTTTTGGGGTTAGTTTTATAGTTGCGTTAATTGGTAAAACTTCAGTTAATTCTTTTTGAAGCATTGAATAGTTTACATCTCCAGAGATTACAGTTCTCATAAAAAATTTATTAGATTCTTTTTCTACGTATTCAGCATTTTTTTCTATATTTAAGTTGTTTGCAAAAAGGACTTTTGAGATGTTATAAACAAGCCCTTTTGCATCGATTGTATCGATTAGAAGTATATATTCTTTCATTTTTTCTATTAATCCTAGGTATTATTTCATTTAAGAATGAGATAATACCATGAATTACATTTAAATCATTTTAGATAACTTTTCTTTATAAGCTTCTATATCAAAATCTTTTATTCTTGAAACAGAAGAATCAATAGCAGCTTGTGCAACAGCACTTGAAACTTCAACTATTAATCTTTTGTCAAATACTGTTGGAATAATATACTCTTTTGAGTAAGATAAGTTTCCAAAAATATCTTTTACATTTTGAGGAACTGGTTTTTTAGCTAAATCTGCAATAGCATAAGCAGCTGCTTTTTTCATTGCCATATTGATTTTTTTAGCTTGAACATCTAAGGCACCTCTAAAAATAAAAGGGAAACCAATTACATTATTTACTTGGTTAGGGAAATCACTTCTTCCTGTTCCTACAATTGCTTTATCTCTAATAGCAAATACTTCTTCAGGATATAATTCAGGAGTTGGATTAGATAAACAAAATACAATAGGTTCATCAGCCATAACAGCAATATGCTCTTGAGTAAAAGTTCCAGGACGAGATAGCCCTAAAACAACATCAGCATCCCTAAATGCATCAAGTTTACTCATACTCTCACTAATTGAAAATTCTTTTTTATATTTATTTAAATCGTCTCTTCCATCATGTATAACACCTTTAGAGTCACACATAATCAAATTCTTAACACCTATAGCTTTATACATTCTTGAACATGAAATTGCCGCAGCCCCAGCGCCTACAACAACAACTTTTAAATCTTCTAATTTCTTTCCTATAATATCACTCGCATTTATCAATCCAGCACTTGTAATAATAGCCGTACCATGTTGATCATCATGCATAACAGGAATATCTAATTCAGCAATAAGTCTTCTTTCAATTTCAAAACATGCAGGAGAACCAATATCTTCTAAATTAATTCCACCAAATGTAGGAGAAATTGCTTTTACTACTTCAACAAATTTATCTGCATCTTCTTCATCAATTTCAATATCAAAAGAATCAACAGCTGAAAACTTCTTAAATAATACACATTTTCCTTCCATAACAGGTTTAGCCGCCATTGCACCAATATTCCCAAGACCTAAAACAGCAGTTCCATTTGTAATTACAGCAACAAGATTTCTTTTTGTAGTATATTTATAAGCAGCTTCAGGATTTGCTTCAATTTCCAAACAAGGAAATGCAACTCCTGGAGTATATGCTAAAGATAAATCTTTTTGTGTATCTAAGTTAGTAGTTGTTTGTGTAGCTAATTTCCCCGGACTAGGAAATTCATGATAATTTAATGCTTCTTCTTTTGTAACAGGTTTACTCATTCACTTTTCCTTTTTCATAATTGTCTCGAAATTGTAACCAATCGAAACTTACAAAAGGTGAAAAAATGATAACTTCTTCTTATAAATTTTTATTTAAGTTTAAGAAGTGTGATTTTAGTATGATAATTACATAACTCTTACATAATATCTATATTATATATACTAATCCTACAAATCTGCCACAGTTTTTATCTGCTCTATAAGAAAAATATGCTTCTTTTGAGCACTTTGTACAAGTATTAGATATAGTTATATTTGTAATTCCTAGCTCTTTTAAAAGCATTTTATTTATGCCTTGTAAGTCAATAAATCTTCCATTTACAAACTCCTTTCCAAATGATTTTTTTACAATATCAACTAACTCAAAACTAACTTCATAACAACATTCTTGAATAGAAGGACCTAAAATAACTTCTATATTTTTCACTTCACAAGAAAATTCTTCTATCATCTTATTTAGAGTAACTTGTGCAATTTTTAGAAAAGTAGAGTTTCTTCCAGCATGAACAGCTGCTATTACTCCATTAATTTTATCAATAAAAATAATTGGTATACAATCAGCAACCATAACCATAAGTGCTAGATTTTTTTCATTTGTAATAATTCCATCACAATTATCAATTAATCTTGGACTATCTTTTTTCACTATTTCAACATTATTTCCATGTACTTGATTCATATATATTAAGTTATCTAAATCAAAACCATGTTTTAAAGCTAGTTTTTCTCTATTTTTATCAACATTTTTTTCTACATCATTTACATGATAAGCTAAGTTTCCATCTTGTGTGTTTGTAAAAGTATAAAATATATTATTCATCTTCTATTCCTCTTCTTATCTAATCAATTAATATTTATTTGTAATGTAATTCTACTCATAAAGAATTAAACTTTTATTTCTTATTATTGAATTTTGTGATAAAATTGCCCACTTTAAAGGATAAAAATGTCAAATAAAAAAGAAGAATTTGTAATTTTTGGAAACCCAGTAGAACACTCAAAATCCCCTCAAATGCATAATGCAGGATTTGAAAACCTAAAATATAACGGCATCTATAAAAAACACTTACTAGAAGATGGAAATACAATAAAAGATGTTTTTTTACAGAACAATTATAAAGGTGCTAATATAACAGTTCCACACAAAGAGTTTGCATATAAAAATGCAGATGAAGTAAGAGGTTTAGCAAATGAAATAAAAGCTGTTAATACTTATATAAATAAAAATGGAAAAACAATAGCTTATAATACAGATGCTCCTGGATTTTTACATGCAATTGAAAGTTTTGGTAATGTTAAATCTGTGCTACTTTTAGGAGCAGGAGGAACTGCAAAAGCAATCTCTTTGGCTCTTCAACAAAGTAATATTGAAGTTACTGTTTTAAATAGAAGCGAAGGAAAATTAGAATTTTTTAAAAAGCATAATCTAAAAGCAAGTACGTGGGAAGAGTTTGAAATAAAAGAGTATGATTTAATCGTAAACTCAACAAGCGCTGGATTAAAAGATGAACTACTACCTTGCCCAGAACAAATTTTAAATGAAGTGTTAAAAAATGCAAAATTTGCTTTTGATTGTGTATATGGAAGAATGACACCTTTTTTAAATCTAGCAAAAGAAAAAGGACTAGAAATAAAAGATGGTGAAGATATGCTTTTATACCAAGGTGTATTAGCTTTTGAACTATTTACTGGTGTTAAAGCTGATAATAAAGTACTTGAAGCAATGAGAAAGGGTTTAAAAGGAGAATAATATTTTCTTCTGATTCAATATTTATTAGCTCTATAAAATTAACATTTTGCAGGTTTATCACGATATCGCCTAATATACATACACAATGTACTATTATCATCTAAATATCGATATTAAACATACATAAAAACTATAGTAAAAAATCAAAATTGCTTGAAAAAATATTTCAAATTACAATGTTTTTTACTAATTTCTCTTCAATTACCTTATTTGAGGTGTTTGTTGCAGTTTCAATATACGACATTTTTTGTATATGTTATTTGTCGATTTTTAGGCTATCTTCTATATAATGTGCTACTAATAAATAGTTAATATAACACCAAGTTAAAACCCTTGTATATAAGGGCTTTAACCAATCTATTATTTATAGTGTGCCCAAAATTGTGTCTATTTGTGCCACTATGAAGCGGTTAAAAAAGTACCTCTTTTCTTATCTTTGTTTACAACATATTTTGCATATTTAGTTAATGTCATAGCTGATGTTGTATGACCTAACATATTACTTACCCATAAGATATCTTCTCCATTACTTATCATCATACTTGCAAATGTATGTCTCATTTGATATGGATTTCTATATTCAATATTTAACTTTTTAAATAAAGGTTTCCAATATCTTGCAAATACTCCCGTTGTATCATTGTAAGGTTCTTTAAAATTACTTGTAAAAAGATAATCACACTCAGGTATTTTAAACTTTAAATGATTTTTCAAATAAGGAATTAAAACATCAAGTATATCTACATCTCTAATACTTGATTTTGTTTTAGGCTTAGATTCTATTCCTTGACGTCTTGCACGTCTAACTTTAATAATCATATTTTCATAATCTATATCAGACCATTTTAAAGCTAAAATTTCTCCTGTTCTCATTCCTGTAAAAAAACCTATAGCAAAATAACATCTTACTTTTTCATTGACATTATCTAATAAAGTAAACATTTCATCTTTTGTAAATGGTTTAATTTCCCTAGTTGGTACATTATGAGGTTTCTTAATTACCTTTAAAGGATTCCTTACAATTATCTCATCTGCTATTGCATCATTGAAGACTACATTTAAAACAGCTCTTGCCATAGATAAACTTTTTGTTGAAAGCGTTTCTAATAGTTTATTTTGCCAAGTAGCTATTTGTGAGGGTTTTATCTCATCAAGTTTTTTATTGCCTAAATAAGGCTTTATATGATTTTTATAAACAAATAGATAATTTTTTTGAGTTAAAGCTCTTCTATGATTTTTATGTATCTCAAATGATACTTTAAAAAACTCATTTACTGTTGGTACTTTTTTAACATTGTCATCTTTAAAGAACTCTCCAGTATTCAACTTATATTGAATCTCTGGAATTAATTTTGTTTCTGCTAGTTTGCGATTAGCCTTTGTATCATCAAGACCTAAAGATTTTCTATATCTTTTTGATTGATGATAAAATGTTATCCACAATTTGTTTTTGCGATTGATTAGTTTCATTTGTTTTTTCCTTACAAATTACCCAATCATCAATTGCAACTTTATCAAATAAAATTTTACCCTCTTTTTTATAAAAATGTAAATTCTCAATAAAAGAGATATTTTTTAATTTATAGATTCTATCCTTAGAGTAGCCTAGATATTTTGCTAACTCATTTGTAGTTAACCATCTTTTAGTTTGAATTGATGATAAAGATTTTTTAATTGTTTCTATATCATTTGCAATATCTTTGATTAGGTTTATATTTTCCATCTCAATCATAATGCACCTCCTTAGTTGAAACATTAGGAACTAAATCTCTTTTAAGAGCTTCTTTTAGTGCAACTTCATAAATATCTTTATTCCTTTTTGATTCATGTTGGGTTAGTTGAACCTTTTCTAAGTATCTAAGTAAATCATAATCACTTAGTGTTGATACCGATATAGTTTTAATTGGTTCAATTATTGTTTTATCTTCTAATTGTCTAAGGTGTTGTTTTGAGTTATCAGGATTGATAACTTCTATATCTATATATCTTTTCTTTAGTTCTTTATTTGAGGTTGTTTTATTTAGTGAATCTTTTGCTTTTATGAATAAACTAGATAAGTATTCACTATCTATTAGCAAGTTATTTATAAATGCTTTTCTAAGTAAAGCTATATATTCAAACTCAAATTTGTTTTCATCATAAATAGATACTTTTCTTTTTACTCTTTTTAAACAAATACTTGATTGTAAGAAAGAGACTATATTAAACTCATCTTTTACCTCTTGCCATAGACTATGAGTTTTTGCTTTGTATTTGTTATGTTTTAAAGTATCATTTGTAATAGAGGTTGTATCTATTAGTCTTATATCTTCCATAGCTTGATTAAATAGATTCTTTGCATTATGTAGTAAGTCTTCTACTGTTAATATCTCATAGGCTCTTAAATGAGTTCTATTCATTTGAAACTCTATATTAAATAGTGGTTCATCTAAACTAAGGTCATTATTTAAAAAGTACTCATTCATAAGTTCATACTTCTTTGACTTTTTTAGCTCTAAACCTTTATTGTAGATTCTTAGTTTAAATGGCTCTTTTCCTACATAAATAGTTTGTGTACTGTTTGCATCTCCTATTTCATTTATAGTTGAATACTTTCTTTTTCTTGTACTAAACATATCTTTTGAAATAAAAGATAAGTCATACTGTATAAAACAGTTTATATCTGCTCTTGTAACTGGTATATAATCACTTATATATCCTTTTAGCATCTCTTTTAATAAAGTAATTAATGAACTAATACCAAGAGTATAAATACCATTTCCTTGTAGTTGTACTCTTATATCATTTAAACCTCTGTTTTTATACTTGTCTTTAAATCCAATTCTAAAAAACTCATTTAAATCTTTAAACCAATAAAAGCCTTCTTTCTTTCCTAAATAGTTTAAATGTATATCTTCTATAGTAATAGAGATATCATTGTTTTCAAACTCAATCTCTCTTTTTTCAAACTTTCCTTTTATATCTTCTATTTGGTCTAAAATATCTAAAAATAAATCATCATAGTTTTCATTAGATTCAAAGAAGAAATATAAAGTATCAATGCCATAAAGTTTTTTTATTTCACTCATGTTTTTTCTCCTTGTGTTTAAGCAAGGGGTATTACTAATAACCCCTGACTTTTTTTGTTGCGACACCTTTAAAAAATTTTAATAAACCTCCGTTTATTAAGATTTTTTATAAAGAGTGTCCCCATAGATTAAAGACCATAGAAACTATATTTTGAAGATATGATTCCTACATCAACTTCAACCTCTTTGTTCTCTTTTCCTTTGTATAACTCAATCTTTGAATCAGGAATAGAGATTGTATGAAGCTCTTTTACTTTTGTTCCATTTGCTCTTACTACTTCTGCTAAGATTTGAAGCTTTGCTTTTGTTTCAACTTCTAATCCATCCTCTTTTTTATACTTGCTTTTACCAATTGTATTAATTAGTAATCCTTTTAGTTTTAACATTGTTTATCCTTAGTATTAAATTTACTAAGAGCTCTTAATAGTTATCGAATTCGTGATATTATGATATATTTTTTAAAGTTCTTTTGTCAGTAGAAAAATATGTAAAGTATGGAAGTCTTGATAGTTTAATTTTTACTTAGATTTTTGATATTTTGATAGGTATTCTATTATATGAGTTAAGTATTCTTCTGTTTCTTTGGTAGATTGTTCATTATGTGAAAGCTTATATCTTTTGTCTGTAATTTCCATTAATCTAAGACCTTTGTATTGTGCTTTTTCTCTATAATCATTTTTTCTAAGTTTTTCAGGACTAAAAAGCTTTTTTGTAGTTTCTTCTTTATAAATAGTAGTATAGTTTGCAACTTTAACAATAAAGTCTGATAATTCTGTTTTCTTAATTCCTTGGGGATTTATTTTAGTATATAGTAATGCTATATTAGTTATCCAACTATTCATAATATCAGTTCTATCAATTACTTTATCACTATCTAATGAGTGTTTTACATTTTTAAAAGCATGAATGATAGTCTTTGATTCATCTTTTAGTAAATCCTTTAAAGAGTGATGTATATTAGCTATCTCATAAATACTTCTTGTCATCATGTGTTTATCATTTTTATATCCATCAATAATACCTAGTTCAATATCTTTTATTAAATCTTTACTATATGGATTATCTTTATATAACTCATAGGAGCTTTCTAAAAATTTAACTTGGTCTTTTAAAGCCTTATTAGTATTAAGAGATATATTTATATTTCTTTCATTGGGTTTAATGTTTCTTTCCCTTAACCATCTTTTATCTGCTTTATAGTGTTGCCTGTAAGCACGAAGAATAAAAGAAATATTGAATAATGAAGTATTTCCTTTGTAAGTAAGTTTTGTATCATATTTACATAAATCATATGCCATCATAATCATTTGAGAAAAAGTTTCATTAGGATTATCAAATGCATAGTTATATGCTTCTTGAAATTGTTCTTTAAATAAGTTTTGTGCTTCTTCAACAGAATTAAACTTTTCTATTTTTCTTTCAAATGCAATATCTAAAGTTTTACCTACTTGTCTAATCTTAGGTTCTAATAGTTTATCTAGTTCATTAGGAAGCATTTTTTTTACTGCATGTTTAATTGCAAGAAGTATAAGAACTTTATTCTTATTATCAAGTTCTTTTTTAATACATTCAAAATAGCTTTTTAGTATGTTTTGGTTTACTTTATCTAGTTCGTACATAAAAGTCCTTTATTAAAAAATTATTAGGTGTAAAGTAATGTATTGGTTAATATAGAATAATATACAAATATATTATAATTAAAACTTTAAAAAGTAATAAATAAATTTAATGAAAGTTTAAATATGATAAAAAAAATAATAACTAATAAACTAAAACAACTTCTTTACTATCTCGAAAATAAAGAGAAAAATGAAGAACAAGATATATTTAGTTTAATTCCTAGAGATAATGAAAAGAATGAAGTATATTTTAAATCTTTAGATAAAGTTTTAAATACTAAAGGTGTAAATAATATTGCTCTCTCGGGTACTTATGGGTCAGGTAAAAGCACTATAATAAAATCTTTTGAGAAAGAGAATAATTGGAGAGATGACTATAAGTTTTTAAACATTTCACTCGCTACATTTAAAAGTAAAAAGAAAATATCTAATAATAAAGAAGACATTGGTCTTGACAAAAGAATTCCTACTAATGATACTACAAAAGAACCTAGAAATAATTTATTAGATATTGATATAAAAGAGATTGAAAAAAGTATTCTTCAACAAATGTTTTATAAAGTTGATTATAGTAATATCCCAAACTCAAGATTTAAACGTATATTGACAATCAAGTATATAAAAATAAAAACATTTGGAATATTTTTATGGCTTCTTTCATTTATTAAGTTATTCAAATCAGATGAATTTAAAAAAATCTTTTCTTTTACAGATATAAGTAAGTTTGAAAATGGATTCTATTTAAATGAGCTAAGTTCAATTATATTTACTGCGGGTATATTATATTTTATTTTTTCATTAATAAGGTTATTTCCAAGAATAAAACTTCAAAAACTTAGTTTGCAATCACCAGAAATAGACTTAAATGATGAAAACTCTGAACAATCAATAATGAATAAGCATTTAGATGAAATCATATACTTTTTTGAATCAACAAAATATAATATTGTAGTAATTGAAGATTTAGATAGATTTAAAAATCCAGAGATTTTCATCAAGCTAAGAGAGATTAATGAGTTACTCAATAAATGTAATCAAATTAACAAAAAAAGAGAAATTAAATTTATTTATGCAATTAAGGATAATATATTTAAAGACGAAGAAAGAACAAAGTTTTTTGATGCATTTATTCCTGTTATCCCTGTTATTAACTCATCTAATTCTTATACTAAAATAAAAGAGTTAATTAATGAAGCAGGTATTAATATATTTAATGATGAAGAATTAGAAAAAATAAAAAATAAATCAAAGGTATATCTATCTAAAAGGTTTGTACAAGATATTTCTATCTTTATACATGATATGAGACTGTTAAAAAATATTTTTAATGAGTTTATAACATATAAAAGACTTCTTTGTGATTCAAATGATGAAAATAAAAAAATTAATTTAAGTTATGACAAACTTCTTGCAATGTCTATTTATAAAAACTACTATCCATCAGATTTTGCAAAACTTCATAAAAACAAAGGAATGGTGTATAGAGCATTCAATAAAAATGATTTAAAAGTACGTTTGAAAGATGTTATAGATAAAATTGAACAAGAAATCACTGATTACCAAAATGATAAAAAAGCTTATGAAGAAAGTTCAAAAAACGAAATAAGATTAAATATTAAAGAATTAAGAGCAGTCTATGTTCAGCAATTTTTTAAATATATCAATAATCATGGTATAACATACATACATGATGAAGAAAATGAAATAATTTATTTAAATAAATTATTGGAAGATGATAGTTTTAATAAATTTAAAGAATTATCAAGAATACGATATTCCAATAATTATCAGAGTTATATTGATATTAGAAAATCATTCAAAGATTTAGAAGACGAAGTAAATTCAAATCTGACATATAACCAAAGAATTGATATTATCAAGAATAAATATAAAAATGAGATTGAAGAATGTAAATTAAAAATACTTGAATTAAAAGAAAAAATAAATAATATTAATCAAAATAATTTACAGAAATTAGTTTTAAATTATGATGCAAAGTTAGTGTTAGGAAAGAAGTTATATCAGAATAAAGTTCTTTCATACCTTATAAGATATGGACATTTAGATGAAACTTATCACAATTATATTTCTTTTTATTATGAAGGTGGTAAATCCATTAATGATATAAATTTTATTGAAAATATAAAAAGTAATAAACCTGCACTTTCATTCAGTTTAAAACTAAAAGAAATTGAAAAAATAATAGAATATTTAAATGAAGAAGAGTTTGAAAAAGAAAGTATTTTAAACTTTGATTTATGTGCAAATCTTTTATCTAAAAATATAGAGTTAGAAAAAAAGTATCTATCTATAAAATTAGAATTTATACTAGATGAAGTAATGTTTGATTTTATTAATGGATTTATAGAATATCTAAATGAAAAATCAGATACAAAATTAATAAAAATTTTTTTAAATAAAATATGTGATATTAATACATCTTTTTGGAAGATAGTTAATGATAATTTAGATGAAAAAAAGAAAGAAGAATATTTTATATATCTTATAAATAATATTGAAGTTCAAAAATTAAGAAGTTTAAATATAGATAATTCATTAACTACTTATCTTAATGAAAAAGAAGAACTGTCAAGAATTATTGATGGATTAACAATTGAAATAACTACTTTTCATGAACTGCTAAAAAGTCTTAATGTCAAATTTGTCAAGTTAAATGATATTTCAAAAAATAAATATAGTGGAACTTTTAACATTATTGAAATTTTTAGTCTTTACAAAATAAATATGTTCTGGATTGAAAGTCTATTAGACGCTTCAGAAGATGAGTTTTATAAAAAAAACTATACATTAATAGAAAAACGTTCACCTAATGTATTATCTACTTATATATTTCAAAATATAAATGAATATATTCAAAATGTATACACATATATACAAAATGCTAATGAAGATGAAAAAGCAGTAATAGACCTACTTGATAATGAAAAAATAACACGGGAAAATGTTCAAATATTTCTACATGCAAATACTACATTAATCTCAGACCTTACAAAAGTAAGTTGTGATTATTGGAGTATGTTAAATGAAAATAAAAGAATATCTCCAAACATAAGTAATTTAAATCAACTATTTATCGAAAAAGACTATATTAAAAGAGAAAATTTTATTGAATTCATCAAAGATAAGAATAATTTTGACAAAATATTTTTTAAAAATTATCCAAATAGTTTTACAAAATTGGTTGAATTCTTAATTAACTCTAAAGATATTGAGTTTAAAGAATTTAAGCAAATAATTGACAATAGTTCAGAAGAATTTAACTATAAAGATTTAGGAGATATTACAGAAAGAAAACTAGATTATATAATTGAAAATAAGATGAAGGTTAATTCTGAAAACTACTCATATTTAGTTGAAGAAGGGACAAAAGAACAGGCTTTATCATTATTAGAACAAGATAGTGAAAATATATGTTCAAATATACAAAATTTTGAAATAGATAAGGATAGTATATATGAAATAGTTAAAAATTTAAAGTATAAAGAAGAAGATAGATATGAAATACTGAATAATTATTGCTATGATAAGTTTCCTGAAGATAATGACTTTTTAGAAGCTATAGTTAGTTTAATTAAGGTTGATATTTTAGGTTCAAATATAGATGTATTAAAACTTATATTTAAAAATGAAAATATAGAATTAAATAAAAGATTAGAACTGTTATTAAACTACTTGCACTTAGAATATTCAAAAAAAGAAAAAAAAGAAAAATTTGCTGAGCATATTTCAGAAATATTAAATAAATTTAATTTTTTTAATGGCAAGACTATTAATGAAATTTTAAAAGATAATGTTTTTGATAATGATACTTTGATTGATTTTGTTAATAGAGTAGTAGAACCTTTATATTTTGGAGAGATTGATAATTTTGAGGATAATTTATATGAAGTTGTAAAAGATAATCCATATAACATATCTACAGATGCTTTAATCCCATTATTTCAAAGTGATATAAGTTTATCTAAAAAAGTAAATCTTTTATCAAAGTATTTAGATAGTTTTTCTATTAAACTTAAAGATGAAGGAAAGATTTTAAAAAGTGGACTTGTAGTAGATGAAATAAGTGTTACTTTAGATATAGATGATATTACATTAATTAAAGAGTTACTAAAACTTAAACAAATGAATGATTATGTTATTGACCTTATAAATTATTATGTTGATGAAACATATTTAGAAAATGATGATAATTTTATAAAGTATCTTGTAGAAACTATTAAAAATAACATATCAAAAATTGAATATGAAAAATATTTATTGATAATGAAATCAAATATTGTAAAAAGTGAAAAAACTGAACTATTCAAATTATATAGATTTGCAAATAGAGATGAAGTATATGAAATTTTAAATGTAATTGATAATCATAGTTTCAAGAATATTAACAATTTATATAATAGAAGATATATCAATATAAAAAATAGTCCTGAGAATTTAACTATTTTAGAAAAACTTGAAAGGATTAAATATATATCTACTGTTACAGATAAGAAAAAACATATGTTAAAGTGTAACTTTAATAAGTTAGAAAAACCTATAGTTGATAGATAGAAAAAAGTTCGTTGATATATTAAAAAAATATAATATTGATAAAAATTCTAATACAAAATTGAAAGGTCTACACTATAATTTGAGCATTAAGCTATATAATTAAAAAAATTCATATGTTTAAATGTGCCCAAACTGTGACTATAAATAAATAAAAAAATAGTGTAGAGTTTTTTAATAAAAGTTACAATGACGATTTTATAGGTATAGTTAGTTATTCATAACTACAAAAATATAATAAATAGTTAACTGTATAGGAGTCATATTGAATATTTACCAACTTTCAGCACTTGCAACAATAGTTGCTGCAATTATTACTGTTTATCAATTTGTAGATACACCTACTAGTAAATCTACAATCGCTAAACATACAACCATAGAACAAATTATTAAAAAAGAAAATATTAAATTAAGTCTAGAATTACCAAAATATTCTGGTAAAGACAAATGGCTTTTATCTATGTATAACGCAGCTATATCAATGCCATATAATTCAACAAAAAGTGATGCATTAAAAAAAGTCGTAAAAACTTCTTTAAAATCAAATGATTTTAATATGGCAATTTTTGCAGCAAAAAAATCACCTTATTCATCTTCAAAAGCGGAAATGCTAGATTTAATAGTAACTTCTGCTATTAAAAGTAAAGACAATATAGCTTATGCTGTAATTGCCTCTAATTTAATGCCTTATTCATCTTCAAAAAATGATGCACTAAATAAAATAATGAAAGCATATGAATCTTTTGCTTCGACACAATAAGTCTTAGCAATTAAACAGTTAACAAAACATAGAAAAAAACAAGGTACCCACTGGCTTTTAAGTAATTTAGAGTTACAATTTTAAATCAGACTTTGAGCTAAAAGCTAATATCCAAAAGGGTAGCATGTTTTTTAATTTAGTCGTTAGATAACAAAAGGAATAGAAAATGTGGAACAAATTATTATCAAAAAAAAGATATAACAATAAATCTGAAATAGAAGAAGACAAATATCAAGAATATTACAGAAGTAGTTTTCATAAAGATTATGATAGGTTAATATTTTCTAATTCTTTCAGACGATTAGCTAAAAAAACTCAAGTACATCCATTATCAAATAATGACCATGTACACAATAGATTGACACACAGTTTAGAAGTAGCAAGTGTCGGAAGAAGTTTGGGTTTAAAGGCAGGAGAGTTTTTAAAGAAATTTGACAAAGATATTAATCCTTATGATGTTGCATATATTATACAAACAGCATGTTTAGCTCACGATATTGGAAATCCACCATTCGGTCATGCTGGAGAAGAAGTAATAAAAGAATGGTTCTCAAAAAATAAATCAAAACAATTTTTAAAAGATTTATCTACTAAAAAATCGAATGATTTTCATCATATTGATGGAAATGCACAAAGTTTTAGAATAGTTAGCCAACTTGAAAATAACTTATTTGCTGGTGGAATGAATTTAACATTGGCAACATTAGGAACATTAATAAAATATCCATACTCATCAAGTAATTGTGAGAATACTGGTAAATCAAAATTTAATTATTTTCAAAGTGAAAAGAAATTCTTTAAATTACTTTTCAAGGAATTAGATTTAATAAATGATGATGGAACATATAGAAGACATCCACTTTCTTTTTTAATGGAAGTTTCGGATGATATTTGTTACGGTCTTCTTGATTTACAAGATGCCTATGAATTAAAGATTGTCAATTTAAAAGATATGAAAAAAATATTTAATTTTTTATGTGGAAAAACTAAAACAAAAGAAACATATAAGAATGAAAAATATTCAAATATTCAAAAAGTTTCAAAACTTGTTGCAATTTCTATTAATAATCTAGCAGTACATGCAATGGAAATATTTGAAAAAAGTTATGAAACTATAATTACTGATAAGCAACCAAAAGATTTAATTTCAATATTTACAAATGAAGAGTTGAAAAATGGTATAGCAGAAGCAAAAAAGTTAGGTTACAATAAAATATTTAATGATAAAAGAAAAATTGAATTAGAGCTAGGTGCATATAATATTATTGAAACTTTATTGAATAATTTAATAAGAGCAACATATAAATTATATAAAACGGATGAGTCACAATTATCTTTTAGAGATAAAAGAGCATTAGAGCTAATGGGTAAAGATAATAAACCAATTAAGTCAGATAATTTATATAAAATGTATCAAAGAGTAGTTGATTACATTGTAGGAATGACAGATAATCATGCAAAACATGTTGCTAATCAATTAAATGGAATGGGGCATTAAGCATCTAACAAAACAGAGTAGCCAATAAATTACCTAGCGGAAATTTATTGGCTATCTTCAACCGTTATATCAAAGATTAGCAAAAAACTCTAATTTTGAATATGCCTATTTATATAATGACAGTTAAAAATATTGGCTTTCCTCATGATGACCAAGTTCAATGTCAATAGTTTGAAAAGAAAGAACTTAAATTGGAAAATTTTTATCCAATAATGCTAATTAAAGTTTAGGAAGATAATAGTTAGAAAAGAAAACTTAAGTGAATTTCACTTAAGTTTTGATAAAATAATGTATATATTAAATATTGGAGTTTATTATGCAAACAATTGCAGTACAAATTAAAGATAGCTATGTACAAAATTTTATGAGTTATGTTAATAACCATAGTGAAAATATCACTATTTCAAAAGATAAAAACTTAGAACAGGACCCATATTTTTACGAAAGACAAAAAGAACTACATCAAATTAAAAATGATATTGATAATGGAAAAGTAGAAATGGTATCACATGAAAAAGTTTGGGGAAATATTAAAAATCATTTAAAAACTATTGAAAATAGATAATGACAATTATTTATAATCCAATTTTTGATAAAGAAGTTATTGATATAATTAATTACATTGCATTAGATAAACCAACAGCAAGTATAAATTTTACATTAGAACTTGAAAAATTAATCTTAAATATTCCAAATTTCCCATTTAAATACAAATCATCAATTTATTTTGATGATAATAATATTAGAGATATGACATATAAAGGTTATACAATAATATATGAAGTAAATTTAAATAAAAATACAATTGAAATACTAAAAATATTTAACCAAAATAAACCGTCATAGTAATAGCAGATACAACAAATCAGAAGAGACTAACAAGGTTAAACTACGAAAATACCAATTTTTATCTCCTAAAGTTGTTTAGATGAAAGACCAGATATCCAAGAATTAATGCCACCTTATAGTTTATTTTAGGCGTTAAAACTACACCCCGAGGTTGAATCTCCACTTCTCACTTCTAGTTTAATCAAAATTGCAAAATGACATATTTTTTAAATAGTTAAAACTCTCTAGATTTAATATAGCATATAGATACGAGGATACTTAATTATTAAGAGAAGAAAAGACTAAGTAAACTAAAACATTACAAATTGAATAAAGGAGAGAAAGAAAAGAGAACAGGAGCCTTTGTTTTGGATAATATAATTCATATGAACATATAGAATCAAACAATTATCTTAGTAAACTTAAAATAGATGACATAATACATAAAATAAAAAGAAGCGACATTTTATCAAAGAAGAAATAGTTAAATACTGAATCAAGACTATTTATGTGACAATACAAAATCAAAAAATATATTAGCAAATATAAATACTAAGGAAATATTAAAATGGAAACAATTTATTCAAAAAAAAATCATCAAGAAATTAACACTAGTGTTTTATTTAAATCTTCTGAATTTAAAGAGAGTGTAATGAAGGAATCTGCAGAAAAATTTGCACTTATATCACGGACAACAAGGTATATGCCAGAGATAGTTCATAAAGGAAATTCTCTTAATATAATTTCCTATTTTGACAAAATGAAAGAATTATACTTCTCTAAAGGTTCTATTGAAAATATATTTAAGGAGTGGGAAGAATACCCTGAAAATCAAGTTTCATTTTTAACTCCTCTTTATCATATGGGTTATTTTTTAGTTTTAGCGGAGATTTCAAATAACAAAGATTTAAAAAATAAACTTAAAAACAGAGCTTCAAGTTTTTTAAGATCTTATTATAAATTAGAAGAATATCAAACTATCATTGCCAATAACGATGATGCAAAAGTAAATATAAAATCTTTAACTTTTACAGAACTAATAGCCCAATGGATGTCTTTTATTAATTCATTTCTAAGTGATTTTTCTGTTTATTTAATTAAGTCTAACCAAAAAGTGACTTATGAAAATAAAGATGAAGTATTACTAAATTTTAAAAATTTGATGAAAGATATTAAACCAAAATCTCTTAATATTAATGAAAAGATTTTGACTTACTTAAAATAGAATTTATATTATTAAAAGAATAAATAAACACCTGGAGAGAGCTAGACATCCATTATGTAAACTAGTTTTTTTAAGAATGATATTTTTTTAAAACTACTTTAAACTTAAAGCTTAGATAAAGAAATAAAAGACATAATATTTAATCTTAAAAAGATGGAATATAATTTAAAAATTGAAGAGTAATTCAAATAATTTATTAAGGAAAAAATGGATGGAAAGTTTTAAAAAAATAGCAGGTAGAGCAGTATTTAGCTTAAGCATACTCTTTCCACTACATTTGTTTTCAGATACGCTAAGAATAGCTACAGATGAATGGTGCCCTTACGACTGCTTAGCAGGACAAAATGATGGAAAAGTTGGTTATCTAGGTGATTTATTAGTCGAAACTATGAAAGCAAGAGGTCATAAAGTTGAGTTTGTAGAAGTTAATTATACCCGTGGTTTAGAATTGGTTCGTGAAGGAAAATTAGATGGTACTATGGCTTGTTTTAGAGAAGAAGCACCTGATTTTATTTTTCCAGATTTTCCACTTGGAAAAAGTAACAGCACCTTTTTTACCCTTAAAGACTCTTCTTGGAGTTATACCGGAACAAAGTCACTTAAACAAGCTAAGATGATTGGTATAATTGATGGCTATGATTATGTTGATCCAACTGTGATGGAGTATCTTAATAAAAAAACAACTAATGTTTTAGCAATGAAAGGTGAAAAGCCATTAGAAAGATTGATAGAAATGTTAATTAGTGGCAGGATAACTACTATTATTGAAGATAAAATTGTTTTAGAATATAAAATCACTCAAATGGATAAAGTAGATTTAGTAAAAATTGCTGGAGTAACAGACTCAATTATTGATGTTTTTGCTAGTTTCTCACCAAAAAAAAAGAAATCAAAAGAGTATGCTAAGATTCTCTCAGAAGAAACTATAAAAATGCGAGAAGATGGACGTCTACAGGTTCTTTTGGATAAATATGGAATTAAAGACTGGCAAGCTAAGTAAAAGTTTGATTATTTAAATATGATTACTCTATTAAAACGTTTTCGCCAGAGCATTGCATTACACCTATTAACTACTATTTTCGGCTTTTATTTTTTAGTTACAGTGTTAGTAACAGTTGTTCAACTTTATAAAGAGTATGAAGATACTAAAGCTAAATTTTATAAAGAGATTCAATCTTTGCCAGCTACTTTTCATCGAGGTATTGTTGATTCAGTTTGGACTTACAATAAAGAATTGCTGCACTCTATTTTACTAGGTATGCACAATTTACCAATTGTAGTGGGGATTAAAGTTGAATCTATTGATCATAAAATGGATGTACAAATTGGAGCAGTGCTCAACGAAAAAAATGAGATTGTTTATTATGATTCTTCTGGAAAAGTAACCCAGCAAAAAGAGTTTGGTTTTGGTACTGATACATTATTTAAACATGAGTTTCCTATGCAATATCAAGGAGCAGCTTTTGATCATAAAATACCTTTAGGCCAAGTTACATTATATTCCAATAATCAATTGGTATTTGATCGAGTTAAATATGGTTTTATTCTTATTTTAGTCAATTCCATCATCAAAACAATTGCACTCTGGTTTATTATCTATTATGTTATAAAAAAATATCTAGGACAACCTTTAGAAGAGTTTACGACTAAAATACGTAAACAAGATGTGCATTCTCCACAAGCTATTGATTTAAAACTTCACTGGACAGATACAAATGAACTGTTAATATTAAAAGATAGTTATAACCATATGATTCAGCGTTTAAATGAACACAAGCTCCTTAGCATTACAGATAAGCTCACAGGACTCTTCAACAGACTAAAACTTGATGAAGCACTCAAGGATGAATTTAACCGTAGTAATCGCTTCAAAAGAAGTTTTAGTATCATTATTATAGATATTGATTATTTCAAAAGAGTCAATGATACCTACGGTCATCAAGTTGGTGACCAAGTACTTATTCAATTTGCCAAAATACTTAAAGAAAATATACGTAAAATTGATATTTTAGGGCGCTGGGGTGGTGAAGAGTTTATGATAATATGTTCAGAAACTGATTTTCAAGGGACTATCAAACTAGCCCAATCACTCCGTGAAATAATTAGTAACTATGATTTTCCAATCATTGGGAATTTTAGTGCAAGCTTTGGAGTATCTACTTATAATGGTGATGAAAATATAGATAAAGTCATTGCACGTGCTGATAATGCTTTATATAAAGCAAAAGCAAACGGTAGAAACAGAGTTGAAGCTAAGCAATAACTATATGAAGTTATACACTTATCCCCTTATTCTATTATTTATTCAAAAAGATTCTGGTTTTCCAAAATAATAACCTTGGGAATAATCAACCCCTATTTCATTTAAAATATTATAAATCGATTCATTTTCAACAAACTCTGCTATTGTTTCAATATTTTGTTTTTTTGCAAAAACAACTATTGCTTCAACTATATTTCTACTAAATAAATCCGTTGTAATATGTTTGATTAAAGAACCATCAATTTTAATAATATCTGGTTCAAATCCATATATTCTCTCAAAATTAGAATATCCTGCACCAAAATCATCAATAGCAATTCTAACACCCATACTTTTTACATCAAAAATAAAATTCTTTATTTTTTGAAAATCTTTTATTTTTTCATCTTCTAAAAGTTCAAATATAATCCTGTGACAATCTTCAGGATATTGCTTTAGAAGTTCAAAAATTTGTGTTCTTATTTCTTCTTTTTCTATATCAGAAGCTGAAATATTTATAGAGAGTTTTGTTTTAATTGAATGTAAAATTTTAAATGAATTTTCTAAAACTCTTTGAGTTATTTTACTATAATAATTTCCTTTTTTTGAAATATTTAAGAAATGAAAAGGAGAAAGAACATTTCCATCTTCATCTATAAGTCTCACTAAAGATTCATATTTTTCTATCTTTTTTGTTTTATTATTAATTATAGGTTGAAAATATGAAACTATTTTATAATTATCTAAAGCAATTTTTACTGTTCTAATCATTTTCAAATTTTGTTCTGCCTCTTTTGAAGAGACAATGGAAGAATCATTAGAAAAATTCAAATTTATTTTCTCTTTTAATGCACTTTCTAATCCTGTTTGGCAATCTTCATAAATCATATGTTTTCCAGTTGAATAACTTACTGTAATATTTAAATCAAATTCCATATCATCAAATTTTAAACTTGATTTTTTTACATTTGTTACAAAGTTGTTTAAATATTTTTCTATGTTTAATTTAGTTTTCTCAAAATCACTAAAGGTAGTTAATAACGCGAATCTGCCATTTCCTAAAGAACATACATTTTCAAAAGCATATTCTTTTGGAAGGTAAGACATAAGATTATATGCGAAATTTTTTTCGACTTGATCAATTGTTACAATATTGTAAAATTTTTCAAGTATATCAAATTCATCAATTTGCAATAAAATTAATATTGAAAGTTCATTTTCTTCAATTTTATTAAACAAATACTTTTTATCATCAATGACTGCATTAAGATTATTTCGTACTGCAATATACTCAACAATTTCACCCTTAATATTTTTAATAGGAGTAATAATTGTTTTAACATAATAAGATGTACCATCTTTGGATTTATTTTTAATCACACCTTCCCATATTTGTTCTTTAGTTTTTAGGGTATGCCACAGATTTTGATAAAGCTCATCTGGATTTTCATGATGCCTTGTAATATTATGTTTGCTACCTAATAATTCTTCATTTTTATAACCACTTATTTCACAAAAACTATCACTAACATAAGTAATAATCCCATTTGTATCTGTTTTAGAAATAATGCTACTTTTATCAATAAGATTGAGATATTGTTCAAGATAAAATTGGTGACTTTTTAATTCATTTTCTAATTTAATTTTTTCAATAATTTTTTCAATAGAATCAAGCATATCATCAAAATTTATAGGTTTTAATATATATGCATCTATATTTAATTTTATACTTTTTAATAATATATTAGATTTATTATCTTGGGAAAGAATTATTGTATAACAATTTTTATTTAGATTTTTTATTTTTTCTATCATTTTAATACCACTTAATTTTGGCATCATAGTATCAGTAATAATTAAATTTATATCATTTTTTTTGAATTTTTCAAAGCCATCTTCTGCATTTTCTGCAACAATAAGATTATTAAAAATTTTTGACAAAAAATCAGAAGTATATTCTCTTAAGATAAGATGACTTTCTACATATAAAACTTTAATATCTTTTGAATATTCCGCTAATTTTTCTATTCTATTGAGCATATATAACCTTAATACAAATTTTATATAATAAAAATCTTTTGTAATTATCTCAAAAATCATAGTTATCTTAGCTTAAGAAGATTAAAATATTTCTAATTATTAATAAATAAAATAAAATATAAAATATATATAATACTTTTTAAGAAAACTATAGTTAAAATCTAATAAATAATTTTAATAGATTTTATTTTATTTAAATTAAAAAAGGAAAAATCATGTTTGCAATTTACAGAAATGGAAGTGTTGGTTTTAGAAATACGATTGATAATTTATATAAAATAAAAAAGACAGATTCTCCCAATAATGTTGAAATGAGACCAAATGATGATACTTTATTTCAGGAATTTTTAAGTTCAACAAAAGAAAAAAATGCTCCTATAAAAGAAGAAGCTCTTAATGCTTATAAAAAAATAGCTAATATTGATACTTCAAATCAAATTTTTCATGCAAAAGATGTTATGACTAAAAATTGTATTTTTATAGATATAGATAAAACAGTTATGGATGCTTATGATAAATTAAAAGAACATAAGATAAATCAAATACCTATTATAAATTCTGAGCAAAAAGTAATTTCTTTAATAGATAAAGGATATATTCTAGATCTTATTGTTGATGATATTGAAAATACAGAATTGATATTAAATAAAAAACTTGAAGAATTATATTTGGATGAACTTATTACAACTGATCCAATAACTGACATAAGAAGAGTTTCAAAAGTTATGTTAGATTTTAAATTAAGTGCAATTCCTGTTGTAACCCAAGATGATATTTTAGTAGGTATAGTTTCAAAAAGTGATATTATAAGGGCCGTTGCAAATACACCAAAACTACAATTATGGTCTTAAAAAATCTGATTTTCTATAATCAAATGTATTTTTTGTTTCATCTTCTTTATAGTAAGTATTCAGTAATATAAACCAAATATATTATAAAGATAATTAATTTATAAAGGATTATTAATTGAATAAATCAAAAAAACATATAAAAAAAATATCAGATTATGCAATGGTTGGTGGATTAGGAGCTTTATTAGTTGTGGGATTAACAGCTTGTGAAGATAAATCTAACAATCAACAAAGACAAGGTCAAAATGATGCTTTTACAAATGCAAGTCAAAAACAAGGTGCTTTTGTAATTATTGAGCAATCAAAAGATGGTCAATATAGAATTGCAGATGAGTTTCCTTCTTCTAAAACAACTATTGTTCTAAGAAGTCCAAATGGATCAGAAAGAATTCTTTCTCAGTCTGAAATTGATTCTTTAGTAAAAGCTGAAGAAGTTAAAATTGATAATGGTACATCTGCTCTTACAAATCCTGAAATGTCAAACGGAGGTATGGGTTTAGGTGGAGTGTTAATGTCTTCAATAGCTGGGGCAATGATTGGTTCATGGCTTGGAAATAAATTATTCAATAACCAAAACTACCAAAATCAAAGAAAAGCACAATATAAATCACCACAAACTTATAGTAGATCAAAAAGCTCTTTTTCAAAAGCAAAAAGTTCTACAAGTAGAACAAGTTCTAGTAAAAAAAGTGGCTTCTTTGGAAGTAAATCTGGTTCAGGAAAATCTGGGTCATTTTTTGGTGGATGAGAAAATAAAAATAGAAAGAAAATAATATAAATGAAACTACAACAACTTAAACCTCTTACAGATGAGTATTTAGAATCAATAGGATTTGTTTGGCATACGGATGAAGACAATTCTTCATATGTTGCAGATGAAATAGTAGAAATCACAGAAGATGAAGCAAATGCTTTTTATGAAGCTACAAATGAGCTTTATGATATGTTTTGTGAGGCCGGAGAATATGTAATTGAAAATGAATTATTTCATGATATAAATATTCCTTTTAATTTAGTAGAGATAATAAAAGAGTCTTGGGAACATGATGTTCACTGGCATTTATATTCAAGATTTGATTTAGCTGGTGGAATAGATGGGAAACCAATTAAACTAATTGAATTTAATGCAGATACTCCAACCTCATTATTTGAAACAGCTGTTATTCAATGGGCTTTATTAAAAGCAAATGGATTAGATGAAGCTAGCCAATTTAATAATTTATATGAAGCTTTAAAAGATAACTTTAAAAGAATCATTACTTTAGATTCCGATATTGAAAAATTTGATGAGTATTATGAAAAACTTGGTTGGAAGATTTTATTTTCTTCTATTTCAAGTTCATCTGAAGATATTAATACAACTAAACTTTTACAGCATATTGCAAGTGAAGCTGGATTTAACACAGACTTTGAGTATATTGATAAAGTTGAGTTTGCTGATGAAGGAATCTTTGCAAATGAACAAAGTTTTGAGTTTTGGTTTAAACTAATTCCTTGGGAAGATATTGCAATTGATGAAAATGAACTTGCCCTACTTTTAACTCAAATTATAAAAGAAAAAAAAGCAATTATTTTTAATCCTGCATATACTTTGATGTTTCAATCAAAAGGATTTATGAAAATTCTTTGGGATTTATATCCAAATCATCCTTTATTACTTGAAACTTCTTTTGAGCCTTTAATTGGGAAAAAACAAGTTGAGAAAAAATGTTTTGGACGTGAAGGTGCTAATATAAAAATTACAAACGAAGATGGTTCAATTGATATGGAAACACTTGGCGAATATGAAGGTCATAAATCAGTTTTCCAAGAGTATACGCAACTTCCAACAGATTCTAATGGTCTTACATATCAAGCAGGAGTTTTTTACGCTTATGAAGCTTGTGGCTTAGGATTTAGACGTGGAGATAAAATATTAAATAATATGTCTAAGTTTGTAGGACATATAGTAAAATAAGTTTATAAAATAGATTAAGGATTTATTCCTTAGTCTTTATAAGATTTAGTATAACTATTTATATATTCATCAATTAACTCTAAATTCACATTATCTTCAATATGCAAAGATAAATCCATTAAATAAATATCCTCTAAATCAAAGTCTTGCAATTTTACTAAATCTTTAGCTGTTGTAATAATACTGTAATCTTTATACTTATCTTTTATATTATCCACTTCATTTTTTGTAAAAATATGGTGGTCTTCAAAAGCTTCCATTATAGTATGCTCAGGCAAAAACTCTAAAAGTCTTTTTGGTTTTGAAATTGCTGTCAAAAGTAAAAGTTTTAAGGGTAATACATCAATTTTATTTTCATTTAAAGAGTATGAAACTATACGTTTAAAGTCTTTTCCTTCTTGCAGTTCTAAGTTTGCAAAAGAATAGGCCATTTTAGGCTCTCTATATCCACCACTTGGTAGACAAAATATATTTGTAGGTTCTATTTTTGGTCTTGTTAAAATATCAAATTTTTGTATTTCATATTTTGAAAAACCATCATCTAAAAAAACTATCTTACAAGACAATTCTTTCGCTTTTAAAATAGCTTTTCTTCTATCAACACTTACTATAATTGTAGCATTTGGTAAAGTTTTTGCTAAAAGCATAGCTTCATCACCTGAGGTTTTAATATCTTCTAATATTTCACCTTTTTTTGATACAACATAAAGACCTTTTGACTCTCTTCCATATCCTCTTAAAATAATGCAGACATTATCATATTTTGAAGCTAATTTAATTGTTAAAGGAGTTTTTCCACTTCCTCCTACAATAATATTTCCAATAGAAATAATAGGAATTCCAAAATCAACTGGTTTTGCCCCTGCTCTTTTGAAAGCAATAATTAACATATAAACAAGAGTAAAAGGAAGCAATAAAAATGAAATAATTCTTTGAATAAAGTTTGGGAAGAAGAGATAATCTTCTACCCATAAAAAAAGCTTTTGCTTCAAATAGTTATACCCACGTAGAAGCTATTTCAATAATTTGATCACAAATATAGTTAACTTCATCATCTGTTAAACTTGGGAACATAGGAATTGATAAAATTTGTTGATATGAAGTTAATGCTGCACTAAATGTTGTAATTTTAATTGAATATTTACTCTTATAATAAGATAAAAGATGTAAAGGAATATAGTTAAGTCCTGTAGCAATTCCTTTTTCTTTTAACGCTCTTGCAAAAGCATCTCTATTTCTAGAAATTTTGATTATAAATTGGGTAAAGATATGTTCATCTTTATGAGTAGGTATTACTACATGCTTAATACCACTTAATCTATCTCTATAAATTTTAGCTATCTCTTTTCTTCTTTTTATAAATTTATTTGTTTTTTGTAATTGTGCTAAAGAAAAAGCTGCATCTAATTCTGAAATATCATATTTATGTCCAATATCAACTACATCATAAATATAATCTAAGTTTCCAAAATCATCATAAGTAGTTGTAATTGCGTGAGTTCTTAAAAGTTTTGCTCTTTCAGCTATTTCTTCATTATTTGTAACAATCATTCCTGATCTACTTACAGAATATTTACCATTTGAAGGGTTAGTTGAGAAGATTGTCATATCCGCTCGTAAACTTCCAACCGTTTCATCTTTATATGTAACACCTAAAGCGCAAGTTGCATCTTCTATTAAGATAATTCCATATTTTTCAGCAATATCATAAATTCTATCTAAATCAGGAGTTTGACCAGCAACAAAAGTAATAATCGCACCTCTTAGTTTTTTAGTTTTATTTTCTTCAAGTGCTTTTTCAAACTTATTAACATCAATATTCATATCTTCCATATTAATATCAATAAAGATAGGCTCAGCATCAAAATGACGTACAACCTCAGGAACATTTACAAAAGAGTTTACAGACATTAAAATCTTATCACCTCTTTTTAATTTAATTGCACTAAGTGCTAAATGAATTGCTGATGTTGAATTACAAGTAGCAATAGCATATTTCGCACCAACAAAATTTGCGGTATTTTCTTCAAACTCTAAAACTTTATTTTCATCTTTGTTTAGTTCTAATACAGACTTTAATTGACTTAATTCATCATCACTAATTGACGATTGATAAAAAGGTATTTCTCTCATTCTAACTCCATTTAATATTTGCTATTACAGGTAACTTACCTTTAAATGCATTTGCTTTTATTTTATATTCTAATTTACTAATCATTTCTTCATCATAAGATAAAGAAACAAGTTCTTTTTTTGTTTTATTTTCATCAACTATCAATTTTAAAACTTTGTCCATTTGTTCATATGTATAGCCAAGTTCTTCTTCGTCACTTTGACCTTCCCATAAATCTGCACTAGGTTTTTTAGTTAATATAGCTTCTGTTACACCTAAATATCTTGCAAAATCAAATTCATCACTTTTATACATTTCCCCAATTGGATTAATAGCACAAGCGATGTCACCAAAAATAGTTCCATAACCTAATAAAAGTTCACTTTTATTTGAAGTTCCCACAACAATTGAATTATCTCGTGAAGATACATCATATAAAACTGCCATTCTCATTCTAGCTGAGAAGTTACCAATTCTTAGTCTATTTTCATCTATATTTCCATCCATATTTTCAATATAAGCTTCTACCATAGGAGAAATAGATTTTACTTCATATTTTATATCAAACTTCTCACAAAGTTCTATTGAATCATCTATACTAGCTTGTGATGAAAATTGTGATGGCATAAGCACTACACTCATATTATCACCAAATGTTTCTTTACAAAGAATAGCAACAACAGCAGAATCAAGTCCACCTGATAGTCCAACTGTAACTCTTTTTAAACCTATGTTATTAAGTTCAATTTTTAAGAAATCTTGTAATTGTTTTTTTATATTTTCCCAGTTAATCAATTTTATTCCTTTAATAATAATTATTATATAGAATCTTCCTTTGTTTTTTCATAAAGTTCATCTAAATAATCAAAAGTAGTTTCTCTTATTTTGCTTTTTTTAATAAGTAGTGTCTCTTTTATTGAAATAAGCTCATCTAAATCAAAATATTCCAAAAAATTTGGATTAATATCTATACTTTCATTTTTATCTGTTGAGATTAAATCTTTTATCTGCTCAACTAACTCTTCTTTTGTCAATTCTGCTTCTTGCGTTTCTTGTTTTTCTTCCATTTTACCCTACAAATTTATTTAATATTTCTTCTAAATAAAGTTCCATTTTTTCAGTTCCAAAATCTTGTTCACTGCTTTGGCAACATTTACAACAAGTTCCAGCATCAGTTAACTCTCCTATTTTTTCAATAGTATTAGCTTCTTTTTCTTTGATTGCATAAGTTATTTCTGCCAAAGTAACGTGTTTACATTTACAAACTTCATATGAGTTTGGGAAAATTTTAGCCATGTACACTCTCTTTATCTTTTATTTCACTTATCTCTTTCAAGATATCTTTACAATAAATTTTCTTTTTAATTTTTCCAAAGTCACCTTCTACAAAAATACAGTGTCTACATTCAGTTCCTGCACCTGTAATATCTTGAATATCACGCAAGCTAGTAGCGGCTTTTGTATTTATAGCCTTTTCAATCTCTGCAATTGTAACTTTTTTACAATTACATACTTCATAGTCTTTTTGAAAATTTTCTAACAAATTATATCTTTCTCTCTTTTTTTATAAGTTCATATGCTTCATTTATCTCTTGAAGTTTTCTAGTTGCTTCATCAATAATATTTTGACTTGCACCTTGTCCTGAAATTATATCTGGATGGTGTTTTTTCACAAGTGTTCTATAATTTTTCTTTAAAGTAGAATTTTCATCACTAGAATTAGATTCTAAAATCTCATAAGCCTTTTCAATACTTATATTCTGTGAATTTTTTTGTTCCGCATAAAAATTCTTAAATACATTAATAAGATTTTGGAAATCTTCTTTTTTAATTTTAAGAGCATTTGATATATCTTCTGTAATCATTAACTCAGTTTTTGAAAATTCTTTATCAATAAATGCTAAATTCAATAGGTATTCTATTATTTTGAGACGTTTTTGGTAGTCGTTTTTTGTTATTTTATATAATTTATCACAAATATCTACTGTATTTTCAAAACTCTCTTTTTCTTTTTTATAGATATTCTTTAATTTTTCTCTTACTTCTTCTTGATTTTCAAAGTGTCTTGAAATATCTGTAAACGTATGTTTTAACATTTGAGCCTCAAGCTCACAAACAGAACCATCTGCTTTTGCAACTTTTGCCATCAAGGCAATTAAGAGCCCTGCTTCGTGATTCATTAAATCACCATCAAAATTTTCTTTTATATTTAATTTAATATTTTCAAATTTTTCTGTTTTATAATTTCTTGCAATAAAATACAAAATAACTCCAACAATCAGTAAAAACAATAATTTCATTTAAATTCCTTATTCACTATTTTAAAATAATAGAAAGATTTTATCAAATTTTAGGTAAAATCTTTTCCTTATATTTAATTAGTTTATGGAGTAGAATATGTTTGGAATGGGTTTTATGGAAATTTTTTTAATTGCAGTTGTTGCAATTATTGCGCTGGGACCTGAGAAATTACCAACTGCTATGGTAGAAATAGCAAAATTTCTTAAAAAATTTAAATCTGGTATTGAAGATGCGAAATCTACACTCGATAATGAATTAAATATTAGTGAAATGAAAGCTGAAGCTGCTAAATATAAAGCTCAAATTGAAGACGCTAAGTCTACACTTAATTTAAAAGATAACTTTGATTTAAATAATATAATAAATGATGATAACTCAAAAAATGAGAAATCAAAGAAAAGTGAGCTAGATACAAGTTCTTTAGAAGAAAAAGTATCAACTGAAGAATCTAGTGAAGCACCAAAAGAAGAGATTAAAAAAGAATCTAAGAAAAAGAAAAAAAATAAAGAAGAAAAATCAAAAGAAAAAGAAGATGCACCTGAAGTTAATAACGCTGATGCAATAAATAAATTTAAAGTTGATTTTAAAGATTTAGAGGATGAGAAATAATGCTTGACGATTTAAAACCCCATATTGCAGACCTTAGAAAAAGACTTGTATATTCAGGAGCTGCATTATTTATAGGATTTATTGCCTGTTTCTTTTTTTATGAACCAATATTAGAATGGATGATGCTTCCTGCAAAAGAGATTTTACCTCCTGGTTCATCAATGGTTGCAATTGAAATTCAAGAAACTTTCTTTACAGCATTAAAAGTTGCTTTTTTCTCTGGATTTATTCTTTCATTGCCCGTGATTTTTTGGCAATTATGGTTGTTTTTAGCTCCTGGATTATATGACCATGAGAAAAAACTAGTAGTTCCTTTTGTGTTTTTTGCAACATTAATGTTCTTAATTGGTTCATCATTTGCATATTATGTAGTTGTACCTTATGGTTTTGATTTTTTAATTAACTTTGGTTCAACTGTTGTAACAGTATTTCCAAGTATTGGTAAATATGTAGGCTTTTTTACAAAACTATTATTTGGTTTTGGAATTGCTTTTGAGTTACCTGTTATTACATTTTTCCTTGCAAAAATAGGTTTAGTTGATGATAGAATGTTAAAAGACTTCTTTAAATATGCAATTGTACTTATTTTTATACTTGCTTCACTTTTAACACCTCCTGATGTAATAACACAGTTTTTAATGGCAGGACCGTTAATTCTTTTATATATTATTTCAATTTTTATTGCAAAAAAATTTAACCCTGCTGAACCTCTTGAGGATGATGAAGAATAGTGGTTGATACTAACAAAAATTTAGATCCTCTTAAGACTTCTAGCTATGATTATTCTTTACCAAAAGAGCTCATAGCTACTCATCCTGTAAGTCCGGCAGATTCTGCAAAACTTTTAGTTTATAATACAAAAGATGATTCTATAATTCATACAACTTTTAAAAATTTAATGGATTTTTTACCTGAAGATATTTCAATATTTTTAAATGATACAAAAGTAATTAAAGCTAGAATCTTTGGACAAAAAGAATCAGGTGGAAAAGTAGAGATTCTTTTTAATAAACCATTATTTATGGATAGATTTCTAGTTATGACAAGAGGTAGAGTAAAAAAAGGAACAGAAGTATTTTTTGATAAAGGTTTAATTGCAAAAGTCTTAGAATTAAATGAAGATGGAAGTAGAATTGTTCATTTTTTTAAAGATGAAAAAAAACTTGATTTTCTATCATTAATTGAAATTTTGAATGACATTGGACACTTACCTCTTCCTCCTTATATGAATAGAAAAGATGAAGAAAAAGATAACCAAGATTATCAAACACTTTTTGCTAAAAATTATGGAGCAGTTGCAGCACCAACAGCTTCTTTACATTTTACAGAAGAACTTTTAGAAAAAATACATAATAAATATCCAGTAAACTATTTAACTCTTCATGTTGGAGCAGGAACATTTAAACCTGTTGATGCTGAAGATATTTTAGAACATCCAATGCATAGTGAATATTTTGAAATTGGAATTGATGCAAAAAAAGCACTAGATAAAGCAAAAAAAACTCTTGCTGTTGGAACTACGGTTACTAGAACAGTTGAATATTATGCAAGAACAAATATGATACAAGGGGAATGTGATTTATTTTTAAACCCAAATAACAAGCCCTTAAAAGTTGATTATTTATTGACAAATTTTCACCTTCCAAAATCAACTTTGATTATGTTAATTGCTTCATTTGTTGGATTAGAAAAAACATTAGAAATATATGAAGAAGCTATTAAAGAGAAATATAGATTTTACTCTTACGGTGATGGAATGTTAATTATTTAATCTAAAAAAAAACATTTAACAAAACTCTCCCTAATTTTAGGGACTAATTTAAAGGAAATTTAATATGGCATATTACTTACTATTTGATACAGAAACTACAGGAAATAAAGAAGAAGATAAAATCATTCAATTTGGTGCAATGATTGTTGACCAAAGAGGAAAAGTAGAAGCTTATAATGAATTTTGTTCTACAGATATTGAAATAAAAATTGAAGCAATGGAAGTTCATAATATTACTCCTGACATGATTGAAGGAAAACCACAAGCTACACAAACAACATTTTATAAAAAACTTGAAGAGTTAAATAGTCCTCTTAACTATTTAATAGCTCATAATATTTCATTTGATTTAGGAATGATTGAAAAAGAAGGTTTTTCAAACTCTTATACTCTTATTGATACATTAAGATGTGCAAAGCATTTATTTCCAGATATGCCTTATCATAGACTACAATACCTAAGATATGCCCTAGAACTATACAAAACAGAGAAACAAGAGGCAGATAAACATAATATAACAATCAAAGCTCATGATGCTATTGGTGACGTGCTTGTTATGAAACTATTTTTATCAAAACTTGTGACAAAATGTAGAGAAATATATCCTGATTATAATCCTATGGAAAAATTAGCTGATTTAACTAGAACTCCTGTTTTAATTAAGACATTTAAATTTGGTAAATATAGAGGTAAAGAAATTAGTGAAGTTGCACGAGAAGATGCAGGATATTTAAATTGGATGAAAAGTAATATGGACTTAGATGAAGATTTAAAATATACTTTAGATAAAGTTTTAGGATAAAATCAAATTTCATTAAAATTACATTAAAAATTCATATTAATTTCATCTTATTTCACTATAATCTTTCTTAAAAAGCTTAGAAGGATTATTGTGAATAAATTTTCACGAATTGGATTTATTCTTGCAGCGGCTGGCTCAGCTGTAGGATTAGGAAATATATGGAGGTTCCCATATATTACAGGAGAATATGGTGGTGGTGCGTTTATTCTTATCTACTTACTTGCCATTTTATTTATTGGATTAACAATGTTTTTAGCGGAAGCAGTAATTGGTCAAAATGGACAATCTGATGTTTCTACTTCATTTGTAGCACTGTCAACTTCTAAAAATAAAAACTGGAAGTTTGCTGGATTTATGGTAGCTACAGGATTAATTATATTATCATTTTATTCTGTTGTTTTAGGATGGATTTTAGATTATGTAATTACATCATTTTCAACATTACCAAATGAAGCTAGTATTGCAGGAGCAAATTTTGAGAGACTTATATCAGAAGATGTAGGTTCTTTAATTGTTTATCATACTCTAATTGCAGGAACTGTAATTTTTATTGTTTTAAAAGGTATTAAAGATGGTATTGAAAAAATAAATTTGATACTTATGCCTTTATTAGGTCTAATTTTAGCAGGTCTTTTAATTTATGCTTTAACATTAGATTCTTTTTCTCAAGCAGTATCTTTTATGTTTACGCCAGATTTTTCTAAAATTGATAGTCATGCACTTTTAGCAGCATTAGGACAAGCTTTTTTCACTCTTTCATTAGGTGTTGGTACTATTTTAACTTATTCAGCATCATTACCTAAAAAAGCAAATTTTGTTAAATCATCTATTGTTGTTGCAATAGTTGATACAGTAATTGCACTTGTTGCAGGTCTTATTATTTTTACTTTTCTATTCACAGCTGGAGCAGAAAGTGCAGCTGGACCTGGTCTTGTATTTATTTCACTTCCTGTGATTTTCTCTGGTTGGGGAATGTTAGGACATATTATTGCAGTTTCATTTTTTGTTGCTTTAGTATTTGCAGGAATAACATCAGCTGTTTCTATGATAGAGCCAGCTTTAAGATTTTTTATTGAAAGATATAAAATTTCAAGACAAAAAGCTACTCTTATTTGTGGAGGAAGTTTTTATTTCCTAGGGATTATTGCTTTATTATCAATGTCAAAATCTTTTGGAGCACATCTTACATTTTTTGGTAAAAATGCATTTGATATTATGGACTTTATGACATCTTCTATTATGATGCCATTAGCTGCTATATTAATTTGTATTTTCTTAGCTTATTTTGTTGAAAAAGATACTTTAAAAGAGAAATTCTTGGCACACACAAATGAGACAGTATTTAATATTTGGTATTTTTTAATCAAATTTATTGTGCCAATTGCAATTACTATTCTTTTACTAAATAAATTAGGAGCTATTTAATGAAAACAGGTTTTTCACGAATCGGATTTGTCCTTGCAGCAGCAGGTTCTGCTGTAGGATTGGGTAATATATGGAGATTTCCATATGTTACAGGAGAACACGGAGGAGGAGTTTTTGTATTTTTATATTTAATTTCAATTGCTTTAATTGGATTAACAGTTTTTATTGCTGAGTCTTATATAGGTAAAGAATCAAGAACAAATGCGGCTGCTAGTTACCAAGTAACATCAGCAACAAATAATAAAAACTGGCGATGGGCTGGATTCCAAATTTTTGCAGGTATTGTAATACTTTCATTTTATGCTTTTATTATTGGTTGGATTATTAACTATATTTTAATTTCATTTACTGGCTTACCTTCAAGTATAAAAGATGCACAAGATACTTTTACTAATCTTATTACATATGAGATTGGTACACAAATACTTTTTCATACAATTGTAATTGCAATCATAGTTTACATTGGATTAAAAGGTATAAAAGAAGGTATCGAAAAAGCAAACTTAATATTAATGCCTTTATTAGCAGTTATATTAATAGGTTTATTAATTTATTCTACAACGCTTGATTCATTTGGAAAAGCAATTAGTTTTATGTTTATGCCTGATTGGTCTAAATTTAATGTTGATTCAGTCCTAGCAGCTGTTGGACAAGCCTTTTATACCTTATCTGTTGGTATGGGTATTATAATTACTTATTCAGCTTCTATGGCAAAAGATGCGAACATTGTAAGGTCATCTATTTATGTGGCAATAGTTGATACTCTTGTTGCTTTAATGGCAGGTGTTATTATCTTTTCATTCCTTTTCTCAGCAGGAGCAGAAAGTGCAGCAGGTCCTGGACTTGTATTTATTTCTTTACCACTTATTTTTGGAGGTTGGGGAATATTTGGTCAAATAATTGCAATATCATTTTTCTGTGCTTTATTATTTGCAGGAATTACTTCAGCTGTTTCTTTACTAGAACCATCTGTAATGTATTTAATCGAAAAATTCAAAATGACTAGAGTAAAAGCTACCTTAATTACAGCAGGTTTTGTTTATATTTTAGGGATTGTTGGACTATTATCTATGAGTAATGATTATGGAACAATGTTAACATTTTTTGGAAAAAGTTTATTTGATTGGTTAGATTATTTAACAGCATCAATTGCCTTACCAATTTCAGGATTTGTAACTGCTATCTTCTTAGGATATTTTGTTGATAAAAATATTTTAAAAACTAAGTTTACATCTCATGTAAGTTTAACAATATTTAATATTTGGTATTTCTTAATAAAATATGTAGTACCTATAGCAATTATACTTTTATTCTTGAACTTATTAAAAGTAATTTAAGTATTTTAAGAATTAGAAAATAGGTTTTAACCTATTTTCTAAAGTTTTTTCTGTCATCTCTTTTTGTAGTCTTTTTTGATTTTGCACCAGTTTTTCTTGGTATAGCTTCTTCACTTTTTGGAGCTTGTTTCTTTTTATAATGCCCTTTTTTCTCACTTAAAGACATTTTCTTTTTCATAGCTTTTTGTCTAGGTTGTCTATCTTTTAAAGGAAACTCTTCATGAATTTCTCTTTTTACGTTTAGTCTTAAATTTCTTTCAATTTTTGTAAAATGATTATAATCTTCAACTGTTAGCATTGAAATAACAGTTCCTTTACTTCCCGCACGTCCTGTTCTTCCAACTCTATGTGTAAAGTCATCAGTTCCTTCAGGAAGAGTATAATTAATAACTAAAGGTAGGTCTTTTATATCAAGTCCACGTCCAGCTATATCAGTTGCTACTAAGGCTTTTATTTTTTTACTTTTAAAGTCTTTTATTGCTTGTACTCTATTTTTATACTCAACATCACCATGAATGGCTGCTACTTTTATTCCTTGTGATCTTAAATATTCAAAAGCAGCATCAGCAGCATCTTTTAAATTTACAAAAACTAAAGCTTGCTCATGTTTTGTTGTTTTTAAAATATGAGCTAATAACTCTTTTTTCTTTTTAACATCAACTTTGAAAGCTTCATGTTTAATAGTATCAACTCTATCTCTTCTATCATGAATTTGCACAGTTACAGGATCTCGTAAATAGTCTTTTGCAAGTTTTCTAATATTTTGTGAAACAGTTGCTGAACACATAATTATTTGTCTATATGGTGAACAAAATGAAAAAATTTCTTCAATTTCTTCTTTAAATCCCATTTCAAGCATAGTATCCGCTTCATCTATAACAATAAAGTTTACTGAATCTAAATCAATAAGTCCACTTCTTTGTAAATCTAACAATCTTCCTGAAGTTGCTACAACAATATCAATACCATCAGCTAAAATTTCAGCTTGCTTTGACTTGCTTGTTCCACCCATTATTTTTGTGTGTTTTACTTTTAAGTATTTTCCATACTCCGAAAGTGATTTTGAAACTTGTTCTACTAATTCTCTAGTTGGAACTAAAATCAAACCTCTTAAAACTCTATTGTTAAAGTTAAGATTATTATTTACTTTATTTAACATAGGAAGTATATAAGAGGCTGTTTTACCTGTTCCTGATTTTGAAGCTGCAATTACATCTATTTTTTTATTTACAATAGGTATAACTTTTCTTTGTACCGCTGTTGGGTTTTCATAAGCTTTATCTTCAATCGCTTTATTAATTGAAGCATTGAAATTAAATTCTAAAAATTTTTTGATAGTATTCCTTTAAATCATACTTCCTAGTTCATCATCTAAGTAAGCATCTATTTTTACAACTAGTTTTTCAAAAGAGTTTTTTCCTTCTTTATTAAATAAAACTACCTCTTCTCCATATTCATCTTTTATATGATGTTCTTCTTTTAACACCTTTGCATATAACTCTTGAATATCTTCAGGCGAATCTTCTTTATTGAATAAAAACCAATTTGCTGTTGTATCTTCTAATCTAATAAGACCGTAAGTTTTAGCCTCATCTACATAATCTTGAATAGTTCCATTTTCAAACTCAACTCCAACAACAATATCATTTTCGTTTAATATCATTTCCATTAATCAAAACCCTTAAAACTTTATATAATTTCGCGATAATACCTTGTTTTTGATTAAAAGTAAAGCTTACCGTATTTATCAAGATAAGTAAGGTAGATTCTAAGGTCTAATTCATACTGATGATATTTAGGTTCTATGTAAGTGCAAAGTTTATAAAAAGCCTTATCATGGTTTTTTTCTTTTATATGGGAAAGTTCATGAACTACAATCATTCTTAAAAATTCTTCTGGACAATTTTTAAAAACAGTTGCAACTCTAATTTCATTTTTACTTTTTAATTTTCCACCTTGAACCCTTGAAATAATAGTGTGTAGACCTAAGGCGTCGTTTATAACATTTATTTTCCCGTCATAAATTACTTTTGAAAGTGGAAGTGATTTTTTTAAATATGAGTTTTTAAAATCCATTGTATATGAATATAAAGCTTTATCACTTTTTATATCATGAGCTTTTGGATAGTTTTTTAATAAATATTTATCTAACTTTTCACTAGCTAGTAATTGATGAATTTGTGTTTTTATGTTTTGGGGATAATGTTCTAAGTATTTTAAAGCTTTCATTCTTTGAATTTTATCATAATCTATATTTTTTTTGTTAAAATTCATAAAACAAATGAATAAAAAAAGAAAGAATAAATATGCAATTTGATGGATTCAAAGAAGAAGCTTTGAGCTTCTTAGATGAAATAGAACAAAATAATAATAAGCCTTGGTTTGAAGCAAACCGTCATAGATGGGAAGAAGTAATATTAAAACCAAATAAAGCCTATGTAGAAGAGATGGGTGAGCACTTAATAGCCTTAGCTCCTTTTATAAAAGCTGAACCTAAAATGGGAGGTTCTTTATTTAAAATCTATAGAGATACAAGATTTTCTCATGATAAAACTCCAATTAAAACAAAAATAGGAATTATGTTTTGGCAAGGAGTTCTTCACAGAATGAAATGCCCTGCTTTTTATATGCAATATAAATCCCATGAAGTTTTATTAGGAACAGGAATTAGAAAGTTTAAAGATGAACTTTTGAAAAACTATAGAGAATATATAAAGATTGAAAAAAATGCCCATGCACTTCATGAAATACTTGAAGATTTAAAAGCAAAAGGAATTAAAATTCCTCAAATGCACTATAAAAGAATACCAGTAGGTTTTGATAAAGAGGATAAATACTCATACTTAGCAAGATATGATGGAATGTTAGTTTATAAAATTTTTAAGCCTAATAAAACTTTTCATTCAAAAAGAATAATAAATTATAACTTTAAATTTTATGACTCTACTTTAGATCTTTTTAATTGGTTAGATGAATTTGTTAAAAGTATAAAAGAATAATAATGAAGAAAAAAATACTTACTCTTGGATTAATTTTTTCTCTTACAGGATGTGGCATAAACGATGCTATAAATATAACAACAGCTGTAATAAATAAAAACCCAAGCGCTGCTTTTCAATCTATGGCACGTTCTAAAGCCATATCTTATGCAAGAAATCCTAAACGATTAAGTAAAGATATTAAGTTTATAAACTCTTTTATAAAAGATATCAATTCTGTATGGGGAGAAGGTAATGCAAAAATACCAAAGAAAAAAGAGTATGTAAAATATATGCAAAACTACAAAAGTAGAGCTTTAATTGATTTTGACAAAGGAATTGTTACTGTTGAAACTATTGATACAAAAAATATTAAAAATAGTCTAAAAAATGCAATTACCACCGCCCTACTTTTACCCGATGACCCAAGAGCTGCAGATTTATTTGGAACAAATAAAGTCAAACTAGGTTCAACTCCTTATTTATTAGGAGAGATTAAAGATGATGAAAATAAAAATATAAGATATGAATGGCGAGCCAATAGATTTGCAGATATATTAATAAAAAAACAACTGAAACAAAAAACGATTAAAAGAAATGGCAAAAATCTCACTGTTTCTTATGTAAATATACTTATGGTTAAAGATCATGCCTCAATAAGAGTTGCAAAATTCCAGCCACTTGTAAATAAATATGCACAAAAATTCAATGTAAGTAAAAACTTAATATATGCAATTATAAAAACTGAGAGTAATTTTAATCAATTTGCAATAAGTAATGCAGGAGCATTAGGCTTAATGCAAATAGTTCCAAGTAGTGCAGGAAAAGATTCATACAAATATATTAAAGGAAGAGTTTGGACTCCCTCCCGATCTTATCTTTTTGATGCAAAGAATAATATAGAACTAGGAAGTGCTTATATAAAAATATTAAACTCTAAATATTTAAGTGGAATTTATAATAAAATATCTAAAGAGTATTGTGTGATTAGTGCTTATAATACTGGAAGTGGAAATGTTTTAAAAACATTTTCATCCAATAGCAAAAAAGCAAAAAATCTAATAAATAAAAAAACACCTTCTGAAGTTTATAACACTCTTATTAAAAAACTTCCTTATACAGAAACTAGAAGGTATTTACAAAAAGTTATAAAACATAAAAAAGAGTTTGTCAACCTATAAAATTTATTTTTTGCGTTTTCTTTTTCTTTCATTCATTTTTTCTAATAAAGCAGAGGTGAAAATACTACCAGGTATTGCATATAAAGCAATACCAAGAAAACTTACAATTGCAGTTAAGATTCTACCAACAGCAGTAACAGGAAACATATCACCATAGCCAACAGTTGTAAAAGTGATAACTGCCCACCACATAGTAGTAAGCATACTTGTAAACACTTCAGGTTGAGCATCTTTTTCAAAATGATATACAATAGGAGTAAGAGTTAAAACAACTACTGATAAACCTACAAAAATAAAAATAAACTCTTCTTTTTTTTCTTTTAAAATGCTAAATAAAAGATTATCAAACTCTGCATATTTAACCACTCTAAAAAGTTTGAAGATTCTTATAACTCTTAATGCCCGTAAGAAACCTAAATCAAGATTGAATATTGAAAGGTAAAAAGGAAGAATAACAATTAAATCAATAAGCATAAAAGGAGTAAAAGCAAACTTGAATCGACTTCTTCTTTGATAATTTATACAATAAAGTCTTAATATATATTCAAGTGAAAAAAGTGTTACATTTATCGTATTTATAATATCAAATATTCCAAAATAATCAGATAACTCTTTTTCTGTTTGTAAAAACATAATTATAATACTAACAATAATATTCAAAAAAATTAGTGAGTGTATTAATATTCCATAAGTATGAGTAGTTGGATGTTCAAAGATATTATATAACTGTTTTTTTAGTTCTTTCATTGTCCTACTTTTTTACTCATTCGATTTAGTATTTCATATGTTTTACTAACATCATATGTAGCACTATGATATGAATTTGGATCAAACTCAATCCCATAATAAAAGCAAGTTTCATCTAGCTTTGGATTTTTTATATTTCCTCTTACATTTAAAGCTTTTACTACATTTTTATTTTCTTTCATAGTACAAAAATGATTTTCAAATTCTGCTATTTTATATAAATGTCGTAGTTCAAAGCTTATATTATGAGCAACAAGTGTTTTTGCATCTTTGCAAAATTCTACAAATTCTAAATCTTCACTAAAATAAGAGCTATATGTAGCACCTGCTCTATGAGCTAATATTTTTTCAGGGGTAAGTTTATGCACTGCATAAGAGTATTGATTTACAGAATATCTTGATAAATAATAGCGATGAAACTTATCAACAACTTTATATTTACCATTTTCAAAAACTACTTTTACAGCAGCGGCCTCTATAACATCATGTTCATTTGTTGTATTTGTTTCAAAATCTAATATAATCATAGATTATTATAATGCAATTTTACTAATATCTAAATTTAATAATCTTAAGCTTTCCATTTTAAAGCCCATTGTTTTTGTTCTTCTTTTGTAAGAAATGTCCAGATTACAATTCTACTAATTTTTTGACCGTGTTGCATTTCTATTGTGTCATATTCTGCTGGTTTTACTTTTTCTATCTCATCATAAATATATGGAAGATTGTCTTTTTTTGAAACTATAGTACTAAACCACAAACAATTTTTGGCATATTTTTTACTCTGTCTTATCATAGCTTTTACAAAAGCTACTTCTCCACCTTTACACCATAATTCATTGTTCTTTCCACCAAAATTTAAAGAAGCTTTGTCAATTACTTGTTTTGTTAGATTTTGTACTTTTCTCTTACTTCCAGCTTCTGCATCTTTTTGAGACTTATGAAAAGGAGGATTACATAAAGTAAAATCAAATCTATCATCTTCTTTTATGATACCTGTGAAAATACTGTCATGATTTAATTGTAATCGACACTCTACTTTTCCTTTTAAGGAATCATTTGAATTTACAATACTTTCAGAAGATTCTAAAGATTCTTTTTCAATATCACTTCCTACAAAAGACCATCCATAAACACTATTTCCAATAATTGGATAAATACAATTTGAACCAATACCTACATCCAAGCCTTTAATTTTCCGACCTTGAGGGATAACTCCTTCATTAAATTCAGCTAATAAATCTGCTATATAATGAAGATAATCAGCACGCCCAGGAATAGGAGGACATAAATATCCTTTAGGAATAGCCCAATTTTTAATATTGTAAAAATGTGATAAAAGCGCTTTATTTAAAATCAAAACTGCATCTGCGTTTGCAAAGTCTATTGATAATTCATCATATTTGTTTTCAAAAACATAATCGCCTAACTTTGGTAAACTTTTTATAAGCTTAGGAAAGTTATATCTTTTGTTGTGGGGATTACGTGGATGTAAACCTTTTTTGTGTTGTTTATGTGCCATAATATTTGTCTTAATATATAAATTTTTTTGTATTGTACAATCATATTTCTAATTATAAGTAAATCTAAGCAATTTTTAAGAATTTTTCAACTCTATCAACTTTTGATTTTAGATTTTTCTTTTGAATTATCTCAAATTGTTATAACAATTTGAGATAAGATTAAGCTTCTTTTTGTATAATTCCGACCCAAAAAAATATATAGGAGACAAATGAGAATAACAATAACTAGCCATGAATTTAGCGCAATCCAAAAAATTTTAGTTCAAAATGATACATCGTTATATAATAGATTTAATGAAGAATTTAAGAAGTCAATTTTATCATGTACACCAAAGAAAATGAAAGCTACAAATAAAGCAAATATAGCAAAAAGAAAAAAGAGTAGAAATGCAATAACAAATGCAGTTAATATATTAAGATTTGAAGATAAAGAAATTACAATTTATAGTGTTGCAAAAACAGCTGCTATTAGCTACAACACTGCTAAACAATACAAAGATTTTATTCTCGCACAATAAGCTACAAAACAAGCTCTAACTAAGATATACAAATAAACTTCTATATTCTAAATGAAGTTTATTTTGTACTTTTCAAAATGATATAATAAAATGAAACATAAGACTTTTGATTTAATATAAATTGGAATATAGTAGATTTTTAGTATATACAAATTGTATTATTTCAAAATGATATAACGATATTTATAAGAAAGTTTTTCATTTTTAGCTGTTATATCCTTCATAACAGCGTGTTTTTTTCTATTTGTGTTCAATATGATATATCAAAATGAAAGAGTCATTTTTTTATAAATCAGACAAAGAGAACTTATTTTGAGGGCTATACAAAGTGTAATATCTCAAAACGATATGACTTTTTAGAATACACTTAAAGAGTTAGCTGCTTATTATAAACTTAACACCGAATCAATAGAGTCATAATTATATATCTCATAATTTGTATTTTTAACTTTTATAGTATGTACTGCCATTCTATCAGCTAATTCATTTCCTTCAATTCCAGAATGTCCTTTTACATGTTTAATTGTTATGTTGTTTTTTATTTTTTCATATAATAAATGGGCTGATTTAATTAGTTCAAGATTTTTAATCTCGCCACCTTTTTTAGTCCAGTTTTTTGCTTTCCAACCGTATGCCCAAGTACAAATGCAATCAATACTATATTTTGAATCTGAAAGTATAGTATTTGGATGATTCTGATTTGATTCGCAAATCAAAAGTGCCTTATATAAAGCATTTAATTCTGCTACATTATTTGTACCTTTTTTTATATAAGCTCCATAATAAAGAACGGGTTTATTATTTGTAGAATACACAGCAAGTCCACTTCCAGCTTCTCCTGGATTTCCAGAACAAGCTCCATCACAATAAATACTTAATTCTCCACTATTTTGTAACTTTGTGTTTTCTACTACACTTTCTTTTACAGGTTCAGCCTTTTTAGGATTTCTAAAATTAGAGAGGCTTTCATAGTTTTTAATAATCTGTTCTTGTGTTTTAAGAGCTAATTTACCTTTTAATAAAATTAATAAGTTTGTATCTCTGGTGTTTAATTCTTTCCCTAAAATAAGCGATTCCCAATTATTTTCAAGAGGGAAAGACAAATCTAATATCTTTGCTTGTGCTTTATTTAGTATAGAATCATTTACAATTAAATCTAAGTAGTTTTCATCAATTTTCATATAATTTTCCATGTTTTTTGATGCAATTATATCAAAATATTATTAGTTCTAAATTGCCATAATTAATTTAGAACTATTTTAGTTTTTCAATTTTAATCGCCGTATTTAAGGCCCATTATTTCTCCAGTTTTCAAGACTTCATTTTCTTTTGTTACAAGCTTTAATTTTGGAGCCATATATTCTAAAGGTGTAGCTTGAAGTTTATTATTTACAATTGAAACTGTATTTCCATAACGTTCTTCTTTGATAAGTTTTGCTGCATAAACACCAAATTTGGTTGCTAAAATACGATCAAAAGCTGAAGGAGAGCCACCTCTTTGTTGATGCCCGGGAATTGTAACTCTTGTTTCAAAGCCAAGATTTTTATTAATCTGTTCAGCTAATCTATAAGATACAGTTTGATGTTTCATTGACATACGATGTTCTCTAAATTCTTTTTTATTCATTACAGCTTCTTCTTTGCTAATAGCTCCTTCTGCTACAACAATAATAGAGAAATTTTTACCTTTGCTTTGACGTTCTTCAAGAGCTTCGTAAATTTTTTCAATTGAGTAAGGAATCTCTGGAATAAGTACCACATCAGCTCCACCTGCAAGGCCAGCATATAAAGGTAGCCACCCTGCTTTATGTCCCATTAATTCAATTAACATAACTCGGTCATGAGAATCAGCTGTTGTATGGATACGATCAATCACTTCTGTTGCTATATCAACTGCACTATGAAAACCAAAGGTTAAATCTGTCCCATAAATATCATTATCTATTGTTTTAGGTAGTCCTATTACATTTAGACCTTCTTCTCTAAGTAAATTAGCATTTTTATGCGTTCCATTACCACCTAAAGTAATAAGGCAATCTAAGCCAAGGCTCTCATAATTTTTAATCATATTCCTTACTTTATCAACACCATCATCTTCTATTTTACGCATTCTTTTAAATGGAGTTCTTCTCGTTCCTAGCATTGTACCGCCTAGAGTAAGAATGCCTGAAAAATCCTTTGGTGTAAGATCACGGAAATTACCATCAATTAAGCCTTGATATCCGTCATGAATACCAACAAATTCACAGTCAAAAAGTTCATATGAAGCTTTTGCCACCCCTCTTATTGCTGCGTTAAGACCTGGGCAATCACCACCACTAGTTAAAATACCAATTCTTTTTTTCATCAAACACTCCTTTTTGAAACAACTCAAATATTAATTATATTTTACAAAATTATTTCATAATAATTTAAGTATAACAGATTATTTATTAGTAGATATCCCTATTCATTAAAATTGTTTCCTATTTTTGCTATAATTTTATATCTTATTTAAAGGCCTAAAATGAAAAAAGTTATATTATTCACATTTCTTGTTAGTTCTATGTTATTTGCAGAAGCACAAGAAGGATGTATTGAAACTAGATTAAATGCAGTTAAAAGTATTTATGCATGTCCCCAAGCTACCTTTGAAGTAACATTTGAAATTGATATTCATAGTAAAGAAAGATCAGAAAATGATAAGCCAATTTTAAAAAAAATAGCAGAAGCAAAAGCTCCTATTACTCAATATATTACTAATAGGTAAAGAAATTGAAAAGTTAAATATGGTAGAATCCCCTTCCAAAATTATATATATTTCAAGGTGTTTTTAGTGTCAATTTTTACTTTTCAATCTTTAGCTGGTGGATTTCTAGATGAGGATTTAGAACATTTTAATAAAATCTTCGATGACTGGTGTATTCAATTTGAAAGTTATGAAGATGCTATGGATATTATGCAAACTCTTGAAAATCATTCAGATATAGATATAGTCGAAATAACGCCATTAAGCTATCCAAAATATTTTTTTTCATCTCTTCAAGGTACTATTTATACAACAAGGCAAATTGAAAATAAAATCATTTGTGTTGTAGAACCATTTATGGGTTCTAGTTTTAAAATTGCAGTATGTGATCTTAAAACTAGAAAGGTAAGACTAACAAAAACTAATTATAAAAATATCTCAAGTGTTGAAAGTGCTTTTGCTAGTTTTAGCGAATAGTACTTTTTTCTATCAAAAAGATAAAAAATATACTTTAAAATTATTTAACTCAGATACTTAATCTTAACGTAAATAATTAATTATTTTATCTTAAATCATACTATTAATTTATTTGCTAAAATTGTAATAGTTCAAAATAAGGAGCTTATTATGAAACTATATGGAGTGTCATTAGATTTTGACGATGTAAAATCATGTGGATTACTTCCTGATTTGTGTGCAGATTGGGATCATGGATCTGAAGAGTTAACAGAAAATGAAAAACTCTTATCATATTGGGATGACAATATTAAAAAATTATTAGAAAAAACCAATAAAGTTGTTGTAGGAAATATTGAAAATAAATCAATAGCATATTCTGGTGATGAAGAAGCGATAGATATTATTAAAAATCTTTTTAAAGAGATTGAATTATCCTCAATTTACTATGAAGAAATACGACAGTGTGACAACTGTATAAAACATGATTATTTAAAAATATAAATATAGATTAAAAATTATTAATAAAATATTTAAATAAATAAATGCTGATTTATTAAAAATAGCATAAAGTGAAGTAAGTACATAAAGAATAAAAAAATATAAAGGAGTACTTACTTCATAGATACTCATTTTGTAAAGAAGAAACTGCAATATATATTCATCTAAAAAACTTCCATATCCAATAAAATGCAAGAATAATTCAAAGGGATAAAAAATAGTAAAAATAAGTGTAATAAAAGGTGAGAGCAATTGCTCATAACTTGTATTAAAAAAGAAAAAATGAACAATAGGATTAAATACAAAAAATATCCAAAAGTTAAATAAAAAAAGGCTAAAAATTTTGGGCATATTTTTAAAATATTGTAGATATAAAAATATATAAAATACTCCAATAATAGAAAACCATAAAGATATTGAAAATAAATATTTTGGATAGAGAGCTATTATCACAAAAAGAGTAATAAATAAAGTTTGGAAGTTAAGTATTTTTATATTTGAACGCAGAAAATATATCCCTATAAAAAACATCACAAAAGCTCTTAATAAAGAAGGAACGAGATCAGTTAAAATCAAGTAAAAAAGAAGTGTGAAAATAGTAAATACTAAAATATCAAATTTTTTATTTCTATATGGAAAATATCTCTGATGTATATATGAATATGGAAAATAAATTAACCAATACACAAGAGAAGATAAAATAGCAAGGTGAAATCCAGAAATAGCTATAAGATGAGAAATGCCAAAATTTGTATAAATCTCTCTATACTCTTTTGAAATAGGAACAGCAAGAAATAGTGCATTAAAAAGCTCTTTTAAGCGTATATCTTGATGTTCTTCATTTATTTTTTTAAATAGATTTTTTTTGAAAGAATCTTTATTTGGCAAAATATCATAGTAAATGGCTTTTGCATAAAAACCTTTTAGATATGAAATAAAATTTACTTTTGAAGTTATTATTGCAATATTTATATATTCCAATTTTTTTATAGATAACTCTTTATTTATTGAGGTAAAAAAAGAAACATTTTCATTTTTTAATTTTAATACATAATAATCTTTTTTATCATAAATATTTACAATTTGAAAATCCCCATTAAGAAGCTCTTCTTGTGTGAAATCTTTGTATTTAAAATATTCATGAATTATATTAAAAAGGAAAATAAGTAGAACAAAGATAAAAACAAAAAGAAGTTCTTTTTTTGAAGATATTAATTGTAGACTATTCATAAAAATAGTCTACAATAAAATAAGTATATTTATTATTATAGTAGCTGTTGATTTATTTTATTTTTTAATCTAAATTTAACTCACCTTTAAATTTAATTGGAAACTCATCAGAGTTTAGTTGTAGTTCATAGCCTTTTTTTATTGTTTCATTCGGGATTTTCCATTCTTTTAATAATTTTAAAACTGAACGTTTTGTATATTTATTTCCTATTAAAGCTATTGCGTAAGCAGAAGCTTTTAGGTCATTTTTTAATTTATGATGATAAAGTCTTGAAAGATTATGAAAAGATTCAAGGTCTTTTATTTTTACACCCTCTTTATAATATTTTTCGGCATTCTTATAATCATTTAAATAATTAGTATATAAATAACCTAATGCAGTTGGAGCATCTTTATCTTTTTTTTCAAATGATTTAATAAACCATTTTTCAGCCTTTTTGTATTCTTTGTTTTCTCTATATGTATAAGCTAACTGAAACAACGCCTCATCACTCCCAAGCTCAATAGCATTTTTACACCATTTAATAGCTTCTTCATACTCTTTTTTCATTTGATAGGCATAACACATATAGTTTGAGTTTTGGGCTAAGGGTTTCATTGAGTTTGAGTATTTGTACCATTGTATCGCTTTATCATAATCTTTTAGTTCTTCTGAGTAGGCATAGCCTATTTTTGTGGCGGAGGTTGGGTCTTTATCTGCTTTTCTCCATAAACCAATTAATCCTAACTCTCTTGTTTCCCCTGACTTAGGTTTTATT
>JAQYVX010000077.1 GCA_030145305.1 Halarcobacter sp. | reverse complement strand
GAAAATATGACAAGAGCAGTAATTGAAGGTGTTGCATTTTCTTTAAGAGATACTCTTGAAATTATGAGAGATATGGGGATTAAGGTAACTGATATTAGTATTAGTGGCGGAGGTTCAAAGAGTCAGTTTTGGTGTGAGGTAATTGCAGATGCACTGGGTGTAAATGTGAATAAACTAAACACTAATGAAGGTCCTGCTTATGGTGCTGCTATTCTAGCAAGTGTTGGTTGTGGCTATTTTAGTAGCGTACAAGGGGCCTGTGATGAATTCATAAAAGTAACTAACAGTATAAAACCTGACAAAAATAAGCAAGAAATCTATAATGAAAAGTACAATAAATTTAAAGAAATCTACCCAGCAACAAAAGAGTTATTTAAAATACTCTCATAAAAAAATCCTCTAATGCTTTTAGATAATTACTTATTAACTAAAGCATTTAGGGGATTTTATTTTATCTCATGAGAATGAAGAGTATTTTGGTGAGTATATTGACAAAAAAGAAAAAAATGTATAAACTTAAGATGAATTAACTTAATTTAATTTAAGTTAATTCGTCTTAAGTTTATTAAGTGTGTGAAAATAATTATCATTGTTTTGTTGAATATACAGGAGGTTGACTCATGTTCATTGGAAGAAAATATGAATTGGATAAATTAAATGAGCTTTATAATGAAGAAAAATTTCATTGTGTGGTTATGTATGGAAGGCGAAGAGTAGGCAAAACACGTCTCTTAACGGAATTTTGTAAAGGCAAGAACAGTATTTTTTATGTTAGTGAAGAGCATAATGATTTGCTATCACTTGAAAAATTCTCTTCACAAGTTTTAGAGCATTATGGATTGGGAGAATATGTGCCAGGATTTGAATCCTGGGACACAGCCTTTAAATTTATAGGAGATAAATCAAAAAAGGAAAAAGTCATATTGGTTCTTGATGAATTTCCATATCTGGCAGGATCCAATAAGAGCATTTTGTCGATAATCCAGAATAATATAGACCATAGCTTGATAAATACTAAACTTTTTTTAGTGTTATGTGGGTCTTCAATTAGCTTTATGGAAAATGAGGTTTTATCTCATAAAAGTCCATTGTTTGGTCGAAGAACAGCCCAAATAATAGTTAACCAGCTAGATTATTTTGATGCTGTAAAATTTTTTGGTTCATATTCAAACGAAGACAAGATGATAGCTTACAGCATATTAGGGGGCGTACCTCAATATTTATTACAGTTTAACAATCAAGAACCAGTTGATGAAAACATTATAAAAAAGATTTATGACAAATCAGCATATCTGTATTCGGAAACTGATTTGCTTCTTAAGCAGGAATTAAATAATCCAGTAGTTTATAAAAGCATCATTGAAGCTATAGCAAATGGGTACAGTAAGATCAATGAAATAGCAACTAAAATTGGAGAGACAACATCAAAAACATCAATTTACATTAAATCACTGTTGGAGTTAAAAATAGTAGAAAAAATTATACCTGTTACGGAAAAGGAAA
>JAQYVX010000076.1 GCA_030145305.1 Halarcobacter sp. | reverse complement strand
AAGGAGAAAATTTATGAAAAAATTAGTTATGAAATTTGTTGATGCGGCTGGTAATAATAAGTCTATGACTATCAGCGATGTAAAGGAAGGTTTGACTGCAGAAAATGCACAGACTTTAATGGACACAATTATTGCAAAAGATATCTTCGCTTTTGGTCCAGATGCTCTTACATCAAAAGATTCAGCTTCTATTGTTGAAACAACTGAAACTGAGTTGTTTGAAAATTAATAATTGATAAAAACTCACTCTAGGGTGAGTTTTTATTTTTAAATTTTTCTTGGAATATTGGATTAACCATTAGATAAATAATTGACTTTAATTATTTCAAGGTATTTAATATAAATGGAACTAATGAAAGTGAGGGCTTAAATATGAAAAACAAAAAACTAAGAGCTTTTTCAACTTTTGTAGGATTAATAGGAGCAATGATTCTGACTTTAGTATTTTTTATATTAATAGGCAAGCTTCAAGAACGTATATTTGTGCCTAGAGGATATATACTTTATATGTTTAAATCCCCATATTCTCATTTAATTTTCTTTTTTGAATTTGAAATTATCATGTTTACTGTACAAGCACTTTATAAAAGTAATAAACATAGTGAGTGGAAATGGGCAGTAAGCTTTTTTAACTTTATGAAGAAGAACATTTTGATAGCGGTTGGAGTTAATTTGATTATTTTTTATATGTGTATTACTGGTGTTACAGTAGTAACGGAGGATAAAATTGTTGATTATAGTTTTTATAAACCTACAGGTGTGATATATTCTTATGAAGATATTTCAAAAGTTGAAACTGGATTTAAAGGTAAAGCATTTGGTGTGCTTCGTAGAAATGCTGGAGATTTTTATTATATTGCAAATTTTAAAGATGGCACTAAAGTTAATTTTTATCAGGCCAGTAGTCCCTATGAAGATACTTATTTAGAGCTAGAAATATTTGATGATTTGATTATGAAAACTGGTGTAGAAAAAATTTCATCTTCTGATAATAGCCAGTTCTGTGATTTTGACCAGAGATATATTGATAGATTTTTGAGGATTATTTCAAATAGATAATAAAAGCTCTCACTTAAATTGGTGAGAGCTTTTTAAACTGACTCATTGGAAAGAGATCGTTGAAGAATAACTTCTACTAGATTTCTTTCAAAAAATGCTTAAGGATTGCATATTTTTGAAAGAAAAGTAGAACTAATTCTTAAGCCGACTTATAAGTAACTAATATTCCTCCAGAAAATATTATAATATCATAACAATAATATTTCAACGGAGGAACGGGTAGTGTATAATTTTATAAATCCCTTAGCTGGTTATAGAAATAATGAAAAAGATTTTAAGATAAAAGTATGGGGAGAAGGCAGCAAAACAGCAAAGCCTGATCAGGCTATTATTTCATTAGGTGTGGTTACTAAAGATAAAAATGTAAAAAAGGCTAAAGAAGAAAATACATTATTATCAAATAAAGTAATTAAAGGACTTATGAAAATAGGAATTAATGAAGAGGATA
>JAQYVX010000007.1 GCA_030145305.1 Halarcobacter sp. | reverse complement strand
CGCTGCCAGCTCTTGAGTATTGTTTCTCAAAAAGATATTCATCTTTTTAAGGCACAGTTTTTACATACAAGCTTCATCTAATCCAACCTTCCTGTTGGCTTACATGAAGCTTTTTTTTTGCCTGGGGTTTTACAATCCTTCTTTTCCATTACTCTTTTTATTTATTCTTTTTACTCTCTATTCTTTCTTTTCTCTTTTTATTGAATTAATTTATTTTAACTTCTTGGTTTATAAATTAAATCTGCTTATATTTATTTATATTTGAGTAAATTAATCTTTTTTGGAAGAGATATAGTTGATATTATTTATATTTAGAGGCATAAAAAAAGGCCTAATATAATAATTAGACCTTTTTTTAGTTGAGATTTAGTTTTTATTCTTTTATTTCTTTAATTTTAATTGAAGTAATTTTGTCATTTTGATTGATTGAGTCTAATATTTCAAAACTTTCGTTATCATTTTCTTCAATCTCACCAAATACTGTATGTTGACCATCTAAATGTGGGCATGGTACAAAACAGATAAAGAATTGACTTCCACCAGTGTTTGTTCCTGCGTGAGCCATTGCTAAGCTACCTTTTTTATGTACTTGTTTATCAGCATCTGTTTCACATTCAATTGCCCAATCTGGACCTCCCCTACCTGAACCTTCTGGACAACCACCTTGTGCCATAAATCCTGGAATTACTCTGTGGAAATTTAAATCATTATAAAAACCATCATTTGCTAATGTTGCGAAATTTGAAACTGTATTTGGAGTTTCATTATTGAAAAGCTTAATCCAGATAATTCCTTTCTCTGTACTTATTTTTGCATATTGAAATTTATTTAATTCATCTTGCGAGTATTCATATTTTTTTAATTCTTTTTTTCCTAATCCAAACATTTTTATCCTTTTATTTTGTTTTTGAAATTATATCTTTTTTTGGTGTAAGATAGTTTAATTTTACTAAGTTATTTATTACCTCTTTAAACACAGGAACTGCTGACCATGAAGCATAATGATAATACCAATATTTACCCGTTGAAATAGGATTTATTACAGTAACTCCTATTGTATAAGATTTTTCTCCATCATTTACAAAGCCAAAAAATGATGAAATATATTTTTTTAAATATTTTCCACCACGTGCAATTTGAGCTGTTCCTGTTTTTCCACCAATTTCTAAGCCTTCAATTTTTGCTGCTTTTCCTGTACCTATAGCAACTGTTTTAATAAGAAGTCTTTTCATTTCTTCTGCAGTTTTTTCACTTATTATTCTTTCATCTTTTAATAAATCTTCTTTATATTTATCTCCATCTACTTCTATATGAGAGACAATTTTAGGAGTAACAGATATACCTTTGTTATTAAATACAGAGTATGCTTTTATTAATTGCATAAAAGTTGCTGTCATTCCTTGTCCATAAGAAACTGTAGCTTTAAATACATTATCTTCATTTTTTTTGTCATTAGCAGAAAATTGCCATATTTTTGGCATTACACCTTTTTTTTCGTAAGGTAAATCAATTCCTGTATTTCTTGTAAATCCAAATCTTTTCATACCTTCAAAAAATTCTGGACCACTTAATCTTTGTGCATATTGTAATGTTCCTATATTTGAAGAGTAGATAACTATATCATCTAAGGTTAAATAATGCTTTTTAAATCTATGGTCATCTTTAATAGACCAACGTCCTAATTTATATCTACCTCTTGGCCATTGGCCTTTCTTATTTGCTTTTCCTTTAGTATTATAAGCAAATAGAAGTTCATCTTTTTTGATTCTATTTTTATCTAATACTAGGGCTATTGACATAGGTTTGACAATTGAACCTGGTTCAAACTGATATTCAACTGCATTAACATTTAATGAAGGAATATCTTTTTGATAAATTTTTTCTGGATTAAATCTATTTGAAGAAGCTAAAGAGATAATTTTTCCTGTGTTACTTTCCATAATTGATACTATTACTTCATCAGCAGATAGTTTTTCTTTATATATATCTAAAATCATTTCATTGTTTTTTTGTAATTTTAGAGGAATATTTAAAACTAAATTTGCTCCATCCACTCTTTGCTTAATTACCGATTCTTTATTGAAAGCTATATATGAAAGAACATCTCTTTTTCCACTTAAAATTCCATCTTTTGAATTATTTAAAAGTTCGTCAAATTTTTTTTCTAATCCTTTGATTCCTTTTACTTTTGTTTTTCCATTTTTTGATTCGAATTTAGTAATGTATCCAGCAACCGGAGTTAAAGTATCTTCATAAGAATAAATTCTTTTTTCACCACTTTCATTAATACTTAGACCTCTAAGAATTTTACCACCTTGAACTTTTCGTGATTTAAATACATTTAATTTTCGTAATTTAAAACCTAGCTCTTTTAAGTTTTTTGCTGTTTTTGAATCAATATTATAAGAAAGAACTAAATTTCCCGGGGATTCTAGGGACTCTTCGATTTTTTTAGATATTTTTTTTACAGGAATATTGCTATATATTGAAAAAAGTTTTATAAAAAGTTCTTTTTTATTTTCATCCAAATGTCTAGTATCAATAGAGGCTTTATATATTTTTTTTGATGTAGTAATTTTAAAGTTATCAGAACTTATTATATCTCCACGAACGGATAATTCTTTTTTCGAAGTTTCTAAAGAGGGCAATCTTCTAAAATTTTTCATGGTATCAAATACTGAAAATAATAAGATTGAAAGTAAAAAAAGTATAAATAGAAATAAAATCACAATTTTCTTGACTTTATTATCTTTTTCTTCTGTAATTGAAGGCATATTTATCCATAATGTAATATAATAAAAAATGCATTCTAACAAAAATCAAATTAAGAATAACAATATTAAAAATCAAATTTATGAAGCTGACTATGTTCTATTTTTATTAGTCTCTTCTCTTATCGTGATTAGCATTGTTTTTTCATACTCTTTATCAATATATACTGTGGAATATTATGGTTATAACCAATTTCACTTTTTCTTTAGACAATTGCTTGTTGGAGTTTTATCTATTATTATAATGTGGCTTTTTTCTATAACAAATCCAGAAAAAATTGTAAATAAAGTTGGTATGGGTTTTTTTATATTCTTTTTTATTCTTATGGCAATTATGCCTCTTTTACCTAGTTCTTTAGTTACTGCATCAGGAGGGGCAAATAGGTGGATTAGATTACCTGGATTTTCTCTTTCCCCTGTGGAGTTTTTTAAAATAGGTTTCATATATTTTCTTTCATGGTCTTTTCATAGAAGACTTATAGAAGTTCCCAGAAAAATAGGATTAAAACAAGAATACTTACTTCTTGCACCATATTTTCTTACTTTTTTTGTTGTTGTTTTTATTATTGCATTTTTACAAAAAGATTTAGGACAAGTTGTTTTATTAGGTGGTACTTTATTTATTCTTTTAATATTTGCAAATAGAAGTTATAAAGTTTTTTTATCTTTAGGTGTTATTGGTCTTTTAGCTTTTATAGGATTAATAATTGCAGCCCCTCATAGAATTCAACGTATTTATTCATGGTGGGCTATGGTTCAAGATGGAATCTTATCAATACTTCCTGATTGGGCTGAAGCTTATTTGAGAATTGATGAACTACCTGAACCTTATCAAGTTTCACATTCATTAAATGCAATGCATAATGGGGGAATTTTTGGGCAAGGAATTGGCCTTGGAAATATAAAACTTGGTTTTTTAAGTGAAGTTCATACAGATTTTGTATTAGCTGGAATAACAGAAGAATTAGGTTTAATTGGTTTAATTTTTATTACAATTATTATGGTTTTTATTATATTAAGAATATTTAAAATTAGTGGAAGAGTTGAAAATAAAATTTATCATTTGTTTACAATAGGTATTGCACTTATGATTATAATTGCATTTTTAATAAATTCTTATGGAGTTTCTGGAATGATTCCAATAAAAGGTATTGCAGTTCCACTTTTATCTTATGGTGGTTCTTCAATGCTTTCAATATCTATAGCAATAGGTTTAGTTCTATCAATTAGTAAATCAGTAGACATGAGTAAAAAGGTTAGGTAGTAGATGAAAGATTCAGTTGTAATTACAGGTGGAGGAACAGGTGGGCATTTAAAAGTTGCTGATGCTTTTATTAATGAGTTTAATAAAAGAGGAATAAAACCTATTTTTATTGGTTCGATAAATGGTCAAGATAAATCTTGGTTTGAAAATGATAAAAGATTAAAAGAAACATTTTTTTTGGATACTAAAGGTGTAGTAAATAAAAAAGGTTTGGGAAAAATTACTTCATTATTTCAAATATTAAAAGCAATGTATAAATGTTTTGGTATTTATAATAAACATAAGATTAAAACAGTAATTTCAGTTGGGGGATTTTCAGCAGCTCCTGCAACTTTTGCTTCAGTTTTATCTTTAGGATGTAAATTATATATTCATGAGCAGAATTCAGTAATGGGTAAATTGAATGAACTTACATCACGATTTGCAACAAATTTATTTTCATCTTTTGATGAAAATTCACCTATTAAAGATTATCCGGTATCAGAAGAATTTTTTTCTAATTCAAGAATTAGAGAGGATTTAAAAACCGTAATATTTCTAGGTGGTTCTCAAGGTGCAAGAGCTATTAATGATTTTGCAGTTAAAGTTGCCCCAAGTTTAAATAAATTAGGTCTTAAAATAATTCATCAAACTGGTGGAGTTGATTTTACTAGAATTAGTGAAGAGTATAAAAAATTAGGAATAGAAGCAGATGTATTTGCTTTTACAAAAGAAATATCAAAAAAAATGAATGAAGCTGATTTTGCAATTAGTCGTGCTGGAGCTTCAACTCTTTGGGAACTTTGTGCTAATTCTCTTCCTACTCTTTTTGTTCCTTATCCATATGCTGCAAAAGATCATCAATATACAAATGCCAAATTTATAGAGCAAAAAAAACTCTGTTATATTTGTAGACAAGATAAATTAAATGAAGAGTTATTCCTTGAAATCTTAAAAAAAGATAATACTACAATTAGTAAAAATCTTCTTACTTCTATTAAGAGTGATGCAGTTGAATCTATTGTTGATATTATTTTAACTAAAGAAAAAAGTAGTGATAAAAAATCACACTAAAGTAAGTAAGATAATACCAAATACAATTCTATAAATACCAAAAGCTACAAAAGTAAAGTTTTCTAAAAATTTCAAGAATAGTTTAATAGCTATATATGCAACTAAAAAAGAGACAACAAAACCAATAGCTAGGTTTAAAAAATGTGCATTAGAAAAAAGTTCTTCATGATGCTTTAATAAATCATATGCTGTTGTTGCACACATAACAGGGAAGGCTAAAAGAAAAGAAAATTCAGCACTAGCCTTTCTATTAAGGCCAACTAACATAGCTCCAATAATAGAAGAACCTGCTCTTGAAGTCCCTGGAATTAAAGCAAAAATCTGTGCAAGTCCTATATATAAAGATTGCTTATAAGTAACATCTTCCACATCATTTGTTATATGTTTTGATTCATCATAAAACTTTTCAACAATTAAAAATATAATTCCTCCAATAATAAACATCACAGCAACAATTTGAAGGGAAAACATCGCTTTTATTTGAGATGAAAAAAGAAAACCAATAGAAGCAATTGGTAAAAAAGCTATAAATATTTTAGTCCACAAATCAATATGTTTGAATGTGAATTTACTAGGATAATTTAGTATTACCGCTAAAATTGCTGCAAATTGAATAATAACTTCATATGCTTTATTTACAGAACTTTGGTCAATTCCTAAAAATTCACTTGCTACAATTAAATGTCCTGTTGAGGAAATTGGCAAAAATTCTGTAATTCCTTCAATAATTCCTAATATGATTGAATCAAAAAATGTCATTATAAGCCTTTGTTTTTTGCTAATTTAAGAAATTTTTTTAATGCTAATTTCTCTTTTGTATTTATTTCATAATCTATTTTTTTTAGATATTCTAATATATGATTACTTGATATACCAGATCTTTTTGAGTATGAATTTAAAATATATCTTGGAATCTTTATATGCTTTTTATTAAAACCTTTTATGATTTTATTTAATACTTTTCCATTTTTAGAGTAACAAAGAGTTGCAAAGACAAAAGGTAATTTATATTTATCATTCCAAACTTTTGCTAAATCAATAAATTCATCATGTGGATTTTCATGAAAATACTTTAATGCTTTATCTCCAATAATAACTTGGCCTTTCAAGTTTAGGACTTTTGCTAGAGCATTTGAAGTCTCACTTTGAAAATCATCTCCTGGTTTTCCTGGAACTAAAATCACTGATTGAACATCTTTTTTTGCTACTATTCCCAAGTTTAGTCTTTTTTCATTTCTTGATGCTATTGAGGATATAAAAGCAGAATCTACTTTTCTTTTTTTAAATTTTTTATTTATATCAGCTGGGTACGATTTTTTATATTGAATAATCGATTTGACTTGAGTTGAAGCTATATTTTTTTTTATATATACGTGAAATGGTAATAAGTTAATAAAATCTATTTTTGCAAATATCATTGATAAAGGTCATCCTAACATTAAATTAAATTCGATATAATACTAAAAAATATGTAAATAAGGGGTTAAAATGGTTAAAGTTGAATTCTTGGGCCCAATCAATAAAGAGACAATAGAGGTTGAAATTAGTAACTTAAATGATTTAAGTGAAATATTAAAAAATGATACTTTAGTAGCTACTTGGTTAGATACTTGTGCTGTTGCTATTAATGATAATTTAATATCTTCAAGAGATGTTGAACTAAAAGATGGAGATAGAGTTTCTTTACTTCCTCCTGTATGTGGTGGATGATATGAAAAACTTAATATTGTGCGATGGACCATTAGATGTTAATTCAATAAATTCAAAATGGTTTAATGAGTTTAAACTTTCTAATTATGGTGCAATTATTACTTTTAATGGAGTAGTTCGGGACGAAAATGGAATAGATGGTTTAAGCTTTGATATCTATGAACCTATCTTAAATGCTTGGTTCTCTTCATGGGAAAAAAAAGCAAAAGAAAAAAATGCAATTGTTTTAATGGCTCACAGTCGTGGCGATGTGTTAAATCATGAAAGCTCTTATATTGCAGCTGTATGTTCTCCAAAAAGAAGAGTTGCTTTAGAAATGATTGATGAATTTGTTGAAGATTTTAAAGCAGCAGCTCCAATTTGGAAATATGATATTATTGATGGTAAAAGAATTTATGCAGAGGATAGAAGTACAGCTATAAAAGGTGCAGGTATACTTAAGTAATGGATAATATTTTAATTGTTGAAGATAGCAAATCTATTATAAAATCATTACAAAGCAATATTGAAGAGTTAGGACATAATTGTATTGTTGCTAAAAGCTATAAAGAATGTGCAGAAAAACTTTTAGAATTTAAAGGAAATTTCAAAGTTGCTCTACTTGATTTGGGTTTACCTGATGCGCCTAATGGTGAAGTAGTTGATTTTGTAACAAAATTTAATATTCCTTCAATAGTTCTAACTGGTTCTAAAATTGAAGAGCATGAAGAAAGATTTAGAAACAAAAATATTGTAGATTATGTTATTAAAGAGGGTAACTTTTCCATTCGGTATGCAGTCTCTTTGGTTAAAAGAATTATTTCTAATGATAAAATAGATATATTAGTTGTAGATGATTCTAAGTCATTTTTACTTAAAGTAGATGAATTACTAAAAAGATATAAATTAAATACACATCTTGCTTATAATGGGGAAGAAGCACTCTCTATTTTGGAAGCTAATCCAAATATAAAATTAGTATTAACAGATTATTATATGCCTAAAATGGATGGCTTGGAACTTACGAAAAAAATTAGAAAGAAATATAATAAAGATGAATTAGCTATTATTGTTGCTTCTTCAGATAGTAATAACAAGGTTGCTTCAAAATTTTTAAAGTATGGTGCAAATGATTATATATATAAAACATTTACTACAGAAGAATTTTACACAAGGTTAAATTCTAATTTAGAAATTCTTGAATTATTTAAGGATGTAAAAAATAAAGCAAATAAAGATTACTTAACAGGCATGTATAATCGAAGATATTTATTTGATTATGGAGAGGAGTTATTCCAACGAGTTAAACATAAAAAAAATGATTCTTTTTGTGTTGCCATCATTGATATTGATAAATTTAAATATATCAATGACACCTGGGGTCATGATGTTGGAGATATTGCAATAAAAGAGGTTCCTCTTGTATTATCAAAATATGTAGGAGATAACTCTTTAATGGCCAGACTTGGGGGAGAAGAGTTTTGTATCCTTTTAAAAGATAGGAAAAAAGAAGAGATAAAAAAAATATTTGAAGAAGTTAAATGTGCTTTTGAAAATAATATAATAAAAACAAAAAAATGTGATTTATCTTTTACTGTATCAATTGGAATTTGTACTATCTTAGAAGATAGTTTAACAAAAATGATTAATCATGCAGATGAGGCATTGTACAAAGCAAAAAAAACTGGTAGAAATAAGGTGTTTTATTATGAGAGTTGATTTACATAATCATACAACTCTTTGCAATCATGCAGAGGGTACTATGGAAGAATATGTTAAAAAAGCAATTGAAATGAAAATTGATGTATTTGGATTTTCAGAACATGCCCCAATGGATTTTGATCCTAAATATCGCATGACTCTTGCCTTAAAAGATTTTTATGAGAATGAAGTTAAAGATTTAAAAGAAAAATATAAAAATGATATTGAGATTTTATTAGCATATGAAGTTGATTTTATGCAAAATAGAACTTTAATCTTAGATGAGATTTTAAATTCAAAGGTAGATTACTTAATAGGTTCTGTACATTTTATACAAGAAAAAAATAACGATTTGTGGGGATTTGATAATCCAGAATTTATTGGTAAATATAAAGAAAAAAACATAGATGATATTTGGACTGATTATTTTACTGCAATAGAAGAGATGGCAAAGTCAAATTATTTTGATATTGTTGGGCATTTTGATTTAATAAAAGTATTTAAATATTTACCCAATAAAGATATAAGATTAATTGCAAAAGATGCACTTTTAGCAATTAAAAAATCAGGGATGGTTTTAGAAGTTAATGCCGCAGGATTAAGAAAACCTATTTCTGAGCCTTACCCATCTAGAAATTTATTAGAAATGGCATATGAAATGAATATCCCAATTACTTTTAGTTCCGATGCGCACGCTGTTGAACAAATAGGTTTTAAATACGAGGAAATTATTCAACTGGTAAAAGAAATCGGTTATTCAAAATGTATCACATTTAGGAATAGAGATAAACACCTAGTTAGTTTTTAAACACTTTTTCAGCTAATACCTCATAAAAAATAATGTATTGTATATTTTTTATACAATTCATTTATCTTATATTTTTTTTATTTTGATACAATATTTATAATAATTTTAAGGAGTTTTTACATGGGTAAGTTTGTTAACAATACAGAAGAATTTTTCAAATATTGTGAAGAAAATGAAGTACAATTTGTAGATTTTAGATTTACAGATATGAAAGGAATGTGGCATCATATTTCATACATGATGAGTGCAGTTACTAAAGATCAATTACTTTTTGGTATGCCTTTTGATGGTTCATCAGTTGATGCTTGGCAACCAATTAATAAGTCAGATATGATTTTAAGACCAGATGTTGATACAGCTTTCTTAGATCCTTTTACAGCAGATTCTACAATAATTGTAATTTGTGATGTTTATGATATTTATAAAGGTGAAATGTATGAAAAATGTCCAAGATCTATTGCTAAAAAAGCATTAACTCACTTAACTGAATCAGGTGTTGGTGATGTTGCATATTTTGGTCCAGAAAATGAATTCTTCGTTTTTGATGATGTAAAAATCATTGATAACATAAATGAGTCATATTATAGAGTTGATTCAGAAGAGGGTGCGTGGTCTTCAAGTACAGATTATGAAGGTGGAAATATGGGTCATAGACCTGGAACTAAAGGTGGATATTTCCCTGTTCAACCTACAGATTCTATGGTAGATTTAAGAGCTGAAATGATGTTAGTTCTTGAACAAGTTGGTTTAGAAGTAATCTTAGGACACCATGAAGTTGCACAAGGTCAAGGTGAAATTGGTATAGTATTTGGAGATTTAATTGAAGCTGCTGATAATGTACAAAAATATAAATATGTTTGTAAAATGGTTGCACATTTAAATGGTAAGTCTTGTACTTTTATGCCTAAACCACTTCATGGGGACAATGGAAATGGGATGCATGTACATCAATCAATTTGGAAAAATGGAAGAAATTTATTCTACAAAGAGGGTGAATATGGAAACCTTTCTGAAATGGCAAGACATTATGTTGGTGGGATATTTAGACATGCACGTGCAGTTGCTGCATTCACAAATCCAACAACAAACTCTTACAAAAGATTAGTTCCTGGATTTGAAGCACCTTCAATCTTAACTTATTCTTCTCAAAATAGATCAGCTTCTTGCAGAGTTCCTTATGGAGCAGGAGAAAAAGCTACTAGAATTGAAATGAGATTTCCTGATTCATCATCTTGTCCTTATTTAGGATTTGCTGCAATGTTAATGGCTGGTCTTGATGGGATTGCTAACAAAATTGAACCAATTGGTCCAATGGATGCAGATTTATATGAAATGCCTTTAGATGAGATTAGAGAGAAAAATATTCCTCAAATGCCTCATACTTTACGAGGTTCATTAGAAGCGTTAATAAGAGATAATGAATTTTTACAACCTGTATTTACAAAAGATATGGTTGATACATATCAACATTATAAATTTGATTCTCAAGTTATTCCTGATGAATCTAGACCAACAGCGTTTGAGTTCTTAACAACTTATTCTTGTTAAGAGTTTTTACAAATAATAAAAAAGGCTAGTCTTCTTTAGACTAGCCTTTTTTTATGTAAAGTTAAAATAATATTCTTTTTATTTTAAAATTCTATAACTTCTCCATCTGGATTTTTATTCCTAATAGGAATTTGAATTTCAGGTAAAGGAGATAAATCTGTATAGTATTCTTTTCTACCATTAATAATTGATGTTTTAACATTATTAGGTATTTGAAAATTTCTTTCAATTTCAGGATGAATCTCTAAGTATTTTTTATAAAAATGAGAAAATGCTGGAGCTGCTGTTGACCCACCACCTTCACTTCTTCTCATTGGAGTATTATTATCATTTCCATACCATACTATTGTTTGTATAGTGGCAGAAAAACCGCAAAACCATGCATCGATGTTATCGTTTGTTGTTCCTGTTTTTCCTGCTAGTTCAATTCCTTTTACCCTAGCTCTTCTTCCTGTTCCTCTTTTTACTGCATCACTTAGAATAGATTTCATTAAAAATATTTGCTCAGGAGAATTTACATAATGTTCAATTTTTTCAAAATTTGTAATTTCACCTTCATTATTGATAATACTATTAATCATATATGGCGTAACTTGAATTCCATCATTTGAAAAAACACTATAGGCTTTACTTAAATCTATTGGAGAAATAGAAAAAGAACCAAGAGCTATTGATAAATCCCTAGGAATATCGGTAATACCATAAGATAGTAAACCTTTATACATATCTGCAATTCCGACGTCAGTAACAAGATTTATTGTTGCTAAGTTTCTAGATTTAATTAGAGATTCTCTTAAGGTAACAATACCTTTAAATTTCCCTCCATAATTTTTTGGTTGCCATTTTTTTTCTTCACCATTAACTTCATAATCATATGTTCTACCAATATCAATTAGTTGTGATGCAGGAGAAAATCCTAAGTCTAAAGCTGTTTGATATATAAAAGGTTTAGCAGCAGAGCCTGGTTGTCTTTTACTTTGAACAGCTCTATTAAAAGTTGATTCTTTATAATCTATACCACCAACAAGTGCTAAAATTTTACCTGTATTATTTTCTATTGAAATAATTGCTCCATTTAAATTTTCAACAAAATAGTCTTCTTTTGTTGGATTTCCATTTGAATCAACATTATTTCTAGGATTTTTTTGTAATTTTTTATCTCTTGCTAAAATGCCTTCATATCCAACTCTTAGTGATTCTTTTGCTATTTCTTGTGCATCTAAATCAATAGTTAAATTTACTGTATATCCACCAGTTTTAATATCTGGCAAATCTTTTTGTAAAGTTTTTAGTGCATAATCAATAATATAAGGTGCTTTGTTTTTTGTTAAAGTATCATCATAAATAGTTGGAATATAATTAATCGCGGTGTCATATTCGTTTTTATTTATCCATCCTAAGGTGTGCATTCTTTTAACAACTTGATTTGCTCTTGTTAGAGTAAACTTCAAATTTCTTGTTGGATCATAAAAACTAGGAGCTTTGGGTAGACCTACTAAAATTGCTACCTCTTTTATATTTAATTCATATAAATCTTTTCTAAAATATCCTTGTGCAGCTGTTTTAATACCATAATAACTGTGACCAAAATATACTTGGTTTAAGTATCTTTCTAAAATCTCTTCTTTTGTTAATATAGTTTCAAGTCTAATAGCAAGAAGAGCTTCTTTTATTTTCCTAAGAAGTTTTTTCTCTCTACTTAAAACTAAGGTCTTTACTAACTGTTGTGTTAAAGTACTAGCACCTTCAACCAATTTCATAGCTTTTACATCTTTTATAATTGCTCTACTTATAGCATCTGGATTTACTCCATTGTGTTCAAAAAATTGAGTATCTTCAATAGCTACTAAAGCTTCAACAATTCTAGCTGGTATATCTTCATATTTAACATATAATCTATGTTCTTTATCAAAAATATTAGCAATAAGTTTTCCATCTTTATCATAAAACTGAGTAGTCTTTGGCGGATTATAATTTACTACTTTGTCAATATCATGTCTAATATCTGTATAAAGTTGCAATAACCATCCAGCAGTACCTACTGCAATTAGTATTAAAAAAGTAAAAATATATTTCATCATATCTATTTCCTAAATTCTTTTTTTTCAAAAGTTGAATTAATAAGTTCTTGTGTATATTTCTCTTGTGGATTTTGTAAAATTTCTAAAGTGTTACCACTCTCAATAATGTTACCATTTTTTATTATAACAATTTCATTACAAATATTTTTAATAGAGTTTATGTCATGTGTTACAAATAAAATTAAAATATCGAGTTTCTTACTTAAGTCATTAATTAAATCAAGTATTAATTTTTTTGATGTTTCATCTAAAGCGGTTGTAGGTTCATCAAGAAGTAAGAGTTTTATATCATTACTTAATGCAATAGCAATTACAACTCTTTGTAATTGTCCTCCACTTAATTCGCTGGGAAATCTTTCTAATACAAACTCTTCTAATCCCACAAGATTTAAAAGTTTAATCTTTTTATTTTCATCACAAAAAAATTGTTTTTTTATTTTTGTCATTGGAGATAAAGAGGTAAATGGATTTTGTGGAATAAATCCTATATTCTTACTATCTAATTTAAAATCAGATTTAACATCAAATATTAAATCTAAATTAGAAGGAAGAAGATTTAATATGGATTTTAAAGTTAAAGATTTTCCACTTCCACTTTGTCCAATTAAAGCAGTAGAACTTTTTATAGTAAAACTAATATTCACAAGTTTCTCATTATTAAAAGAAATTTCTAGTTTTTTTATATCTACGCTTTTTGACATACTATATTAAAGCCTCATCCATTTCAAGAGGTTTTTCTACTTCCATTAGTTTTAAAATTGTTGGAGCTAGATTATTTAAACTTCCTGTTTTAACTTCTTTAATCTCAGGTGCTAATACAAAGCAGTAAACATCTCCTACTGTATGATTTGTTAAAACTTTACCATTTTCATCTTTCATCATTTCACAATTTCCATGATCACTTGTTAAAACTAAAGCATAATCTTCTTCTTTAGCTTTTTGAATAATTAATCCAAGTTCTTTATCAACAGCTTCAACAGCTTTTATAGCTGCTTCAAAAACACCTGTATGTCCTACCATATCACCATTTGCAAAGTTCACTACAATGAAATCTGTATTTGAATCCATAGCAGCTTGAACTGCAAGTCCAACTTCTGGTGCAGACATTTCGGGTTTCAAATCATAAGTTGCAACTTTTGGTGAAGGAATTAAAACTCTACTCTCATTTAATAAAGGTTCTTCAATTCCCCCGTTAAAGAAAAAAGTTACATGTGCATACTTTTCAGTTTCTGCTGTGTGTAATTGATTTAATCCTGCATTTGAAATAACTTCTGCTAAGGTATTTTTAGGAGCTTCTTTTGGAAAAATTATTGGTAAGGGAAGATTTTTATCATATTGTGTCATTGTTGCAATATTTAATTGTTCATTAAACTTAGGGAATTCATTAAATTCACTATTTGCAATAGCATTTGACATTTCTCTCATTCTATCAGATCTAAAATTACAAAAGATTATCCCATCATTTTTTAAAAATCCATTATATCCTTCAAATGCACAAGGAAGTAAAAACTCATCAAAAATCTCTTCTTTGTATGAGTCTTTTATATAAGAAATAGCATCACTTGAAGTTTTAGGGTTTGAAAAAGCCATTGTTTCATAAGCTTTTTGGACTCTATCCCATCTATTATCTCTGTCCATTGCATAATATCTTCCTGCAATTGTTGCAATTTTAATATCTTCATCACAAATATCAACTAAGCTTTGTACATATTTTGAAGCACTATCTGGAGCTACATCTCTTCCATCAGTAATAATATGAAAAAAAACTTTTTTGGATTTAGCTTTTGCAATTTTTGCAATAGCAATTATATGATCTATATGAGAATGAACTCCTCCATCACTGATTAAACCTATTAAATGTATATTATTAGAATTTTCAATTGTATTTTTTATAATTTCATTATCTTTTAAAGTATTGTTTTTAATTGCAATATTAATTTTTACTAAATCTTGGTATAAAACTCTTCCTGAGCCAATAGTCATGTGTCCTACTTCACTATTTCCCATTTGTCCATCTGGAAGTCCTACATGTTTTCCATAGGTATGTATTAAAGAATAGGGAACATTTTTAAATAAATAATCATAAGTTGGGGTAGTAGCATTTGTAAATGCATTAAAACTATCTGATTCATTGTGTCCAATACCATCTGTGATGATTAAGATTGCTTTTTTACTCATTGTTTAAACCTTTTAAAACATATATTATATTATAATCTACGCGATTATAGCAAAACTAACTCCTATATTTGCTGAAAATATTTTTACCAAAGACAGGGAGTTTTAAAAAACTCAGGAGTATAGTTTCCTGAAATTGAAGGTTTAAATTTGTTTTATTGGTTATACAGACACTTAGATATTAATATTTTTCAGTACATTTCTATTAGAGCAGGAATAGCATTTTTCATAGCATTTTTTTTAACTATGTTTTTACTTCCTAAATTTGTAAGGTGGGCAAAATCAAAAAAAGCCTCTCAACCTATTTATGAATATGCCCCTGATTCCCATAAAGAAAAGGCAGGAACTCCTACTATGGGTGGAGTTGTATTTGTTGTTTCAACTATCATTGCGACACTTATAACAATAAAGCTTAATAATTTTTATGTTGTTGGTGCAATACTAACCTTAATTTGTTTTTCACTTATTGGATTAAAAGATGATTATTCAAAAATAGCAAAAAAGGAAAATTCAGCAGGTTTATCGCCAAGAGCCAAATTAATTTTACAATTTTTTGTTTCATTTGTAATTGCTTTAATACTAATAGTATACAATCACACAACTACCTTATATACACCTTTTTATAAATACCCTTTATTTGATATGGGCTTAATAGCACTAGTTTTCTGGATTTTGGTAATGGTTGCTTCTTCAAATGCAGTTAATCTAACTGATGGATTAGATGGACTAGCAACTGTTCCTTCTATTATGGCTTTTATTTCACTCTCCGCAATAGTTTATGTTTCAGGTCATGCCATATTCTCTTCTTATTTATTATTGCCAAATATTAAAACCTCAGGAGAATTAGCCATAATTGGAACTGCTATGATTGGCTCTTTGATTGCTTTTCTATGGTATAACTGTCATCCTGCACAAGTTTTTATGGGAGATAGTGGTTCCTTACCAATTGGAGCATTTATGGGTTATATGGCAATTGTTGGAAAGTCAGAAATTCTTTTAATTTTAATAGGTTTAATTTTTGTTATTGAAACAGTTTCTGTAATATTACAAGTGGGTTCTTACAAGCTTAGACAAAAAAGAGTTTTTTTAATGGCACCAATTCATCATCATTTTGAAGAAAAAGGCTGGAAAGAGAATAAGATTATTGTTAGATTCTGGATAATCTCTTTTATGTCAAATTTAGTAGCATTGTTAAGTCTTAAAATTAGATAGGAAAGTAAAGATGATACGAGTTCTAGGAAAAGGTAAAACTGCTCAAGCTATTAAAGATAGCTTTGATGATGTAATACTATATGATGATAGTGATTTTAAAAACTATGATTTAGAGTCTAATGATATAACTGTAGTTAGCCCAGGGATTCCTCCTTTTAATGAAATGGTAAAAAAAGCAAAGAATATTCAAAGCGATTATGACTTATATGCCAATGAGATGCCTTTTTCAATTTGGGTATCAGGAACAAATGGCAAAACAACTACTGTTCAAATGATACAACACCTTTTAGAAGAGAAGAAAAGCGTTTGTGGGGGTAATATTGGTATACCTATTTCTTTAATGGATAAAAAGGCACCCATATGGATATTAGAAACATCATCTTTTACTTTTCATTATACAAACAAGGCTAAACCAAATTTATACATACTTCTTCCTATAAGTGAAGATCATATATCTTGGCATGGTTCATATGAAGAGTATAAGAAAGCAAAATTAAAACCTTTGGATGTGATGACTGAAGGTGAAATTGCAATTATTCCAGAAGAGTTTAAAGATTATGAAACAAATGCATATAAAATTACTTATAAAAGCTCTGATGATTTATGTGAATTCTTTGATATTAAAAAAGAAGATATAAAATTTAAAGAACCATTTTTATTGGATTCTTTATTAGCTCTTGCTTCAAAAAAAATTATCTTTGATGAGGTAGATTATCAAAAGATAAATACTTTTACAATAGATGAACATAAAATTGAAGAGTTTAAAGATAGAAACAATAGATTATGGATAAATGATTCAAAGGCTACAAATGTAGATGCAACAATAAATGCTTTAAATCCATATTCACATAAAAAAATATATTTAATACTTGGTGGAGATGATAAAGGCGTGAATTTGGAGCCTTTATTTATTTATATAAAAGATTTAAATATAGAAGTTTTTGCAATTGGTAGTAATATCGAAAGAATAAATTCATACTGTGAAAAATTTAATATAAAATTTAACAAATCAAATATACTAAAAAATGCAGTGGAAGAAATCGCTATAAAGCACGATAAAAACAGCCTTGCAATACTCTCTCCTGCTGCTTCATCTTTAGATCAATACTCTTCTTATATTGCTCGTGGAAAAGAATTTAAAGAATTGGTATATGGCTTAAGCTTAAATTAATGATTATCTGTATATAATTTCAGTCCAATTTAAGACGGGTACGTGTTAAAACGTAATGGCTCGATAGCTCAGTTGGTAGAGCAAAGGACTGAAAATCCTTGTGTCGGCAGTTCGATTCTGCCTCGCGCCACCATTTATTTTGGACGGACGCTGGTGTAGCTCAGTTGGCTAGAGCAGCTGATTTGTAATCAGCAGGTCGTAGGTTCAACTCCTATCACCAGCTCCATTTTTATTTATGTCGTGCGTAATCTTTAAAAGATCAGCGCTTGACCAGAACAATAATTTTTCAACGGTGAGGTTGGAGAGTGGTCAAATCCTGCGGATTGTAAATCCGCCGCCTTAGGCTTCGAAGGTTCGAATCCTTCTCTCACCACCATTTTAAATGTGTGCGGGAATAGCTCAGTTGGCTAGAGCCTCTGCCTTCCAAGCAGATTGTCGCGAGTTCGAGTCTCGTTTCCCGCTCCATTTTTTATTTATTGATTACTGGGAGCTGAGTTATAACGCAAATATGTAAAATATATATTATAACTCCTAATTTTATTCAAAATACCTCCCATTAAAGTTTTTTTTAGTATTTTTTTAGTAAAATACCAATCCACAAATAAATATGTAATATTTCATTGTGTAATTTATAAAACAAATCCCCCTCTGAATAGAGAAGCTACTGGGCTTATCTACTCAGAGGGCAATAACCGAAACAAAATTTTTTTAAGGGGAATTTTATGGCAAAAGAAAAATTCGCGCGAAGTAAACCGCACGTAAATATTGGTACTATTGGTCACGTTGACCACGGTAAAACTACATTAACAGCTGCAATCACTATGTGTTTAGGGCTTAAAAATGGTCAAGCTACTATGGATTATGATCAAATTGATAATGCTCCAGAAGAAAGAGAAAGAGGAATTACAATTGCTACTTCTCACGTTGAGTATGAAACAGATACTAGACACTACGCTCACGTAGATTGTCCAGGTCACGCGGATTACGTTAAAAACATGATTACTGGTGCTGCTCAAATGGATGGTGCTATTTTAGTTATTGCTTCAACAGATGGTCCTATGGCTCAAACTAGAGAGCATATCTTATTATCTAAACAAGTTGGTGTTCCATACATCGTTGTATTCTTAAATAAAGAAGATCAATTAGACGACGAAGATAAAGAAGAAATGTTAGAATTAGTTGAAATGGAAGTAAGAGAATTACTTTCTGAGTATGAATTCCCAGGTGATGATACTCCAATTATTCCAGGTTCTGCATTCCAAGCATTAGAAGAAGCTAAATCTGGAACTGCTGGTGAATGGTCAGAAAAAATTTATACTTTAATGAATGCAGTAGATGAATATATTCCAACTCCAGTAAGAGATACTGACAAAGATTTCTTAATGCCTGTTGAAGATGTTTTCTCAATCTCAGGAAGAGGAACAGTTGTAACTGGTGCTATTTCTAAAGGTACTATTAAATTAGGTGAGCAAATTGAAATCGTTGGTCTTAAAGACACTCAAACAACTACTGTAACAGGTATTGAGATGTTTAGAAAAGAGATGGAATATGCAGAAGCTGGTGATAATGCAGGTATTCTTTTAAGAGGTATCAAAAAAGAAGACGTTGAAAGAGGTCAAGTTCTTATTAAGCCAGGAACAATTACTCCACATACTGAATTCAGATGTGAAGTGTATATCCTTTCTAAAGAGGAAGGTGGTAGACACACTCCATTCTTCTCAGGGTATAGACCACAATTTTATGTAAGAACTACAGATGTTACTGGTTCTTGTACATTACCAGAGGGAACTGAAATGGTTATGCCTGGTGATAATGTTGAAATGACTGTTAAACTAGTTGCTCCTATTGCTCTTGAAAAGGGAACTAAGTTCGCTATTCGAGAAGGTGGTAGAACAGTTGGTGCGGGTGTTGTTGCAGAAGTTCTTGTATAAGGATAACTGATGGGTAACGGATCAAGCATTAAAATCGGACTAAAATGTGAAGAGTGTGGTGATATTAACTACACAACTTACAAAAACCCAAAAACTCATACTGAGAAAATGGCGATTAAAAAATATAGTCCAAGATTAAAAAAACATACAATTCATAAAGAAATTAAACTAAAGTCGTAAGACTTTAGTTTAATCTTTAGAAAACTTAGGTCAGTAGCTCCAATGGTAGAGCGCCGGATTCCAAATCCGATGGTTGTGGGTTCGAGTCCCTCCTGGCCTGCCACTGAATTTTTTTAAAAAGAGTTTCGACTTTTTTTAAAAGAATTTATACATAAGCTTAAACTATTCGGAGTCGATTGTGAACAAATTTAAAATATATTATAAAAATGCAAAAGAAGAGTTATTAAAAGTAATTTTCCCTATCAAAGAACAAATTAGATCTGCTTATTTATCTGTATTTGTTGTAGTAACTGTAATCTCATTATTCTTAGCATTAATCGATGCAATTATGTCTCTAAGCTTATCAGCTGTAATAAACTAAGGAAATAATTAATGTCACAACAATGGTATGCAATTCAAACTCACTCAGGAAGTGAATTAACAGTAAAAAGAGCTTTACAAAGATTAGCTGATGAAATGGCTGATGGAAAAATATCTCAAGTTTTAGTTCCTACTGAAGATTTAATTGAAGTAAAAAAAGGTAGTAAAACAATAGTTGAAAGACCATTGTATCCAGCTTATGCCTTTGCTGAAATTGACTTAGATACTGCATTATGGCATAGAATTCAATCAATGCCAAAAGTAGGGCGATTTATTGGTGAATCAAAAAAACCAACTCCTTTATCAAAAAAAGATATTGATTCTATTTTAGATAAAGTTGAAAATAGAGCGGCTGCAAAACCTAAAATTTCATTTGATGAAGGTGAAATGGTTAGAATTAATGAAGGTCCCTTTTCAAACTTTAATGGTATTGTTGAAGACTTTGACATGGCATCAGGACAATTAAAACTTAATGTTTCAATTTTCGGAAGAAATACTCCAGTTGAAATAGCATATACTCAAGTTGAACGAGTAGTATAAAAATAATATAATATAACTAGGCATTAGGCAATAAAACTTCGCTTCCATAGAGTTTTCTTGCCTAATGCCTAAATCATTAAACAATAAAAAAATTTAAAAGGAAGTACGATGGCTAAAAAAATTACTGGTATATTAAAACTTCAAATACCTGCTGGTGCAGCAAACCCATCACCACCTGTTGGTCCAGCGCTTGGACAAAGAGGTATCAATATTATGGAATTCTGTAAAGCATTTAATGAAAAAACAAAAGATAAATCTGGATTTACAATTCCAGTTGAAATCACAGTATATTCAGATAAAAGTTTTACATTTATATTAAAACAACCACCAATGACAGATTTAATTAAGAGAACTGCAGGAATCAAAAAAGGTTCAGACAATCCACTTAAAAATAAAATTGGTAAGTTAACAAAAGAGCAAATATTAGAAATTGTTGATATGAAAATCGCAGATTTAAATACTAATGATAGAGATCAAGCTTCAAAAATTGTTGCAGGAAGTGCAAGATCAATGGGAATTGAAACAGAATTATAAGATTCTAATAAATATCTAGCCTTACCACCAGGCTTTAAAAGGCGGTAGCAAATAAGAAACAATGATTTCTTAAAAAAATAAAATTGCGGGGAAAAAAATGGCAAAAATTTCAAAAAGATATAAAACGTTATCAGAAAAAATTGAAGATAAAAACTATAGTTTAGCAGAAGCTTGCGCAACTCTTAAAGAATTAAAATCAGCAAAATTTGATGAAAGTGTTGAAGTTGCACTTAACTTAAATGTTGATCCAAGACATGCAGACCAAATGATTAGAGGTGCTGTTGTACTTCCTCATGGTACTGGTAAAACTGTTAGAGTTGCAGTATTTGCAAAAGGTGCTAAAGTTGATGAAGCAAAGGCAGCTGGTGCTGATATTGTTGGAAATGATGATTTAGTTGAAACAGTACAAGCTGGAAATATTGATTTCGATGTTTTAATTGCAACTCCTGATTGTATGGGACTAGTTGGTAAACTAGGTAGAATTTTGGGACCAAAAGGTTTAATGCCAAATCCTAAAGTTGGAACTGTAACAATGGATGTAACTAAAGCTGTTACTGATGCAAAAGGCGGTCAAGTAGCTTATCGAGTTGATAAAAAAGGTAATATGCAAGCAGCAGTTGGAAAAATTTCTTTTTCTGAAGAAGCTTTAAAAGAAAATATTGAAGCATTTGTTGGTGCAATTAATAAAGCAAAACCTTCAACTGCAAAAGGTAGATATTTTACTAATGCAGCATTATCATTAACTATGTCTCCATCTATTAAAATGGATACTTTAGAGTTAATGGATATTAAACAATTATAATATTCAATAGTGAGGATTTTAAATCCTCACGTTTGAGTGTTATTCAAAGCACTACATTAAAACTGAAGATAGCCGGTAAAATACAACTCCTGTATTTTATAAAACCTGCTGAAGTTGGATGTTTTGAAAGGAGAATTATTAATGAATAAACAACAAAAAGCAAAAGTTATTGATTTTTTAACTTCTGAATTTAAAGAATCTCAAGCTATCGTAGTTTGTGACTATAGTGGTCTTTCTCATAAAGAATTAGAAACTTTAAGAAATGCTGCTAGAGAAAATGGAACAAAAGTTCAAGTTGCTAAAAATACATTAGTTACAGTTGCTGTAAAAAATGCTGAATTAGGTGATGTTGAATTAATTGGAACAAATATTTTCTTATGGTCAGAAGATCAAATTTCTGCTTGTAAAGTTGCTGATAAATTCGCATCTTCTATGAAAGATAAGTTCGAAATTAAATCAGGTATTATTGAAGGTGAGATTGCTGATCTTGCAAGAGTTAACGCATTTGCTAAATTACCATCAAGAGAAGAACTTCTTGGTATGCTTGCTGCTACTTGGATGGCTCCACTTACAAACTTTACAATTGGGCTTGATGCTCTTAGAAAGAAAAAAGAAGAAGAGGCTGCTTAATAACTTAAGCAATTAATATTTATAAAAATAAAATAAAAAATAATAAGGAAAATTGAATGGCAATTTCTAAAGAAGACGTATTAGAATATATCTCTGGTTTATCAGTTCTTGAATTATCAGAATTAGTTAAAGAATTTGAAGAAAAATTTGGAGTATCTGCTCAGCCTGTTGCTGTTGCTGGTGCTGCTGTTGCAGCTGAGGCTGTAGAAGAGCAAACTGAATTCAACGTTATATTAAAAGACGCTGGAGCTAAGAAAATTAATGTAATTAAAGCAATTAGAGCATTAACTGGTCTTGGATTAAAAGAAGCTAAATCTATGGCTGAAGAAGCTGGTGCAGTAGTTAAAGAAGGTATCTCTAAAGATGATGCTGAAGCTGCAAAAGCTGAATTAGAAGCTGCTGGAGCATCTGTAGAATTAAAATAATTACTCAACTGTAATTATCCCTGTATACAAGGCATTTCGCCTTGTATAAAGATTAGCATCTTTGAAGGCTAAGGTTAGAATTTGGACAAATTTTAACCCTATCCTTTAAGGATGCTTTTGCGCTTTATATACAAAGCTAAAAGTAAACCACATTTTTTATAAGGTCGACAATGTTAAACTCTTTAAAATCTGGTAATAGACTTAGAGTTGATTTTGCAAAAAATCCTCAACAAATCGAAATTCCAAATTTATTACAATTACAACAAAATTCGTACGATAATTTCCTAATGATTGGAAAAGATTCAAGAACTGAAGCTGGTATAGAAAAAGTTTTCAAATCTGTTTTTCCAATCCATGATGCTCAAAATAGAGTAACTCTTGAATATATAGGAAGTGATGTTGGGAAACCAAAATATGATGTTAGAGAAGCAATGGTTAGAGGGCTTACTTATTCTATTCCTTTAAAAATAAATATTAGACTAACTCTTTGGGACCTAGACGAGAAAACTGGTGAAAAAATCGGTGTTAGAGATATGAAAGAACAAGCTCTATTTATCCGAGAAATTCCATTAATGACTGAAAGAACTTCTTTTATTGTAAATGGTGTTGAAAGAGTAGTTGTAAACCAATTACACAGATCTCCAGGTGTTATTTTCAAAGAAGAAGAATCAAATACTGCAGGAAATAAATTAATCTACACAGGTCAAATTATTCCTGATCGTGGTTCGTGGTTATATTTTGAATATGATGCTAAAGATGTATTATATGTAAGAATTAACAAAAGAAGAAAAGTTCCTGTAACAATTTTATTTAGAGCATTAGGTTACTCTAAAGAAGATATTATTAAACTTTTTTACCCTATTTTAAATATTAAAATTAAAAATAACAAATTTCTAACTGAATTCAATCCTGATGATTTCACAGGAAGAGTTGAGTTTGATATTAAAGATGATAAAGGTAATTTAATTATTGCTGCTGGTAAAAGACTTACTGAAAGAAAAGCAAAAGCTTTAGTAGAAGGTGGTCTTAAATTAGTTGAATATCCTGTAGATTTATTAATGGAAAGATCAACAGCATCTACTATTTTTGATCCAGAATCAGGAGAGGTTTTATTTGATTCTTTAACTTTATTAGATGAATTAAAATTAAAAAAACTATTAGATTTAGGTTTTGAATCATTTGATATAGCAAATGATTTAGCAACAGGTATTGATGATTCTATTATTAATGCATTTAAACAAGATGCTGAGTCACTTAAACTATTAAAGCAAACAGAACAAATTGATGATGAAAATGATTTATCAGCAATTAGAATTTATAAAGTAATGAGACCAGGTGAGCCAGTTACTAAAGAAGCTGCAAAAGAATTTGTTAGAAAATTATTCTTTGATCCAGAAAGATATGATTTAACAAAAGTTGGTCGTATGAAAATGAACCACAAACTTGGTGTTGAAGTTCCTGAATATGTTACAGTATTAACTTATGAAGATATTATTAAAACTGTTCAGTACCTTGTAAAAGTTAAAGCTGGACATGGTCATATTGATGATAGAGATCACTTAGGTAACAGAAGAATTAGAGCAATTGGTGAGTTATTAGCTAACGAACTACACTCTGGTTTAATCAAAATGCAAAAAGCAATTAGAGATAAAATGACTACGTTATCTGGTACATTAGAAGATATTATGCCACATGATTTAGTTAACTCTAAAATGATTACATCTACTATTACTGAGTTCTTTACATCTGGTCAATTATCTCAATTTATGGATCAAACTAACCCATTATCAGAAGTTACTCATAAAAGAAGACTTTCTGCACTTGGTGAAGGTGGTCTTGTTAAAGAAAGAGCTGGATTCGAAGTAAGAGATGTTCACGCAACTCACTACGGAAGAATTTGTCCAGTTGAAACTCCAGAGGGTCAAAATATTGGTCTTATTAATACATTATCAACTTTCTCAAAAGTTAATAATTTAGGATTTATTGAAGCTCCATATAAAAAAGTTTCTGAAGGTATTGTTTCTGATGAAATTATTTATGTAACAGCTACTCAAGAAGAGGGAATAATTATTGCTCCTGGTTCAACAAAAGTTGATGAAAATGGGAAAATTATTGAGTCTTTAATTGAAGCAAGACAAGATGGAGAGATTTACTTAGTTGATAAAAATAAAGTTAAGTTAATTGATATTTCTTCTCAAATGGTTATGGGTGTTGCAGCTTCATTAATTCCATTCTTAGAGCACGATGATGCCAACAGAGCCTTAATGGGATCAAACATGATGAGACAAGCTGTTCCATTATTAAGACCTAATGCTCCTGTAGTTGGAACTGGTTTAGAAAAAACTGTAGCACGTGATGCTTGGGAAGCTATTAAAGCAAAAAGATCTGGAATAATTGAAAAAGCTGATGCTAAAAATGTTTATGTTAGAGGTGAAGATGAAGATGGTGCTTTCATTGATCATTATAATGTAAATAAAAATGTTAGAACAAATAATAATACTTCATTTGGTCAAAGAACAGCTACTAAAGAAGGTACTTTTGTAGAAGCTGGACAAGTAATTGCCGATGGTCCTTCAATGGATAAAGGTGAATTAGCTGTTGGTGTTAATGCGATGGTTGCATTTATGCCTTGGAATGGTTATAACTATGAAGATGCTATTGTTTTAAGTCAAAAATTAATTGAAGACGATGCTTTTACTTCTATTCATATTTATGAAAAAGATGTTGAATGTAGAGAGCTTAAACATGGAAATGAAGAAATTACAAGAGATTTACCTGGTGTTAAAGATGAATCAATTTCACATTTAGATAACTCAGGAATAATCAAAGTAGGAACTTATATTAAGCCTGGAATGATTATGGTTGGAAAAGTTACACCAAAAGGTGAAATTAAACCAACTCCTGAAGAAAGATTATTAAGAGCAATCTTTGGGGAAAAAGCAGGACATGTTATTAATAAATCATTATACTGTCCAACTTCAATGGAAGGTACAGTTGTTGATGTAAAAGTATTCACTAAAAAAGGATACGAAAAAGACGAAAGAGCTGTTGCAGAAATTGAAGCAGAGAAATCTGAATTAGATGTAAAACATCATGATAAACTTTTAATGCTAGACAGAGAAGAGATTTTAAAAATCAATGATTTACTATCAAAAGCTGTTTTAGAAAAAGATATTGAACTTGAAGGAACAAACTTTAAAAAAGGTGATTGTCTTCCTGTTGATGTATTGGTAAATGTAAATAGATTTGCTATGAAAAAAGTTGTTTCATCATACTCTGATGAAATAGAAAGCAAATATAATTCAATAAAAGATTATTTTATTAAACAAAAATCTACTTTAAGAGAAGATCATGAAGAAAAACTTACAGTTTTAGAGCATGATGATATCTTACCAAGTGGTGTTATTAAACAAGTAAAAGTTTATATTGCAACTAAGAGAAAAATCAAAGTTGGTGATAAAATGGCAGGGCGACATGGAAACAAAGGTATTGTTTCTAATATTGTTCCTCAAGTTGATATGCCATATTTAGAAGATGGTTCAACAGTGGATGTTATTCTTAACCCACTTGGAGTTCCTTCACGTATGAACATTGGACAAATTCTTGAAGTTCACTTAGGATTAGTTGGTAAAAGACTTGGAGCACAAATTCAAGATATTTTTGAAGCTAAAAAAGCTGACTTTATTCAAGAATTAAGAGCTAAAATGACTGAAATTGCATCAGTTGCTAAACTTATGAATGGTAAAGTATTCATGGATAGTTTAAGTGATGAAGAGTTAATTCAGTATGGTCAAGACTGGACAAAAGGTGTTAGATTTGCATCTCAAGTATTTGATGGTGTAAGAGAAGAAGAGTTTGTAAAACTATTTGAATTAGCTAAAATTGATTCTGATGGTAAAACTGTTTTACATGATGGTAAAACTGGTGATAAGATGAAAGAGAGAGTAAACGTAGGTTATATGTATATGCTTAAACTTCATCACTTGGTTGATGAAAAAGTTCACGCAAGATCAACAGGGCCTTACTCTTTAGTTACACAACAACCAGTTGGTGGTAAAGCACTATTTGGTGGTCAGAGATTTGGAGAAATGGAAGTTTGGGCACTTGAAGCATATGGTGCGACAAATGTTCTTAAAGAAATGTTAACAACTAAATCCGATGACGTTGAAGGAAGAACAAGAGCTTATAGAGCTATTGCAAATGGTGAAAATGTTCCAGATTCTGGTGTTCCAGAAACATTCTTCGTATTAACAAAAGAACTTAAAGCTCTTGGACTTGATGTAGAGATTTTTGAAGAGGTAGAAGAAAATGAGTAAAAATACAAAAGTATTAAAATCAATTGAAATAAAAGAATTAGAAAGACCGACAGATTTTTCGGCCTTTCAATTAAGATTAGCTAGTCCTGAAAAAATTCTATCTTGGTCATCTGGGGAAGTTAAAAAACCAGAAACTATTAATTATAGAACATTAAAGCCTGAACGAGATGGACTTTTCTGTGCAAAAATCTTTGGACCAGTAAAAGATTACGAATGTCTTTGTGGTAAATATAAAAAAATGAGATACAAAGGTGTTGTATGTGAAAAATGTGGGGTTGAAGTAACTTCTTCAAAAGTTAGACGTCACAGAATGGGACATATTGATTTAGTATCTCCTGTTGCACATATCTGGATGGTATCTTCACTTCCAACAAGAATTGGAACACTTTTAGGGGTTAAATTAAAAGACCTTGAAAGAGTACTTTATTACGAAGCATATATTGTAAGTAATCCAGGTGAAGCATTCTATGATAATGAAAGAACTAAACAAGTAAATAAATTTGATATTTTAAATGAAGAACAATATAGAACTATTGTTGAATTATTTGACCACACAGGTTTCGAAGCAAACATGGGTGGAGATATAGTTAGAGATTTATTAGAAACTTTAGACTTAATTGAACTTTTACATAAATTAAAAGAAGATATGACTCTAACTAAATCTGAAGCAAAAAGAAAAACAATTATTAAAAGATTAAAAGTTGTTGAAAACTTTATTAATTCAGGAAATAGACCAGAATGGATGATGTTAACTCAACTTCCAGTTCTTCCACCAGATTTAAGACCACTTGTTGCTCTTGATGGTGGTAAATTTGCTGTTTCAGATGTAAATGACCTTTATAGAAGAGTTATAAACAGAAATAACAGACTTAAAAGATTAACAGAACTTGATGCTCCTGAAATTATTATTAGAAATGAAAAAAGAATGCTTCAAGAAGCAGTTGATGCTTTATTTGATAATGGTAAAACTGCTAATGCCGTTAAAGGTGCTAATAAAAGACCTTTAAAATCATTATCTGAAATCATTAAAGGTAAGCAAGGTCGATTTAGACAAAACTTACTTGGAAAAAGAGTTGACTTCTCAGGACGTTCTGTAATTGTTGTTGGACCTTCTTTAAATATGGACCAATGTGGTATTCCTAAAAAAATGGCTCTAGAGTTATTTAAACCACACTTAATGGCAAAATTAGAAGAAAAAGGTTACGCAACTACATTAAAATCTGCAAAGAGATTAATTGAGTCTGAAACTAATGAAGTATGGGAATGTTTAGCTGAAATTGTATTAGAATATCCAATTTTACTTAATCGTGCTCCAACTCTTCATAAACTTTCTATTCAAGCGTTTAATCCAGTATTAATTGATGGTAAAGCAATCCAGTTACACCCACTAGTGTGTGCTGCATTTAACGCCGATTTTGATGGGGATCAAATGGCTGTTCACGTGCCATTATCACAAGAAGCAATTGCTGAGGCAAAAGTTTTAATGATGAGTTCAATGAATATCCTTTTACCTGCTTCTGGTCGTGCTATTGCTGTACCTTCTCAGGATATGATTTTAGGTATTTATTATCTATCATTAGAAAAAGAGGGTGTTAAAGGTGAGCATAAATTATTTACTGGTGTTGATGAAGCAAAAATTGCTTTAGAAATGAAACAAGTAGATTTACATGCAAAAGTTAGAACACAAATTGATCAAAAAATAGTTCATACTACAATTGGTAGATTAATTGTTCACGAAATCTTACCTGATTTTGTACCAGTTAATTTATGGAATAAAATTTTAAAGAAAAAAGATATTGGAATTTTAGTTGATTATATTTACAAACATGGTGGATATGAAGTTACTCCTAGATTCTTAGATAATCTTAAAAACTTAGGTTTTAGATATGCAACAGATGCTGGTATTTCTGTATCAATTGATGATATTAGAGTTCCTGCGACAAAACCTGGACATATTGCTAAATCTAAAAAAGAAGTTATTGAAGTTCAAAAACAATTTTCTCAAGGTTTATTAACTGAGCAAGAAAGATATAATAAAATTATTGATATCTGGACTGAAGTAAATAATACTTTGGGTATTGAAATGATGGATTTAGTTAAAACAGATAAAAATGGATTCAACTCTATTTATATGATGGCCGATTCAGGTGCTAGGGGTTCTGCTGCACAGATTAGACAACTTTCAGGTATGAGGGGTCTTATGGCAAAACCAGATGGTTCTATTATTGAAACACCAATTATCTCTAACTTTAAAGAAGGACTAAATGTACTTGAGTACTTTATTTCTACTCACGGGGCTAGAAAAGGACTTGCGGATACTGCCTTAAAAACAGCAAATGCAGGGTATTTAACAAGAAAACTAATTGACGTATCTCAAAATGTTAGAATCACAGTTGAAGATTGTGGAACTCACGAAGGTATTGAAATTACAGATATTTCTTCTGGTAATGAATTAATTGAGAGTTTAGAAGAAAGAATTACAGGTAGAGTAATTGCTGAAGATATTATTGATCCAATTTCTAATGAGATCTTATTTACAGAAGGTTCTTTAATTTCTGAAGAAGATGCAAGTGTTGTTGCAGATGCTGAAGTTAAGTCTGTTGTTATTAGAACGCCTTTAACTTGTAAAGTTGAACATGGATTATGTTCTAAATGTTATGGTCTTAACTTAGGAGAGCAAAGAAAAGCAACTCCTGGTGAAGCAGTTGGTGTTGTTGCAGCTCAATCTATTGGTGAGCCAGGAACACAGCTAACGCTACGAACATTCCACGTTGGGGGAACTGCAAGTGCAACTCAAACTGAAAGAGAATTAAGAGCTGATAAAGAAGGTTTTATTAGATACCATAATGTTAAAACATATACAAATTCTGATAATAAAAAAATAGTTGCAAACAGAAGAAATGCAGGTATTTTATTAGTTGAACCAAAAATTAATGCACCATTTAAAGGTAAAGTTACAGTTGAAACTATCCATGAAGAAACTATTTTAAGTATCACTAATGGAAAAGAAACAAAAAAATATTATCTAAGAAAAAATGATGTATCAAAAGCAAATGAGCTTGCTGGAGTTTCTGGTAAAATCGAAGGTAAATTATATCTTCCATACAGAGATGGTGAAGAAGTTCAAGAAAATGAATCAATTGTTGAGATGATTAAAGATGGTTGGAATGTTCCAAACCGAATTCCATTTGCTTCAGAATTAAGAGTTGAAGATGGGGCACCTATTACATCAACACTTGTAGCTGCTTCTAAAGGTCGAGTTAAATATTATAAATTAACTGGTGATTATTTAGAAAGAAGAGAAGATGTTAAAGCTGGTGAAAGAGTAGAAGAAAAAGGTTTATTTGGAGTTATTGTTGATAACGAAGGAAGAGAAGCTTTAAGACACTATATTTCAAGAGGTTCTGTTGTTGAATTAGATGATGATACAGCAGTTGAAAAAGATTCAATTATTGCTAATCCTGCAACAAGTGAACAAGTTGTGATTGCTGAATGGGATCCATATGCAAATCCAACTATTGCTGAAAAAGCTGGTAAAATAGCGTTTGAAGATATTATCCCTGGAATTACTGTTGCTGAGCAATTTGACGAATTAACTGGTACTTCTAAACTTGTGGTTAATGACCATATACCTTCTGGTTATAAACCAACAGTGGTATTAGCTACAAAAGATGATGAACTTATTAGATATTCACTTGACCCTAAAACTTCATTATTTGTTTCAGAAGGTCAAGATGTATTAATTGCAGATATCATTGGTAAGACTCCAAAAGCAACTCAAAAATCAAAAGATATTACTGGAGGTCTTCCAAGAGTATCTGAGTTATTTGAAGCTAGACGACCTAAGAATATTGCAGTTCTTGCGTCATTTGATGGGGTTGTTTCTTTTGGTAAGCCATTAAGAAATAAATCTAGAATTATTATTACTGATGAAATTGGTAATAAATCAGAGTATTTAGTAGAGAAATCTAAGCAAATCTTAGTAAATGAAGGTGACTTCGTTCACGCAGGTGAGTCATTAACAGATGGTCAAACATCTCCTCATGATGTATTAAGAATTTTAGGGGATAAAGCATTACATTACTTTATTGTTTCAGAAGTACAACAAGTATATAGATCTCAAGGGGTAAATATTGCTGATAAACATATTGAGGTTATTACATCTCAAATGTTAAGACAAGTTTCAATTCTTGATGGTGGAGATACTAAGTTTATTGTTGGAGATATGATTTCTAAGAAAAGATTTAAAATCGAAAATGCAAGAATTATTAAACTTGGTGGTAAACCAGCTATTGCTGAACCGTTATTACTAGGAATTACTAGAGCCGCTGTTACATCGGATTCTATTATTTCTGCTGCGTCTTTCCAAGAGACAACAAAAGTATTAACAGAAGCTGCAATTAGTGCTAAAATGGATATGTTAGAAGACTTAAAAGAAAACGTTGTAATTGGTAGAACAATTCCAGTTGGAACAGGTCTTTATAAAAATCAAAAAATCAAATTCGCTGATATCGAAGAAATGTAAAACATTAGGGTTTTTAACCCTAATGTAATATTATGGATATTATTTCACTTTTCTTTATATTTATTGCTGTTGAACTTTTTGAATCAAACTGGCAAAAATCAACTACGCTTTATGGCTTATTAGCAAATAACTACAAAATTTTTACCTCTAATATCTTCGTATATTTTTTATTAAATCTTTCATTTATTTATTCAATTTTTTTAGTAATTTATTTAGATAATAAATCTTTTTGGCTTTTAAGTATTGTTGTTATAAAATTTTTTGATATTTCTTTTAAACTTAATTTAATGACAAAAATGAAAAATCAAATTCCTTTAGAAGAAATATTACCAAATATAAAAATGACTCCTCTATTTAGATATATGAATGTTTTAATTTACCCATTAACTTTTCTCTACGCTGTTGAATATATAATTTTCTAATTATTTCAAATTATCCTTTATAAACTTTTCATATAAAAATGTTATACTTATTTCAATAAAAAAATAGGAGATTCCATGCAATATTTAGTAATCGCATATGATAACGAAGGTGCTTTAGAAAAAAGACTTGAGGTAAGAGATGCTCATGTTGAAAGTACAAGAAAAATGATGGACGAAGGTAAAATAATAGAAGCAGGGGCTCTTATAGAAGAAGATAAAATGGTTGGTTCTACACTTTTTATTAATTTTGAAAATGATGATGAAATCAATCAATGGCTTGAAACTGAACCCTATGTTGTAAATGGTGTTTGGAATATGGATGAATTCCAAATCGTGCCTTTAAAACTACTGCCAAAAGATTAATAAACAATAATAAAAAGCCCTATGAAATCACTATCTTGTAGGGCTTTTAAACTGCAAATCAATAACAATCAAGTACAAACTTTTTTAGTTTTATTACTGTTTTTTTACGCTACTTAGAAACTTTTAGAAAGTGAGTACTGTAATAAAACGACAAAAATAATTAAACTCCTTACCCTACATGGTTTTAGATGTATGTTTCAACAACTGCACATAATCTTTATAAAGAACATGTTTTTCATTCTGATATTATAGAAGGTTGCTTAGCTCATAAAGAAAGAAACAGAGTAAAAGCTTCATATAATAGAGAATCAAAATTTAAATATTTTGAAGAAAAGAAAGAGCTTATTCAATGGTATGCTGATTGGTTGGATAGTTTATTAAAAAGATAGATTAATGTTACTAAAAATATAAAAGGATCTAGACATGTCGTTTAAATATAATTATTTAATAAAAAAGGATATTACAAAAAAAGATTATTTAAATTTATTTCTAATGTATATTGGAATAATTATTCTCACCATTGCTATTATTTCAATAATTAATATTGAGTTGGAAAATGAAATTGTATTTAAGATTTTTATGGTTATTACTCATAACTTTTGATTTACTTACGGTAAGAATTATCTATGTATATTTTATAAAAAAGATATTTAGTTTAAATGCAATATATGAAGAACTTCTGTATTATTATTGTGTTCTTGCCTTAATGAGTATACCTTTTTAAATTTGAATATAGAAACTTTACGATTATATTTATTAAGTAGTGATTATCTATAATATTATAAATAATCATTATTTGAAGAAAAAATGGAAGATTGTAAAAAAAGACAAAAGAAGAAGAGAAAGTCTTAAAAGAGCACAATCAAAGTTTAAAAATGTATCTAAAACCCTAAGTTTGGAAGATTATGAAAAATTTGAAAAAAAAATTATTGAATTAGAATTGAGTAAATCTGCTTATTTGAAAAGTTGATTATGGATGATTTATCATAGTATATTTTTTTAATTTTATCTAAGAAGATTATCTTCTAAGTACCATCTATTTAATGTATCTTTGATCCCAACATCAATACCTTGTGTATTAGGAAATACTGTAGTTGCAGTCATTCCAATTTTTTCACATAAATTATATAAATTTATAGATTCACTTAATGGTAATGTTATTTTTAATAAAGGGGTATATGGTAATTTAGCAAACTCTTCTTCTAAACTTTTGATTACAGGATATCCTTCTTTGTCCTCTTAATATGTGGATGAACTGTAAATAAACCTTTTTGTGCAGAAAGGTGTTGACTTAAACTTCTAGGAGGAGTTATAATTTTTAAATCATATAAATTTTTTGATTCTGTATTTAAGACCCAAATGGCAATTTTCTTATCATCTACACTTTTTTTTTCTTCTAGTAACTTTATATATTCTTTCATAGCTGAAGAACTAGCAAAATAGAGTGCTACATAAGGAGACTCCATCCAGTCTAATAGTCTTGTAGGAACTCCATGATGTTGAGCCATTGCCATAAGTTCAAAAAGTTCTTCATTTGGCCAAAGCTTTGGGTTTTGATAAAATTTATCTAATTTATTATCATCTAGATTTTCTTCTCTAAATTTAAGTGAATCATTTGGTATTTTTAATCCGATATTATCACAATACTCTACAAATTTATTTAAAACTGTTACTTCATTGAAAACCTGCTCTGATGCATTTACTTTGTTTTTAAACAAACGTATCAATTGATTATTTTTTTTATCCCTTAGAAGTGAAGGAATAAGTTTCCAAATTTCATTAGCTTGTCCTCGGTATATTAACTTACAAGGCTTTTTAAATAATTCATTAGTAGGACTTAGTAACTCCCAAAGTTCATTTGCTGTTTCACAATTTTTTTCTTTAAAGCATTCATATTCCATTTATACTCCTATAAAAATTAATAATATGATTGATAAAGCAGCTATTAAAGCAGGTAATAAGAAATCAAAAATAAACCAACGTCGGTTTTCACTTTTTATTTTATGCCAAAAAGTTTCATCAAATTTTTTCAAAGAAGCTTTTATTCTCTCATCAGATAAGATTGATTTTAATTCTTGTAAACTTTTATTTAAATCTTTACAATCACCTTCATTCAAATTTGTAGCTTTTAATTTGTCTTCAAGTTGTTGGATATATTTTTGTTTTTTAGACCAATAGTGATATAAACTAGCTTGCTTTTCATCTTCGGGATAATCATATTCTGAAAAAGCAAAACTTTTCGTATTATTAATTAATTTTTTACTTGTCCCAGTTCGTCTTATCTTCCATTCAACAAATCGATTCCATGACATCCAAATAAAATTTATAAGCAAATATATCAATATTATTGTTAGCATTATTGAAATATCATGTATAGTGATATTTTTTATTATAATTCCTAAAAAGGATAAGCCTTTTTTTATATCTATATCATAATGCCAAATAAAAAAACCTAATAAACTAAATGAAATAAGTTTTGCTCGTGATTTATCCAAAAGTACATCTAAGTTGGTAAATACTGGATTTTCAAGATTATTTTTTATTTCATTTTCATTTTTCATAATTGATACCTTATATATTTTATTTAGTTTTCCTACTACTAATAAACTTTTTAATAGTTTTTTAAATTATAACATACATTAAAAAGTCAATTTTTCAAAAATTTATTTATATATTTTTGAAATAATACTGATTCCTTTGACAATGCAAAAATAAAATATAAATCAACCTTCTCTTCAATTAAATTTTCTCCTTCTAAAACTTTTTGGATTTTTAATAAAGAGTACTTTTGTACATAATTATTTAATTCTTCTTTGTTCATTCCACTACTTGTATCAACTATTGTTATCAAATTATTTTTCCAAAAGAAATATGATTTTTATTTTTATCAAGTTTTATAAGAGGATAAAAGCAGAAAAGTAACATTTTATTAAGAATTAATGATAAAAAATCATTTATCTAGATATAAATAATTTTATAAGAATTTATATCTTAATATTAAAAAATACATTATAAAAATATATATTATGAGGGAAATAGCATTATGAAAATAAGCAATATTATTGTTTTATTAATACTTATATCTTCAACACTTTTTTCACAAAGTTTTGATACCTCAAAATATAGATTACAAAATGATTTATTATATGGATTAATAAATTATCTAACTAAACCAGTAAATTCAAATACTGAAAACCATATTTTTGTTTCTACAAAATCACTTACATTAAATAATTCAGCTTTAGAATTTATAAAATTAAAATCCCCAGATGTAGATGCAAGTGCAACTAGATACGATTGGATTGAGGATTTAGTTCTCGAAAATTCGCAAGATTACGCAAGAATAAATTTAAATAATGTGCATTTATTATTGGATAATAATTATGGTATAGGTTCTTTAATAAGTTTTAGAAAAAAACCATATTTGATATAAATGGCAAAGATAATATTATAAAAGGATAGTTAAAATGTCAAAAAAATCAATATTACTAAAATTATCAATTGTTGCTTCTTCAACATTATGTTATGCAGATGTTACTTTAGAAGATTTAAATTTCTATAATAATACAAATTCTTATAATTGTACAACAAGTGCTGCTGGAACAAATTGTATTAACCTAGCTGCTGTTCAAAATATCACCTCAATTAATAATGGAAATCCTCTAAAAGCTTTAACTTTAAATCTAACGACAACTAATGATTATTTACAATCGTTAAGTAGCAACACAACTTTTACATATACTTTCCAACAAGATAGCTATCTAGAAAATTTAGTAATAGATGGTACTGGATTAACTAATCCAGTGCTAGAGACATCAACTCTAGAACTTACTAGTTTTTCTCCTGCGGGAAGGAAAATTCATATAAAAAATCTTGAAGTGAATAATGCTACCTTAAAATTATATGATAAAAGTGGATGGGGTGACACCCTTGTTAGATGGTTATTACGAGTAGGAAGTGTCTCTGACAATAGTACTAGTTATATTATCCTAAATAATGGACATCTGGATATAGAATCAGGTGGAGACTTTTTTACTATAGATAACCCTTATCAAGTGATTTTACATAGTTATGGTACAAGTTCTATTAATAATTGGATTGCAAATAACCCAATTGATGCATCCTTTTTATTTAATATTAATACAGGTTCTGATTTCACATTGAATACAAATGGAGGTAATTTAAAATTCAATAGTGGTGCAGCTAATATATATGGAAACTTTACACTTAGTACTTCAGGTTTAATTATCACTCCAAATAGTACAGGTGTTAATATTTACGATGGAGGAACTTTAACATTAGAAAATAATACAAATGTAGAGATTGATGGTAATGTTAAGGCAAGAGGAACAACTCCAATCTTTGATATTGATAATACAAGTAGTTTTGATATATTAGGATTTGATTTTAGGGTTAACACAACAACACCTAGTTCTTCAGATAAATTAACTTTTTTTGATGTTTCATCTCATTCAAATCAACAAATACTATCAAATAATAAAGTCAAGATAGAAGTAAATCCAATGAATACCGGAACTGTACCTTCTGATTATGATGGAAAAGTTTTTAAAGTAATAGATAATCAGGATTCAGGGACAACATATACAAATACTCAAATAGATAGTATGTATGAATTTGTAGCTGGTGGAAATTTACCTGTACTTACGGATTTAACCTTAGGTACTGATAATAGTTACGATGTTGTTCTTACAGGAGCTACTCTTCCTGTATCTTCATTTAAAACACACAATGCTATAAATACTGTAAATAAAACTGCAGGTGCAGCTCTTCTTGTAAATGCAATAAATACAAATTCTAGTTCAAGCATTACCTCTGCATTAAATAGTTTAACAAATTCACAAGCATCTTCGAGTGTAGACTCAATTCATGCAGAACCTTATTCTTCATTTATAACAGTAGGATTAGAACAAATAGATTTAGTAATATCTTCTGTACAAGATAAAACAGAAAAACATTTTTCTAATAATAAGAATTTTTGGTTAGACATGTCTTATGTAAAAGGAAATGTAAATGGTAAGAATAATTTAGGTGACTTTAAATATAAACTAAATACTTTCTTACTTGGAAGTGATATTATTAAAGATGAAGATTTTAATGTAGGCTTCTTTACAGGTTATGGGTATCATAATATGTCTGAGCATGATTTGGCAAGTCAATCATTTAGTTCTAATAATTTTCATTTAGGATTATATGCCTATAACAAGGTAGATAGCAACAGTCATTTAACTGGGATGATTGGATACACTTATGGTAGAAATAGCACAGAAAGAGATGTTGTTTTAGCAACACTTTCAAATAAAAATAAAGCTGAATTTAATTCTCATTCAATATATTCATCACTTGAATTTGCATATGATATAAATAGCTTTGAGAATGTAAAAATATCTCCAAATATAGGATTAAATTATGCTTATTATCAGCAAGAAGAAATTAAGGAAAAAGGTAATGATAGTAGGTTAATTGTTGATAAAGCAGATGCTCATATGATAGTTTCATCATTAGGAATAAATGCCAAGTTTAATTCAATTAAAAATTTTGAAAATCTTTTCCCAACAATGTTTGTGAAGTATGAACATGATTGGTATGCAAATAAAAACAAAGAACGTACTATTGATGCAGCATTAGCTATTAATCCAAACTATAAAGAAAGTTTTATTGGACAAAATAGAGGAGCAGATAGTTTGCATTTTGGTATTGGACTGGAGTCTAAAGCCTATAATAATCTTGATATTTCAGGTGGAATAGTTAGTAGTCATAGTGAACATGGGAAAGAAGTATCTTTAGGGATTAATATAAAGTATAACTTTTAAGAAGAATAACTTTTTTTTGTCTATTTCTTAATAAGATATTATATGTTTGATTCTAGCATAGTTGGTAAAAAAGTTAATTTTTATAATTAAGTTTATAAAAGGTTCAATAATGAATTTAGATAATTTTTCTATAAAAATAAAACCTACAATTTTTTGTAATGTTAGATACTATAATCTCTAAATTATATTCATATCTAAGGTACTTACTTATTGTTCTAAATGCTCCCTATGAGTATAATTCTTATACTTTTGTAGCAAATAGTAGGTGATTTAGTCCGTCAAGTGATGATTTTAGTCTTTAAGTGGAGGTAGTTGCCACTTTCTATAATAAGCGAGCATTCTTATTGAAATTCCAAGAGAAAGTAAAGCTATAATATAAAAAATTGTATTTAGGCCTATAAGATACAAAATATAATATATTATTCCTACACCAAAGCTTATAGTTCCATATAAGCCAGTTCTCATAAACCATGGTACTTCGTTTAATAGTATATCTCTTAAAATTCCACCACCAACGCCGTTGAAAAATGCTACAAAAGCAACTCCAAAGATATTAAAACCAAACTCAATAGCTATCATAGCTCCAACAATAGAAAAGCAGACAAAATCTATTGCATCAGCAAAAATAAAGATAAATTTTTTTTCTAATTGCTCATGCTTTTTATAGACTTTAAAAAATCTAGAAATAAACAAAACAGCAATTACGATAATTACAGGCATATAATGAGTGAAAGAATATATTTCTCTACCAACAAGCAAGTCTCTTATTATTCCTCCACCTAGTGCTGTTAAAAAAGAGGCAATAAACAATCCAAGCCAGTCACAGCCTTTTTTTACAGCAAATAAAAAACCACTAAGAGTAGCCGATGCAATTCCAATATATTCAATAAATAATATTATATCCATTTTTCCTACTTCATTAAAATTTAGCATTTTATACTTAGTATGCATAAAAAATCATAAAATTTAGTACATTTAATTTATAGTGAATATTTATAATATTATTTATTGTTATATGAGATAAAAAGGTATAAATTGTTTATAAAGTAATCCAAAAGAATTAAATATTTAAATATATCCAAAAACTAATGTGGTAAAAGTATTGTAAATTGTGCTCCGTCATTTATATTATCTACTTTTATAGTACCTTTAAATTGTTTTTTTATAATCATTTTAGACATATAAAGTCCAATTCCTGTAGAAGACTTTTCTTTTTTGCTATTAAATAATTCAAATATATCTTCAATAGGTTGAATTTTTATTCCTCCGGCATTATCAAGAATACTCAAATAAATATACTCTTTTGAGTCTTTTAAAATAATAGTAATAGAGGGTTTTTTTATTTTATTTAGTTTTATAATCTCAATACTATTTTGGATAATAGATAAAACAATATGAGCTAAACTATTTGAATTACCGTATATTTCAATTTTAGAATCAATTTCTTTTTTAAGTTCAACTTGATTTAATTCTAAAATTGAATCTACAATTTTTAAGGCTTGTTCGATTGATATAATTGGATTAAAAGTGATATTACCGGTTTGTTTATAAAAATCTTGAAAGTTGGTAATTGTTTTAGACATAAATTGAATAATTTCTTCATTATCTAAAGCTTCCTTAGCTATTTCTGGATCTTTTGTTTTCTTTTTGATGTACATACAGTTAAAACTCAATTGAGCTAAAGGTTGCCTCCATTGATGGGCTATAATTGCAATCATTTCTCCTAAAGCAGCAAACTTTGATTGTTGTTCAAGTATTTTATCATTTAATTTTTCTTTAGAAATATCTTGAATATTTGCTACAATTGCAATCTCTTTGTTCTCTCCACTAGTTCCAAAGGATATTCTCACAGGGAATCTATCTCCATTTTTATTTACAGCTTCTACTTCTTTTACTTCTTTTATATTTTTAGAATTTAATATATTTTGTTGACTAGGGATCAACTTTTTAAATAATGATTTGTTTAGCATCTCATCTTTTGTATATTTAAATATTTCTTCGGCTTCTTTATTAAAAGTTCGGATCTTTAAATTACTATTGAGGGTAATAATAGCATTTGTACTAGATTCTATTACTGCATTTGAAAATTCTTTTTCTCTTATTAAATCACTAGTACGTTTATTTATTTTTTTATTTGCAGGCATAAAAATAAAAAGTGCCTCAAAAAGTAAAGTTGTTAAAGTTAATATTAAAATGTATAATTCTACACGTTTTAATTTATTTGTATTTGCTTGTGCTTCACTTAAGTAAAGATTAACGGCTTTTTGTAAATCTTCTAATAGTTTTTCTGAATTCTTTAATACATAATTTTGAGCTTGCCCATCTCTATGATCATAGAATATTTTTGCATTTTTTATATATTTTTTTACTTCTTGATCTAAATTAATATCTTTGCCATAATATAAATTATGTAACTCTTCTGACATATCTAAAGATGTTAATTTATTGTGATTATCTTCTATTTCCTTTATTTTTAATTTTAATTTACTAATTTTATAATATATTGCAAAAAAAGCAATTTCTCTAGCTACAATTTTTTGAACACCACTAATATTTACTAATTTTGTATCATTTTCTTGTAAACTTAGTAATTTAGTAAGATTAAAATAAGCCAAAATAGATAAACACGCAATTATAGTAAGGGCCAAAATGTATTTTTTAGTAAAACTTAATCTTTCAAACATGTCCATCCTAAATATCTCTTTAATTTAATAATGCTATCATATTTTACCAAAGATCACTCATAGGAAATTTTAATGACAGAAAAATGTGAAATAAAACTAAATAAATGTTCTATTCTTCTAGCTGAAGATGAAGAAAAATTAAGAGAAAGTTTTAAAAAAGTTTTATTATTATATGTGGAAAAAGTTTATCTAGCAAAGGATGGAGAGGAAGCTTTAGAACTTTATTCTAAATTTAACCCAGATATTATCATTACAGATCTTAAGATGCCTAAATTAAATGGTTTAGATTTAATTAAAATAATTAGAAAAGAAAATCAGCTTATTCCTATTATTGTTACAAGTGCTTATACAGACAAAAATTTTTTATTAGAATCCATTAAATTATCCTTAGTTGAATATGTAGTAAAACCAATTAGAGAAGCAAATTTATCTGAACTTTTAGAATCATGTGCAAATATTTTATTGAAGAATTCTAAGACAGTTATTCAAATACAGAATCAGTATTCTTATGATTATGATAATAAAATCTTTACAAATAAAGATTATAATTTAATTTTAACTAGTAAAGAAGTTGACTTATTTGAACTTCTTTTAGCCCATAAAGGCAGTTTAGTAACAAAAAATGCAATTGAAGATAAACTGTATATTTATGAAGAAGCCCCTCCAAGTGCCCTAAAAAACCTAGTTTTTAAGCTAAGAAAAAAACTTAAAGTTGATATTATTAAAACAGTTTCAAGATTAGGATATATGATAGAATAAGCAAAATTCTTAATTTTCTTTCAATTTTAACTCATCGCGACCCAAAAGAAACCCAAGCTATTATAGAATTCTATTAACTATTTATTTTAATAATAGTTTTTAAGTTTTAATTAAACTAGTTGATTTTTAACTAGTCTGTGTTGGATGTTGTAGTTATATATAATACTATAATAGGATAGATACAAAAAAGGAGAAGTTCAAATGAAAAGAAGTAGTAGGATATTTTCTTCATTTATTTTAGGTACCGCTTTGACGTCAACAATAGCGTCAGGTGCAACAGGTGAACTGTCAAAAGTTATGAAAGAAAGAGGTCTTTCTGAAATTGATGTTGTTAGAGCAGCAAAGACATATAACCCAACTGGTGTAAAAGATGAATATGTTGTATTTTCATCAGGTGGACAATCAGGACAAATAATTGTTTATGGTGTTCCATCAATGAGAATTTTAAAATATATTGGTGTTTTTACTCCAGAACCTTGGCAAGGATATGGTTTTGATAAAGATTCATTATCTGTTTTAAGACAAGGAAATATTAGAGGAAGAGAAATAAATTGGGGAGATACTCATCACCCTGGACTTTCTGAAAAAGATGGTAAATATGATGGTAAATGGTTGGCAATTAATGATAAAGCAAATCCACGTATTGCAATTATTGATTTAGCAGATTTTGAAACAAAACAAATTGTTCCAAATCCAGTTTTTAAATCAGATCATGGTGGAGCTTTCTTTACACCAAATTCTGAACATATTTTAGAAGCGGCTCAATACGCAGCGCCTTTTGACAATAATTATCACCCTATAGAAGAATATAAAGAAACATATAGAGGTGGAGTTACTGTTTGGAAATTTAATCCAGAAATTGGGAGAATTATTCCAAAAGATTCATATACAATTGAAATGCCTCCTTATATGCAAGATTTATCTGATTCAGGTAAAGGTATAAGTTTTGGATGGGGATTTACAAACTCATTTAATAGTGAAATGTATACAGGTGGAATTGAAGTTGGTATGCCACCTAATGAAGCTGGTATGTCAAGAAATGATACTGACTTTTTACATGTATATAACTGGGAAAAGCTGTATGAATTATCAAAAGACCCAAAAAATGTAAAAATTATTAATGATCATAAAGTTATTATGATGGATGTTGCAGTTAAAAATAATGCATTGTTCTTAATTCCAGAACCAAAATCACCTCATGGTGTTGATGTTGATCCAACTGGTCAATATTTAGTTGTTTGTGGAAAATTAGATACTCATGCTTCAGTTTATGATTTCAAAAAAATCAAAAAATTAATTGACAACAAAGAATATATTGGAAAAGATCCATATGGTATTCCAATTTTAGATATGAAAAAATCTTTACATGGACAACTTGAATTAGGCCTTGGCCCATTACATAACCAATTTTCGCCAGTTGATGGGGAAATTTATACTTCATTATATGTTGATTCACAAGTTGTAAAATGGAACTTTAAAGACTTAAAAGTTATTGATAAAGAAAATGTTCATTATAACATTGGTCACTTAGCTGGAATGGAAGGGAAAAGTGCTGATCCTCAAGGTAAGTACATTATTGCATTAAATAAATTATCTATTGATAGATTTCAAAATGTTGGTCCTTTACATCCACAAAATCACCAATTAATTGATATTTCTGGTAAAACTATGGATTTATTAGTTGATATGCCTTTACCTTTAGGTGAACCACATCAAGCAGTTGCTATTAGAGCTTCTAAACTTCACCCACATGTAAGATACAAAATGGGAACAAATAGTAAAACTGGTAAACAACATATTGGTAAAACACTTGCAGGACAAGAAAAAATTGTAAGAGATGGGAAAAATGTAACAATATACGCTACATTAGTTAGATCTCATATAAATCCTGAACGAATTACAGTTAATAAAGGTGATAAAGTAACTTTCCATCTAACAAACCTTGAGAGAGCTCAAGATGAAACACATGGATTTACAATTGATAATTATGATATTCATGGTTCATTAGAACCAGGTGAGACAACAACTTTAGAGTTTGTTGCTGACATTGAAGGGGTATTCCCTTATTACTGTACAGAATTTTGTTCAGCACTTCACTTAGAAATGATGGGTTATTTAATGGTTAAAGACCCTAGTAAAAAATATGTAAGTGCACAAAAACTTAAAATGAAAACTATGTCTCCTGAAGAGTTAAAAGCTGAATATGAAAAAACTGTTGCTGTTAACACTGCAACTGATGCCGTTATTCAATCAGTTGTTAAATTCTTAAAAGACAATAAATTTGCAGAGCACAAAGTTGTTGCAGATTTAGTAACAGATGCTTTTGATCAATATGGACAAATCCCTGCTCAAAAGAAAAAATCTGATGAAGCAATGGCTGCTGGAGAAGTAGAAAAAGCAATTCTTTTTGAAAATATGATTTGGCAACTAATGGTTAAAACAGCAGATGTTGGAATTAGAGCAAAAGATACATTGGTTACAAAAATATCTTCTAAACAAAGTGCTGCTGCTGCACGTGGAGCTACAGCGTTTGCAGAAGGTGGATGTAATGGTTGTCACGTAATTGGAAAAGTTTCATCAGGTCCTGATTTAACTGGTGTATTATTAAGACATGAAAATGGTGTAGATTGGGTAAGTAAATTTATCTTATCTCCTGAAACTATGTATGATGATCCATATGTAAAAGGTATGATTGATTATTTCAATTTAAAAATGCCTAATCAACATATGAATGAAGAAGAAACAAAAGATATTATTGAATATCTTAAATGGATTGATGAAAACGCTAATCTTTTCTAAAATCTAAATCTAAAAGTAAAAAGGAAGATGTATAATCTTCCTTTTTAAGACTTTAAACGAAGGACAAAAATGCACTCAAGTTTTATAAAATCAAGAATTTATGCTTTTTTAGCACTAATTATTATGACAGTAGCATTTACTTTTCCTATGATTACTTTTCATGGAACACTAAATAAAATACACGAAGAAAAGATTGAAGAAATTTCTCCTTTAGCTATAAAAGTATGGAATTTTTATAATCAAGGTAGATATAAAAGTACAACAACTCCAAAAGAAGCTCATAATAATTTAGAAAAAATGATAGATACCTCTTCTGAAATTGGTGTAGCATCATTACCTATTTGGTCTTGTTCTTTAGAAGCTCCAAATTATCCTAAAAAAGCTTTCCCTGAAGGAATACCTGTATTTTTCCATTTTGATGGATTTTCAGGTGAAGTTCATGAAATGAATACGATTAATCACTATGTAGGAATGGATCCTATGTGGAGAGGTGGAACGCTTGAAAGAGAGATTGGGATTTATGCACTTTTAGGATTATCTCTTTTTATGATTTATTTTTTACTTTTTCATAAAAAAATATTAACATATTTTATGTATATTCCAGCAGCTTTACCGCTACTTTTTATAGCTGATTATTCATATTGGTTATATTGGTTTGGACATAATTTACATGATTGGGGAGCATTCAAAATTAAACCCTTTATGCCAACAGTTTTTGGTGATGGAAAAATTGCACAGTTTACAACACATTCATATCCAACTATTGGATTTTATTGTCTTTTAGCAATTGGCTTATTTAGCTTTTTATCTATTCTTTCTAAGAATAAAGCTATGAGAGAAACTAAAATAAATTATAAAGATTAGAAGGTATTAAAATGTTACGAATAGCTATTGTTTATTTTATTTTATTTTTTAATTTCTCATTTGCAAATATATTGCAAGAAGCAATTGATAATGCTCCTGCGGGTTCTATTTTAAAACTCCCTAAAGGAGTCTATAAAGGTTCGATAGTTATTAAAAAGCCTATTTCCATTATAGGTAAAGAAGATGGTGTAATTATTGATGGAGAAGGAACAGGAACAGTAATTGAAATTGATTCTGCATATGTAACATTAAAAAACTTAACTATTACAGGTAGTGGAGATAGACATGATAAATTAGATGCAGCTGTAAAGTTATCAAATTCTAAGCAATCAGAAATTTCAGATTGTATAATCAAAGATTCCTTATTTGGAATTGATGTATCAATGACAAATAATTCAATAATTTCAAATAATTATATAACATCAAAAGATGTAGATTTAGGTCTAAGAGGTGATGGTTTAAGACTTTGGTATTCAAATGAAAATATTATTAAAAAAAATAAACTTGTAAAATCAAGAGATATGGTAGTTTGGTATTCTCATGGAAATGTGATTTCTGAGAATTTTGGGGAACATAATAGATACTCGTTACATTTTATGTATGCGGGAAAGAATTATGTAACAAATAATACATATCAGTTTAACTCAGTTGGAATATTTTTCATGTATAGCAAAGATACTATTGCAATAGGAAATACAATTAAAAGTTCTTTAGGTGCTACAGGAATGGGAATTGGCTTAAAAGACGTTTCGAATTTTACACTTAAAGATAATACGGTAATTTACTGTGCTCAAGGAATTTATATAGATAGATCTCCTTTTGAACCTGATACAAAAAATTGGATTGAAGATAATAAAATCTTATATAATGCTGAAGCATTACATTTTCATTCTCTTAGTGAGAATAATGTAATTAAAGGCAATAATATCTTAGGAAATATTGAAGATATTATAAATGATAGTAGAGGTGCAAAAACTGATGAAAATGAAATTGTAGGTAATTATTGGGATAATTACGAAGGTTTTGATAAAGATGGAGATAATATTGGTGATACTCCACATAAAGTTTATCAATATGCAGATCAATTATGGGCATATAACCCAAATGTAAAGTTTTTTTATGGCTCACCTGTTATTACATTGTTGAACTTTCTTGCAAAACTAGCTCCTTTTAGTGAGCCTGTTTTTTTAATGCAAGATAAAAAACCAAAGTTAAAGATTTGAGGATTTTATAATGGCAAATATTAAAGAAGATAGACGAAGTTTTATCAAGTTTTCAACACTAGGAATCCTAGGATTGACAATTGGGGCAGGAATAATTATAAGTCCTTATGCCTTAAATGCAGAAACAAGACTTAGACCACCTGGCGCAGTTTCAGAAAAAGAATTCTTGGCACTTTGTATTAAATGTGGACAATGTTTACAAGTCTGTCCATATCATTCTATAAGTCTTGCTGATATGGCAAAAGGTCATGGTGCGGGAACTCCTTATATTGATGCAAGAGAACGAGGATGTTATTCATGTACAGCAGTACCTTGTGTCTTAGCCTGTCCTAGTGGTGCGTTGGATCACTCATGTGAAAAACCAGCAGATATAAAAATGGGAGTTGCTGTTTTAGAATTTCCAAATAAATGTTTGGCTCTAACAAATACACTTGTTCCAAAGGGTCATAGTAAAAGAATTCATGATTTTACAAATGCTCAAAATAATGTTACACAATTAGAACGTGATATGTTAGAAAAACTAGATGAATTTGAAGGTAAACAATGTACTATTTGTGCAGATATGTGCCCAATACCAAATCCTTTAAATGCAATTGCTATGATAAAAGATGGAATTGGAAATAAACCTGAAGTTTATGCAGGATGTATTGGTTGTGGGGCTTGTGAAGAATTGTGCCCTGCTAATGAAGCTGCTATTGTTATAAAACCTAGATTATCTTATGATGATTATTATGTTAAAGGAATTAAATCATGATTAAAAAAATATTAATAGGTATTTCTATAGTTGTTTTACTTTCTTCATGTTCTAAAAAAGAAGAAGAAAAAAAAGCAGATACTACAAAAGTAGAAGCACAAGCTCCTTTAAAAATTGAAGTAGTAGAGAATAAAAATGCAAATGAAATTAAAGTAATAGAAAAAGATACAAAAAAGAAAGAAAATGATACATATTACTTTAGTTATAACGGTGTTAAAAGTGAATATGATCCAAATTCAGAACCTGCTAATAAAGATGCTTCTGTTAGGGTTATTCCTAGAACTGAAGTAGATGCAAATTTACATGTAAGAAGTCCATATGAGGAAGTTAAAATCTCTATGATGGTTAAAAGATTGAGTAAAGAATTTATTGTTAAATGTTCGGCTTGTCATAATGATTATGCAAATGGGATTATTGGTCCTTCTTTACTTGATAAAGATTCAGATTTTATTTTTAATAGTATTATGAAATTCAAAGATGACAAAGATGCAAATGTTCTAATGACAGGTTTAGTTAATCAAATGGAAGAAAAAGAGATTAAAAAATTAGCAAATGAAATCTATGAATTTAATAAAGAAATTAGGAAAGCAAAATGATGGAACAAAGAGGAGTCCTATTCAAAGGTAAAAGAATAGTTGCAATAATCTCCACTATTGTTGTAATTGGCTTAATGATATTTACTCTAAGTAACGGTAGAGCCTTTCAAGGTGGAGAAGCTGGAAATATCATTGAAGATATGAAAAATCTAGAAAATAAAGTTAGTGCTAAAGTAATCAAAGAAAAAGATATTGAAGGCGATAAACTTAAAGCATTAAGGGATAAAGCTGGAAATACAGGCTCTTTTGAAGTAAGTAATGCCTATAAAAGTAAATGTGCTTCATGTCATGGTGTTGATGGTTCAGGAATGCAAAATGGTAGAAAACTGATGGGACCAAAACTTATTGGACAATCAGAAGAAGTCTTATATAAAGACTTAGTTGATTTTAAAGCAGGAAGAAAAGAAAACCTTATTATGAAAGGTCTTTTAATAAATCTATCGCAAGAAGATTTAAAAAACTTTGCTAAAGAAATTGGACAATTTAAAGCTAAACAAGATGCTTTATAAAATAGTTAAAATTTAGCTTTTAGGAATTTAAAATGGATAAATGGAATAATAGAGAAACAATAAAAAAAACATCTTTTCTTTCAACTTTTTTTGATAAAACAAAAGAAGGGAAAACATACTTTTCATACAGAATGAAAAGATGGATAGTAGTAATATCAATTCATTTGCTTTTTTTCTTATCATTTGCAATAGATATTCAAACATTAGAAGGAACTTTAAATGGTTCTAGGTTTTTAGGATTTCACTTAATTGATCCTTTTACTACAATTCAAATGTATTTAGCAACATATCATATGCCAATTAATATTGTAATTGGTACTGCTACTATTGTAATTTTTTACCTTTTAATAGGAGGAAGAACATACTGTTCTTGGGTGTGTCCTTATGGAATATTAAGTGAAGTTGGTGAAAAACTTCATAATACTTTAGTTAATAAAAAAATCATAAAAGATAGAAAGTTTGACCCTAGAGTTAGACATATCTTTTGGGTTATGTTTGTAGTAATGGCATTTACAAGTGGTTATTTGGTTTTTGAAACCTTTAATATAGTTGGAATTTTAAGTAGATTTATTGCTTATGGTTGGAGTTTAGCTTTAGTTTGGGTATTAATAGTATTTTTAATAGAAGTATTTTACTCTCGTCGTGCTTGGTGTACATACCTTTGTCCTATAGGAACAACATATGGATATTTAGGAAAAGTTGGTGGTCTTAGAATTCAATGGAATGACAATTGTGACCATTGTATGGTTTGTCATGATGTATGTTTTGAAAGTCAAGTATTAGAATTAACAAAAGCAAAATATGATAAACAAAGAGAAGAAAAAGGAATTAAAGAACAATATGTAACTGGTGCTGATTGTACTTTATGTGGAAGATGTATAGATGTTTGTCATTCAGATGCCTTGAAATTTGATTTTAGATTAAAAGGATTGATATAAAATGATACAAGTATCAAACTTAACAAAAAAATTCGCTTCACATATTTCACTAGATAATATTAGTGTAGAATTTAAAAAAAATGATTATGTTGCTTTAATGGGTCCAAATGGGGCAGGTAAAACTACTTTAATTAGGTCTATAATGGGATATTATCATCCAGATTTTGGGAAAGTATTAATTAATGGGCTTAATCCAATTAAAGAAAGAACAAAGGTTTTAGATTCTATTTCCTTTGTTCCTCAGCTTCCTCCTCCTATTAAATTAAGTTTAGATGAGTTAATGAAATATGTTCAGGTCTCTTCAAATGTTGATAAAAAACTGATTATGCATTATGCAAATGAAATGAAATTAGATATTAAAAATAATCTAAATAAATCATTTTTTAAGCTATCAGGAGGAATGAAACAAAAAATGCTTATTGCAATTTCTTTAGCAAAAAAGAGTGAAATTATAATATATGATGAACCAACTGCAAACTTAGATCCAAAAGCTAGAGATGATTTTTATAGATTATTAAAAGAAAATGAAAAAGAGAAAATTTCACTTTTTGTTACTCATAGATTAGATGAGGTAAAAGATATTGTAAATAGACAGATTTATATGGATCTTGGAAAAATTGAGTCTGATACTAGAGTGTAGGAGGAGAAGATGGTAAATACATTGTTTAAACTATTAGCATTATTGTTTTTTGCATTTATGCTTATAGCTTGTGAAAAAAAGATAGTTGGTGAGCGTCAAGAAATGCATTGGGATAGAGATATGTGCGATAGATGTAAAATGGTTATAAGTGAGAGGAAACATGCCGTTCAAGTAATAAATCAGAAAACTGGACGAACATATAAATTTGATGATATAGGTTGTGCGATTCTATGGTTTAAAGAAGAATCAATTGATTGGAAAAATCAAGCTAAAATATGGATTACTGATATAAAAACTTCAAAATGGATAGATGCAAGAACTGCATACTACGATACGATGAATATTACGCCAATGTCATATGGATTTGGTGGACATGAAAAGAAAGAATCAATTCAAAAAGGTTTTGAAATTGTTGATTTTAATGAAATGTCAAAAAGAATATTAGAGGGAGGAAGATAATAAAAATATGAGAAATTCAAAATTAAAACAAAAAGAGTTGGGATATAAAAGATGAAAAATCTAGCACTAATTGCTTACTTAGATTTAAAAGAATCACTTAGAGCAAAGTGGTTTTTAGTTTATTCTCTTGTTTTTGGAGGAATGATTGCCTTGTTTTTTATTGCAGGAGTTACTCAATCTCAAGTTATGGGATTTAGTGGATTAAGTAGGCTTCTTCTTATGTATATTCAAGTTACTATTGTAATTTTGCCAATATTTATACTAATAACAACGGTTAGATCGATTTCAGGAGATAGAGATACTCATATTTTAGAATATATGCTCTCTTTTCCCATCTCACTTAAACAGTATTATTGGGGTAAAATTTTAGGAAGATTTATTACTGTATTCTTACCTGTATTTTTTGCAATGTTTATAGCTATTGTATATGGTTTTTCTATTGGATCTGCTATTCCTTGGTCTATTTTCTTTTTATACACGGGCTTATTATTTTCTCTTTCTTCAGCCTTTTTAGGAATTGCTTTTTTTATATCCTCTTTTGTAAAAACAAGTGAAGTTGCTCTTGGAATTTCATTTTTCATTTGGATATTTCTTTTAGCTTTTATTGATATAGCACTTATTTCTTTGATGATGCAAAATAGATTTGAAGAAGGTCTAATAATTACAATTGCGCTTTTAAACCCAATGGAGATATTTAGAGTCGCAGCAATATCATTATTTGATCCCTCTCTAACAGTTATGGGACCAGTTGCCTTTTATATTTTAGATACGTTTAAACAGACAACTTTTGTTATGTTTTCAATTTTATATCCACTAGTTTTAGGAATTGTTTTTGCCTTTTTAGGTTATGCAATATTTTCTAAAAAAGATTTAGTTTAAAAAAGGAATTTTATATGAAAAAAATATCACTATTAGTAATATCAGCTTGTTTATTTTCTACACTTAACTTAAGTGCAAATGAAACTTACACAATGAATTTTGATAAAGAAACAAGAGGTTTAATGAGAAAACTTCCAGTTTATAAAGACCCAGCTTGGGTTTGTAAAATTGTAACAAAAGATTCAAAAGAATTTTTCTTTACAAGTCCAAAATCTTTGATGGAATTTTATTACAATCCAGAAAAAAGACCAAGTACAAAGGTTTCAAGCTCTGAAGAAATCAAAGATATTATTGTTACTGATTACAAAACTTTAAAACCTATTGATGCAAAATATGCTTTTTATGTATATGGAAGTCACAAAATTTCTTTTGCAGGTGATGATTTACCAGCTTTTGAAAATATCAATGATGCAAAAAAGTTTTTAGAGATGAATAATGGAAGAAGAGTTCTTAACTTCAATGAATTATCTAAAGGTTTAATCCAACTTCTAAATGGCGATATTTAATCGCTATTTAGAGTCTTTTGTCTTTTTTAGATTAAGTTGTTTTTTTGTATTTTTTACAAAAGTAAATAAATTTTTTAAAGATAAGCCTATGGTCTTTTAAGTATATTAAATATTCAGGATGCCACTGAACCCCTAAAAGAAAAGGATAATCTTCTTTTTCTATTGATTCTATTATTTTATCATGACATGCGGATACTTTTAACTTTTCCCCAACTTTATTGATAGCTTGATTATGGATACTATTTACTACAATTTCTTTTTTATTGGTTATAGAAAAAAGTTTAGATATTTTTTTGATAAATGCAATTTTAATTGGAAAAATAGAATTTTTATGAATTATATATTCATCTAGCTCCAAAATTGTAGGGTAAAGAGTACCATCAAAATATATATTTATAAGTTGAGCTCCTCTACAAATACCTAATATGGGAATTCTATCTTTATATGCTTTATCTATCATCTTAAGTTCAAAGGCATCTCTTTTTTTATCCAAAGGAGTATTATGGGCATCTTTATTAGCTCCATAAAGAACTGGATTTATGTCACTTCCTCCACTTAAAATAAGTCCATCTAATCTTTTAAGTTTTACATTATTTTTTGATGGCCTTAATCTTACGCAGTAAGCTCCTTGAAGTCTTAGGTTAAGTTTTATAAATGCATATGCAAAGAAATTGCCTTTATTTGGTAAACATATCCCTACTAAGGGTTTTGTAGCCATTTTGCAACCTTTTTTTCCCAACTCTCTAAGTTTATAAATTTATCTAAATATTTAAGATACTCTTTTGATAGTTGTTTAAGTGATTCCTCATTATTTGCCAAATTTTCAATTAAAATCCATCTATTCCATTCATTTGAAACTTTCCAGTTTTTCTCTCCTATATCTGAGTTTGATAGGCGATAATGGAAAGCAGGCCTTGGTTTTATTTTTTCATTAGGAAGTACTTTTCTAACTCTTTTTTCATCTAAAAAAGTTAAAATAGGTAGCATATCTAAAGATCTATTTCTGCTTGGATTAAAATTTAGATAATCTTCTATAAATTTATCTCTTGAAGGATTATAATTTTCATCTAAAATATATTTTATATAGTCATTTTTGAAATTATCAATAAAGGGTGTTATTTTTCTAGCTAAATCTATTTTTGCATCTTTGTTTATAAAATCTTGCAAAATAACATAGGCTCGTAAGTAAGCTAATAAACTTTTCACTTCTACTGATATTACTTCAATATTTATATGAAGTCCAAAAGCATAATATATTTTATGCTTTGTTCCTCTTGCATTATTTTGCTTTAGTTTTTCTACTATATTTTCAACTAGTTCTATTTTATCTAAAGGCAAAGGTGGGGTACTAATCTCATATGGAACTATATCTCTTGAAAGTTCTGCAATAAAATTTTCTATAGAATTTATCTCTTCTTTTGAAATATCAATACCTATTTTTTGGCATAATTCCTTTGCTTTTTTTTGAAGTTTTTGTTTTGTTAAAAGTTCAAAATCAAGTTCAAGTATAAAATCTCCGTATTCAGAATGTAATTCATAAAGATAGTTATTTATTTTATTTGCTTGAAGATTAAACTCTTTTTCCATGATACTTACTATTTCTTTTATATCAATATTTGAAAATTCTAACTCAAATCCCACATGTCTTAATTCATTTTTATAATTATTTTTTATTTCTGGTTCTATAAAGTTATTCATCATTTTCTTTCTTCTTTTTTGAAATTCCTGCTGTTAAAACAAAACGCATAGCTTCTTCAAATTTCATATCAACAGGTGTAATATTTTACTATTGTAACAAAAAAATCTGATGCTATTATAAATGTTGGATGTGAAGAAAATTTTGAAGATGATTTTTATAGCTTAGAACTTTTATTAATTATAAATAACTTTATTTCTACCTGATTTTTTAGCTTCATATAAAGCTTTATCTGCTCTTTTTATTATTGACCCCATAGTGTCATCTTCGAAGAATTCTGTTACACCAAAGCTTGCAGTTTTATAACCTACTTCAGTAAAATTGTGTGATGCAATTTTAATTCTTAAGTTTTCAATCAAAATTAAACCTTGACTTTTATTGATTTCTGGATAGATAATTACAAACTCTTCTCCTCCCCATCTTCCTACATAATCAGTTTTTCGTGTATTTTCTTGAAGAAGTTTTGCTATTTCTATAAGTATTTTATCTCCTACTTGATGACCATAAGTATCATTAACCTTTTTAAAGTGGTCTATATCTAATATGCTAATTATCATTTGATGATTAAATCTTTTACATCTTTGTATTTCTTGTTCAAATAATTCATCTAATCTTGCTCTATTATAAAGTCCTGTAAGCTTATCAATATGAGCTAATTTTACTATCTCTTTTTGAGCAAGTTCTAGTTTTTTGTTTATTCTAGTAATTTTTCTATTCCAAAATCCAAAAAGTAATAATAAGATTGTAACAATAACAATACTATATACAAGGAAATAATTTACAACTTTTATTTTTTCAATTTTTACAGAAATCCATTTTTTGTAAATTTGGTCTTTTTCATTTTGGGTAATTGAATTAATTGCTTTTTGAAAAATACTTAAAAGTAGAGGTTCATCATTTCTTGTTGCAACACTTAAATTATAATGATCTTCAAATTTTCCAGAAATTGCTAAGGTTCCTATATGATTTCTTTGTATGTGATAATTAAGCACTATAGAGTTATCTAAATAGCCAAATATATCACCACTTTCAACTTTATCTAAACCATCTTGGATTGAATTTATTTCAATTAAATTTATACTTGGATATCTGTTTTTTAGTTCTTCATAAAAGGAATAACCTTTTACAACACCAATTTTTTTATTTATAACTTGTTCTATATTTTCTAAAAATGGAACTCCTATTCTTGTACTTAATACAATTGATGAATCTATATAAGAGGAAGTGAAATCCATATACTTCTTTCTTTGAGGCGTTTTTGAAGCTATAGATATGATATCACACTTTCTATTTTTCGCAAAATCTAAAGATTCTTGCCAACTTTTTGTTTTTATAAGTTTTATTGGAATATTCAAGTTTTGGCTAAATATTTTCATAAATTCTGCTACTATTCCTATATGCTTACCATTTTCAATTTTTTGAAATGGAAGCCAGTTTGGATCTATACACATACGAATAATCTTTTTCTTATTTAGATAATTATTTTCTTCTATAGATAAGGAATCTTCGCCTAATTCTTGTTTATAGAAAATAGTAATTACTCCTATTCTCTTCTCATTTTTGAAAATCCTTACAGAGTCTAATCTATTTGGTAGTTGTAAAGACTTAGGAAAATCTTTTCCAAGCTCAAATATAAAATTGCCATCTTTTTTATACAAAATTATTGAGGGTTTATTAATTAAATTGTCATATACTTTTATAGCTTCCACATATTTATTGTTATTCATATACTGTTCAAGAATTTCAATAACATTTGTATCATAGGCATTATAAAAGGGTGTTGCTATAGTAGAAGCTAAATTTTCTAGCTTATCTTGGGCTAGAATACTTTGTAGTGATAAAAAAAGATAAAATAATATTTTAAGTAGGTTCATAATCGATTTTTATTAGTCCATTTGTGGATAATTTTATCAATGACTTTCTCATTAATTTTTTCTTGTAATATTATATCAAATTTTTCTAGGAACTCTTTTCTTTTTAGTTTTTTTGGAAATGCAATATAATTTGGATCTATAGTTAATGGTTTTTTTAAAATAGAAAATTGCTTATAATTTATTAGCTTACTAGTTCCACACATAGTTTTTAATGCAATTTCTCCTGGCCCTAAAAGAGTTGCATCTATTTTCCCACGTAAAAGAAGCATTAGTCTTTGTACTTTATTATCATCTGTTTCTACTGGAATAAAATATTTTTTTGCTTCTTCAAAAACTTTTCCAAAACTGCATCCTCTGCAATATCCTATTCTTTTGCCTTTTAAGTCTTCTATTTTATCAAATTTAAATTCTTTTCCTTTTTTTGTTATTAAAAGCATGGTATCAAGGAAAAGAGGTATTTTATTATAATCAAATATTTTTTCTCTTTCTTTAGTTTTTGAAAGACCTAAAATACCGCCTTTATTATTTATTGACATTTTGTATGTTCTTGCCCAAGGATAAGTTTGTATATCTAATTTTATTTTTAATTCTTTTTGAACTTCTCTTGCTATTTCTATTAAGATACCTTTGTGAATGCCATCTTCTGTCCAAATTTTTGGTGGCTTATATTCATTTGCAAAAAGAGTAATAGTTTGGTTTGAAAAAAGATAACTTAGGCTGAGGAATAAATATAATATATATTTCATGATCTCCCTTTATTTTTAAGATTGTAGATCAACGTTTTAAAATAATTTCTAATAAATTTTTAGGACTGAGTTAATCTAAAAACTTATAAAAAACAATATAATTATATTTAATAATTATATTTAAACAAACATAAAGATTATATTAAGGAAAAGAATATAATTTCTAATTAGAATCTATATATCTTATCTGCTAAATTTTTAACTTGAGATTTAAAATGACTTATTATTACTATTGTCATTTTTTGATTTTGAAGCATTTTTTCTATTTTTAAGGCTAGTTCTTCATTTAATGAAGCTGTTGGTTCATCAAGAAGAAGCACTTTTGGATTAAGTAAGAAGGCTCTTGCTAATATAAGTCTTTGTTGTTGTCCTCCTGATAATTTTGAAGCATCCATATAAAGATTGTCTTTTACTTCTTCATAAAGATATACTTTTTTTAAAACCTCTTTTATTTTTTCTTCATAGTTTGGAATATTATGTGCTTTTGCAAAAAAAGCTAAGTTTTCATAAATAGATAAAGGCAATAAGTCAGGATGTTGTGAAACGTATATAATCTCTTTTCTTAGTTCATAAAGTTCATTCTCTTTTAAGCTATTTAAATCTGTTTTAATACCTTTGAAGGTATATAAAATTTGACCTTTTATTATAGGCTTTGCATCATGTTTTATCATTTGATTTAAGCATAAAAGAAGTGAAGTTTTTCCAACACCACTAGGGCCTATTATTACTGTAATTTTATTTTTTTCTATATGCAAATTTATATTTTCAAAGATTTTTTTATCTTCAAAACTTAATGATAAGTTATTAATTGTAACCATAATAGTTCCTAAATTTTTTTTGTATGATTTTTGTAAGTAAAAATAGAAAAAGTGCTATAAATAAAAGTATCAATGATGCTGCAAAAGCTTGTGAAAGTTCTTTCTCATCTGCATAATTTGTAGAAAGATAATAAATATAAAAAGGTAAAGCTTCAAATCTATCGAAAACTGAAGCTGCTATTCCTGCACTTGCAACTGCTCCTGTTAACATAATTACAGCGGTGTCTTCACAAGCACGTCCAAGACTTAGAAAAATTCCACTTAATAACTCTTTTGAACAATATGGAAGTAAAACTTTAAATAAATTTTGAGTAGGACTTAAACCAAGATTTATACCTATTTGTTTAATATCTTTTGGAATATTATCTAAACTTAATCTGCTATTTTGAACTAAATAAGGCATAATTAAAATTCCTAATGCCAAACTAGCTAATAATAAAGAAGGCATAAAATTAGCTTGAAATTTGTCATGTAAATAGATACTTAAAAGTAAAAAGAATAATCCAATTAAAATTGATGGCACAGAAGCTAGTAATTCAAAACAAAGATTAACTATTCTTTTTGTACTATTTTTTGCATAAATACTAAGATAAATACCTGAAGCAAAACCAAAAATTAATGAGAAGCTCAAAGCTAAAATAATTAGCATAAAAGTTCCTATAATAGCAGGAAAAATTCCATCAAAAACTCTTTGTTTTAAGAGTAGGGCATCTATTGCTTTTGTGTCTGAAAATATTAATTCAAAAGATATAAAAGAGAAGCCTTTATACAAAATAAATCCTAATAAAATATATACTAAAGACATAGCAATAAAAGAGAAAAAAGCAAAAATTAGTTTATATACTTTGTATTTATATGGCATTACATCTTCTTTGCACATATTTTATTGATAAAATTAAAATAAAGTTTGAACATAAAAGCAAGAAAGCACAAAGAAAAATTGCTTTAAATGATAAGGAAGAATAATCATTTGCAAAAATAAGTGCTATATGTGAAGTCAAACTTCTTGCAGAATCAAGAATTGAGTTTGGCATAGATAAAGCATTTCCTGCTAGCATAAGTACAATCATCGTATCTCCAACTGCTCTTGCCATTGCAAGTATTACAGCACTTAGCATATGAGGAATAGAGTTTTTTAAAATAAACTGATAAAAAAACTGCTCTCTACTTAGGCCTAAATGCAAACAAGTATTTTCATATTTTGAACTTAAGGTTCTAAAAGAGTTCAAAAAAAGTAAGCTCATTGTTGGAATTAAAAGTAGACTTAAAGTAATTGAAGCTACAAGAATAGATAGAGTTGAACTTCCATTTATGTAAGTACTTATAAAAGGAACAAAAGTAAAAAGTGCTGCAAAAGCATAAATGACTGTTGGAACTGAAGCCATTAAAAGCATACTTTTTTCTAAAAAAATATTTATAGTTTTGTATTTATTTAGAAAAATATATGAACAGATACAAAAAGAGAAGATAAAAGCTATTATCAAACTTAGGATACTTATTATTAAAGTTCCTAAAAAAGGTAAGATTATTCCATATTTTTCTTCTTCAACGCTCCAAACCATTCCAAAAAAGTTATTGATTATATTTGAATCAAAAAGATCAAAACACAAAATAGCTAATAATAAAAAGATACAAAAAACAAAAGCACTACTTATAAAAGTTATTATAAGTAGAACTCTTGGAAAAATATTATTCATTTACCGCAATAAATCCATATTTTTTTACAATTTTAGCCCCTGTATTACTTCTCATATAATCAATAAAAGCTTTTGCTAGTGGTTTTGGTTCTCCACTACTTAGAAGATATAATCCACGTGCTACTTTATATGATTTATCGTTAATAGAATCAACACTAGGTTTTACTCCATTTAAATTTAATAGTTTAATTTGCTCATTAACTAATCCTAATGAAATAATTCCTATTGCATTTTTATCTTTCGAGATAATAGTTTTCATAGCAGCATTTGATGCTACTACTCTAGCACTTGAAATAATTTTAGATTTATTAAGTGCTTTTTTCCAAAATACTTTTCGTGTAGCACTAGATTCATCTCTTGTATAAAGATTAATTTGAGAATCTTTAAATCCTAATTCTTTAAAGTTTGTGATTTTTCCAGAAAAAACATCTTGAAGTTGTTTTGTAGTTAAATTTGATAGTGGATTGTTTTTATTTACAACAATTCCTATTCCATCAATTGCAAATCTATAAAGTTTTAAATCACCTTTTTTGATTTCTGCATCACTTGGTGTTCTTCCTGAATTTGCCAAATCAATCATTTTTGAACTAACTTGTTTGATTCCAAGACCAGAACCTCCACCGGCAATTGTAATAGAAATGTCAGGATATGTTCTCATGATATTTTTAATAGCTTCTTTTTCACATTTTATGTGAGCTGTTCCACCTGCAATATTCAATGAATCTTTAATATTTTTAAAAGCATCTAAATCTGAAGAAAATGCAGAACCTGTAAGTAGTGTTAGTATAAGTAGTAGTTTTTTCAAAACTCTCTCCTGTAATTTATTTTAATTACGAAGCATAAGTTGTGGATTTCTTATGTTCAGCTTAAACCTTAAGCCTAAATTTAAGTTTTTATTATATCTCTTGTAATATAAAAATAAGTTAAAAAAGCTAAATCCAATTTTGGCTCTTAAGTAAGGTAAAATCGAGGGTTTAATATGATTTTATGTTATTTTATTTCACAGTGGTGTGTATTATTTGTCTTGCTAAACTAGCAACTTGTACCCCTGCTCAACTACTTCTATAAATTAGATTAACATTTAATAATAATTCATATTTTCCTTTTTCATAAAATTCTACAGAAGAGAAAGGAATTGCATTTTCAACTTCAGGTTCTTTTTTTGAAGAAAACTCTTCAACATCAATAAATGCGACAATGTTATATCCAGAAGGTAGGACTGCATCACTTAATTTTATTTCTATGAGATTTTTACCTAAAGAAAAAACAGAGGGAATAATTAAATCAACTTTTTGTTCTGCATAATAATTAAAATCTTTTTTGACTATAGGACATACTTCTGGCGAATTTTTTTCGCCAAAAAGTAATGTCAAAGAGATAAAAAGAAGCGTAAAAACAACTTTCATTATATATCCTTATAATCTATGTGTTTTCCCAGGCATACTTAAATTTAAAAATCGTGTACTTGGTTTTGTTGGTGCTTCAACTGCATAATCAAGTCCTAAAGGATTTTTCTCTCCTATATTTGCATATTTTGGATCATGTATATCAATAATTTTAATAGCTTCAACTGGACATGATTGTACACAAGCTGGTAATTTCCCATCTTCTTGTCTTTCCCAACACATACTACACTTCTCAGCTTTTCCTAATCTTTCATTAAATTTTGATGCTCCAAAAGGACAGGCTTTAACACATCCCCCACATCCAATACATAAACTCTGGTCATGTTTACAAATACCAGTTTTTGGATCTTTTGTATGTGCTTGTACTGGACAAATTGCCACACACGCTGGTTCTTCACAGTGATTACATGCAATTGAAGCATAATATCTCTCAGCTGGAACATCTACTTTTGGAGGTTTTGCATACCATACAAGGCTTGGTAAAATATTATTTTGGTCTGTTCTATACTCTTCATGACCTATTTCTCTAACTTGTCTCCATAAAATACCTTTATCTTGATGATATTGATTTTTACAAGCCATTGCACAAGTATTACAACCTAAACATTTATCACTATCTACTAAAAAAGCTTTTTGCATAATTTCCTCCTTATATTTTTCTAACGTTTACATAAGTATCTTGTAATGCGATACCTGGTGCGCCTGTTTTAAATGAACCCATATCTGAAGAAGTATCATCTACTAACTCATTTACATTGTAAATACTATTATTAAACCATTGTTCATACATCATAAATGTACCAACGGGAGTATTATCTGTAACCTTTGCTTTTACTCTTAATAGCCCTTGTTTATTGAAAACTGCTACCATATCTCCTGTTTTAATTCTTTTAAATGTTGCATCTTCAGGATTGATATATACAAATGGTTCAGGATTAACATCTTCCATCCAATCAAGATTTTGGAATTGTGAATGAAGTGAAAATCTAGAGTGTAATGTTGTTAATCTATATTTGTCATAAGGTTTTCTTACTTCTAAGTATTCAGGTAATGCTGTATGTCCAAACTCAACTGCTTTTTCAGAGTAAAACTCAAATTTTCCACTTGGTGTACTAAATTTCCCATCTGCAAAAGGAATAACAGCTTTTGCTTTTACAGGTCCATCTCTTAGGTCTTTCCAAGATTTTATTCCAAATTGTTCATAAATTCCATTATTAAACTCTTTGATTGTTGTTTTTTTACTATTATATTTTTGAGGGAAAGTACATGAACCTTTCTCTTTTTTATTCATATAAGTTGATAATAATGAGGCAATTTCTAAATCAGATTTTGCTTCATGAAGAGGTTTTATTGCTTGTTCATTTAAACTTAACCAATAATGCCAATATGAAACATTTACATCATACTCTTCAAATTGAGTTGTAACAGGTAAAACTATATCTGCCCATTTTGTTGTTTCATTAAAAAATTGGTCAGCAACAACAATAGTCTCAATAGTACTAAATGCCTTTATAAGTTTATTTCTATCAAAATCTTGAGCCATTGGATTTTTACAAGCTACCCATAAAAGTTTTATTTTAGGATCAGCTGCTGTTAATATTCCATCTGCTGTTTTATTGATATTAAGGTATCTATCTGAATATTTAACTTTTTCAGCACTACCTGCTCCATGTACATCACCCATAACTGCGCCAGATGCTGTATATCCAATACTTCCTTCTGGTTTAGGATTTGTCATTGCATTGTAATTAAATCCCCAAGTATTTAGGTGTCCATATCTTGCACCACCAGCATATTTACCAACGTTTCCAGTAAGTGCAACTAGAGCATCAATTGCTCTAACCATAGCCCCACCATTTGTATGTCTTTGAAGTCCATACCCTATCCAAATAGTTGCAGGGTCAGCTTTTGCAAATCCTAAAGCAATTTCTTTTATTAATTCTTCTGATAAGCCACTTACTTCAGCTGCTTTTTTCACAGATATAGTTTTTAAATATTTTTCATATTCTTTATATCCATGTGAATTTTTCTTAAGCCATTTTTTATCATGTAAATTATTTTCAACAATAATCTTTGCCATTGCTAGAGCTAATAATCCATCACTACCTGCTTTTACTTGAAAATATTCATTAGCTTTAGATGCTGTTTCTGTAAATAAAGGATCTATTACAATAACTTTTGCGCCTTTTCTTTTTGCTTCATAAATATATTTCATAGTATGAATAGAATTAGAAGCTGGATTAACACCCCAAAGAATAATATATTTACTATCTTTTATTTCTTCTGGGTCATTACACCACATATTTCCTGTATCAAAATTTTGGGCATCAATTCCAGCTGGCCAACATGGAGTTCCACCAAATCTTGTTGTATAACCAATTGAACTAAACATACCTTCAACCCCATAATGTGTAATACCAAAATTTCCAGAATATTTTGTAAGAGCAGCACCTAATAAATGCCCATCTTCTTTTTTCATATTTAAAAGATTATCACCAATATGACTAATAGCTTCGTCCCAAGAAATTCTTTTCCAAGAACCTGAGCCTTTTCCTCCTATTTGCATCATTGGATATTTAATTCTTTTTGGAGAATATACTCTTCTTGAATAAGTATTCCCTTTTACACAACAGCCACCTCTTGTAAAAGTAGATTCTGTTGCTCCTTCTATAAATTGCATTACTCCATCTTTTACAAAAGTTTTTATACTACAAGTATCATAACAATTCCTAGGACAGGCATTTCTAAAAGTTTCATAACTTTTTTTCCCTAAATATGGAATCTTTGTGTTTAAAGATTCATTTGCTAATAATCTTCCTCCTGGTAAAACTGATAAAACACCACAAGCAACTAAGCCTTTTAAAAAACCTCTTCTTTGAAGGCCATCGTTTAATATACTTTCTACTTTTTCTTTTGAGTAACTCATAATATTTCTCCTTTAATTTTGAGTTCATTTTTAAAAAAATTATCTAGTTTTTTTATTATCAAAATTATTGCATTTGAATTTTTATCTTGATGTTCTAAAACTCGATTAATAAATTTAAATATCCAGGTATCTATATGTTCACATAAGAAATAAGTTCTCAAATCTTTTAGATAAGGAATTTCTTTCTCAATTTCAATAAATAGTAATTGATAATATGCATCTAATTCTAATCCTATAAAATCTTCTGGAACTTTATCTTTTAAAGAGTTTTTAAATCCCATGATTTCATATAAATCTCGTATCTGCATAGTGGTCTTTGTCATTAGTGAATCTTCTTCATCTAAATAAATAGATGCATAAGGTGGAGCAATAGGAGTATCAGGTCCTACAAAATAATAATTAAAGTCAGTTTCAAGTTCTATCTCGGAGATATTTGTCTCTTCAAGTAGACTTGAAAAAGCTTCAAACAACTCTTTTGAATTATTACTTAAGAAGATATCTCTTAAGTTTTTCGCTGTTTTTAATCTTTCAGAATTTGCGTTCATTTCAACCTCTTTGTTTTGACTCGTAAAGGAATGCTAACAAAAAAAAATTGCAAAAAAATATCAAAAAAATCAAATTTTTAAATTTATCTTAATTTTCAAATTTAAATTTTCTTAGCTATAATAAAGGTAATTTTTTTAAATTAAGGAGCTATTTTGAAAAGTATTAAACTTAAACTAAAATCATTGACTATACTTTATGCAGAAGATGAAATCGGAATTAGAAAAAACATTATGAAAACTTTGAGTTATTATGCAAAAGACGTGTATGAAGCTTCTAATGGTAAAGAAGCCCTTGATTTATATGAAGAAAAAAAACCAGATATTATACTAAGTGATATTCATATGCCTATAATGGATGGAATAGAATTTATAAAAAAAGTAAGAAAAAAAGATAAAAATACACCAGTTGTAATGATAACAGCTCATACAGATAAAAAGTATTTATTAGAAGCTGTAGAGTTGCATATGGAAAAATATATTGTTAAACCTATTAATACAAGAATGCTTTTTGAAGTTCTTGGAAAATGTATAGATTCTTTAAATATAAGTCGTATTGAAATATTACTTTGTGATAAAAACTATAGTTACAATTTTGAGAATAAAAAGTTAATTTATAAAGATGAAATTATTCCATTAAATAAGAAAGAAGTTCTTTTTATTGAATTGCTTGTAAATAATCAAAATAGAGTTGTGAAATATGAAGAGATACAAGATAAAGTTTGGCAAGACAATGTTATGACTGATAATGCTTTAAGATCTGTTGTTTTACATTTAAGAAAAAAATTACCTACTAATATTATTAATAATTTGTCAGGGATAGGATACAATTTTGTTTAAAAGTTTTTTCTTATTATTAATACTAATATTATATTCTTTTGCTTTGGATATAGAAGAAGATATGTTTAAAGAAGATATGTCTTCAAAAGATGCAATAAATTACTTACATCCAAAATCTCATATAAAAGTTTTTCTTCCTAGTATTCCTTATATTTATGTATCTAAAAATACAAATGCAGGTCTTATTCGTTCTGATGATAATGAGCAAGGCTGGGTCTATGATTTAGCAAAAGGTCATGAACGAATTGATGATTATACATATATCTTTGAAATCAAAAAAAACTTAAAGTTTCAAGATGGTACTCCTTTTACAATAGAATCAGTAATTAATAATTTAAATCATTTTAAGAAAAAACCTTTTTTATTTACAAACGTTGATAAGATAGATTTTGAGATAAGTAAAGTTGATGAGTATAAAGTTAAAATTGAATTAAAACAAAAGTATGAAATGTTTTTTTTAGATTTAGCAAGAGTGTTTTTTTTTACGGATGATTATTTAAAAAAATACAAGCCAAAAGGTGAAGAGACTGAAACAGGAACAAAAACTCCAGGGGCTTTTGGAATGGGACCATATATTTTAAAAAGTGGTTATGCAATAGGGAAAAAACAAACTAATAAAATCATACTTGAAGCTAATCCTTATTATTGGGATAAAAGATACCCTAAAATTAAAAAAGTAACAATCTTTACTCAGTTAGATGCCCAAGAAGCTTTTGATAGTATAGTTAATTATGAGGGACTTTTAGATCTTTCTCCTATTCCTTTTAATAAAAAGATAGAAGCTGTTATGTCAAAATATTCGAAGCTTGTTGTAAAAGAATCTACAAATAATATTATTATATTTTTCAATCTTATTAATGGAGATGAGAAATTGAAAAATACAGAAGTTAGATTAGCTTTAAATGAAGCTTTAGATCAAGAGAATATTCTAAATTTTGTATATAAAAAAGAAGGAACACTTTCCCCTTTTTCTACCTCTATTCATTTTAAAGTAGTTAAAAAAATTGCTAGTAAAAAAGAGTATAAAACTTATAAAATGTCAGAGGAAAAAAAACATAAATTATTAAATGGTCTAGTTCTTAATGTCTTTACACAAGATCGTTTTATGTTTTTATGGAGAGGTATTGAGTATCAACTTGAACGATACGGTGTAAAATTGAATTATGAAATAACAAGCAGTGAGAAAGATATTTATGAACAGTTGCTTAATACAAGAGCTTCAAAAAATACTAAGTCTTGGGATATGCTAGCTTGGGGAGATGATGATTGGTATTATCAAAATCCTTGGACAACACTTTTTATTTATGAAAATGATTCTCCATGGTCAACAATTCCAAATGATCGTTTTATGAAAAGTTATATAGATGATTTTTTTGAAACTAAAATTGGAGGTACTGAGTATGAAGATATTGTTTCAAAAATTTTATATAGAGCAAGAGATATGGCATATACTTTAAGAGTACCCTCTATTAATAAAGTAATTGCAGTAAATAAAGAGGTTATTTTTGAACCATTTGCAGGAGGAATAGTTCCTTTGTGGAAAACAAGAATTACCAAGAGACATTGGTCTGTTAGAGAAAAAGGAAAATATCCTAAAAAACTATATCAACCAATAATACCATTAAGGGTTAAATAATGAAAATAATTGATAGATTTAATATTAAATCAAAACTAAGTATTCTATTTGTGGTTTTATGTTGTTCGGTTTTTATCTTTGGTTATATTATTATTGATATTAGTGAGAATTCAAAAGCTAGATTAAAAGCGGTATATCTCCAATCTCAAAGCGTATCAGTTTTACAAGAAAATATAATTGCCCCTTTATATAAGTTAAGAGAAAAAACACAATCTTTGGTAATGGCACCAAATAAAAAATTAAGAATTAAAATTCAAAGCGATTTAAATATATTAATAAGGAATTTAGATAAATCTTTTTCAAGTTCTTATATAAAAAATGAGCTTATTTTTAATTTATGGAATAAATATAAGAAAGTCATACAAAAAACAAACTATTATTTAGAAAGAGGCTTTGAAGAAGGTGCTTATATAAATGTTACTACACGAGGCAAAAATCAATTTGAATTTTTATTGAACAATTTACTTACTTTACAAAGCGAACTTTTAAATAAAGCAAAAACTTCATATTCAAATGCGGTGGAAGAATCAAAAGTATTAATTGTTGAGATTATTATATATTTATTGATTATTTTATTTTTCTCAATAGTTATAGGTTGGCTTATTTCAAATAGTATTATTACTTCTATGAATATTGTTCAAAGAGGATTAAATGAATTTTTTGAATATTTAAATTATAAAAAAGATAAAGCACAAAGAATTCTTATTCATTCAAATGATGAATTCTCTCAAATGGCAGAATCAATTAATCAAAATTTTGAAAATGTAGAACTTAATATTAAGAAAAATGAAGATTTAATTAAAAATGCAACTAAAGTTTTACAACATATTAAAAGTGGTAATTTAGGAATGAGATTAACTACTAGTACAAACAGCAAAGCTCTAAATGAATTGAAAATTATGATGAATAATATGATTGACAATTTAGAGTTTAAAATACAAAATGAGATTAGTAAAAGATTAGAACAAGAACAAATATTAATACAACAATCAAAATTAGCATCAATGGGAGAAATGATAGGGAATATTGCTCACCAATGGAGACAACCCTTATCTCAAATATCCGCAATACATATGAATATGTTAGCAACTTACGAATTTAATGAGTTCACAGAAGAGTATCTAAATGAGAAAATAGATGAAGCAGATCTTCTTACTTCTTATATGAGCCAAACAATTTCCGATTTCCAGAACTTTTTTAATCCAAAAGGAGAAAAAGAACTTTTTAGTGTAAAAGAAGCTTGTGAAAAAGCATATTTTATTGTTAAAAGTGCATTGATATATCATAGTATTGAAGTTACTTTTAATGTAGTTGATGATGAAGAAGTGAATGGTTATAAAAATGAATATTCCCAAGTAGTATTAAATATATTAAGTAATGCAAAAGATATTTTATTAGAAAGAAAAATCCAAAATCCAAAAATTGAAATAATAATAAAAAGTGGTGAGGGATATAATATTCTCAAGATTGAAGATAATGCAGGAGGAATAAAAGAAGATATATTAGATAAGATTTTTGAACCATACTTTACAACACATCATAAAACACAAGGTACAGGAATAGGTCTTTATATGTCAAAAAATATTATTGAAAGGGAAATGAAAGGCTTTATAAATGTCAAAAATACTAAAATCGGAGCTTGTTTCACAATAAAAATACCTAAATAATATAAATCAAATTATCTAAATTAGAACTTTTAATTTTTAATTTAATTGCAATTAATTTCACATTTTTATTCATTATACTTTTTTATAAGTGCTTAATAAGGCTTAATAAATCAAAGGAGTAATTATGAAGAAACTTGTTTCAATTTGTCTTCTTGCATCATGTATTGTATATGCCGATCCATATGCAAGATGCGTAGGATGTCATGGAGTAAATGGAGAGAAATCTGCAATAAATGGAAAGTCAAAGATTATCAAAGATATGACAAAAGCAGAAATCAAAGCTGCTATGCTAGGATATAAAGATGGAACATATGGTAGAGAGATGAAAGGTATGATGAAAGGCCAATCAATGTCTTTATCTAATAGTGATATAGAGGCTATTGCTAATAGAATTGGAAAGTAATTTCACAAGTATAAGGTTTATCTAATATAATAGATAAAATAAATTATTAAAAAAATAAATAAAATTAAATCACTAAGCTACAAGTATATTTATTTGTAGCTTTTTTATTTAAAATAAAATTATTTTTTTAAGTGCAATAAAAGTCTTAATTTAATGCTGTTTTCTCAAAATTTTGTTAAATATCTTTATAATTATTTATTATTAAAATAAACAAACAAAAACTTATAATACGATAAAATATAAGAATGCAAATAATTATTTTATTATTTTAACCTTTTCTTAATCATACTTTTTTAATTAGAGAAAAAAAACAAAATTGAATTGTATATAAAAGAAAAATAAGATAAAATATTTATATATTAATACTAGGGAGAGGGAATGCAAGGTAAAAATCATAGCTTAGAAATAAATATTTTTATCGATGCTTTATTAGAACCTAGTATGACAAAAGCAATATCAATTTCAAAAGAATATATAAAAAATAACGAAGATATTAAATCTTTCTGGGAGCAAATAATTGTTCCAAGTATGCATGAAATAGGTAAAAAATGGGCTGATAATGAAATTACAGTTGGTGAAGAACATACAGCTACTTCCATATGTCAACGAGTTATGGTTGAACATTATGAAAAAATATTAAGTAATAGTGCTGTTAATAGAAGAAAAATAATTGTTACACTTTCTCCTAATGAATTACATGTTTTAGGAGCTAGAATTGTAGCCGATTTACTTGAATTAAACGGTTACAATGTGCATTTCCTTGATTCAAATAGTACTTATGAAGAACTTTTAAATTTAATCAAGAAAGAAAATATAAAAGAAATAATAATTTCAACTACACTTATCTCAAACTTAGATTCAACAGAAAATCTAATTTCAGAATTGAAACTAGCACTAAAAGAGAGAATCAAGTTTTATGTTGGGGGACAAGCTTACAAAGCTAATAGTGAGATAAAAACAAAAGCTGATTTTTATATAAAAGATATGGACTCTTTATTAAAAGAATTAGAAAAAGAGAATAAGTGATAGATTTAAATATATTAAATACAGAAATAATTGAAAAACTATTTGATAATAAAAATAAATTTATTTTCTTAATTGAAAAAGATACAAAAATATTAGATTTTAATAAAAACTTTGAAGAATACAAAGATAAGTTTAAATATTTAAAAGATTTTACTACTTACACTCATCATAAAAGTTTATTTAAAAGTATAGACGAATTAAATTGTGAAAATAAAATAAAAAAAGTAAATACGAATTTTAGTTTGGAATGTAGAAGTGTAGAAGATATTCCAAGTAGTTATGATTTAGTTTTATACCTTAATGAAAATGATAAAATACTTGTTGTAGCAGAAGAAAAGCCAACTTTATCCCATACTGATGCAAGAGAATATTTATCTATGATAAATGAATTTTCTACAGCTTCAAGAGAATTAGCAAAAACAAAGAATAGTTTAGAAAAGAAAAATTTTGAATTAAATGAAGTCTCAGAAAAACTAAAAATCTTAAATAAAAATTTAGAAACTAAAGTAGAAGAATCTGTAAATGAACTTCGTGAAAAAGATAAAATTCTATTAAAACAAGCAAAAGATGCCTCAATGGGAGCAATGATTGATGCCATAGCTCATCAATGGAAAAACCCGCTAGGAGTAGTTAGTTTAATAAATCAACAAATTCAGATTCAATGTTTACTTTCTGATACTTTAAATAAAGAAGAAATAAGTAAGTTTGTTAATAAAAGTGAAAAACAAGTAAAACATTTAGTTGAAACCTTGGATGAATTTAGATCTTTTTTTAGACCAAAATCAGAGATAAGGAAAGTTTCAATACAAATATTACTTGATTCAGTAACAATACTAATGAAAGATGAATTAATTAAAAATCAAATAGAAATAAAAAAAGAGGGAAGATTAGAAGAAAAAGTTACTGTTGTTTTAAATGAATTCAAGCATGTTCTTATAAATTTGATAAACAATAGCAAAGATGCTTTTATTAGCAATAATATTAAAAATAGAAGAATTACAGTAACCGCTTCTATAGAAGGTAAGCTTACTATTTTGAGAATAAGTGATAATGCAAAAGGAATTCCTCCTTCAATTTTAGAAAGAGTTTTTGAATCAAATTTTACTACAAAAGAGTCTAAAGGAACTGGTGTTGGACTTTATATGACAAAGCAAATAGTCGAAAAATTAGGTGCAAAAATAGAAGTCTGCAATAAAAAAGATGGGGCTTGTTTTAAAATAACTTTTAAAAATTAAAAAATAGGCTTAATGTATAATTACTTTGAGGTACAAAAACTACATAAGATAATAGAAAATTTATTAATATCTAAAAGCTATAATTTTATAATTTTACAAATCAAAAAACAGGAGAGAGATTTGAAAAACTTTAAATATTATATTCTTTTATCGTTATTCCTACCCTTAATTGGAAGTGCACACTTTTTAACATTTATTCCACAAACGGATATTGTTGAAGATAAAAAAAATGCAGAAATAAAACTAGAAGCTATGTTTATACATCCTTTTGAGCAAACAGGCATGACTATGGAAAAACCTCATGGAATTTTCCTTGAAAATAAAAAAAATAGCTTAGCTTTAAAAGAAACAAAAGTTTTTGGACACAAGGCTTGGAGTAGTTCTTATACTATAAAAAGACCAGGAGTTTACAAATTTTTTGTGCAGCCACAAGCTTATTATGAACCTAGTGAAGAAAAATTTATTTCTCATGTACCTAAAATAATTGTTTCAGCTTTTGGAAGAGAAGATGGTTGGGATGAACCTCTTGGTTTAAAATATGAAATTATTCCACTTACAAAACCTTTTGGACTTTATAAAGGAAATATTTTTCAAGGAAAAGTTTTACATAATGGAAAAGCGGCCTCAAATGTTGAGGTAGAAGTTGAATTATTTAATACTTTTGGACTAAAAGCTCCAAGTAATGCACATATTACACAGCTTGTAAAAACAGATGCAAATGGTGTCTTTTCTTTTGTAATGAATCATAAAGGTTGGTGGGGCTTTGCCGCACTTATTGAAGAAGGAACAAAAAAATTAGATGGAAAAGAGTATCCAATTGAAAATGGTGCTTTACTTTGGTTAAAAGCTTACTAATGCTTTTAAAAGGGAATAAATAAATGCATATTTCAGACGGCATTTTATCAAGTGAAGTAATAATTAGCACTTCAATTATTAGTTTAGGTTTTGTTTTATATTCATTAAGAAATCTAAAAAATAGAAGTATTGCAATCGTCTCAGCTATGAGTGCAATATTTTTTATTGCTTCATTTATTCATATTCCCTTAGGTCCAACACAAATTCACTTAGTACTTATTGGAGTATTAGGAATTATTTTAGGCCCTACTATTTTCTTAGCAATATTGATTGCTTTATTACTACAAGCTACGCTTTTAGGGTATGGAGGATTAACTTCATTGGGAGCAAATGTTTTTATTATGGCTTTTCCTGGATATTTAATATATTTATTAGTAAAGAATAAAGTTTTAGATTTTTTGCCTATAAAAATAAGATATTTTTCAATAGGATTTCTAACAGTTTTTTTAGCAACAATTTTTCTAGCTTTAATTTTAGCCTTATCAAAACAAGAGTATCTTTACGCTTCTTATACAATAATTTTTGCAAATATTCCTGCTATGATTATAGAAGGTCTTATAACTCTTTTTTTAATAAACTATTTAAAAAAAGCCTTACCTGAACTTTTGAAAGAGCTTAGTTTATGAAAATATCACTTCTTTTATTTCTATTATTAAGCTCATTATTTGCCCATAAATTGAATATATTTTTAATCCAAGAAAATGAAGATGTAATTATTAGTTCCTACTTTGCATCAGGGTCTTATTGTAAAAATTGTAAAGTAGAAATTTATAATTTAAAAGACGAATTAATAGAAAAAGCAAAAACAAATAAAAAAGGTGAATATTTAATAAAAAACCCAAAAGAGTCTTTACATATAAAAGTTGAGGCAATAGGTGGACATGCAGCCTTTGCAAGTTTTGAAGTAAGTACAAATGCAAATATAAATAAGAAAGTAAAAACTAAACATGAAGAGATAAAAATAAAAAGTTTTAAAGATAGCTTGATTCAATCTTTTATAGCAATTTTATTAATAATGGGAATATTTTTACTTTTAAAAAAGAATAAGAAAATCATAAAATGAGTAAATTTAATGCTTCAATTTTATTAGTTTCTGCTTTTTTATACTCCATTTTTATTAGTTTTAATACCTTTGAATTTATTTACCTTCTTCCTATTGTTTTTATGATTTATTGTGAATATAAAAATGTTTTAAGAATATTAAAAAAGTTACTATTTTTAAATTTTTTTATTGTAATGATATTTATTGTTTTATTAATACAAGATACTCTAGAAGAAGCTTTAAATATTTATATAAGAACAAATATGATAATCCTTTTTAATCTATTGCTTTTTTCAAATTCAAGTGGTTATGATATTGTAAGAGCTTTAAATGAATTAAGATTCCCAAAAAAACTTGTAAGTTCAGTGTATTTTACACTTAAAATGATTCAGACTTTAAGCGATGAATTTAAAAAAATAAAACAGACATTAAAAATAAGAGGTTTTCATGCAAGTACAAGTATTTTTGCTTATGAAACCTATGGAAATTTATTTGGGCATATATTTGTAAAATCTATTAAAAAAGCCAATGCAATGGAAGATTCTTTTAAATTAAGAGGTTTTCATGGAAGAATTTATTTGATTAATAATTCTAAACTTTCAGTTTATGATTTAGTTCTAATATTTTTAGTTTGTATGTTATTTGTTAAATATATTGTTTGGTAGAAAGGTAATAAATGAGTTGTTCAATAAATTTAAAAAAAGTAAGTTTAAAAAACTCCTCAAAAGAGGTTTTTAGAAATCTTACTTTAGATGTTTCCCATGAAGAAAAAGTTGCAATTGTTGGCGCAAATGGAAGTGGGAAAAGTTCACTTTTAAAAATTGTAGCAGGGCTAATTAAACAAGAAGAAGGCGAGCTTTTTCTTTTTCATAATGAAATGAAATCATTAAAAGATTTTAATAAATATAGAAGTGATATAGGTTATCTTCCCCAAGAAGTAAGTGACCATTTTTTATGTCCTAGTGTTATTGAAGATGTGATGTTTGCTTTAAGAGCAAAAGGGATTTTAAAAGACGAAGCTTATAAAAAAGCAATTAGTATTTTGGAAGAATTAGGAATATTACATTTAGAAAATAGAAATATATATGATTTAAGTGGCGGTGAACAAAAAATTGTAGCACTAGCTGGTATTTTAATTACTAAACCAAAAATTTTATTACTTGATGAACCTACAAATGCACTAGATGAAGATGCTGAAAAAAGAATAATAAAGATTTTAAATAATATAAAAAAATCAATGATTATAGTTTCTCATCATAAAAGTTTTATTGAGAGCTTAGCTCCTAGTATTTATACTCTAAGTAAAGATGGACTAAATAAACAAAATTAAATAATTATATTGAAGGATTATTTCCCTTCAATAGTATAAAAAATAAATCCAAATAATTTTAAATAAATTGCAAATATCATGCTGCTTTAGTAGACAAAGTAGCGATAGAATAGCATTTTTTAAATATTTTTATAAAATAAAGTATTTTCTAAAAAATAAGCAAAATAACTTATTTTATTAAGATAAAATTTATTATTTTCATGTAGAATTGTTCAAGAATTAAAAACTTGAGGAGTAGATATGAATAGATTAATCAAATTTAGTGCGGCTTTATTAATAGGAAGTGCGACTTATGCCTTTGCCTTAACAGCAGAAGAAGTTCAAGCTCATGTTGAAAAAGCAAAAGCTTTTTGTGATGAAAAAGGAGTAAGTCTTTGTGTGGAAGAGTTTGGGAAAAAAGGCGGAATGTTTGACCAAGGGGATTTATACATTTGGGCAAATGATTTTGAAGGCGTAATAACAGCTCATCCTAAAAAACCACTAAAGGGTAAAAATCTTTATAAATACAAAGATAAAGCTAGAAATCAAGTATTTAAAAACTTTATTGATAAAGTAAAAACTGAAGAAAAAGGTTGGGTTGATTATGTATGGGCACATCCAACTACGGGTAAACAAACTCCAAAATCATCATATGTAATTGGAATTGGGGAAAACCAATTAATTGGTGCAGGATATTATAAACAATAGGTTCAAAAAATCCTTGATTTCATATCAAGGATTTATTTTATAAAGTTATCTACTTAATCTAAACTAGCAGATAATTTAACTTCAATATAATTATATTCAATTATAATCTAATCCTTAAAAGGATGAAATATGATTAAATACTCTTTAGCTACAAATGAAAATATAAATGGAATATTGGCACTACAATCAAAAAATTTAGTAAGTAATTTAAAAGATGACGAAAAAAATGATGGTTTTGTAACAACTCCTTTTACTAATAAACAAATAGAAGATTTAATAAAACTTGATGGAGTTTTTATTGCTTTAGATGAAAATAGAGTTATTTCCTATGCTATGTGTGCTTCATGGCATTATTGGCTTGCTTGGCCAATGTTTGAACATATGGCAAGTTTTTTAGAAACCTTAAGCTTCAAAGGAAAACAATTAACTTTGGATAATTCATATCAATATGGTCCAATTTGTGTTGCAAAAGAGTATAGAGGAAATAAAATCTTTGAAAATCTTTTTGAATATGCTAGAGAAGAAATGAGCAAAAAATATCCTATTTTAGTAACTTTTATAAATAAAATAAATAATAGATCTTATGAAGCTCATGTTAGAAAATTAGGACTTGAAGTTATTACGCAGTTTGAATTTAACAATAATAGCTTTTATGAACTAGTTTATGATACTTCTAAAAAAGTAGAAATAAATAAATAAACTGTGAAGCTAATCTAAAAGAGTGGATTCTTGCCTTATTATAAATTTAATGATATTTGCTATACTTACTTTAGAAAAGTTATTAAATAAAGGGTAACAATGAAAAAAATAGGAATGTTAGGTGGGATGTCTTGGGAATCAAGTGCTACTTATTATAGATTGCTAAATGAAGAGATTAAAAAAAGACTTGGCGGTTTGCATAGTGCTAAGATAATACTTTCAAGTGTTGATTTTGAAGAAATAGAAAAATTTCAACATAGTGCTTTATGGGATGAAACAGCGGCGATTTTATCAAAAGAAGCCAAAGCAATAGAAGATGCAAAGGCAGATTTTTTAATAATTTGTACAAATACTATGCATAAAGTTGTTCCTAAAATAGAAAAAAACATTTCCATTCCTATTTTACATATTGCAGATTCAACTGGAAAAGCTTTAGTTAGAGATAAGATAAAAAAAGTAGCACTATTAGGAACAAAGTTCACAATGACAGAAGAGTTTTATAAAAATAGAATTCAAGAAAAGTTTGGAATTGAAGTGGTTATTCCAAATGAAAAAGAGCAAAATATTATTCATGATGTGATTTATAAAGAGCTTTGTTTTGGAAAATGTAAGCGTAGTTCACGGGATGAATATATTAAGATAATAAAACGTCTTGAAGAAGAACATAACTGTGAAGGGGTAATTTTAGGATGTACTGAAATCTCAATGCTTATAAAACAAGGTTATGTTGATATTCCTATTTATGATACAACTTTGTTACATGTTTTAGATGCAATTGATTTTGCACTTGAACTATAAGAAAATAAAATAAAAAGATTTTAAAATGAAAAAAAATATTAAAATAGTAATGTTAGGAGATTCAATTACAGGTCGTGGTGATTGGAAAAAATTATTAGAAGAAGAAAAATTAATCAATCTTGGACTTGATGGCGATACAACTACTGGGATATTAAATAGAATTAATATAATAGGAGAAATTGAACCTAAAATAGTTTTTTTAATGGCAGGAATAAATGATTTATGTCTTTCAATTCCTTTAAAAGACATTTTTGAAAACTATAAAAATATTTTAGAAAAATTGGAGAGTTTTAATACAAAAATTATAGTACAAGCAACACTTTTAACGCAAATGCCAACTGTAAATAAAAAAGTCAAAACTTTCAATAATATGCTTGAAGAATATTGTCTAAGTAAGAAAATCTTATTTATAAATCTAAATAAATCTTTCTCAAATGAAGAAGGACTTTTAAAAAAAGAACTAACAATAGATGGCTTACATCTTGGGCAAAAAGCCTATTTATCATGGGCATATAAGTTAAAGAAAGAGTTAGTTTTTTAACTCTTTTATATAACATTTATTCTTGAAAATAAGCTCTAAATCATTTTTTTCTAAATCATCTTGCAAACAATTCTCTAAGCTTATACTAGCAACATGTGTCATTCCTAAGTTATTTAGCCAAAGGGTATTTGCTCCTGCTGAAAATCCAGATAAAATTACTAATTTTGCTTTGCTTGTAAATTTTAATAAAGCATCAATTGTGGAACCAATTAAAGTTGCTCCTGTAATTATTACTATATCAGCTTTGCTAACTGCTTCATATTCAAAAATATCATTATAAACACCATTTTTAGATTCTACTTTTGCTCTACAAAAAACTTCTATATTTTTATTATGTTCTTTTAATTTTCTGATTACTGGCTTTAAATTGCCTATAAAAACAATTTTGTCATTTTCTTTATAATTATTCATGATTAAAGTATAAAGAGCATCTCGTAAGTTGTCTTGCAAAAGAATTTTTCTCTTTTTTATTTCATATTGTCCAACTGCATTAATTGCAGCTAGTGTGATTGCTCTTGATAAACTATTATAGTTTTTATCACTTAAAATTTCTTCTAAGGATTTAAAATCTTTTTCTAAAGAGTCTTCTTCTTTTGGGCTTAGAGTCACTCCTATACTATTCTGATTTTCATTACTTATTGAAACATAAGTAAAAACATCTCCTACAAATACTTTTTGTAATTTAAAATCATTTTCTTTTGCACTTTTAAGTGCTTCTTTTTTTAGTTTGTCAAGTATCATATTTTTTACCTTATTTATTTTTTATGACTGTGTTGATAAGTTTTTGTATTGCTATGTTGATGTCCTAAAAATAAAAAAGGATGTCCATCTTCCCAAAAAAGTTTACAAGGTATATCATAAAGGCTACTTAGCATTTGTGAATTTATATCTTCTGACTTTTGGAAATTTATAATTTTTTTATTTTTTAACATAATAATTTTATTTCCATAGTGTAGGGCATTTTGTAAATCATGTAAAACTGTAATACAAATAAAGTTTTCTTCTTTTGTTTTTCTTTTAATTATATCTAGCATTTCAATTTGATTTTTTGGGTCTAAATGTGAAATTGGCTCATCTAAAATCAAAACTTTTGGTTCTTGAATAATAGCTGCAGCAAGAAAAACTTTTTGTCTCTCTCCTCCACTTAACATATCAATATTTTTATTCAAAAATTTTTCAAGTCCAAACTCTTTGATTATATTCTCTATTAAAATGTAATCTGTTTTACTAAGAATAAAACCACTATATTTCCTTCTTGATAATTCAAGTACATCTATTACATTTAAATTTGATTTTTCATTAGATTGTGCCATATAAGCAATTTGACTTGAAACTTCATTTATGTTTTGTTCTTTAAAACTTTTATTATTTAATAAAATATCACCCTTCTGAATATCTAAAATTTTTACAATTGCTTTTAAAAGAGTACTTTTCCCTGCTCCATTTGGTCCAATTATAATATTTAAATCGCCTTTTTGTAGACTTAGATTTACGTCTTCTAAAAGAATAGTTTTATTTATTTTTACAAAAACATCTTTAATTTGCAAGGTATTTAACATTTTTGACTTCTTTTATACAAAAAATACAAAAATAAAGGAGCTCCAAGCATAGAAGTAATAATTCCAACAGGAATGATAATAGGAAGCATAATAGTCCTTGAAATAATATCAGCAAGTAGCAATAAAATTCCTCCACTAAACAAAGATAAAATTAAAACATACTTATGGGAATTTCCAAAAAATAATCTTACAATATGAGGTGCTATTAGTCCAATAAAACCAATAATTCCAAAAAAACATACACTAATTGCACTTAAAAGTGAGGCGATAATCATGGCATTTAATCGTAGCTTTTGAGTATTTATTCCAAGTGCTTTTGCATTATCTTCACCTAACATCAAAGCATCAAATTTCCAAAAAACTTTAAAATATATAACTGTAGAAAATAGTAAAAATGAACTTATTAATATTATAGAAAAAGAGTTAGCCTTAGAAAGGTCTCCAAAAGTCCAAAAAAGTGTAGCAGCAGCATCTGTATCTTCTGCAAAATATTGTAATAACATAGTAAAAGCAGAGAAAAAAGCACCCAAAGCAACTCCAAAAAGAATTAAAGACTCGGATGTCATTTTGGCTTTTTTACCTAAGGAAACTATTATTAAAGTACAAATCATACTTGAAATAAAAGCAAAGATTGCCGTTAGAAAACTAGCTTGTATAGTAGATGTCACAGAATACGCTTGAAGAACAATAATTGCAAAACTTGCACCAAAAGCACTTGCTTGAGAGATTCCAAGTGTAAAAGGAGAAGCTAAAGGGTTTTTAAGAACTGCTTGCATCAATGCCCCTGATAAACCTAATGATGCTCCTACAAAAAAAGCAGCAAGAGTTCTAGGTAGTCTTATCTCAAAAAGTATTATAGAAAATATATCCTCTTTTTGAAATATTCTAAAAGTGTCACTAATGACTATTCCTTTATTTCCACTAATTAGTGAAATCCAGATTAAAAATAAAGTAAAAGTAAAAAGAAGAATTGTTATTAAGATTTTTTCTTTGGAATAAAAAGATTTATTGTACATTTTATTACTTTTCTATATTTGGTAAAATTTTTAGTTTCTCTATTTTTTTGGCAATATCTTCTCCTAAAAAAAGAGAATAGACTCTATTTTTAGTTAAGTTCATATCTATATTATTTCCTAAGTACGAACTAATTAGCCAACTATTTACATAAATATTTTCAATATTTGTATTTGAAAAATTGCTTGGGTATAACCAGTAAATATTTTTATTTTTGAAAGCTTTTATATGATTAAAAATATTTTTATTTTTTTTAATTTCATCTTTTACAATTTTATTACTCAAGGAGTCTAAAAATATCAAATCTGGATTAAAAATAAAAAGAGTTTCTTCATTTATATACGCATGACCTTTATGTTCTTTTAGAATATTATTTTTAATATTTAATAGCTTTAAAGCAGGATAATCACTTTCAGTACTAGTAATCCCATGAAGCCCTTTATAAGCAATTCCTCCAATATAGATTGACTTTTTGATACTTGATAGTTTTAATGATTTTGATAGTTTTGAAAGCTTGTTTTCTTCTTCCTTCATAAAAAGAATTATTTCTTCTGCTCTTTGCTCTTTTTGCATTATCTTTCCAATAAGTTTTATTGAATTTTTTATTGATGTTAATTTTTCTTGGGTTTTATCATCTTTTGAATAAATTGAACCATACCCTGAACCATAACTTAAAGCAATAACAGGAATCTTGGTTTTATTCTGAATATGTCTTACTTGTTCCATGGACAAAAAAGAAGTAAAAATAATATCTGGCCTAATATTAATTAAAGTTTCAAGGTTTGGCATTTTTCCAGGACCACCTTGTCCAACAATTGGAAGAGATTTTATAAAATCTTTATTTAAGGCTTGTGTGTATATAGAGTTTGGACTAAATCTTAGGATATTGTTTTCAACACCAATTAATTTATCTTGAATTTTCATATAAGTAATAAGTCTTAGGCAACCAGGACCTAAACAAACTATCTTTTCATTTTTAGTAATTTGAACATCTCTTTTATACATATCAATATATGAAATACTGCTATTTGCATTTAAACTTAAATATAAAAAAATTAATAATAAAATTAATCTCATAAAAATCCTTTTTATTTTTTTGTTGTTTTTTGAGTTTATTTTTTATTTGTTAAATAGGGCATAAATTTTTTTTTAACTTGTGTATTTTTAGAACTAAGAAAAGTAATATATAACTATTCAGTTCAAATATATAAAAAGATTCTATAATGAAGCTATCTATAAAAAGGCAATTTAACTTTTCCTAGGACATATAAATTCTTTCCTTAGGTTTTAGCTTACTTTAACTAATCAATAATTAAAAATGTAAAGTAGTAATTATTACACTAAATATTACTGATTAAACCATAGTTCTTTAAAACTAAAAGGTATAATATGTCTTCAGTTCGTTTAAAATATCAAACAATAGAATTTTCTTCAATGGATATTCATATAAGGTCGTTAAGAGACTCTCAAGAGTTTAGTGATGATGAAAAAATTGCAGAAAAACTTGGAATATCTTCCGCAACTTGGCCTTTATTTGGTCAACTTTGGGATGCAGGAAAAGTGCTTGCAAATTATATGTATACATATGAAGTAAAGAATAAAAAAATATTAGAAATTGGCTGTGGAATGGCATTAAGTAGTCTAGTTTTAAATGAAAGATTAGCTAATATCACAGCAACAGATTACCATCCTGAAGTAGAGAATTTTTTAAAAGAAAATGTTAAACTAAATAATAGTAAAAAAATTCCTTTTGAAAGAACAGCTTGGACTGATAAAAATGATTCTTTAGGAACATTTGATTTAGTTATAGGTAGTGACGTTTTATATGAAAGATGGCATATAGAAGAGCTTGCAGCTTTTATTAATATGCATGTTAAAGAACATTGTGAAATTATAATTGTAGACCCAGGGCGAGGAAATCATGCAAAGTTTTCTAAGCTAATGGAAACTTTAGGTTTTTCATTTATACAGTTTAAAGCAAAAAATAGTGAAAAGTATTTGAAAGAAGCCTTTAAAGGTCAAATAATAAAATACTCAAGATAAAATAAACAAAAAAATAATAGAGATTGGAGAATTATGGATTTTAATAAATTAGATACTAGTAAAAAAGAAGAGTTACATCAAGAGATTATCGCTTATGCAAATTGTATGGGAGGGAAAAACTTTTTCTTAAAAATGATAGAAGATATTAGAGCTGTAAAGCCTAATCCTTTATTAAATAAAACTGGAACTTTTCATACATCAAAAGCAAAAGTAACTTTAAGTAAGTCTATGTTTAAAGAGACTTTTAACTCACTTTTTGAAGCAATAAGAAAAGAAGAAAAAAGTGGTGATATGTTAAGTGGACTTGCTCCAAAAGATTATAAAACTACTATGAATGTAATGAGAACATTAAGAAATGTTTCTATAAATATTGAATCAAAAGAAGAAGGACATGAAAGCTTCGATTTTTCAATTTTAGATACAAGAGAAGAGAAAAAAACAAAAGTAACATTTATATTTAAAATAATATTCTTTTATCATTTAGATGAAGCAAAAAAAGTTCTAGCTTATAAAGCAAATTAGGATAAAACTTTGATACGAGATCATAGAGAAAGAGATGATATTCATCCAGGAATAAAAGTAAAAATTGTTTTAAAAAAAGATCAAAGAACAGGAACAAGGACACAAGGAGTTGTAAAAAAACTTTTAACAAGTTCTAAATACCATCCAAGAGGAATAAAAGTTATGCTTGAAGATGGACAAGTTGGACGAGTACAAGAGTTCATTTAATGATTTTGTATGTTGATGGAGATGCTTTTCCAAATCTTTTAAAACCTATTTTATTTAGAGCAATTCAGCGCTTAAATTTAAAAACGACTGTTATTGCAAACAAAAAAATAAATATAGGGAAATCAGCTTTAATCACTTATCTTGTGGTGGATTTAGGGGCTGATGAAGCTGATGACAAGATTGTAGAATTATTAGAAGAGGGTGATTTAGTTATAACAGCTGATATCCCTCTTGCAAATAGAGTTATTGAAAAAAAAGCCCATGCAATTGATCATCGTGGTGAACTTTATACCCAAGATAATATCAAGCAATATCTAGCTATTAGAAACCTAATGCAAGAAATAAGAGATAGTGGAGAACTTACAAAAGGGCCAGCTCCTTTTTCACAAAAAGATGCTCAAAGTTTTGCAAATCAATTAAATAAATTTTTGCAAAAATTTTACTAATCAAACTCTATTTCACAAACAACTTGGGCATGGTCACTTTGTAAAAGTGAACCGTGTGGATTATCTTGTAAATGTTTATCAAAAACTTCATAAGAAGAAATTTTCCCTAAAGTGTTTTTATTTTTATTTTTATCTTTAATGTTAAATTCATTTGAAACAAATATATAATCTAAAACATTTCCATAACCTTGATAATAACTAGTAGCTGTTCTTCTTATCTCTTTTTGTAAAGGATGGGGATTATAGATTTTTTTATCAAATAAATAATATGCATCATAAAGTAAATAAGCTTTGCCTTTTTTATTCTCTCTAACTTTTTCATGATATTCTCTATTTGTTAAGGCATCAATTGATAAAGAAAACTCTTTATCATTTAAATCACACATACAAATTATTGGAGTAGTAGTTTTCTTAAAATCATAATATAAAGAAGAAGTCTCACATAACCTTTGCTTTAAAGCTTTTGAATAATCCTTTTTTAAAGCCTCTTTTGTTTGTTCTTTTTTTTGTTCTAAGGTATTGTTTTTATTAAAAATATATTCAAATTCATTTAAGCGGTTTGATTTAAAGTGATTTACATAAACTGTAATTTTTTGCTTATTTGGAAGTTCTATTAAGGCTTTTATAGGAATTCTAGAAAATTTAAAATGTCCTTTGAAATCATGGTTTATAATACTTTTACCATGAACTTGTACTTTTTGTGTTTCTAAAATAGGATATTTTGAAGCTAAGGCAACTGTTGTTGAGATGTAAACATTTTTATTTATTTTATGTGTTTTTGCTAAATCAACACTTACAAAATATTCAAAGCCTAACTCTTTTGTTAGTTCTTTTAAAGCATCTGCAGAAAAGACTTCTTGGAAGCCAATAATATCACATTTCATTTGCTTGATTTGTTCTTTTATCCAAGATGTTTTTTTCTCCCAATCTTCAATGGAAAACTTATCTTTTTTTATATACCAAGAATAGGGTGTTTTAACAAATTGAAAGAGGTTAAAGCTTGCAAATCTAATAGTCATGTATTATTATAACATCTTTCCTAAGTCTAAATGTAGATACTTGGCCTTTTTTAAGAATAAAAAAGGCCTTAAGTATGGTTTTAAATCAAGTAATTAGTTTATATTTTGTCAGCCTCAACATAAACCTCTGAACCCATTTCTTTAAATTTTTCAGACATTTCATCCATTCCTACTTGTTTTGCAGTTTCAACATCAGTATCCAAGTTATCAGCATACTCTCTTACTTCTGCTGAAATCTTCATAGAACAGAATTTTGGTCCACACATAGAACAAAAATGTGCCACTTTAGCAGCTTCCATTGGCATTGTTTCATCATGGTATTCTCTTGCTCTATCAGGGTCAAGACCTATATTAAACTGATCAACCCATCTAAATTCAAAACGTGCTAAAGACATAGCATCATCTCTAGCTCTAGCTCCTGGATGTCCTTTAGCAATATCCGCTGCATGAGCTGCTATTTTGTATGTAATAAGTCCTTCTTTTACGTCATCTCTATTTGGAAGACCAAGATGTTCTTTTGGTGTTACATAACATAACATTGCACATCCATACCAAGCAATCATAGCTGCTCCTATTCCTGATGTAAAGTGATCATAGCCAGGAGCAATATCAGTAGTCAAGGGCCCAAGTGTATAAAATGGCGCTTCATGACACCACTCTAATTGTTTATCCATATTCTCTTTTATCATATGCATTGGAACATGTCCTGGACCTTCAATAAGAGTCTGTACATCATGTTTCCAAGCAATTTTAGTAAGATTCCCAAGCTCTTTAAGTTCTGCAAATTGTGCTTCATCATTTGCATCTGCTCCAGAACCTGGACGTAAACCATCTCCTAAAGAGAATGTAACATCATAAGTTTTCATAATTTCACAGATTTCTTCAAAGTGTGTATTAAGAAAGTTTTCTTTGTGGTGATGAATCATCCATTTTGCCATAATAGCTCCACCTCTGCTTACAATACCAGTTACACGTTTTGCAGTCATTGGTACATGGTGAAGAAGAAGACCTGCATGAATTGTAAAATAATCAACACCTTGTTCTGCTTGTTCTATAAGTGTATCTCTAAATACTTCCCAAGTAAGGTCTTCAGCAACTCCTTTTACTTTTTCAAGTGCTTGATAAATAGGCACAGTTCCAATTGGTACAGGAGAGTTTCTAAGTATCCAGTCTCTTGTAGTATGAATGTTTTTACCAGTTGATAAATCCATAACTGTATCGCCACCCCATCTAATTGACCATACCATTTTTTCAACTTCTTCAGCAATTGATGAAGTTGTAGCAGAATTACCAATATTTGCATTAACTTTTACTAAGAAATTTCTACCAATAATCATAGGTTCAACTTCTGGGTGGTTAATATTACATGGAATAACAGCTCTTCCTAGAGCTACTTCATTTCTTACAAATTCAGGAGTAATAACTTCTGGTAAATTTGCACCAAAATTTTCTCCTTTTAGTCTAGCTTCACGTTCTTCATCTTGAAGATATTCTTCGCTCATTGCTCTATTTTGATTTTCTCTTATTGCAATAAATTCCATTTCAGGTGTTATGATACCTTGTCTTGCGTAATGAAGCTGAGAAACATTTTTGCCTTTTTCTGCTCTAAGTGGTGATCTTACTAATCCTTTAGCTCCAGCTGTAACAAAATCTAATTGTTCTTCTGTAGCGTAGCCATTATCAACAGGCTCCATTATCCGACCTTTGTACTCTTCTACATCATCACGCTTAGTAATCCATTCTTTACGAATAGTTGGAATACCTTCACCTACATCTATCTTGATATTAGGGTCTGTATATGGACCTGAAGTATCGTATACCCCTAGTTTTGTATCATTACTTAATGCAATTTCTCGTACAGGAACTCTTATGTCTTTATGAATATCACCTTTAAGATATATCTTTGTAGAACAAGGAAGTGGCTCTCTTGTTAGAAGTTCATTTGAAGTTGTTAATGTTTCTTGAATTGTTTTTGTCATTGTATTTTCCCTTAAAATATGCTTTGTATTTTTTGGGAAGAGTTGTAAATAAATAGTAATAAATAATTATTTTTTCTTAAATATTTAAAATATAAATTAAGTACGAATCTCTTCCTTACGCTGGTCTTATCCAGTTCAAGTTCAACGGGTCAAGCAATAATTGCCATCTCAGCTTTCCATCAAAATGATTTCAAGCACCCCGAGAGGTTGATAAGATAAATATAGACTAATAAAAATAAAAGTAATCTTAAATTAGCCCAATAAAAGTAAAATAATTGGTGATATGAGAAAGAGTGTTATATGCTTTTTTATTGTAATCAGTACTGCCAAAAGTTCTTTATGTTATAATCCATGAAATTAAAACTAGAAAAAATAAAAAAAGGCTCTCCCATTATTTTAAATAATAAAACATTATTAGAACAGTTCCAATTATTTTGTGAAAAAAATAACCCAAAAGATATGGAAACAGCGCTAAATTACTTTGCCGTTTTTGGTGGACTTGATATTAAAATTGATATGACCAAACCTTTAAGAACATTAATCATTAGACATATTTTAAATGAATATTATGAAATCCAAGAGTATATTGGAAAACTTACAAAAAACTCTGCACCTTTTCATAAAGTTTTAACAGGAATTGCTTTAGGTGATAGAAGAACAAATTCCGCATTTAAAAGAGCAGATATTGATTATGATGAAGGAATTGAAGCTGTTTATGATCTTGAAGAACTTGAAGTTATTACACGTGAAACTTCTTTAGATTTTCTAACAAATAATTTTGAAGAAAATGATGTTGCTGATAAACTATTATTTACTACTCCTTTTTTAAGATTTTGGTTTGCTTTTGTTTCTCCACTTTATAGAGGAATAAAAAGAAATGAATACAATGAATGTTTTGAAAGATTTAACAACTATCAAGCTGAATTTATGGCTTTAATTTTTGAACAACTTTCACATGAATTTATTAAAATCTCTTTTAAAGATGATGAAATAGAAGAAATTGGAAGATACTGGGATGATAACAAAGAAGAAAATAGAAACGAAATAGAGATATTAGCTCAAACAGTTTCAGGAAAAATCATAATAGGTTCTTGTAAATATACAAACTCAAAAATGAAAAAAAATGAACTTGGTAGATTAAAAGAGCTTTGTGATAAATTAGAGATTGTTCCTGATTATGTGACATTATTTTCAAAAAAAGGCTTTACAAATGAGCTTAAAAGTGAAAAAGGCGAAAGTCTAAAACTATATACTGTAAAGAGTTTAAAGTCTTTAATTCTTTAGTATGAAGCTAATTGATACAAATTATATAAATAAAAGAGATAAAGAACTTGTAGAGGAATTTATCTCTTCCCCTTCTAGAAAAAAGTTTATTTTAGGAATAAATCGTCTTACAAAATCTATTCAAAAGTATATACAAGTTGATGGAATAATTGATGATTTTACTAGAGTCCAAAATTCAAAAAAAAAGACAATCTATAAAATAGCTGATGTACCAAAAGATGCCTTGATTTTAGCAACTTCAATGGGAAGCCCATTAGAAGTAAAAAATGAATTAGATAATAGAGGTTTCGAAAACATAAATTATCTATCTTTTTTTAAATACGTCAAGAATCAAAAGCTAAATTTTGAGTTAGCCAAACCTCCATTTATTTGTGATTTTGAAGAAGACTTTGAAAATAATTATAAAAAATATGAAGAGACTTATGCTTTATTAAGTGATGAAAAATCAAAAGAAGTTTTTACAAAAGTGATAAATTTTAAAATCTCATTTGATTTAAATTTTATGCAAGGCTTTACAAATAATCACGAAGAACAATATTTTGATAAAGATATAATCCCTTTTATTAAAGAGATAGTTTTCGTGGATGGTGGATCATATATTGGGGATACGATACCTAGCATTATAAAAAACTTTCCTGACTTTAAAAAAATATACTGTATAGAACCAAATGATTTGCATATAAGTATTGCTAAAAAGAATTTTTCATCTGAAGAGAATATTGAGTTTATAAATTTTGGTTTAGGAAATAAAAAACTAGATAGTAACAAAATACAAAAATCACAAGATAATTGTGAACATGATTACCATGCAGAAAATATAAATACTATAGATAATCTAATAAAAGAAAAAATTGATTTCTTAAAATTAGATATAGAAGGTGCAGAACAAGACGCTCTTCTAGGAGCTAAAAATACAATAAAAAAATATAAGCCAATCCTTGCTATTTGTATTTATCATAAAGCAGAAGATTGGTATAAAATACCTCAAATAGTCTTAGATATAAATCCTGAGTATGATATTTATTTAAGACATTATATGGAAGGAATTTATGAAACGGTGATGTATTTTGTACCAAAAAAATAGTTAACTAAATACTGGTCTAAAGAAACTTCTTTCATATTAAATAATACAATCAGTATCTTCTGCATATTCAAATGCTTTTATATATTCATCATCTTTAAAAGAAGCATTTCTATCTTAATTGCTTAAGATAAACATTAGATATAAATTTTGGGCATAATCTTACATATACAAGAATTTATGAAACAATTCTCTATTTTGTTTAAAAGAAATATACAAAAAATTACTTATGTCATATTAATGACATAACTATGTGTTATTATTCATTATTATTATATTAAGGAAAAAAGATGAAACTGTCTAGTATAAAAGCAAAACTTCTAATACTTCTATTTATAAGTATTTCGTGCTCTTTTTTAATTTTAGGATTTTACAATACTTCAAGTAAGTATAAATCTGAACACAATTTAGTGAAATCAGATCAATTAGCACTTTCTAAGCAAACATCAAAATTCATTAATGATTATTTAGAATCAAAAATGCAAGTTGTAAGCTCAGTTGTTCAAATGATTAAAAATGAAAATCTTACTATTGAAAACAAAGTTTTAATAGACCAATTGATGTTGGGTAAAAAATCAGGAAACTTTGCAAGTATGTATTTAGGTTTAGAAGATAATGGAGATTTGATTAAGTTCGATGGTAGTTTTAAAAGTATTGCTACTATGAATTATGATGCAAGACTTAGACCTTGGTTCAAAAAATCTAAAGCGACAAATAAAGAAGGAGTTACAAGTCCTTTTGTTGATAATACAACAAAAAGATTAGTTATTACTGTTTTTGCTCCATACTATGTTGATGGAAAATTAATAGGAGTTGTTGGAGCAAATATTTTCTTAGATACAGTAGTAAAAGAAATATTAAATCTAAAACTTGGAGAAACAGGGCTTGCTTACCTTTTATCTGCTGAAGGTAAATTTTTAATTCATAAAGATAAAAAGTTACTAAAAAAAGAGAGTAAACTTTTCAAAAAAGTTAAATCAGAAGAAAATGATAAGTTCTCAGATGTAGAAGATAATGGTGTATCAAAACTTGTTTCATATAGTAAAGTTCCATTTTCATCTTGGTATTTAGTTGTTGAAATAGAAAAAGATACTATTTTTAAAGAAATAAAAAAAGGTATATATAAAGAAATACTTCTTTTTGTAGCTTTATTAGTTGCTATTTTAGCATTAATATTCTTCTTATTGAAAAATCTTTTAAGTCCTTTAAAAAAGCTTGAAGATGGTTTATATAGCTTTTTTGATTATCTAAAAGGTGAAACGCATAGTGTTGAACTACTTAATATAGATACAGAAGATGAATTTGGTAATATGGCAAAAAAGATTGATTCTGAAATAGAAAGTGTAAAACAAAATATTGATAAAGACAAACTACTAATTGAAGATGTAAAAAAAGTAGTTAATAGAATCAAAGAAGGGAAGTTAGATTTAAAAGTTCATAAAGAATCATCTAATCCTTCATTAAATGAGTTAAAAGATATTATCAATGATATGATTGAAGCAGTAAGTGAAAATGTAAATAGTGATATTAATACTATTTTATCTTCTCTTGATGAATATTCTAAATTTAACTTTGTAGAGAATATTCCAAATGCAAATGGTAAAGTATCAAAAGGTCTAAATGGACTGTGTGATATTATTAATAAAATGTTACAAGAGAATTATAATTTAGGTATTGTTTTAGAAAAAAATGCTAAACAACTTTTAGAAAATGTTGATATTTTAAATAAATCATCAACTGAAACAGCTGCATCTTTAGAAGAGACTTCAGCATCTTTAGAAGAGATTACTTCAACTATTATTGAAACTACTCAAAATATATCTGAAATGGTAGTTTATTCTAATAACTTAATAGATTCAATAAAAAATGGACAAGAGTTAGCAAAACTTACAGTTGAATCAATGACTGAGATAAATGAACAAACAGCAGCTATTGCAGAATCAATTACTATAATTGACCAAATAGCATTTCAAACAAATATTTTATCACTAAATGCAGCTGTTGAAGCAGCAACTGCTGGTGAAGCTGGAAAAGGCTTTGCTGTTGTTGCACAAGAAGTTAGAAACCTAGCTTCAAGAAGTGCAGAAGCTGCAAAAGAGATTAAAGAACTTGTAGAAAATGCTACTGTTAAGACTAACATTGGTAAAAAGAATGCTGATGAAATGATTAATGGATATATAGTATTAAATGAAAATATAAGAAAAACTACAGAAGTGATTTCTCAAATAGAACACTCTTCAAAAGAGCAAAAAGAAGGAATTGAGCAGATTAATGATGCTGTAGCAAATCTTGATTCAAGAACTCAAGAGAATGCAAATGTAGCAAATCATACAAATCAAATAGCACTTGATACTTCAAATATTGCTGAAAATATTATTGAAAATGTAAGTAACAAAAAATTTAGAGAAGAATAAAAAAGAGGGAAGTATTCCCCCTTTTTATTTAAAAGGATAATTTTGCCTTATGTTTTAAAACGCTTTGATGTAAACCCTGGTATAAAAGTAGATGATTTTTTAGTTCAAACTGTAAAGCTAGAAAGTTCCTTGGCTATGAAACTCTTGCAAAAAGGTAGAATCGTAGATAATAAAAAACGACGCTTACAAAAAGGCTTTGTTTTAAAATCTGGTTTTATAGAAGTATCAATTTATGAGCCAATTACAAAAGGTCTAAAACCTATTTTTCAAACAGAACATTTTGTTATTTTTGATAAACCCTCAGGTCTTATAGTTCACCCAAATGCAAGATCAAATAAGTATACACTTTTAGATGAAATTAGATACCAATTTGGAAATGATGCTAAATTGGTGCATAGAATTGATGCCGAAACTTCAGGCCTTGTATTAGTATCCAAAAATCAATATTCACATTTTGTATTAAGTTCTATGTTTGAAGAAAAAGAGTTTGTAAAAAAATATCAAGCTTTGCTTGAGGGTGAAATAAAAGAAGAGATTTTAATAAATAAAAAAATCACTAATTCAAGTGGCTTAATAAGTATCAAAATGAAAACTTCAAATGAGGGTAAAGAATCATCAACTCTAATCAAGCCAATACTTTATGATAAAAGAAAAAATCAAACTTTAGTAGAAGCTACTCCTTATACAGGACGTCAACATCAAATAAGAGTTCATTTAGATTCTATAGGACATAGAATTGTAGGTGACCCAATTTATGGATTAGATGAAGTATTTGTAGATAAAATTTTGAAAAAAGAAGTGTCTTTAGAGGAAAGAATAAAAATCACAGGTGAAAAAAGACTTATGTTACATGCTTATTATTTAGAGTTCGAATTTTTAAATCGTATATATAAGTTTTGTTCAAAACAAAGGTTTTAAAATTATCTTTACTCAAATTTAAATCTAAAATAAGTAATATTTAAGATTAGTTTAAGTATAATCGCATACTTTTTTAGAAAACACTCAACGTTTCTCTAGAATGGTAGTATCGTTTTGATTATGATTCTTATCATATGTCATGGCACCGTGAGGGTGTAACGAGAAGCCTGAGCCGCTTTAGAGCTCAAACCAATAAATAGAGAATCTTTAACTGATTCACACAATTAATTAATAGATTACTCTAAAACTAAATAAAGGGAAAGAATGCCTACAATCAATCAGCTTGTAAGAAAAGAGCGAAAAAAAGTGATTAAAACGTCACCATCTCCAGCTCTTAAAAAATGTCCACAAAGAAGAGGAGTATGTACTAGAGTATATACTACAACTCCAAAGAAACCTAACTCGGCTTTAAGAAAAGTTGCAAAAGTTAGATTAACAACTGGATTCGAAGTTATCTCATACATCGGTGGAGAAGGTCACAACCTTCAAGAACACTCTATTGTATTAGTAAGAGGCGGAAGAGTAAAAGATTTACCTGGTGTAAAATATCACATCGTTAGAGGTGCTTTAGATACTGCTGGTGTTGCAAACAGAACTGTTGCAAGATCTAAATATGGTACTAAAAGACCAAAGAAATAAGTAGAAGGATAAGAGAATGAGAAGAAGAAAAGCTCCCGTAAGAGAAGTAATGGCTGATCCTATCTACAATAGTAAGATAATCACAAAATTCATTAATACTGTAATGCTAGATGGTAGAAAATCAGCAGCACAGAAAATTATGTATGGTGCAATTGCAAACTTAGATGCTAGAGGTGAAGAATCTGGTTTCGATTTATTTGAAAAAGCAATTGAAAATGTTAAACCACTTTTAGAAGTGAAATCTAGAAGAGTTGGTGGAGCTACATATCAAGTTCCTGTTGAAGTTAGACCTGTAAGAAGACAAACTTTAGCATTAAGATGGATTGTTGATGCAGCTAGAAAAAGAAACGAAAGAACTATGGTAGAAAGATTAGCTAATGAGCTATTCGAAGCTGCTACAGACAGAGGTTCATCATTCAAGAAGAAAGAAGATATGCATAGAATGGCAGAAGCTAACAAAGCATTTGCTCATTACAGATGGTAGGAAATTAAAATGGCAAGAAACACACCACTTAATAGACTTAGAAATATCGGAATTGCTGCTCATATTGATGCAGGTAAAACTACAACAACTGAAAGAATTTTATTCTACACAGGTGTTGAGCATAAAATTGGTGAAGTACATGATGGTGCTGCAACAATGGACTGGATGGAACAAGAGCAAGAAAGAGGTATTACAATTACTTCTGCTGCTACAACTTGTCACTGGAAACACCCAAAAACTGGCGATGATTTAATGATTAATATCATTGACACTCCAGGTCACGTTGACTTTACTATTGAAGTTGAAAGATCTATGAGAGTTCTTGATGGTGCTGTAGCTGTATTTTGTTCAGTAGGTGGGGTTCAACCACAATCTGAAACTGTTTGGAGACAAGCAAATAAATATAGAGTTCCAAGAATGATTTTTGTTAATAAAATGGATAGAACTGGTGCTGATTTCTTTAATGTAGAAGAGCAAGTTAATACTAGACTTAAATCTAATGCTATTCCTGTTCAAATTCCTATTGGTGCTGAAGAAAACTTCCAAGGTGTTGTTGATTTAGTACAAATGAAAGCAATCGTTTGGGATCTTGATGCTGAAATGGGTTCAAATTACCATGTTGAAGATATTCCTGCCGAATTACAAGAAAAAGCTGAAGAATATAGAGAAAAAATGGTTGAAGCTGCTGCTGAAGCTGATGATGAATTAATGGAAAAATATCTTGAAGGTATTGAATTAACTGAAGATGAAATTGTTATGGGTCTTAAAAAAGGTTGTCTAAATATGACAATTACTCCAATGACTTGTGGTACTGCATTTAAAAACAAAGGTGTTCAAACTTTACTTGACGCTGTTGCTATGTATTTACCATCTCCATTAGAAGTTGAAGATATTAAAGGTGAAACACAAGATGGTGAAGCTGTAATTGTACCTTCTACTGATGATGGTGAAGTTGCCGCTCTTGCTTTTAAAATTATGACTGATCCATTTGTTGGACAGTTGACTTTTACAAGAATTTATAGAGGTGTTCTTAGGTCTGGTACTTATGTAATGAACTCTACAAAAATGAAAAAAGAAAGAATTGGTAGACTTCTTAAAATGCACGCAGTAAAAAGAGAAGAAGTTACTGAATTATATGCTGGAGAAATTGGTGCTGTTGTTGGTTTAAAATCAACAATTACTGGTGATACTTTAGCATCTGATAAAGATCCAGTTATCTTGGAAAGAATGGATTTCCCTGAACCAGTTATTTCTGTTGCAGTTGAGCCTAAAACTAAAGCTGACCAAGAAAAAATGGGTATTGCTTTAGGGAAATTAGCTCAAGAAGATCCATCTTTTAGAGTAGCTACTGATGAAGAATCTGGTCAAACTATTATTTCAGGAATGGGTGAATTACACCTTGAAATTCTTGTTGATAGAATGAAAAGAGAATTCTCAGTTGAGGCTGAAGTTGGTGCTCCTCAAGTTGCATATAGAGAAACTATTAAAAATGAAACTAAAGTTGAATATAAATACGCTAAACAATCTGGTGGTAAAGGTCAATATGGTCATGTATATTTAACTATTACTCCTATGGCTGCTGATAGTGAAGAAAACTATGCATTTACATCATCTATCAAAGGTGGTTCTGTTCCAAAAGAATACGTTCCTGCTGTTGATAAAGGTTGTCAAGAAGCTATGGCTGGTGGAATACTAGCTGGTTATCCATTAGTTAATATTGCAGTTGATTTATATGATGGTTCTTACCATGATGTGGATTCATCTGAAATGGCGTTTAAACTTGCTGCTTCAATGGGATTCAAAAAAGGTTGTAGATCAGATGCTGCTCAACCTGTAATTCTTGAACCAATTATGAAAGTTGAAATCGAAACTCCTGAAGATTATATGGGAGATGTTATCGGTGACGTTAACAAAAGAAGAGGACAAGTTCAATCTATGGATGATAGAGCTGGTGTTAAACTAGTTGTAGCAATGATTCCATTAGCTGAAATGTTCGGATACTCTACAGACTTAAGATCTATGTCTCAAGGTAGAGCAACTTATTCTATGATTTTTGATAACTACATGGATGTTCCTAAGAATGTTTCTGAAGAAATCATCAAAAAAAGAAATGGTTAATCACGAAAATAGAAATTTTTAATTTCTTAAAAAGCCTCGACTTTTGTCGGGGCTTTTTTTTATTCTAGCCTTTTGGTCCAAGAAAGTACCAAGCAATAAGCCCAATTAGAGGTAAAAACAAGACTATCAAAATCCATATTGCTTTGTTTACTGTTGAAGCACCACTTTTAGCTATTTTTATAATTGCAATTATGTCAAAAAATAGTATTATAAAACCAACTATTCCATTTACTTGTATATTCAATTTCAATCCTTTTTGTATGTAAACTATTTTAACAAACGTATAAATATTACAATAAGTTAAATTAAAATTAAAATTAAATTAATCTAAATCCTACTTTAAATTATTATTAGATAAAATCTAGCTTATTCTAGACAAAGAGAAAAGGGTGATTGTTATTAAAAGTTTACTAATTTTTTTAATTGTTATAAATCTAAATGCAATGCAAAAAGACATAATATATGTTGAAGATAAAAACTCAAATCAAGTTAATCTAAAAGATGAATTTTTAAATCCCAATACAAAATATTATACTCTTACTTTAGCAACAATAAAAACTGATAAATATAATATTATTGAATTTTTTAAAAAATTTAAGCTCACAAATGCCTTAGCTTATAAATATGGGAAAAACAAAGAATATATAAAAATTATTGCAGGAGTTTATAAAAATGGAACTCAAGCCCAAGAAAATATAAAAAATCTTTCAATAGAATTACAAGAAAACAGACCATACTCTTCAAAACTATTTAGACATCAAAATAATTTTAATCTTACAAAAAAAGAGATAATAAAAACAACTATTAATAAAAGTAAGAAAGATTTAAAAAAAATAGATTTAATAGACAAAAAAAATTCAATTTTTATAAAAGATACTAAAGAAGCAAAAGAATTAAAAAAAGAATTCTTTAATAAAGATTCAAACTATTACTCTATTGCTTTAGGAACAGTTCCTCTCTCCCAAGAAGCTTTAAAAAACTTTTTTACTACTTATGGTTTAGAAGATAAAGCTTTAGCTCATGTTTATGGGAAAAATAGGGATAAGGTTAGAATAATTTATGGATTATATAAGAATAGAAATGAAGCAGAAAGTGCGATAAAGAGATTTGACAAAAAAATTAGAATGAATTCTCCTTTTTCTATGAAAATGGATAAATTTCAGAGCTTTTATTTAAAAAGTTTTCCAAATAGTTTGGAAAAGAGTGCTATTGTTGAACTAAAAGTAAATAAGAAAGAAGAAAAAGAAAAAGTAATAAATACAAAACTTAGTGATGAGATGAAGATTATAAAAATAAATGATATTCCCAAAAAAGTTTTTAAAGAAGAACTAACAGCAAAAATAATACCTAGCCCTATATTGAAAAAAAAGCCTAAAAAAAAGCCTAAAAAAATTATAAAAAAGAGAGTAATAAAAAAACAAATTCCAAAACAAATTCCAAAAAAAAGAATAAAAGAAGATGAAAATAGAAGTAGATTTATCAAACATTCAAAACTAAAAGATGTGTACTATATTGAGAGTGAAGGAAATTTTAATATTTTAAATGAAGTTTTTTTAAATGATAAAAGTTCTTTTTTCACAGTGGATTTGGGAGAATTGAAATTAGATGAAATATCAATAGAAGAATATTTTATCAGAAATGGAATGACAAATGAAGCTTTAGCATATAAATATGGGAAGAATAGTGAGTATGCTAGAATAGTATACGGAGCTTATGAAACAAAAAATGAAGCTAATAAAGCAATAGAAAAAATAAATTTTGTTCCTATAGAAAAACTAAGAGTTAGTAATATAAAAAACCACCAAAAACTATATAAAGAATTTCATAAAGAAGCTAAAAACCCTAAAAGTTTAAAAGAATTTAAAGCAAATGATTTGAGTATAAAAAGTGATATTGTAGAAAGAAATTTTATTGAAAATTCAATTAATCAGAATCCTAATGATAAGATAATAATAGTTGAAAATTCCGAACGTTTAAAAGAAGAATTCTTTAATAAAAATTCTAAACTATACACTGTTACCTTACTTACTTTTTTAAAAAAAGACATAAGCCCAGAAGATTTTTTTTCTATGTATAACTTAACAAGTAATGCTCTTGCTTTTCCAATAGGTACAGTAAATAATTATTATAGGGTAATATATGGGTATTATAAGACTTCAAAAGCTGCAAGAAATGCTATTGATAATTTTCCTTATATTTTACGAAAAAATAGTCCATATGTTTCAAAGATTAAAACAAATCAAAAGAAATTTGAAAGTTATAATAATAGAAAGTTAGAAAAAGAAATTAATAGAGTAGAAGAAATTCAATTTATGATACAGGAGTAATATTTGAAAATAACAAGAAGTGTAGAAAAACTGAGAAATATCAGTAATGCAGGAATTATTTTAAAACCTAATTCTCCTGAAATAAAAAAAGAATATTTAGAAATAAAAAAGTGTTTTGAAAAGCATAATATAAATATTAGTTTAGAAAAAAATAGTGCAAGTATGATAGGCGAAACTAGCGGAATTGAACTTAAACAATTGTGTCAAGATGTCGATTTTCTTATCTCAGTTGGAGGCGATGGAACTTTATTGTCAGTTGTGAGAAACTCTTTTGAATTTGACCTTCCAATTCTTGGAATTCATATGGGAACATTAGGATTCCTAACAGATATTCTTTATGAAGATTTAGCAAACTTTTTGGATGATTTTAATTCGGACAATTATAGAATTGATAATAGAATGCTAGTTGAATGTAAAGTAAATAACAAAACATTTGTAGCTTTCAATGATATTGTAATTTCACGAAAAACAGTATCCTCAATGATAAAAACAAAAGCAAAGATTGATGGTAATTTTTTTAATACATACAATGGAGACGGCGTAATAATTTCAACACCAACAGGCTCAACTGCATATAATCTCTCCGTGGGAGGACCTATAGTATATCCTTTAACAGAAGCTTTTATTATAACTCCTGTTTCTCCTCACTCTTTAACACAAAGACCTTTAGTAATGCCAGCTGATGTTGAAATAGAGTTTAAAATAAGTGATGCACAAGGTGCTGTTTTATTGATTGACGGACAAGATACTTACGAATTAGAAGACAAAACTATTATTAAAGTTACAATTGCTAAGAAAAAAGCAAAATTAATACATAGAATTGAAAGAAACTTTTTTGAAGTATTAAATGACAAATTAGGATGGGGTAATTAAAGTAAATGATTGACAGAATATATTTAAAAGATTTTTTATCATTTAAAGAAGTTGATTTAGAATTAAAAAATGGTTTAGTTGTTTTTACAGGCCCTTCAGGAGCTGGAAAATCAGTATTAATGCAAACGATATTATCTTTGTTTGCTATTGGGGAATCAAAAGCAGCTTTAGGAGAGGTGAGTTTATCAAACTTAAATATAAAAAATGAAGCTTATGATATTGAAGTAAATGATGATATTGTAATAAAAGAAATAAAAAAAGATAAAATTAGATATTTTTTAAATGTACAAAGTATTTCAAAAAAGAATTTAAATAGTTTTTCAAAAAAGTTAATAAAACATCTTCATTTAAAAGATACAAGTGATTTTGATTCTTCTAAATTAATTTCATTTTTGGATTCAATGTCAAGTAGAAATCAAAAAGAGTTTACTTCTTTAAAAAGTAGTTTTGATGAACAATTTTTAAAATTTCAAGAAATGACAAAAGAGCTTGCAAAAATAAAAGATGATGAATCAAAATTAGAAGATTTAAAAGAGTTTGCAAAATTTGAAATAGAAAAAATTAAATCTATTAATCCAGAAGTTGGAGAGTATGAAGAACTAAATGATATTAAAAAAAAGTTAGCAAAAAAAGAAAAAATTCAAGAAGCTATTGAAAACTCTAAAGATATTTTTTCATATAGTTCATCTGTAAATTCGGCATTAGAGCTCTTAGATGAGGATTCAACTTTTTTTGATGAGTCAATAAATGAACTAAATAATATATACGAAAGATTCAATGACTCTTTAAGTGAACTTGAAGAACTTGATATTGAAAATGTACTTGATAGAATAGAAAAGCTTTCAAATTTACAAAAAAGATTTGGTTCAATTCAAGAGGCTTTAGCTTATAAAGAACAAAAAGAAAAAGAGTTAGAGTCTTATGAAAATATCTCTTTTGAAAAGTCTATTTTAGAAAAGAATTTATTTAAGATATCAGAAGAAATAGAACAAAAAGCCAAAAAAATCTCTATTTTTAGAAAAGAATCAATTAGCGTTTTGGAAGAGAAGATTAATTACTATTTAAAATATTTATATCTATCAAATGCTAAAATAAATTTAGATAAAAAAGAACTAGATAAAACAGGTTTTGATAAGGTACATTTTGAATTAAATGGAGTAAGCCTTGAAACAATATCTTCAGGTGAATTTAATCGTCTAAGATTAGCTTTATTAACTTCGATTAGTGATTTTGATATTATTGGAAATGGAATATTATTTTTAGATGAGATTGATGCAAATTTAAGTGGAAAAGAGAGCTCAGCAATTGCAACAGTTTTAGATAAACTTTCAAAAACATATCAAATATTTGCAATATCACATCAACCACAGCTAACTTCAACGGCTTCCCAACATTTTTTAGTAGATAAAAAAGATGGAGTTTCTAGTGTAAGAAAACTTGATGAGAATTCAAGAATTAATGAAATAGCTAGAATGATAAGTGGTGAAGATATAACTAAAGATGCTTATAGTTTTGCAAAAAACTTACTTAATAAAAAGAGTGAGAAAAAAGATAAAAAAGAGTTAATTTAAAATATTAACTCTTTTTTTATTTTCTAAATGAAAAATTTCCTTATAAAGTTTAACTAACTTTTTACAAAATCTTTTTTATAAAAAGTTTAGATATAATTGCGAAATTATCAAACTGTGTCTTGTAAACACATAAGGAAAATTATGAAAAATAACAAAACAGAACTGCTCTCTCCAGCAGGAAATTTAGAAAAATTAAAAATTGCTTTTAACTATGGTGCTGATGCTGTATATGGTGGCGTGAGTCATTTTAGTTTAAGAATTAGAAGTGGAAAAGAGTTCACTTTTGAAACTTTTAAAGAAGGTATTGATTACGCACATGCAAGAGGTAAAAAAGTTTATGCAACAATAAATGGCTTTCCTTTCAACTCTCAAATTGAATTACTTAAAAAACATATTGTTCAAATGGCTGAGCTAAAACCAGATGCTTTAATAGTTGCAGCTCCAGGAGTTGTAAGATTATGTAGAGAATTAGCACCGCAAATTCCAATTCATTTATCAACTCAAGCGAATGTTATGAATTATTTAGATGCCCAAGTTTATTATGATATGGGTGTTAGAAGAATAATAGCAGCACGTGAAATCTCTTTAAAAGATGTAAAAGAGATAAAAAAACTTCTTCCAGATATGGAAATAGAAATTTTTGTTCATGGTTCTATGTGTTTTGCTTATTCAGGACGTTGTTTAGTATCAGCGGTACAAATGGGAAGAGTCCCAAATAGAGGAAGTTGTGCAAATGATTGTAGATTTGAATATACTTTATATGCAGCGAATGAAGATCATAGTTCACTTTTTAGGTTAGAAGAAGAACCTGGTGTTGGAACATATATTTTTAATGCAAAAGATATGAATTTAGCTTCACATCTTGATGAAATTTTAGAAAGTGGGGCTGTAGATTCTGTTAAAATCGAAGGACGAACGAAGTCACCTTATTATGCTGCAGTTACTGCTTTTGCTTACAGATCAGCAATAGATGATTTCTATGATAATAAATTTGATGCTTCAAAATATCAATATGAGTTAGCTACTACGAAAAATAGAGGGTTTACTGATGCTTATTTAATTCATAGACCTTTTGAAAAAAATGACACTCAAAATCATGAATATGCATTGAGCACTGGCTCATATGAAGTTAGTGGACTTGTAACTTCTGATGAAGAACATTTTATGTGTAAATATAAAACCTATGCAAATGAAGACACAGAAATTTTTGCTCCTTTAAATGCAAAAATTGAAGAAGTTGAAAATGAAATTGGAAAAATATATAAAAAAGAAGATGGCAAATATTATATAAACTTTAAAAAGATTTTAACTGAAAGTAATAAAGAACTTGAATCAGTTCATAGTGGAAATACAAATAAAATTAAATTACCAGGAAAACTTCCATATCTTACTATGTTAAGAGTTAAAAATGCTGAAGTTCCAAATTTAGAAGGTACATGTAGTAATTAAGAAATGGTTGTATTTAGAGTAAGTGAAAATATCAATATTAAAACTACAGATGGAACTTTAGTTAAATATCTTAAACTAAAAAATCCATCAAATCTTTTAAATGAAACAGTTTATATATCTAGCTATGAAGATTTTGAAGACTTAAAAAGAGTTTTTACAAATGTTGGTGATAACTATAAAGCTAGTGTAATTAAAGAAATGAAAATAAGACATCTTAGCTCTTTTCCTAAAGAACTAGGAGTTTTAAATCTCAATGAATATATGATAATAAAGAACTTAGATTTAAGATATGAAAAATTTAAGCATATAGAAAAAAAAGAGAATAGTTTTGATTCTTTGTATTTAAATGAAAAAAAAGAAAATTTAGATAATCAATTAGAAGGAATATTAAAAGAAGATATTTCTTTAATAATTATTGGAAACCCAGGACTAACAATCTCTGAAATGATTTGTTCTTGTACAGCTTTGAGAATTTTATATGAAAAGTTAAGTAAAAAATTTAAAAGTGTAAAAATTGATATTTATTTAAATGCTTCTGAAAACAAATACTATTCAAGAGATAAAATGATTTTTGCTAATCAAAGTTTTATTAACAAAGTTTCAGCTTTATCAATTGATGTGAAAGAGTTTTGTTCTTATGATTTTTTTATTGATGCAAGTTCAGTTACAAAAAGATCTTATTATAAAAATTTATCGCATATCGATGCTTGGCTTTATAAATTTGGGATAGATTATTCTAAAATATCACAAAATGAGAAATATAATACGATAAATCTTGATTCTTATAAAGTAAAAAAAGAGTTAGTAGAAAAGATGCAAAATATCAAATTAAAAGGAAAAACTCTACTTTTTCATCCTTATTCTGCTGATATTACAAAATCTATACCAAAAGAAATTGCAATTAGTTTATTAAATGATTTACTTATAAAAATGCCTGATTATACTATAGTTTCAGCTATAAGAATAGATAATAAATTTGATGATGACAGATATGTTGATTTATCAACTTATTCCAGAAACTTTTTAGATTTTTCTTATATTATCTCAAATATGTCAAAGATTTTTACTGTTAACACTGCAACTTATCATTTAGCTGATGCTTTTTTCATTCCAACGCTTGTGATTTTTACTGATTCGAAGTTAAATGAGAACTTTACAAAATATCCTTTATCAAAAGTGATTTATGTAAAAGATAAATCAAAAAATTTTAGTAAATTCATTTTTAGAAATGAATCACTTATTATGCATAAATTTAAAGGCTGGTCAAAACTAAAATCTTCTAAGATTATAAAACTGTTAGAAACTTTTTGATATAATATTGTCCATTTATAAAAATTAAAAGGGAAAAAAATGAACTTTGTATCGATTATTATGGGAAGCAAGTCTGATTATGAAATTATGAAGCACTGTGCTGATACCTTTGAAAAGTTTGATGTTAAATATGAAATTATTATCTCATCTGCACATAGAAGTCCAGAGAGAACTAAAAAATACATAAAAGAAGCTGAAGAAAAAGGTGCAGTTGCATTTATTGCTGCTGCTGGAATGGCTGCACACCTTGCAGGTGCATTAGCAGCAGCTACAACGAAACCTGTTATTGGAGTACCTATGAAAGGTGGAGCAATGGATGGTATGGATGCTATGCTTTCAACTGTTCAAATGCCTGCTGGTATGCCTGTTGGGACTGTTGCATTAGGTAGAAGTGGGGCTATAAATGCTGCATATTTTGCAATACAAATTTTAGCAATTTCAGATAAAGAATTAGCTGTTAAATTAAAAGAAGATAGAATAGTTCAAGCAAAAAAAGTTGAAACTGATTCAGCTAGCATAGAAGTAATTCTATAATGAAACCCGTTGCACTATTTACACTAGAAAACTGTAAATGGTGCAATGAAGCCAAAGCTTATTTCAAAGCAAAAAAGATTAAATATAATCTTATAGATCTTTCCACAAATAAAAAAGCTTTTAGTGATTGTAAAAAACATGGATGCAAAGGCGCACCTGTAGTTTTAATAGGAAATCAGTGGATTTGTGGTTTTGAAAAAAATAAAATTAATAAAGCATTAGGAATTAAATAAATGATTACTTTTTCAGAAATTCTATTAAAGTTACAACAATTTTGGGCCCAACAAGGCTGCAATATAGTTCAACCTTATGATATACCAGCAGGAGCTGGAACTTTCCATCCTGCAACTATTTTAAGAAGTTTGGATTCAACTCCTTGGAGTGCAGCTTATGTGGCACCAAGTAGAAGACCAACTGATGGAAGATATGGTGAAAACCCAAATAGACTTGGAGCTTATTATCAGTTTCAAGCCTTGATAAAACCAAGTCCTGATAATATTCAAGATTTATATTTACAATCTTTAGAGTACTTAGGTCTTGACATTTCAAAACATGATATTAGATTTGTAGAAGATAACTGGGAATCTCCAACACTTGGTGCGTGGGGACTTGGTTGGGAAGTTTGGCTTGATGGAATGGAAGTAACACAGTTTACTTATTTTCAACAAGTAGGAGGGCTTCCTTGTGATCCTGTTGCTGTTGAAATTACTTATGGAACGGAAAGACTTGCAATGTATTTACAAGGAGTTGATTCTGTTTTTGATATTGTTTGGAATAAAAACGAGCATGGAATTACAACTTATGCAGATGTTCATAAAGAGAGTGAATATCAATTTTCAACATACAATTTTGAAGTAGCAAATGTTGATATGTTATTTAGACATTTTGATGATGCTTTTAAAGAGTGTAAGGTATGTTTAGAAAAAGGTTTACCTCTTCCTGCGTATGATCAATGTATGATAGCCTCACATGCTTTTAACACTCTTGATGCTAGAAAAGCTATCTCAGTTACTGAAAGACAAAACTATATCTTGAAGGTACGTGAATTAGCTCAAGGATGTGCTGTATTGTACAAAAATCAAGAACAAGATAGATTAAAAAGAATAGGTAGAATTTAATTTATGATATTAAAAGATATTTACGAATTTTTAAATGAATTATCTCCTTTTGAATTACAAGAAAAATGGGATAATTCAGGACTATTAGTAGGTTCTTTAGATGATAAGCTAGAACAAGTTTATATTTCTATTGATTTAGATGAACAGATGTTAGATGAAATTGAAGAAAATTCATTAATAATAACTCATCATCCTTTAATCTTTTCACCATTAAAAAAAATAAATTTTGATTCTTACAGTACCAAATTACTTAGAATCTTAATTCAAAAAAACATTGCACTTATTTGTATGCATACTAATATTGATATTACACATTTAAATAAATATGTTGCAAGCGAGATTTTAGATTTAGATGTAATTAACAGTGATGAGTATATTTGTTATGCAAAAGTAAATGATACTTTTTCTTCTTTTGCAAATAAAATATCTTCAAAACTTGGACTTAAATATTTAAAATATGTTAAGTGCAGTGAAAAAGTAGAAAAAGTAGCACTAGTTACAGGTGCAGGAATGTCAATGATTAGCGAAATAAAAGCAGATTGTTTTATAACAGGTGATATAAAATATCATGATGCTATGGAAGCAAAGGCTAGAGGTATTTCATTAATTGACATAAGACACTATGAAAGTGAGAAACACTTTAGCCCCTTGTTAGAGGGACTAATCAAGGATTATTTGAAAATAAATAAATTAAAAGCTATAATAAGGGCTTCAAAAAATCCATTTAAGTTTTGTACCCAAGGAGAAACGGTTGAATAAATATTTACGAGATTTAGTTAAGTTATCAAAGTTTGATAGCTCTATTAGTATGTTTGAACCAAAAATAGAGAATGAAAAAGCAAAGTTATCTACATTTGTAGAAATAGCTGAGAGTTTTAAAACTCAAATTAATGAAACATATGCTCAAATTGATGATGTAAAATCAAAAAGAACAAAAAACAATATCCACTTAGCAGAGTTAAAAACTAAACTAGAAGATATTTCAAAAAAGAATAATGAAATCTCAAATGAGAAAGAATTAAAAGCTTTACAATTAGAAGAAGAGATTGCAAAAGAGCAAATTTCATTTGCAAATGAAGAGATTATTAGACTTGATAAAATTACTGTTGCTAAAGAAGAAGCATTAAAAGAATTACAAGTAAAATTAACAGAAGAAGAAGAATCAATTAAAGAGATTCAAGTTGCAGTTGATAATGCAATTGAAGATATTAACAAAGAAAGAAATGTAGTTTCTCAATCAAGAGGTGAACTTTTAGAGAAATTTGATAATAAAATTTTAACATTCTACCAAAAAATTAGAAGATGGGCAAAAGATTCAGCTGTTGTTCCAGTAATTGACCAAGCTTGTTATGGGTGTTATATGAAAATAAATGACAAAACATATGCGGAAGTAATTAAATCAGATGAGATTATTAACTGTCCTCATTGTGGAAGAATTTTATATAAAGAAGAAACTGAAGAGGCTTAGTATTGAGCCTTTTTAGTATAACTTATTATTTATTTAGCTGCATAATTTATTTAGCAGCAATTCCCTATCTATTATTTAAAGCAAGAACTCCAAAATATAAAATAGCAATTCCTTCAAAGTTTTTTTTATCAAATAACAAAAGTTTTGAAAAAGAAAAAATCTGGTTTCATACTTGTTCTATGGGTGAAGCCAAAGCTATAAAGCCGATTATTGATTTAATAGAAGATGAAGTAAATATATCAGTTATTACAAATACAGGCTATGAAGAGGCTAAAAAATTAACTTCAAATGTAAGGTATCTACCTTTTGAAATCTTTTTACCTTTTTGGGTAAAAAAACAAAAAGCTTTAGTCGTTATGGAAGCAGAACTTTGGTATATGCTTTTTTTATGTGCAAAAAGTAAAGATACAAAAACATTTTTAATTAATGCACGAATTTCAGATAAATCTTATAAGTCTTATAAGAAGTTCTCTTTTTTTTATAAAAGGGTTTTTGCAAATATTGATAAAGTATTTGCTCAAACTGATATTGATAAAAAAAGATTAATAGAACTAGGTGCAAAAAATGTTGAAGTAATAGGAAATATAAAATTAGCTCAACTTCCAAAAATAACAAGAGTATTTGAGAAAGCAGATGATATTTTAATAACTGCTGGAAGTACTCATGAAAAAGAAGAAGAGTTGATTTTAAATTCTTATGAAAGGAAGTTTGGGAAATTAGTGATTGTTCCAAGGCATCCTGAAAGATTTGAAAAGGTAGATTTATTAATAAAAGAGTTTGCTAAGAAGAATAATTTGTCATATCATAGATTTTCACAAAAAGAAAATTTTGATAGTGATATAATTTTAGTTGATAAATTAGGTGAGTTAAATAATATCTATGCAATATCTGATGTTGTAATATTAGGTGGAGCTTTTGAAAATATTGGTGGACATAATCCAATAGAACCAGCATTTTTCAATTGCAAACTTATAAGTGGTGAGAATATATTTAATCAAAAATCTCTTTTTGAATGTGTGAATAATTATCAAATAGTTAAAAAAGATGAATTAAAAAATAAATTAGAAAATATAAAAAATATAAAAAAATCAACTCTAACACAAAAGGGAGATATCTCTCCTATTGTAAAAGAGTTAAAGGAAATATAAATGGCATACGATAAAGCATATAAAGTATTAGCAAAGCAAGAAGGAATTTCAAATTCAAAAGCAAAAGATTTGATTGATAAAGGACTTGTAAGAGCAGCAGGAAAGAAAGTAATGATTGCACGTGGTGAAATTGAAGATGATACAGTTTTCTCTGTAAAAGAGATTGCAAGTATTAAGATGATATTTCAAGATGATGATATCTTAGCAGTTGATAAACCTGCTTTTTTAACAAGTGATGAAGTTGCTAGAAAATTTCCAGATTTTCTAATGCTAAATAGACTTGATAAAGAAACAAGCGGAGTAATGTTATTCGCAAAAAATGAAGAGTTCCAGAAAAAAGCAATTGCAGAATTTAAAGCAAATAGAGTATACAAAGAATATGTAGCAATTGTTGATGGAAAAGTTATTGAAGAAATTGAAATTGATAAACCAATATTAACTGCAAAAAATAGAGGTGTAGCAAAATCAAAAATTGATGCAAGAAAAGGTAAACCTGCAAAATCTACAGTTTACCCAATGTTAGTAGAAGGTAATAAATCAAAAATTAAAATAGTAATTGATACAGGACGAACACATCAAATTAGAGTTCATCTAAATTCTGTTGGCTTACCAATAATTGGTGATGCAATTTATGGAAAACCAGCTGCTAATATAAATAGAGTTTTATTACATTCTAAGAAAACACAAATTTTTGATTATACTTTTGAATCAAAAGAACCAAGAGAATTCAGAGTGTATGAATTTAATTAAAAATTAAGAAATATAAATAAAAAGAAGTCCTATAAAAAGGGCTTCTATCTACAATAAAACTTAAATTAAACTTAAATGTATAGCACTTTCAACTCTCTTAAAGAAATAAAACAGTAAAATCCACAAAATTTATAAAATATGGAGATAGTTTTGTTTGATTCATTAACCGGTTCGATTAAAAATGCAGTAAATAAAATTAGACATAAAGATGATGTTGCTTCACTTAATAAAGCAATAGCAGAATTAAAAAAATCATTATTAAAAGCTGATGTTCATCATAAAACTACAAAAGAGTTAATAAGTGCAATTGAATTAGAAACTAAGAATAATGGAATAGGTCAAAACTCATTTTTAAAAGCTTTACAAAGTGAACTTACAAATGTATTAACAACTGAAGGTAAACAAGGTTTTGTTTTTGCTTCAACTCCTCCAACAACTATTTTAATGACTGGATTACAAGGTAGTGGTAAAACAACAACTACTGGAAAACTAGCAAACTATTTAAAAACTAGAAAGAAAAAAGTTTTAGTTGCAGCTGCGGATTTACAAAGGTTAGCAGCAGTTGAGCAGTTAAAACAAATAGCAGCACAAATTGAAGTTGATATTTATTATGATGATAATGAAACCAATCCTGTTAAAATTGCTCGTGGTGCACAAGAAAAAGCAAGAAAAGAACTTTATGATGTACTTTTAATAGATACAGCAGGGCGTCTTGCAATTGATGATGAGCTTATGTCTCAACTTGATGATATAAAAAAAGCTGTTAACCCTGATGAAGTTTTCTATGTAGCTGATGCTTTAACTGGACATGATGCAACTAAAACAGCAACTACATTTAAAGAAAAAATTGGAATCGATGGAGTAATTTTATCTAAGTACGATGGTGATACTAAAGGTGGAGTTGCAATTTCACTTTCTCATCAAGTAGGTGTTCCTTTAAGATTTATTGGTAATGGTGAAAAAATGCCAGATCTTGAAGTATTTATTCCTGATAGAATTGTTTCAAGACTTATGGGTGCTGGTGATATTGAAGGACTTGCAGAAAGAACTTCTGCTGTTATTGATGAGAAAAAAGCAAAAGAAGTTTCAAAAAAGATTAAAAAAGGTGAATTTAACTTTAATGACTTTTTAGACCAACTTGCAATGATGAGTAAATTAGGATCTATGAAATCAATTATTGGAATGATTCCTGGACTTTCACAAATGGCAGGACCTATAAAAGATATGGACTTTGAGAATTCTGATGAGATTAAAAGAATCAAAGCTTTAATAGGTTCTATGACACCAAAAGAGAGAGAAACTCCAAGCTTGATGAATCCAAGTAGAAAGAAAAGAATTGCTAAAGGTTGCGGTTTATCTGAAATGCAAATCAATAAAATTTTAAAGCAGTTTAAAAACGCATCTAAGATGGCTAAGAAGCTTTCAAGTAAAGGTGGCATGAAAGGGCTTCAAAATATGATGTCTCAAATGCAAGGACCAGGTGGACCTGCTGGTTTACCTAGATAAAACTATAAGAAAATAGAAAACAACTTTATTAGTGTTGAATTGTAAACTTATTCTTTTTTAAGATTGGAGTTTAGAATTCAATACTATAAAAACAAAATAAAACAAGGAAAGAAAATATGACAGTAATTAGATTAACAAGAATGGGTAGAAATAAGAAACCATTTTATAGAATCGTTGTAACAGATTCAAGAAAAAGAAGAGATTCAGGATGGATTGAATCAATTGGATATTTTAACCCAGTTTCAGAACCAAAAGTACTTAAAATCGATGAAGAAAGATATAATTACTGGTTAAGTGTTGGTGCTAAACCATCTGAAAAAGTTAAAAAATTAGCAGCTAAGTAATTTTATAATAGAATTATAACATGATTACAAATTTTATAGAAAGTTACGCAAAACTTATTGTAGGTAAACCAGAAGAAGTTAGTATTTCAACAAATAGTATTGATGAAACTTTTACTGAGATTACTATAAAAGCTAATAGTGCTGATATTGGTAAATTAATTGGCAAAAATGGAAACATGATTAATGCTTTAAAAACTATGGCAAATGGTTGTAAAGCAAAAGATGGTGTATCCTACAAAATACAAGTTATTGCAAATTAACTTATATGGATAAAATTTATGTTGCAAAACTAGGGAAAGCAGTTGGATTAAAAGGTCACTTAAGACTTATTATTGATTCTGATTTTCCTGGTCAATTTAAAAAAGATGCCATTTTTATTACAAATAAAAATATTGAACTAAAAGTTCAAGAATATAACACGTCTAGAGAACTTATAAAGTTTGAAAATTATGATAGCGTTGATATTGCAAAAAAACTTACAAACCAACAACTTTTCGCATCCCAAGAAGAGACAAAACAAAATTGTCAACTTGAAGAAGATCAATATTTTTGGTTTGATGTTATTAATTGTAATATTATTGAAGAGGGTAAACTTCTAGGAAAAATTATTGAAATACATAGATATCCACTTGATGATTATTTTGAAGTTCAAACTGATGAATCTTTAGTTAAGGAAGGCTTACCAAATGTATTTTTAGTGCCTTATGTTATGGATAAATATATTAAAAATGTTGATATAGAAAATAAAACTATTGAAACAAAAAACTGCTTTGAAATACTAGAAAACTCATAGAGTTTTCTATATTTTAATACTTACATCTTTTGTTATACTCTTCATTTGTAAAATCTATTAAATAAGATTCTTTAAAACCATCTTCAAGTAAATTATCAAATACTTTTTTTCGTTCTTTTGAAGAATAAAAAGGTCCAAAATATATTTCAATTCGATTTTTATTATCCCTACATATCGAGATGTTCTTATAATGTTTTTGTGCTTTATCTAAATATGATTTATACAATTCACCTTTAATTGTAGCAACATTAATAAAAGACAAGAACGAATTATTGATTAAATCTTCTTCTTGATTACTTAGTTCTTCTATAGCTTCTGTTGTCTCATTTGCATATGGTTGTTCTTGCTTATTTTTAGACATGCCTTTTGTATTATTTAATTCTTCTAATAACTTAGCTTGAGCTTGAGCTAATTCTTCTTTAGCTTGTATCTGTAATTGTAAAAATTTTTCTTGCTCTTCTTTTATGATTTTTTGCTGATTTTCTAGAGCTTTCTTTTCTTCTTCTAATTTTACTAATTGAGCTGCAACTAAAGCTTCTTCTTTTTGCTTTTTCTCTAGTCTTTCTTTTTCTTCAGCTTTTTTCTTTTTTCTTTCTTCTTCTTTTATTTTATTTTCTTCTGATTCTAATTCTTCTTTATTCATTATTTCACGTTTTGTAAGTGAGCTAAGTTTTTTATTTAGTCTTTTTTTATTTATTTCGTTTGTATCAAAATCAATTTCTTCTACTACATTTTTTGTAATAGTTTTCTTTTCTATAGGTTTTATAGGTTTAGAATCAAAAAAACCTGTTAAGTATAAAACACCACCTGTAATTAATATTAAAATTAAGAATGCAGCTAAGCTTAGTAATATTTTGTAAATTTTTGGTTGTTTTTTTTGCACTGGCTCTGAATTTTCTTCAGTACTATCTTCATCATTTTTTGTTTTTTCTATGCCATCTCTATCTTCATTTTCGATAACATTGTCATTTCTATTTTTTGAATCCTTATCCCTTTCATTAATAGGGCTTAAAAGATTTTCATCTTTGTCATCAGTTAAAGACAGTTGATCTAATGTTTCTTGTTCATTTAATTCATCTGAAGCCTCTAGGCCGACTTCTTTTATAATCTCTTCATCACTTTTATCTGCCATTATTTACTCTTTTTTGTATTGTTTTCAACTAATTGCTTTTCTATTTTCTTTTTGTCTTTGTAATATTTTTTCTTTATTTTTCTTATAATATTCTCGTCTGTACTCTTTTAATCTTTCTTTTTTTTCTTCTCTATAGGCTTTATCATATTCTAATCTTTTTTCTCGATTTTCTTGATAATAGCTTTGTTTTTTTTCTTTATACTCGCTCATCTTTTGGAAGATTTGTTCTTTTCTATCATCCATATGTTCTTTTTGTTTTTTTGCAATTATTTTTATATTTTTTGCAAAATTTTCAGCATTTAATTCTTCTTTATAATCTATTTCTTTGTAATCTTTGTATTTTGAGTTCTCATCTTTTTTTTTACTTTTTAAATAATACTCTTTTTTTTTCTTTTTATGATTTAAAAAGTTTTCTTCTCTAAGTTTTTTTAACTCTTCAAGATTCATAGACATTTTATTATATTATATTATTAGTTTTTTAATTGATTAACAATATTTAACATATCATCTGATGTTCTAATTGCTTTTGAATTTGCTTCATAAGCTCTTTGTGCGGTAATTAAATCTACCATTTCATTTACTAGTTTCACATTTGATAATTCAATCATACCTTGTCTTAATCCACCAAATTGATCTTCTGTTGGATTCCCTTCAATTGGGTCTCCTGATGCTTCACTTGGCATAAATAAGGATTCTCCTAAAGGTCTTAATCCTGCAGGATTTATAAAATCAGCAGTAGTAATTTGACCTAAATTTTGGATTGTACTTGTTACTGGATCAGTAGCACTTACCATTCCATCATGTGCAATAGTTAAATCAGTTAAATTATCGGGAACTGTAATTTGTGGATTTAGCATATATCCATTTCCATTTACAATATTTCCTTCTGAATCTAATTTAAAAGCACCATTTCTAGTATATGCAGTTTCTCCATTTGGTTGTGTAACTTGAAAAAATCCATTCCCTTCAATAGCTAAATCAAGAGTATTAGATGTTAGTTTTAGATCACCTTGTAAAAAGTTTTTTTGTATTCCAGATACTCTTACACCAAGTCCTACATCAATTCCTGTAGGGTTTGTTGTAGTTTCAGAAGTCTGTCCTGCTGTATAGTTTAAAGTTTCATACATCAAGTCTTGAAACTCAGCCCTATCTTGTTTAAATCCCATTGTATTAACATTCGCAATGTTATTAGATGTTACATCAATTTGATGTTGCATAGAATTCATTCCTGTTGCAGCTGTATAAAGACCTCTAATCATAGTAATCCTTTTTTTTATAATTATCATAGATTATATTTAAAGATTTTTTAAAGTTAGATAAACTGATAAGAAAATCGCATTTTCCATTAAGTGTAAATTTAAAACAAATAATATATAATAATAAGATTTTGAATATAGTTTTTAAAAAGGTTTGAATATGAGAATATTAATAGTTGATGATAGCTCGACTATGAGAAGAATTATAGGTAATGTTGTAATGCAGCTTGGTTACTCGAAAGAGGATTTTGATGAAGCTGAGGATGGTGTAAAAGCTTGGAAATTATTAGGTGAGTCACAATATGATATTATTTTGACGGACTGGAACATGCCAAATATGAATGGCTTAGATTTAGTTAAGAAAGTTAGAGCAGGTGGAAGTCATCAAAAAAGTCCAATTATTATGATTACAACTGAAGGTGGAAAAGGCGAAGTTATTACAGCGTTGAAAGCAGGGGTTAACAACTATATCGTTAAACCTTTTAATGCCGAAGTCTTAAAAGAGAAACTTGATGGTGTTTTAAAGTAATAACAATTATTTCAATAATATCTTAAAATATGTAGAGGTGTGAATTATGAGTATGAGTCAAGAAGAGATTGAATCTCTTATGAATGGATTAGACATTGATGATAATGATGACAATGAAGTAAGCGAAGAAATCAATGTCGAAGAACCCCTTCCTCAGGGAAATATGTCTGAGGATGATATTAATGCATTAATATCACAAACACAGGAGATTACATCAACTAATGAATCTTCAAGTAGTGAAGAATCTGTAGAGGATTTATTAAATAGCTTAAAAGACACCGAAGATATTGAAACTTCTGCAGATGAAACAAATATTGATGATATATTAAAAGAACTAGAAGAAAATGAAACAGTAGAAGATGTTATTGAAATACCAGAAGATATTATGGAACTAGATACAAATACCTCTGATGAAGTAACTTCTGTTGTTCCTGATGAACCAAAAGTTGATACATCTTTAGTTCATAAAAATACAAATGATAATTATAAAAGAGATATAGATAATAAAATTGACAACGGCCTTTTTCCTTTACCTGTAGAAAATGACACTAAGGTAGTGAATCAATTAAGCGAAGTTGCAAGTGATTCAGAAGAAAAAGCAACTAAAATTTTTGATGTTTTAAGTAATATATTAGATTACAATAATGCAATACAAAGTGATGTTAAAGCCTTATCAAGCTTTAATGAAAAACAAATAGCTATGCTTAATTCTTTAAGCCAAAAATTTCCTAATATTGATATTTTTAAAGAAAATTTAAATCAAGCTCAAGAAATGGGCAATTATATAGAAGATGCAAATGAAAAAGTAAATAGTGGTAATACAGAAATATTTCAAGCAATGGAATTAATGCAGTATCATGATATTAATAGACAAAAAATTGAAAGAGTAATGTCAGTTATTAGAAAACTTTCTAGTTATTTAAATAATCTTTTTGAAGATGAAGGAAATAGACAAGAAGTTAATGTCGCAAATCATATACATGGTGATAGCACAGACGACTTATTAGGTAATGAAGATTTAGAATCTTTAATTGCTGAATTTAACAAGTAACATTAAAAGTAAAGGAATAAAATGAATCAAGGTACTTATCCATTAGCAGCTTCAATGATTAATCAAATCAATAGACTTGATATGATTTCAAATAATTTAGCTAATTCAAATACAAATGGTTTTAAGCAAGAAGGTACCACAGAAGGTTCATTTAATTATTATTTACAAAAAGCAGCACAAGAAGGTTTTACCCCTACAAAAATAAATGAAGTTACAAATACAATTCCTAAAATGGATTCAAAATTCATAAATAGTGAACAAGGTCCAATTATGCCTACAGGAAATACTCTTGATTTTGCACTAAGTGATTCTGACACATTTTTTAAGGTTCAAGATAGTAGTGGTGAAGTTGTCTATACAAGAGATGGGGCATTTAAAAATTTAGACGGATTTTTGGTAGATTCAAATGGACAATTTATTTTAAATAATGACAATGAACCAATTGTAACGCAAGAGGATTTTACAAATCAAATTTCTGTAGTAAAAATTGATTATAAAGATTTAGAAAAATATAAAGATAATAATTTTAAAGCAAAAGAAGATGCTACGATTGAAGTTTTTGAAATAAATGATGGACAAATGTTACAAGGTGCAATAGAAAGATCAAATGTAAATTCAGTAATTGCAATGGTTGGATTAATTGACGCTCATAGAAGATTTGAACAATCTCAAAAAGCTATTAAAACAATTGATGAATTAAACGGGAAATTAATAGAAAAAATTGGGAATGATACTAACTAATGAAAGCAAGTAACGTAACAGATTTATTATTTAATCAATTAAGTTTTAGAAGTGATAAACAAAAAGTTATTTCAGGGAATATTGCTAATATTAATACTCCAAATTATAAAACAAAAGATTTAGTCTTTGAATCAGAATTAAAGAAAATTGATGATGGAAAAGATTTAAAAATGTTTACTACAAATGCAAAGCATATTAATACTTCTTTTGATATTCCAAAGACTGCTCAAAGTAATCTTATTCAAGTCAAGGGATTATCAGAACAAAATGATGGAAATAATGTAAATTTAGATACACAAATGAGTGAGATGTCAAAAAATAAAGTAATTTTTGATGCATTACAATCATCTATAAAAAAAGATTCAAGACTCTTTCGATCTGTAATTGAATCATCACAAAAAAATTAACTAGGATATTTATTATATGGATCAACTTTTAAAGTTTATAAACAATCTAAATGCAGCACAACGAGCCGTAATAATTGGTGGTTTTTCTATTTTATTTGTGCTTTTAATTGGATTATTAGTTTATTCAAATATAAAAGCTCAAGATAAAAAATTAAATTATACTATTGCTACAAATTTAACTAAAAATCAAGTGATGTTAGCTTCTAATGAACTTGAAGCTTCAGGGATTGAATTTTCAGTAATAGGGAATGGAGACAATCTTACTTTAAAAACTTCAAAAGATTTCATAAATATTGCAAAAATTAAATTGGTTACAAGTGAAGCTTCAACTAGTAATCATGTAGGTTGGGAAATATTTGAAAAATCATCTTTAGGAACAACAAATTTTGAAAATAAAGTTAAATATTTAAGAGCCTTAGAAGGGGAACTTTCTCGTTCTTTAGAATCTTTATCTGGAGTATTAAGAGCGAGTGTAAAGATTGCAATTCCAAAAGAGACTATATTTACAGAAAGAAAAGTTGAACCAACAGCTTCAGCTGTTCTTTCTTTGAAACCTGGAGTATTTTTAACCCAAAAGCAAATTGATGGAATTAAGAATTTTATTGGTTCATCTGTCTCTGAATTAAAAAATGAAAATATTCAATTAATTGATCAAGATGGTGCTTTACTTCAAATGACATCAGATGATATGGATAATCAAAAATCATTATCTCAAAATAAATATAAACAAAAATTAGAAGAAGATTATGAAAATAAAATTGTTGCTTTACTAGAACCTTTTGTTGGTGTGCAAAGAGTAGTTGCAAGAGTTAATTTAAGTTTAGAATTTAAAAAAAGACATGTTCAGGAAGAAATTTATGAGCCAGAAGGAACTATAAGAAGTCAACAAACAACAGAAAATACTTCTAGTTCTGCAGGAGGACCTTCTGGTACAGGAGGAACAGCTGGTGTTGATAATAATATTCAAGAACCAGATGGTGCTAATGGAAATGCGGGAGCACAATCTAGTAATGAAAGTGCTAAAAATATAACCAATTACGAAATATCAAAAAAAATCATTGATGAAAAAAGTAATAATTATTCACAAGTAAAAAAGGTAAGTGCTGCTGTAACCTTTGATTCTTCTGTATTAAAAGATGTTGAAAATAAAGACGAATTTTTATCTTCTATTGAATCGATTGTTCAAGATACAGTCGGTTATGATGCGCAAAGAGGTGATAAAATTACTGTAAAAGATTTTAAATTTATTGGATTAAAGCCTATAAACCCGTCAGAATCAAATGCTAATAGCAATAATGCTAGTCCTATTTTAGAAGATAATTCTTCAGGAAATACTCCAGCTATGATTAAATCAATTTTAAGAGATTTTAGCGAATATTTCCAATATTTAATTGCGGCGATTTTACTTTTTATATTTTATAAGAAATTTATAGTAAATCATGAAGTTGTAATATTAGGAAATCAAGGTCCAAATGGTAAAAAAGTTGATGCAAAAGGAAATGTTATTGAAGATGGCTTGATGGATGACTTTTTAACAGATTATGAAAATGAATTTGATAAAAATAGTGCACAAGGGAGATTAAAGGCAAAAGTCAAGAGTCAAATAATGAATAATATTGAAGGCTTAGATGAAGAAAATGCAGCTAAATACGAAGTATTAATTGAGACAATAGATAAAGAGATAAGTCACAAACCTGATGAAATTGCAAGAATGATTGAATTGCTTTTAACTGAAGGTAGTGGAAAATTCAAATAGAGGTAAAATATGGCAGAGGTTAGTGAAGTATTAAAAGGAATGTCTATGCTTGATAAGGTTGCAAATTTTTGTGTCCTTATTGGAGAAGAGGCAACAGTAAAAATTTTTCAACATTTACCTAAAAACGTTGTTGAGGATATATCAACTCATATAACGATGATTAATTCTATTGATAAAGATACTTCTTTAGCAGTTTTAGAGGAGTTTCATTTATTTACTAGATCAAAAAGTTTTATTAGTTCAGGTGGATATGATTATGCAAAAGAGATTTTGTATAAATCACTTGGAAAAAGTGAAGCGGATGAAGTTTTATCTAAATTATCTAGAATGAAATTAGCTTCACAATCGTTTGCTTATCTTGATGCAATTAATCCTAAACAATTATGTGATTTTATTAAAGATGAATCACCTCAAACTATTGCCGTAATATTATCTCATATGGAAGCTCCAAAGGCAGCAGATGTTTTAATGCAACTTGAAGAAGATATTAAAGTGAAAGTAACAATGCAAATGGCTACAATTAAAGATGTATCTCCTGATGTAGTTAGAACTATTTCTGTAATTTTAGAGAAAAAACTTGAATCTCTTTTATCTTCTATTGTTGATGTTGGTGGAGTAAAAGTTGTTGCCGATATGTTAAATAGACTTGGACCTAAATCTCAAGATATTTTAAAGAATATTAATGGTGTTGATACTTCATTAGCTACAAAAATAAAAGAAAATATGTTTGTATTTGAAGACTTATTAAAATTAGATACTGAATATGTAATGAAAATTTTACAAAATGTAGATACTGGTGATGTTGCAGTTGCTATGAAAAATGCTACAGACGATGATATGTTAAAAATTACAAGTTCAATGTCTCAAAGAGCAAGTGATAGATTTAAAGAAGAGTTTGAAATGCTTACAAAAGTAAAAATTAAAGATATTGAAGCAGCTCAAAGAAAAATGTTAGATGTTGCCCAAAAAATGATTGAAGAGGGTACAATTGATAGAGATATGGATGAATAATGGAAAAAAATAATGTTTACTCAAGCGCAAAGATTTTAAGTAAAAATGATGATGTTCAGAATTATCAATTGGGTTCATTTATTAATAATACACAAACTGAAACAGTAAATTCTCATGCAGTTTTAAACAATAAAGAAATTAATGGAAACATGGATCCAGTATTAAATGAAATAAGAGCTTTGACCGGTAAAATAAGTCAAATTGATCAAAAAATTACACTCCTTGAAAACAACGGAATTTCAGGAAGAGATATAGATGCTCAAGTTGTTCAAGCTATAAAAGATTTAAAACATTATGCAAACTTTTTTGAACAAGCAACTTTTCAAATGGAAACAAAACTTTTAAAAACTTCTATTTCAATAGCTCAAAAAATTATCTCAATTGAAGTTGGTGAAAACTCTGCTTCAATTGCAAAACAGACTATTACTCACTTACTTCATAAAATTAAAAGTGCTACAAAGATAAAAATTCATTTAAATCCAAAAGATTATGAGATATTAAAAAATGATTTAAATTTAGAAAAATTTATTGAATTAGTAGAAGATGCTAATGTAACAATAGGTGGGGTTGTTATTGCAAGTGATTTAGGAAATTTTGATGGAAATATTGAAGCTAAAGTAAACTCAATGTTAGAATCATTAGATTCTGTTCTTTAAAACTACTTTTTATTCTTTCTTTTTTTAACAAATAGTTTTTTACAAAAAATAAAGAATAACTATTTTTATGGTATAATATTCAAATTTACGAAAAAGTATTGTTATGGAAATTACAGAAAGAGATTATGATTTATTAGTAGATACACAAATTGTTGTTGACGTAATGTTGGGAAATGCAAGTATTACTATAAAAGAATTTTTAGATTTAAGTACTGGGGATATTTTGTCCTTAGACAAGCCTGCTGGTTCAGGTGGTGATATTTATGTTAATAAAAGAATTATAGGAACCGGTGATATTATTGTAATAGATGAGAAGCTTGCAGTTAGAGTGCAAGAGGCAATGGATTCTGATAATGTAGTTAGATATTTCTTTGAAGAAAATATTAGATAGGAGTTTAATATGGCAGTTGATAATGTAACGGTAAATGCAAATACTGGAATAGATGGAAGTTCATATACTACAGCAGTTAGTAATGATAAGTTAACTAATGAAGATTTCTTAAAACTTATGATAGAAGAATTAAAAATGCAAGATCCTACCAAACCTATGGATTCTCAAAGAATGCTGGATACTCAAATGCAGATGTCTTCTATCGAAACAAATCTTCAAACAATTGAAACAATGGAATCTTTAGCAAAAACATTCTCTCAATCAGCTCTTTCAAATGCAGCAGCAGTTATTGGAAAAAATATTGAAGATGGAAATATAAGTGATGATGGAATTAACAAAGCCTATACTGTAAGATCTGTTGAGAATATTGATGGAGAAGTCAATGTTAAAGCACAACAAATCTTATATATTGAAGATCAAATTCAAGATGCTGATGGAAAAAATATTATATATGATCTAAATGGTGAAATATTGGATGCGGAAGGTAATAAAACAGGGTTTAAAGTTGCTTTAGAAGATGTTGGTAATGTAATAGAAAAAGATGGCTTACCTGTAATTTTGGATGAAAATCTTGAAGAAGTATCTAATTCTGGCTATACAATGAACGGTGCTGTTCTTCCTGTTTATTCAGATCAATTAGTTAGCATACCTTTTGGTAGTATAACAAAAATATTTTAGGATTAAATCATGATTAGTGGATTATGGAATGGGCTTACTGGATTAAATACTTACGAAAAAGCATTGAGTACTCAATCAAATAATGTAACTAATGCAAATACAATTGGGCATAAAGCTGATGAGATTTCTTTTGAAGATATGATGTATCAATCAAGATATGGAAAAGGTGTAAATATTCAATCTGTAGAGAAGAATTTTGAGCAAGGAAATATAAAACTTACAAATAATCCACTCGATGTAGGTATTGAAGGTGACGGTTTCTTTATTGTAAAAGATATAGTAAATGATCAAACTTTTTATACAAGAGCTGGTAATTTTAAAATAGGAATTGATGGTACATTAGAATCTGCGGATGGTAATAAAGTATTAGGAAGCCAAACGAATATTTCGAATATCATTTCAAGTGATGCTACAACACAGTTTAATAGTGATTACTCAAACTCAATAGCTTCAGAAATTATAAGTAATTCTACTTTTAACCAATCAATTAATTCAAAATCAACAAACTATATTTCAAGTGCTGTTGATAGTGGTATTTCAGGAAATGGTTTTAAAACAGCTAGTGGAAAAGTTGCAGACATAGATGCTTTGCTTACTGATTATAAAGAAAAACTTAAATTGTATTCGGCAAATCCAATAGTTCCAGGAACTTCTTCTTCTTCACAAGTAACTCAAATAGATTTTTCAGATTTTACAAGTAAACTTCAAGGGCCTGAAAGTTTTATTGAAACATATGTAAATGGGGATTTAGTAAAACAAAACTTTGAGATAGATCAACAAACTACTATTAACAAATTTGCAGATAAATTATCAAATTTAAAAGGTTTAAGTGCAAATGTTGATTCAAATGGTTTACTTACAATAACAACTTTAACTCCAGGGAAAAATATAAATATCACTTCACCTGCAATTAATAGTGGTGGTTATGGTGTGGTTGAAACGGTAGCTCCTGTTTTAGGTTCAGGAATTGCAATGGTAAATAGTTCAAGAGATGCTTTAAAAACTGCCTTAGAAAATGCAGATGCTAAACTTCTTGAAATGACAAATACAATTTCCAATACATCTTTAGCAAGTGTAGGGCAGTTACAGTTGAAACTTAATAATTTGAATATTTCAGAGAATAATTTTGGGACACTTTCAATTGAAGATGGGGCAATTTATGCAAAAGATGGAGAGAATAAATTTTTAATTGGAAGACTAGAAACGGCATCTTTTATTAATCCAGACTCTTTACTTCCTCAAGGAAATAATCTTTATTCAATAGGTTCAGAAACAAGCGAAGCTAAGAATGCCACTTCACTTAATAAATTAGTAGGTGCTTCAGTGGAACTTAGTAATACAAATTTAGGGGATGATTTAGTTGATTTAATGGTTTTTCAAAGAGCATATGAAGCTAGCTCTAAATCTATTACAACATCAGATGAGTTCTTAAAAACAGCAATAGAGTTAAAAAGGTAGTTGTAACTTTTTGTGTCTAAATATTAGTACTTTTTGAAGTGCTAATATTTGAACATGAGAGTGTTTAAAAATTTATCTAAAGGATAAATCATGATCGGAGCATTATGGACAGGAATTTCGGGACTAGCGTCTCACCAAGCAGCGTTAGATAACGAATCTCATAATATAGCAAACGTAAATACAATAGGGTATAAAGCCTCTAGAATATCATTTGCAGACCAAATGTATCAAGATAGAATTGGAAAAGGTTCTAAAATACTTGATGCAGAAAAATTGTATGTACAAGGAAACTTAAAACTTACAGGTGTTAATTACGATATGGCACTTAGTGGTGAAGGGTTCTTTACAGTATTAAATACACGTTCTAGTGGAAGTGCTGAAACTCTTTTTACAAGAGCAGGTAACTTTAGGATGGGTGATAATGGTACATTGCAAGATGCCGCAGGAAATGAAGTCCAAGGCTGGGCTATGCGTGCTATTGATTCTGGGAGTGATGTAATAAGTACTAACCCAAATACTAAAATGTTTACAAATGATTTTACAAAACTATTAACTTCAAAGGTAGTTAGTCATTCAAATTATATAGAAACAATCACTGCAAAAGCAACTGACTACTCAGCTTCAGCAAAAGCTGATTCTTCTACAATCTTTGAAGGCGCAGGTGGAAAAACTAAATCTGCAAAAGAATCAGATGTAGAAGCTTTGGTATCAAACTACTCTACATGGCTACAAAAATTAAAAGATACTCCTGATGGTGGGAGTGCTAGTTCAACTGCACAAATATCACAAGTAAACTTTAAATCTGGAAATGAAGCTTTAATAAGTAAAGGGGGAGACCAAGTATATGTAAATATAGGAGGTAATACAATCTCTCAAAATTATACGTCTGTTATAGCTGATGATGCTTTTAAAGATAATTTTGAACTTAATTCTGCAAGTATTGCAATGACTGGAGCAGGTCCTTTTACTGCTACAAATACGATTGACACTTTTACTCTTGGCACGACATATGAAATGACAGTTGATGATACAACTTTTAAATATACAGCTAAATCTCCTGATGCAAGTAGTGCAGATGTTGCTACTGGTTTAGCAGCAGCTGGTGTTGCAGCTGGTATTGCAGCTACTGCATCTACAAATACTGTTGTTGTAACTGGTGTTTCTACCAGTCCAGCTAAAGAAAGAACTTATGACTCAGCAATAATCCAAGATTTTGATATTGCAGCAAGTAGAATAGCAACATATAAAGGTCTTGCAGATAAACTTTCACAAATACCTGGCTTAAGAGCTTATATGGCTGATGAGAGTGACATAACAGCAACATCAGGTAATGATGTTTTACAAGAGAATGAAACTTTTAAGTTATCAACAAAAACTAAAGATATGTTAAAAGGTATTATTCAAATAGAATCATTAATCCCTGGCGAAACATTTACAATTACTGAAATTGGAGAGAACTCAGGAAATAACAATGTAGCTGGTTCCTTTCAAACATCAACATCTGCAATTGTTGGTACAGGGGTTGGTGCATTACAAAGTGCAAGAGATGCCTTATCGGAAGCAATTAGTGGTAAACAGCAAGATGTTTATACTCCTTCTGATTTAGGATTTGATGGTACTACACCTTTTGACTTTTTATATGGAATGACAATTTATGATAAAGAATTAGATAGAGTAATCCCTGTTCCTGGTGATAATTCATCCACTCCAGCAATTCCTCTTAGTATATTTATGGATGGAGTAAGTTCAATTGATGATGTAGTTAATGCTATTAATGGTACAACAACCTATTCATATGCAAATTCTTCTTCTGGAGCACCTTCAACAACAAATTCATTCTTATTATCTGAGTATGTAACAGCAAAAAACATCAATGGAAATTTAGTAATTGAAACAAAAGATAAAAACTTTGATGTAGAGTTTAGTGGTAGTATGAAGCGGGCTCCTGATGGAACAGGTACCTCTCCTTTGACAGCTTTTACTCCTTTAGATAAAAACAATGATTATAGTGGAAGACAAGGTGCGGGAGCTGAGTTTATTGAGTTAGTTAATACAATAGATCAAACAACTACTCAATCTTCATTACAATTAAAGTTAGATACTTTAGGAATCTCTGATTCAGCTTTTGGAGAATTTTCTGTTGATAGTACAGGGTTGATTACAATGAAGCAAGATGGCGCTGATTTTGCAATTGGGCAAGTTTCAATTGCTTTATTTAACAGTAATAGAGGTTTAGATCCAAGTGGAGATAACCTTTTAGCAAAAACAAATACTTCAGGTGATCCAATTTATAACTTAAACAATGACAAAACTGCAAAAATTGAAGGTAAAACATTAGAACTTTCAACTGCAGACTTATCAGAAAGTTTAGTTAATTTAATGGTATTCCAAAGAGCATTTGAAGCAAATGCAAAATCTATTACAACATCAGATGAGTTACTTAATACACTTATTAACTTAAAACGATAATATGAAATAAGAGGGGAAGCTAAAAGGCTCCTCTTATTTGAAATCTAGAGGGACAAATTGGATAACTTTTTATTAATCACAATTATTGGAATTTTACTTTTATATTTTTTTTCAAGTACAAACGTATATAAATCTTTATATAGAAAAGTAAATGAAGAAAAAAATATTATTGAAGAAGAGAATAAAAAACTTCAATCAATAATAGAAAAATATGAAAAACAAGTAAAAGTAAGTACAGGAACTCTTAAAAATAATCAAGAAACTCTGCAGGTTGCAAGAAATGACTTACAAAAGCTAAGACTTGAAAATACAGAACTAAAACATAATGTTGAAAATCTAGAGAATAGAACAGAAGAACTTTATGCTCAAGTTAATACAATGGTATAGGTAAGTTTTGAAAAAAGCTTTATTAATATTTACACTAACTTTTTATACTACATTATTATTTGCAAAAAATGATGTTATCGATTCTCAACCTGAGATATTATTTAAGTATAATATGTTAAAAGAAAATCAAGAAAATTTTAGATTACAAGTAGAGTTTAATAAGGCTATTTTACATTTAGAGAGAGCGGAATATCTAAAAGCAATAAAAATATTAAAAGAGACATCTGAAATTCTTAAAATACCATCTTTCCTAAATATTGGAATTGCTTATTACAAATTAAATCAAATAGAAAATTCTTTACTATATTTAAATAATATATATGATTATAAAAAAGCAGCTTTTTCTAATACTTATGAATATATTTCTGCATGTTTTTATCTTTATCAAATTAAAAAAGATAGAAAGTACTTAGAAACAATTATTGATATTACCAAAAAGTATAAAAAACTGAGTGAACACTCAAAAAGAATGGTATCAGATACATATATAATACTTAAAGATTATGAAAAAGCATTAAATATTTTAAATTCAATGGAATATCCTATGGAATTAAAAAAAGCAATTCTATATATAAAAATAAAAGACTATGTAAATGCAGAAAAATTTTTAGAAAAAGCAAAAATAGAAACTTTTAATCAAGAAAAAATTGATCAAATATATTGGTTAATGGTTTTTAGGGATTTAAAATCGAATGAACTAGAAAAATTAAAAGATCATTTAGAAGAACTTAATAAGAGAAAAGAAAATTTTAGAACAAATTTAGATTATCCTTTAAAAATCTTTTTTAATAAAAATAAATATACTACAAAACAATATTTACATTTTGTAACAAAATTTGATGATGATAGAAAAAAAGACTTTATGTTCTATTTTTCTCCTTTTATTTTTTCTGATAATAAAGAAATTTTATATGATGTTTCAAAAGGTTTTATATTTAAAGATAAGCAAAATGTAGAAAGTCTTGAAGATATGGTAGCTTATAATTCAAAGTTTATTGATATCATTCAAGAAGATCCAATAATAAGAGTTAATAAACTTAAATCTTTTATTCAAGAAGATTCTAATTCTTATGTATATTACAATTTAGCTCTTTGTTATGCACAAATTAATGACTTTCATAATGCATATCAATATTTTTCAAAAGCTTATAAACTAAATCCAGGGAATAAACTTTATTCTGTAATGACACTTATAAGTGCAAAAAAAATTGGAAAAAAAATAAAAGACCTTGAATATATTGAACAAAATATCAAATCAAAAGATGGTATGTATAAGTATTTTGGACAAATGTTATATAAAATATTTGTAAATAATGCTTTTAAAGTATCTTTTGATCCTTTAAGTTATCAAAAAACTATTTTTTACAAAGCCTTAGACTATTTAGTAAAATTAGAAGAAGATGAGATTGATTTAAATCATCCTTTGTTTACAGAGCATTATAAAGATCCCTTAGTTTACTTAATGAAATTAGCAATTAGAGGTGAAAATGAAAATGATTATACTTATTTTGCTAGATTACAAGATAACATACCCTTAGAAATAAATAATAATTTCTTAGAAGGTCCTTTTATAATAACTCAATATTATATTGATTTGTTAAAAGCTATTGGACTTTTTTATAAAGCTGACTTAACATTAAATGCTGAAGAAAGCCCTTCTTATTTAAAAACTAAGGCATTAAAAGAATTACATGATAATAAGCCTAATAAAGCAATAAAAATAATTAATAAATTGCAAAAAAAATATAAAGTTGAAGATAAATATACTATGTATTTAATGGTTGCTGCTTTATTAGAAGCTGGAAAATATAACGAAGCTTCAATTCAAATATCGCTGATAAAAGCAATTTTAAATGATGATGGAGCAGATTTTTTAACAGGTGTACAATTAATTCAAGGATTAAAGTTTTCTAGTGCAAGTCAGTACTTTAAAGAGAAATATTTAGACTCTTTAATTGATTTTGAATTAGTCAACTTTGATGAACTTTTAGAGTCTTTATAAGCTAATTATTCTTTTTTTCTTTTTTTCAAAAATAACATTCTAATTTAATCTTTTTTTGATATAATATATAAAAATCTATACTTATAAAGGAGATCTTATGGAAATAGGAAGAGTTGCAAATATAGATAATGCTCAAACAAATCATGTTGAAAAAACTAAATCAATAAATGAAGTTGACGATAAACAAAAAGTAGTTCAGGATGATGAGTATAAAAAAGTTTTAGGAAATCCCCAAGATATAAAATCTAACGAAGTAATATTAGATAATGTACAATTTGGATATAACAAAACTTCAAAAGATTTTTTTGTAAAAGTTACTAGAGGTGATGCTGAATATAAATATCCTACTGAGGATATGATGAGAGTAAAAGCACAAATTCTAAGTGATTTAGAAAAAATGGAATAAAAGATTAAATATTTATAATAATAGAATAAAAAGGCTAGTTTTTGGCATCTGATTTATCAAATTTTTTTAAAGATGAATTGACGAATACATTAGAACAGTTATTATCAAAAAATGTATCAATAGACACAATAGTAGATTTTGATATAACTAGTTTAGATGATACTCAATGTATTAATGTTTCTGTAATGTTTAATTTTGCAGATGTTTCATCAAATTGGAATTTTTATGTTCCTACAGTAACAGCTACGAAGTTTGAATACTTTATGTTAGGTGGTATGGGAGATTTAAAAGAGCATATTGATGATGAAATAACTGATGCTATTAATGAAATTGTATCAAATATATGTGGTAGTTTATGTACTTCTGTTAACGCACAAGGCTTTCCTGATGTAAAATCTTTAAAATACGAATCTTTAAATTCTTCTATAAAAGATTGCAAAGAGATAGACTCAAGCAATAAAAAATACATTTTTAATTTAACTTTAGATGGTGAGAAATTACCTCTATTAATGAGTTTCGATGATGAAATAGCTCCTTATTTATCTCAAATTATAGGTGAAGAAATTGAGGTTGAAAATAAAAATAATATTATTTCAACCCCTCAGCCTCAAGCTACTCAAAGTCAACAAAATCTTGGTATAAGTTCTTTATTATCGGAAGAGTCAGCACAAAACTTACAACTATTATTTGATATTAAATTAAAATTAAGTGTTAGACTTGGAACAAAGAATTTTTTATTAAAAGATATTCTTAGATGGGATATTGGTGAAATTATAGAATTAGAACAGATGGTAAACGAACCTCTTGAAATTTTAATAAATGGCGTTAAAATCGGAGAAGGTGAAGCGGTTATAGTTGAAGGTAAATTTGGATTAAAAGTAAAGAATATTGGAAATGCCTCTTCAAGGCTTAATCAAATAGGATTGTAATAAATGGATAAGAGTACAGCAGGTGGTTTAGGGGGAGGTTGGAGTCTTGTTGCTCTAGCTATAATTCTTGGTGGTGTTGGCTTTGGTCCATATCTTGATGTTCCTTCAGTTTTAATTGTTATTGGTGGAACTATTTCTGTAACAGCAGGTCAATTTGAGAGTTCAGATTTAAAAAGATTTACTCCTGCATTAAAAGTTGCATTAAATGAAGTAAAAGTAGACCCTTTGCCAGAACTTGTTGAAAAAATTACTTTTTATGCCACTGAAATTAAAAAACATGGCGTTATGCATATCGAGCAAAAAGTTTTGCAAGAAAGCAATCCTTTTTTTAAAGAAGCTTTTCAACTCTTAGTTGATGGAACAAGAGCTGAAACTTTGGAACCGCTTCTTGAAACAAAATTAGAGTATATGAATAAAAGGCATGGAACAATGATTTCTTTGTTTGGAAATATTGGTGGTACAGCAGGAGCTATGGGAATGATTGGTACACTTGTTGGACTTGTTGCCATGCTTGCAAACCTTTCTGATCCAGCAGCCGTTGGTCCAGCTATGGCAGTTGCCTTACTTACTACAATGTATGGGGCTTTAATTGGTACTTTATTTGCAGGTATTATTGAAAGTAAATTAGCTCAAAAACATCAAAAAGAAGCCGATTTTTGTGAAGTTATTATTAAAGGTACTTCAATGATTGCAGCAGAAGAATCAATTGGTAATATTAAAATGCAACTTAATTCTATTTTAGTAGAGATTGAAGAGTAATATAATTTATGGCAAAAGAAAAGTGTCCTGAATGTCCTAAGTGTCTACCAGGCTGGCTAGTCCAATTTGGTGACTTAATGTCACTTCTTTTAACTTTTTTTATCCTTCTTTTATCTATGGCTGTTATGGATAAGAAAAAAGTAGAAGAGTATTTTGATGTTATGAAAAAAGCCATGGGATTTATTGACTCTTCTACTGATGTTCAAACGCAATCTGATAAATATTCTACAGAAAGTAGTAATTCCCAAAGTGATGATATTGAGTCAACTTCATTAGAAGATGCAGTTGCAGAAACAGCTGAGGAAGTTACAGAAGTTGTTCAACAAATGAATGATTCGACAACTGAAGATACCGAGCAAATTCAAATTGAAAAAGGTAAAAATGAGTTTACATTAGATATTCCTTCTACCATTATGTTTGAAGAGGGTAAGTATGAGTTATCAAATGCAAATTCAAAAAGATTTATTGCAAAAATAGCGAGAGTTATTAGAACAATGCCACATGCTTTTAATATTGAGATAATAGGGCATACATCAACAAATACTTTTACAAGTGAAAATATTCCAAGAGACAATTGGGATATTTCGGCATTAAGATCTATTTCTGTAGTTAAAGAACTTATTAAAAATAGAATTGACCCAGGAACATTAAAGGTAGCTGCATACTCTTCATATCATCCAAAAAGTGAAATGGCTATTGATAATAGAAGAGTAGAAATGAGATTTTTCTCAGGAAATAATCAAGAAGATGTTTTAGGTGAAGAAAACTTCTTTGATAGATTGGAGTAAATTATGGAACTAAATACAAACTTTGTTGATATAAATAGTATAAAATCTAATCCTAGTAAAGATTATAAAGAAATTAATACTTCTAAATTAGAGGATGCTGCATTAAGAAAAGTTTCAAATGACTTTGAATCATTTTTTACGCAACAATTACTTGATATTTCTTTAAAATCAACAAATATAGCCGGAGAAGGAAATGGTTCTGATATAATAAAAAGTATGTATACAGAAGCTATCTCAAGAGAATCTACAGGAACAATGGGAATAAGTGATATGCTTTATAACTTTTTAACTGAACGTAATAAATAAAAAAGAGTAAGCCATGATTGAAGAAATTATAAATGATATGACAAAGATAGTTAATAAAATGCAAGATTATATCAAGCAAGATATTGAAGATATAAAAAAAGCAAAACATGAAGAGTTATTAAATAGAAATGATGAGAAGCAATCTATGATTGAGGAAATTGCTGTTTATAAACAACAGCTAAACCAAGAAATTGTAAAGCAAATGCAAAATGGTGTTGATGTAAATAAATATAGAGAGAAAGTAGATAATTTAGAAAATGAATTAAGAACACTTTTTGAACTTAATAAAAAACTTAGTTTAATTGTTGAACCAATTCAACGAATGTATAAAGATATTGTTGATGATATAACAGAAAAAAATGGAGGAAGTTTCTTTCATGTTAAGGCTTAAAAGTCTTTTTCTAATATTAATATTCTCTCTTAATTTGCAGGCTATTGAAGTTATTATTACAAATTCTAAAATAAAATACAAAGAGATGATTAATATTAATAAATTATCTCCAGCTAAGGTATTAAGTGTTAAAAAGTTTTGTATTCCTATTACAATTAAAGAGCTTAAAGATAATAAATATATTGCCAATAGGTTTCTTAGAAAAGGAACAGTTTTATGTAAAAATGACATATCAATATATGAAAAAAAATCTGTTTTATTTAACTTTGGAGTGATTGAAATTGAAAAGCAGGGAAAAATAATTTTTGAAAATAGTGAATATATAAAAATAAGACGAATTGATGGACAAATTGATAAAATATATAAAGATGGAAGATTACAATGAATATGCTCTCTTTTTTAGGTGAAACACCTACTATTGCACTAAGAAATGCTCAAATAGAGTGCGGAGAAGATGCGATTGTTATCTCAACAAAAAAAATTTCTAATGAACATGATGGTACAAAAGATATGTATGAAATTATTGTGGCACTAGAAGATGAAGAAAAAGAGATTAGTCATGTTAAGAAAATAGTATCATCTCCTTTTAAAAAAGAGCCAGCAAATGGAGCGAAGTTTTATGATTTTAGAGAAGAGATTCTTAAAATGCAAGATGCTATTATGCAAGTTCAAAAAACCTTGTGGGATCCTAAGAGTCAACTTTATGATTTAACTATTCCTCCTGAATTTATTGATATTTATACTCTTTTTGAGCAAAATGAATTTGATCAAGAGATGACTTATACAATTATGAAAAAAACCATAAAGCAATTACCTGTTGCACTTAAAACTAATCCAAAGAAAGTGAATGACTTTTTTAAACTTGTATTAAGAAGGATTATTCCAATTAAGCAAGAAGTTCCTTTAAGAAAACACCAAAGAAAAATAATAATGATGGTAGGACCAACCGGAGTTGGAAAAACTACTACTATTGCAAAACTAGCTGCAAGATATGCTTATAAATTAGGGCAAAATTATAAAGTTGGAATTGTGACATTAGATTCTTTTAGAGTAGGGGCAATTGAACAATTAAACGCTTATACAAATATTATGAGACTACCTTTAGAAGTAGTTAAAAAACCAGAAGATTTAGTAGAGGCGTTACTTAGATTAAAAGACTGTAATTATATCTTTATAGATACTGCTGGCTCTTCTCAATATGACGTAGATAAAATAGAATTAATAAATGAGTATCAAGAAAGAGTAGATGAGCTTCCAATTGAAAAAGTACTTGTTTTACCTGCAAATGTAAAACATAGTGATTTAATAGATATTTATACTAACTATTCAAGATTAAATATTGATTATTTAACATTTACAAAATTAGATGAAACAAAGAGTTTTGGTAACTTAATCTCTTTTGCTCACAAAACAAAAAAATCAATTACATATTTCTCAATTGGTCAAAATGTTCCTGATGATTTAATTGTTTCTGATTCGAGTTTCTTAATTGATTGTTTTATGAATAATTCTTGTGCTAGGAGATAATTATTGTTTAATGCAATCTCCTCTCAAGCTAGAAATTTAGTTAATTTAACTAGAGCAAGTTCAAAAAAAACAAAAACTAAAGTAGTAACTATAACTTCAGGAAAAGGTGGAGTTGGAAAATCAACTTTTACTGCAAATATTTCATATCTTTTAGCAAAAAGAGGCTATAAAATTGCAGTTGTTGATGCTGATATTGGACTTGCAAATATGCAAGTTTTATTTGACATTAGACCAAAACTTACCTTATTTGATTATATTGAAGGAAGAAATACAATTTCTGAAGTGACCAGCAATACAAACTTTAAAAATGTTTCTTTAGTAGCAGGGAAAAGTGGATATCAATATTCAAATTTAAAAAACTCTCTTGTTCTAAGTAGAGTTATTGAAGATCTAAAAGAGTTAAATATTTATGATATTGTTTTAATTGATACAGGAGCTGGACTTAATTCTTATGTTCAAGAATTTCTCTCTATCTCTAATAATGTCGTGGCTTTAACAACTACAGATCCTTCTGCTTTAACAGATGTTTATGCCTTGATGAAAATGCTCTCTTTAGATAAAGAAAAACTCTTATTATGTTTTAATCATACTAAAAATTATAAAATAGGTGAGGCTATCACTACTTCTTTAGTAAATTTAGCTAAAAAAAATAGTTTAAACCAAAATTTTATGGTAAAATATATAGGTAATGTTTCAACATCCGCAAATATCTCTACCACTTCAAGGCTTAGAAAATTATTTGCACATGAATTTGCAAATGATGATATTACAAAACAATTGCAAGGGATTATTGACATATTACTTAATGATATCAAGTAAGGTTTATTTGTGAGTATAATGGCAATTAATATTTTTTTATCTAACATAGGGACAATATGGTAGTCGAAAAATTTTCACAAGGTGTAGTTAATAGTGGTATATTTAGATTATATATTGCCACTGGCTTTTTTGCTACTTTAATATTCTTTGTGATTAACGCAGACCTTTATACCCCATTAGAAATGATTTTTGGAATTATTGCTGTGACAGTAATTTTAAAAGGAATTTCAAATATGATGCTCTCACTAATAATTTTACTTTTTAGTCTAGACAATAAAAGATCAGAATTAGATTTTAAATATAATGAAGAAAAAATAGATGCAATGTTAGCTGAACTTAGTGTTCAAGAAGCACAAAAATTTTGATTTTAGTATTTTGAGAAAAAAGGAAATTAAATGAATCTTTCATCAATAGCTGATTCAATTGGGTCGATTACGAATAAACAAGTTAATCCATTAAATAAAGTTGATACTAAAGTTAATAATCAAACTTTTGATAACATGCTAAAAGATGCAATATCTGAAGTTAATGGAAGTCAAGTTGATGGTTATAAAGCTATGGAAGGAATAGCTACAGGAAGTGTTAAAAACTTACAAGAAGCAGTACAAAAAATAGAAGAGGCTGAATTGTCTTTAAAACTTGCTCTTGAAGTTAAAAACAAAGCTGTAAATGCATACAAAGAAGTTATGCGAATGCAAGTATAAATCAAAAAGGATTAAAATATGGGATTTTTTGATGGTTATAATATAGCAGTTTCTGGAATGAGTGCACAAAGAACAAGAATAAATGTTGTTAGTGCAAATATTGCAAATGCTAAAACTACACATACTGAAAATGGCGGACCTTATAAAAAACAAAATGTAGTATTTGAAGAAATACTTTTGCAAGAAAATCAAAAAGAAAAAAACAATGGGATGGAAGTAAATAAAAATGCTGATATTTCATTAAAAGGTGTTGGAGTTAAATCAATAGTTGAAAATGATGCCAAACCTGTTATGAGATTTGAACCATCACATCCTGATGCAAATGATGACGGTTATGTTGCTTATCCTGATATTAATCCAGTTATAGAAATGGTGGATTTAATTGAAGCAATGCGTTCATATGAAGCAAATGTTGCAACATTTAAAACGCACAAAAATATCGATGCCAAAACATTAGATATATTAAAGGCATAAACGATGACTAAAGAAGTTGATTTTTTATCTCTTTCAAAAACTAGTAATAATAAAGTTACTACTAGTAACAATCCTACTTCAATAAAAAAAGAAGGTTTATCTCTTTTTGATTCTTTATTAGCTAATAAAATAGATAATAATGTAGAAAATAAAGCTGATATTAAAACAATTTCTAATGAAAGTTCATCAAAAGAAAGTGAGTTTTCAAAAACTTCTTTAAAAAATCAAGTAGATAATAATAATCTTGAAACAAAAAATACAAATACTGAAGAAAATTCTAAGAAAACTGAAAATAAAAATAGTGAAACATTAGAAACAAAAGATACTAAAAGTGGAGCTAAAATAACACAATCTTCAACATCTTTATTAGATAAAATGATTATTGATGCAAAAAATACTCTTAACTCTACACAAGTAACAAATATAAAAACAGAAAATACAAATATAGAAAATAAAGAAGTAGAAACTTCAAAAACAGAAAATAAAGAAGTAGCAAAAACAAATAATACAGTAAATACGGGTATCAAAAATCTAGAAAGTAATTTGGCAACTCCAAAAACTGAAACTTCATTACTCGATAAAATGATTGAACAGGCAAAAGTAGAAATTGCAAATAAAGAGAATTTAGATAATTTCTCAAGTAAAGAAAATATAACAAAAAATATAAATGGTGAAATAAATTCTATTACAAAAGAAAGTTTAATAGAAGTAAAAACAGAAACCCCAAAAATAGAAAATAAAACTGTTTTAAATGAACTTTCAAAAGAATTAAAAAATCAAAATACTCCTAAAGATAATACCTTAGTTAATACCTTAGTTAATAATGTTGAGAATAAAATCAATGCTAGTGATCTAGAAAATAAAACAGAAAATAAAGTAGAAAATAAAGCTGAGATTAAAATAGAAAATAAAACAGAGAATAAGCCAGAAGCAAAACTTGAAATAAGAGATAACAAAGAAACAAAAGTAAATTTAGTAAAAGAACAAATCCAAACTACACTAAATTTTGAAGATGAATCTACAGAAGAAGTAAAAGTAGAAAATAAAATAGAAAGTAAAAATACAAATATCTCAAAAGAATTAGTGCAAAAAAATACTCAAAATATTGAAGAAAAAGTAGAGATAAAAGATTCTTCAAAAATAGAAAACAAAATAACTCCAAATGAAAAAATAACTCCAATTACTACAGATAAGCAAATTAATGAAACAGTTTCAAAAGAGTTTGCAAAACTAGATTCAAGTGTAATAGTTAAAGAAGAACAAAAAGTAAATATTGATAAGAATACTTTATTAAAAGAGAATACACAAGAGTTAAAAACTCCAAGATCTTTAATGGATAGATTATTAGATAATGCTTCTAAAACGATTAATATAACTGATAATCAAGATGAAACTACTCCTTCTTCACAAAATACAACAGGACAGAATACAAGTAACACAAAAGCTAATGATTTTGTAACTAATATATTTTTAGGTTCTCAAAAGAATTCTATTTATAATCAAATGATTGCAAATAAAACTGAAGGTGTAAAAGTTGTTAAAGAGGGTACAAATGTAGAAGATATTAAAAAAGGTGCTGAACTTTTAAATTTAGGATTAAAAGATACAAGTATAGAAACAAAAGTAAATACAAATCAATCAACAAATCAAGTAAATAACCCATCATCAAATAATAAAGAAAATGATTTAAATAGATTAGCATTTAATAGAAACATTAATAATAACGAAAATCTAGAAAATAAACAAAATACAAAAATTTTAAATAATCAAAAAATAAATCCAATTGATACAGTAAATTCAACAGCTAATTCAACTGCAATAATCGCAAATGCAAGTTCTGTAATTGAAGAAGCTGTTACTTTAAATGTAAGTCCAAGCTTGGTTTTATCTATCCAAAATAGAATAATTGGAGCTCAACAACATATGTCTTCAATGATGTCAGATATCGCTAGAAATATGTATGAAAATTATAAGCCTCCTGTTACTGCTTTTAGAATTAATTTATTTCCTGCACAATTAGGACAAATTGCAATTTTAATGAAAAATGATAAAGAAAATTCAATTAGTATTAGTCTAAATATGTCAAATTCAAATACCTTAGATGCTTTTGTTGAAAACCAAAACACTTTAAGAGATGCATTAAATAAAAACTTCAACAATAATCAAACTACTTTTAACTTAGATTTTAACATGGGAAATGAAAGTTCAAGTAATAAATCATTTAGTGAACAAGAAAATAATAAAAATAATGAAGCCCCATCTTCAAATGAGATTATTGAAGCAATTAATCAAAATCAAGATGTTGGTGAAGATTTAAATTATCTGTAAATGCAAGAATTAATATCACTTCTAAATGAAGAAACACTTTATACATTTCTTTTATTATTAGCAAGACTAATAGCCTTTGTTGCTTTTATGCCAGTTTTTGGTCATAGTGCAATTAGTGGAACAATAAGAATTGTTTTTGCTTTTTATTTAACAGTTTTTCTTTTCCCTTTAATACAAATTCAAAATACTTTTTCTCAAGAAGAGTTTATTTTAGCACTCATAAGTGAAATTACTTTAGGTTTTGTTGCTGCAATGTTTTTAAATGTAATTTTTGCTGCGGTGAGAATCATAGGAGATTTTATTGGCTATTCAACTGCTTTGTCTATGGCTAGTATGTTTGACCCTGCAACTGGTTCAAATGAAGGTTTAGTTTCAAGACTTTTATATTGGATTGCTTTGATGATATTTTTTGAAACAGGAATGTATGAAATGACCATTGTAATACTATCAAAAAGTTTTTCAATGATTCATTTAGGAACTTTTGATATTTTTTCATATGATGGTATTCAAATTGCAATTGATGAAATAAAAAGAATGTTTGCTTTTGCCTTTGCTTTTGCCTTGCCTTTATTTTTTGTTGGCTTTATTATGGATATATATTACGGATATGGAACAAAGTCCATGCCTTCTTTTTCACCATTTGTAATTACATTCCAGCTAAAATTTGCTTTAATATTTTTATTTTTGATAGTTGGAATGGAAGTATTTACAGAAAGTTTTACAAATTATATGATTATGAAGTTTCAATAAGATTAAAAAGTTGGAGAGATAAATGGCTGGTGATGAAGAAGAAAAAACCGAAGAACCCACCGATAAAAAAGTAGAAGATGCAAAAAAAGAGGGTAATGTTTCAAAATCAATGGAAGTTACTGGTGCTGCAATTTTGTTTTTTGGTTCTTTATATCTTTTATTTTTTTCAGGTCCCGCTTTAAACCAGATAATAAAACTTTTTTTATATTCATATACTTTTATTGGTGAAGATATGAGTGAAAATACCCTCTATGAAATAGGCTATACAACTGTAATAACTCTTCTTATTTCCTTAATGCCAATTTTTATTATAGTAATAATTTTAGCTTTAATAACAAACTGGACTCAATTTGGATTTATTGCAACTCCTTTAAAAATAGATTTAGCAAAATTAGATCCAATAAAAGGAGCAAAAAATATTTTTGGTCCTAAAAAAGCCTTAGAAGCATTAAAGTTAACAATGAAATTATTAATTATTGTTGTTGTCATGTTTCTTCTTTTTATTTTTACATATAAAGCTTTTTTATCAATGATGGATAAAGAGTTGCCAGCTACAATAGCTGCAATTATTCAGTTAACAGGGTACTTTTTATCAGCTATACTCTTAATTATAATAATTTTTGCTATAATGGATTTTTATTTTACAAGACATTATTATTTCAAATCTCTTAAAATGAGTAAGCAAGAGATTAAAGATGAATATAAGAATATGGATGGGGATCCTCAAGTAAAAGGACGAATTAGAAAAATTCAAATGCAAATGGCGCAAAAGAGGATGATGTCAGATGTTCCTGATGCAGATGTTGTTATTACAAACCCAACGCATTATGCAGTTGCTATGAAGTATGATAATGAGAAGAATAGTGCTCCTACAATTGTGGCAAAAGGAATTGATTTTATTGCATTAAAAATCAAAGATATTGCAAGAGAAAATGATATTCCAATAATAGAAAACCCTGCATTAGCTAGATCTATTTATTCTCAAATAGAAGTTGATCAAGAAATTCCAAGTGAATTTTATAAAGCTTTAGCAGAGATTTTTTCTTATGTTTATGAATTAAAAAAGAAAAAAAGAAGGTGATTTTTTGAGAGTATTATTTATTTGTATATTATTAATATCTTTTGTATATGCAAAAAAAGATTTCTATTATGGGTTTATTGATTCCTCAGGCAATCAAATATCTCAAAAAAGAACACAAGAAATAACAGATGGCTTTGAATTAATAAAGCAGATTAAGATGCTATCTAAAGAGGGTAAAATTGATGAAGCTTTTAGTCAATTAGAAGCTTTTAAAAATCAAAACAAAATAAAATTATTAGATTCTGATTTAGTTATTCTTCATTCAGAATTAACTGTAAAGAAAAAATCAAAGAGATTAATTCTCGAAGCCTCAAAAGAGCTAGAAAGTGCTATAAATGATTCAAAAATTCATGAAGAGGACTTAGCTTTAGCATATATGGTTTTAATTGAATTAAAGCTTAATACAAATAAAGCAAATGATGCTATATACTTTGCAAATATTATAATAAATAATTTTGATAATAAAATCACAAAAGCGTATGGAAAAATATATTTAGCAAAAATTTATAAACACCAAGGTTCTTTTAATAAAGCAACAACAGTTCTTTATAAAATATTAACTGAAACAACCGATGTTTTAGTAGCAACCTTAGTTGCAGATGAGCTTTTTGATGTTTATATTTTAGATGGTAAAAAAGATAAAGCCTATGAATTGATATCAAAGGTATTAAAGAAAAATATGGATTATTATGCTCAAGATTCATACCTAGCTTTAGAAAAAGTAAATAGGCTAATACGAGTAGGAATGCCTGAATTTGCAGTTGAAATCTTGAAAGAGTTATTAAAAAGAACTAGTAAACCAAGCGCTATTGAAGATTTTAAATTTAAATTAGCAAATACTTATATGGAAATGTATGATAGAACTGACAAATATTTGCTTGAAGCAAAAGAATTATATAAAGATATACTTAATGATTATCCAAATGGAATGTTTTTTCAAAAATCTAAGATGTATTTGGATGAAATATTAATGAGACAAAGAATAATACCTCCAGCACTTTTAGCTACAAAATATCCAGATTCTGAATCCATGCAACAAAAAATTTTATTGCAAGAGCTTTTAAATGATAAAGTACAAAAAAAATTTGATATTATCTTAAAATCTAAGAAAATTTATAGAAAAATTTCTCACACCATTGCAAATAGATTTGGATATGAGTCCGTTGAATCAATATTTGATGAAGTAAATATTCAAATGATAGAAGACTATTTAAGAGCAGGAAAATGTTTTTTACTTAATAAAGCTTTACAATCTTCACGAAATGAAACCTTAGAACTTTTAGTGGAAGATGAAAAAACAAAATATAAGTTTTTTGAATGCTTGATTGAGGTTCCTTATGAAAAAGGATATTTACTATTAAAAGACACTTTTAATACAAGTAGAGATCCAAATATATATTTATATATGGAAAGAATGGCCTTGGCTTTAAAAAAATATAATGAAGCAGAGAATTTTTCTTATAAAGTAGAAATGGTAGATGACAAAGAGGTTTTAAGTAAAGAGTTCTTATATAGATTTTTGGTCTTAACTGAAAAAAATGATTCAGTTGCTTTAGATAAATATTATAATTATGCTTATACCAATCAAAATTTTATAAAGCAAAATGAAAAAAATCCTTTAATAATAGATTTTTATTATAATTATTACTTGTATTTAATAAAAAAAGATTTAATGAATGAAGCAGATAAAATATTGAAAAAATTATATAAAAAACAAAAAGAAACAGATGCTTATATTTATTCCCCTTTTGTAGAAATAGCTTTAGCAAGAATTGAACAAACAAATAATAATAATCAAAAAGCCTTGGAACTCCTTTTAGGAGCTTTAGAATATTCAAGAAGAATTAAACCAAATGATTTAGCTCATACTTATTATGAGATTATAAGACTATATGAAGAGTTTGATAATAATATAAAAAAAGAAGAATTTATAAATAAATGTAAAGCAGTGGAAGACACAAAAAATAGTTTATATAAAAAGATGTGTGATGAGATGTAAATATGGATATTGATTCACTTTTAGCTAGTATTGATTCTACAAATTTATCTATTCCCTTTGGGCGTATAAAACATATTTCTTCTACGACAATTAAGGCTGTGGGTATTGAAGTTGCAATTGGAGATATTGTAAAAATAGAATCACAAGACCATATATCTACAGTTTTAGGAATGGTAGCTTCAATTGAAGCAGGAGATTTTACAATAGTCCCTTTTTCTTTTATTGAAGGGTTCAGAATTTATGATAAAGTCTATTTACAAAAAGAAGGGCTTTCTGTAAAAGCTGGATATGGACTTTTAGGTAGAGTTGTAGATGCTTTAGGAGAGCCAATTGATGATAGAGGAAAGATAAAAGATTTAGAAGAGACTTCTGCTATAAATAAGCTCTCCATGCCAGCACTTGAAAGAGGTATAATTGATGAAAGATTTTCAACTGGGGTAAAAGCAATAGATTCGATGTTAACTTCAGGGAAAGGTCAAAAAGTAGGTATCTTTGCAGGTTCAGGAGTTGGTAAATCAACTTTAATGGGAATGATTGTAAAAGGTTGCGAAGCACAAATAAAAGTTGTTGCTTTAATTGGTGAACGTGGACGTGAAATTCCTGAGTTTATTCATTATAATTTAAATGATGATTTAGAAAATACAATAATAGTTGCCGCAACTTCAGATGAATCAGCTTTAATGAGAAAATATGGAGCCTTCACTGCAATGGCAATAGCAGAGTTTTTTAGAGATAAAGGACATGATGTTCTTTTAATGATGGATTCTGTCACAAGATTTGCTATGGCACAAAGAGAAATAGGTTTAAGCACAGGAGAACCACCTGTAAGCCGTGGATATCCACCTTCTGTTTTTGCTTTGTTGCCACAACTAATGGAAAGAGCAGGGAATAATGCAAAAGGCTCAATTACCGCATTTTTTACAGTTTTAGTGGATGGAGATGATATGAATGATCCTATTGCTGATCAAAGTAGATCCATCTTAGATGGACATATTGTTTTAACTAGAGATTTAACAGAACAAGGCTTTTATCCCCCAATAAATATATTAAAATCAGCTTCGAGAGTTATGGATAAAGTAGTTGATGATGAGCATTATAATTACTTTTTAAAGCTAAAAAGGATATTATCTATGATAAAAGAAAATGAAGTTTTAGTTCGTGTTGGTGCATATAAAGCAGGAATGGATTTAGAGCTTGATGATGCCTTAGCAAAAAAAGAAAAAATAAGAGAATTTTTAACACAAAGCATGAAAGAACATTACAGTTATAGCGAAATTGTAAATAAGTTTAAAGGAGTATTCCAATGATTAGGTCAACTCAAGAAACATTATTTAGATTAAGTAATCTTGATAATGAACAACAAAGAATTTCATATCAAATGAGTACAGGTAAAAAGCTACAACAAGGTAGTGATGATGCGAATTTGTATACAAGAGAAATCTATGTGGATGATAAGATTAATGTTTATAACGGTCTTAAAGTTCAAATCGAAAAAACAAATGCTCAAAATAATGTTTCAGATTCAACATTATCAGAAATAAAAAACTTATTAACTTATACAAAAGTAGAAGTTCAAAAAGCCCTAAATGATACAACAAGTATTGAAGCAAGAGCTGCTATTGCTGTCAATTTGGTGGGAGTTAGAGAAAATCTTTATGATTTTGCTAATCAACAAGTTGAGGGTGAATATTTGTATTCAGGTTCAGATACTCAAGTAAAAGCATTTAGTAAAAATAGTGATGGGAGCATACGTTACAATGGCGATGGTTTTTTAAGAAAGATTGCTGTTGAAGAGGGTTCTTATCGAGAAAGAGGAGTTACAGGTTTTGAAACTTTTATGCATACTTCAAGTAGTGCATTAAAAAATGAAACACTAGAATTTGATGCAAATGAGAGAATTATTGATCAAGATGGCTACGAATGGAAAATGAAAGCTAGTGTTAATTCAACGCAATTGCAAACAATAGGTCTTTTAGGAACAGAATCTTTAATTGATGAAAAAGGTACAGTATGGACTTTTAATTCAGCTAATACAGAATTAGAAGATGGAAAAGGGAATACTTTAGCTCTTATACCCGGAACAGGTCCTTATACTTATAGTGTGACTGTTCCTGCGAATGATCCCTCCTCTGAATCTCCTTCAACATTAGGAGTAATAACACAGCTTGTAAAATATGATGAAGATGGGAATGCTACTTCTGAAGTGAGACCAATTAGTATTGGTACAGATAAAGCATTTCAAATTACAACACCAAATGAAGATGGAACAAAGTTTGAAGCTAAAGTAAACATTTTTGACACTTTAGACAAAATAATTAATGCTTTAAATCAAGTAGACTCTCTTGGAAATGCAGTGTCAACACAAGAAGCTAAAGCTAGTTTAGGAGAAAGTCTTGATGAAATTTCAGAAGCTTTTGATGCTGTAAATACAGGACATGCAAAACTTGGTGGAAGAAATAAAGTTTTTGAGATTTCCTTAGATAGAGTTAGTACAAAACTAACACAGTTTAATATTTTATCTCAAGAAATTGGAGCTGCTGATTTATCAAAAGTAGCTGTTGAAGCAAAAGCTTTAGAGCTTACATATACAGCCTTATATTCGACAATTAACAAAATGAACGAATTGTCACTAGTTAATTTTATTAGATAAATATTTATAGTATTAGATGAATTTAAGAAAGATTTTTTCAAAAGACTTATTTGTTGTTGCAATATTTGTAGCAATACTTACTATTATTATAATCCCTTTACCAAAAGGTGCATTAGATTTCTTTTTGATAATCTCCTTATCTTTATCTTTGCTTATTTTACTTATTTCTTTATATATTCAAAAACCAGCAGATTTAACAACTTTCCCTACAATTATTCTTATTTTAGCTCTCTTTAGACTATCTTTAAATATAGCTACTACTAGGTCTATTTTAAGTGAAGGACACAATGGTCCTGATGCCGTTAGTTCTATAATCTCAGCCTTTGGAGATTTTGTTGTTGGCGGAAATATGGTTATTGGTATTATTGTCTTTATTATCTTAGTGCTTATTAATTTTATGGTTGTAACAAAAGGTGCGACAAGGGTTGCTGAAGTAACTGCAAGGTTTACTCTTGATTCTATGCCTGGAAAACAGATGGCTATTGATGCCGATTTAAATGCAGGTTTTATTGATGATATACAAGCTCAAGTAAGAAGAAAAGAGTTAATCTCTGAAGCAAATTTCTATGGAGCCATGGATGGGTCTTCTAAGTTTGTAAAAGGTGACGCTGTTGCTGGTATTATAATTACATTAGTAAACTTAATTGGTGGACTTTTAATTGGGCTATTTCAACATGATATGACTGTATCTCAAAGTGCTGAAATATATACAATTTTGACAATTGGTGATGGACTAGTTGCCCAAATTCCAGCACTTATACTATCAACTGCAACAGCAATTATAATTACTCGTTCAAATATGGATGAAGAAAAGTTTGCAAATAGTGCAGTTTCACAACTAATTAAAGATTCAAAATCTTTAATTTTACTTGGTATTGGAATGATATTATTTGGATTTATTCCAGGCTTCCCAAGTGGAATTCTAATAATCATGGGTCTTTTAATGGTATTTATTGGATATGCAATTTATATGATTGATGATAATCAAGATAATGTAGTTACAAGATTTTTTAAACCAAGTACAGAAAAAGCATCTGCACAAACAGGTGATAATATACAAGATTTAAAAGATAGAAAAAAACAAGCTACTACTGCACCAAATGAAAAACAAGTTATGGAAAATATTATGAAGCTTGAAGTCCTTGAGTTAAAGCTAGGAATCAGATTATTACAACTTGTTCAAGGTGACTCTGAATTACTTGATAAAATCAAAGCTATTAGAAAAACAATTGCAAGTGAATTAGGGTTTGTAATTCCCCAAATTAGAATTTCAGATGATGCAAATTTACCTCCAAATGAATATCAACTTTATTTAAAAAGAATACCTTTAGTAAAAGGTAGAGTTGAGATAAACAAACTTCTTGCTATGGGTGGAGCAGGAAATCATAAACTAAAAGGGCTCCAAGTAAAAGAACCTGTATTTAATTTAGCTGCAACTTGGATTGAAGAAGGTTTGAAAGAAGATGCTTTAATGAAAGGATTTACAGTTGTAGATGCGCCTACAATTATCTCAACTCATATTTCAGAAATTATTAAAAAGCACGCGGAAGATATTATCACTAGACAGGATATTGTTGATATTGTAGAAGGACTTAAAAGTGATTTCCCAATTGTTGTTGATGAGGCTATGAAAGTTACTTCATATGGTTCTTTATTAAAAGTTTGTAAAGAATTACTTCATGAAAAAATACCAATAGTTGATATGCTAACTATTATTGAAGCAATTGCTGATATTGCTGAGTTTACAAAAGCCCCAGATATTTTATTAGAGCATGTAAGAAGTAAATTATTTAGACTTATTACAGATAGATTTAAAGATAGTGATAATACACTTCATATTATTACAATAAAACCTGATATTGAGCAACAATTTATTGGAAAACTACAAGAACAACATGGAGTTTCTCAACTAATGTTATCCATTGCTGAGATTAACAATCTTGTAACAAAAACAAAAGAGTTGCTTCAATTAGTTGAAGCAAAAGGCTTTAGTAAAATTGCGATGGTAGTAGATCCACTTTTAAGAAAAAGAGTTTCAGAAATATATGAAAAATTTGGATTGCAAGTTGCTGTTTTATCCCATGCGGAACTTGATTCTAAAGCAAATTTTGCTATTGAAGGAACATTGGAGTTTTGATGAAAAATATTAGATTAATATTAATATTAATTTTTTTAAATATATCACTTTTTGCAAATATCACATTACATTCTCCCAATACTTTTACAAAAGGTGAATCTTTTATTTTTGAATATACAGCGGTAGGTTCTTCCGTTAAGTTTCCTAAAATAAAAGAAATTGATGGCTTTATAGTAGAATCTTTAGGAACTTCGAGATCTTTACAAGTTCTAAATGGAAACTATTCTGAGAAGATTTCAAAAAAGTATAGAATAGTGGCAAATAATGAGTTTACTATTCCAAGTTTTACTTTTATTGTAAATGACGAAGAAGTAAAAACTAATCCAAAGAAAATTACTGAGCAAAAAATTTCTAAGACAAAATCAGATAATTTTGAACTGACATTAAGCCCTTCTAAAACCTCTTTATATGTGGGAGAAGAATTACTTATTAAACTAATATTTAAATATAAAAAAGATATTCAAATTACAAACCTTGGCTTTGAACAGCCTCATTTTGAAAATTTTTGGCATAAAAAAGTTGATAATTCAAATAAGAGATATGAACAAAATGACTATATAATCCAAGAATTAGACTTTTTACTTTTTCCTCAAAAAAGTGGAAAACTTAAAATCTCCCCTTTAAGAGTTGATGTTCAGATAATGGATAGTTCTTCTAGTGCTTTTGGTTTCTTTACCGCATCTCCAAAACTTTTAAAGATATATTCAAATAAACTAGAATTTGATATAAAAGAACTCCCACAGGGTATAAGTTTAATTGGTGATTTTAATATAAAAGGAAAGGTAGATAAAACAAAAATCAAGCAAGGAGAGTCTGTATCTTTTAAAATAGATATTGAAGGTAGAGGAAATTTTGATGATATAGAAGATATTAAACTAAATATTCCAAAGGCCACAATTTATGATAATAAACCTGAAGTGAATACTAAATATTCAAATAATAGCTATGAAGGAAAATATTCAAAAGCTTATTCTATTGTTTCAAGTTCATCTTTTTTGATTCCAAGTATAACTTTAAAGTATTTTGATAAAAAAGAAAAGAGAATTGTAGAAAAAACAACAGAATCTTTTAAAATAGAAGTAGAGAATCAAGTTTTAAAAGAGCTTATATTAGAAAAACCAAAAGAGAAAATTCTTGATAGAAAAGAGCTTTCAGTTAAAGTACAGCAGAGTACATTAACCCAAAAAATAGTATATTTCTTTTTTGGAGTTCTTACTACAATATTAATAATTGGTTTAGTTTCTTACGCTAAACTTCAAAAATCAAAAAAGAAAAAAGATGATTTGCCTTTAATAAAAATTGTTAAAAAGACAAAAGACAAAAATAGCCTAATGAAGGCTTTACTTCCATATTTAAAAATAGATGAATCTTTAGATGAATTAATATATAAATGTGAGAGTGAAATAGATTTTAAAGTCTTGAAAAAACAAACTATTGACTTATTAAAACAGATCAAAATTTAAGAGGAAAAAAATGAGATATTTATTAGTATTTTTAGCATTTTTGAGTATAAGTTTTGCAAATGAATTTTATGCAAAATTAGAGCCAATTGAGAGTTTCCAAGTAAAATCAGCAGTTAGTGGAAAAGTAATTTATTCAAATGATAAAATAGAAGGTAAAAAAGCTAATAATACAAAAATCATAGAAATAGATTCTTATGTAGATAGAATTGACTTACAACAATCAAGTAATAAATTAAAAGCAATTACTCAAATGATGGAAATTGAAGAAAAGAATTATCAAAGACTTTTAAAAGTTTCTTCAAAATCTGGATATGAAAAAGATAATCAAAAAGTTAAAGTAATTAATTTTCAAACAACTAAAGCAGATATGTTAATTAAAATAGCAAATTTAAAAGATAATATAAAGAAGAAAAAATTAGTCGAAAAATCTAATTATATTTATAATATAGCAGTTAAAGAAGGTAATTATGTAACTCCTGGGACTTTACTTTATGAGTCAAAAGACTTATCTCGTGGAAAATTAGAAATTTTTGTCCCAATAGCGGATGTTGATATTATTAAAAATAAAACAATTTTTATTGATGGGAAAGCCAGTGATTTAAAAATAAATAAGATTTTTGATGTTGCAGATTCTTTGCATATTTCTTCTTATAAAGTAAAAATTATAGTTAATAATCCAGAAATTTTTTCAAGGTTAGTAAAAATTGAATTCAAATAGTATCTTAAATAATAAATCAGTAGCTTGTCCTTTAGATTGTTTTGATGCTTGTGAAGCTATTTATGAAAATAAAAAGTGTAAAGGAAATAAAGAACATAAAGTAACTAATGGAAAACTTTGTGTTAATTTTGCAAATTTATTAAAAGAAGATTTTTTAAAAGAATCATATTTAAATCCAGAAAAAACTTTAGCAAAGAATTTGACAGCAGATCAGAAAATAAAACTTGAAAAGATTTCTTTAGATAAATCTCTAGATATATTAGTAGAAAAACTCGAAAATACAGAACCTTCAAAAACAATCTATTATAAAGGTTCTGGGAATTTAGGGCTTATGCAAAGCTCACCAAAGACTTTTTTCTCAAAATATGGAGCAACCTTCACAAAGGGTGATTTATGTGAGGGACCAGGTTCAAATGGCCTAAATAAAGGAAGAAAACACTCTTCTAATCCTCCTATACAAAATCTTATTGATTCTGAGATTATTATTGCTTGGGGAAGAAATTTTTCCATAACTTCTCCACATATGTATAATCTTGTAAAAGATAAAACCTTTATAACAATTGATCCAATTAAAACGCCAATTGCAAAAAAAAGTGAACTTCATTTACAAATTAACCCAAAAACTGATTATGAACTAGCTCTTTTATTAACAAGATTTGCTTACATGGAAGATATGGAAGATGAAGAATTTATTCAAAACCATGGTCATGGTGCAGATTGGTTCTTTGATTTAGCAAAACAAAGACCTGTTGTTTCATACGAAGAAACTACAGGAGTTAGTCTTAATGATATTACAAAATTTTATGAACTTATAAAAGGTAAAAAAGTTTCAATTATGTTAGGTCTTGGGGTTCAAAAATATTATGAAGGTTCTCAAATAACAAGAGTAATTGATTCTTATGCTGCGTATATTGGACTTCATAATAAAAGCGCTGGTGGAGTTTGGTATATTGGTGATTCAACAAATGGATATGAAAATAAATTTGAAGTTAAACCTAAAAAAACTGTTTCTTTACCTGAAGTTGATTTTGCTTCTTATGATTTAGTCTTTATTCAAGGTGCAAATCCTGTTGTAAGTTCTCCAAATACTCAAAGAGTTATTGAAGGCTTAGAAAAAAGTTTTGTAGTTTTTTATGGAACAACTTTAAATGAAACTTCTAGATATGCTGATTTAATTATCCCTTCCAGTGATTTTTTATCAAAAAAAGATATTAGAATCTCATATGGACATGAATTAAAAGCTATTTCTAATGTTGTTATAAAAAAAGATGAAAATACAATAAGTGAATATGAATTAACCCAATATTTAAATAATGCATTTTCTTTTGAAAAAATAAAAGAAGAAGATGAAATCTTAGATTATTATAAAAATGCAAGAGTTGAAGGAATATCAAAAATAGAGACTTTTGAATTTATTGAAGAAATAGAAATAGATAATTTATATGAATCAAAAAAAGAAGATGAATACTACTTTATAACAGCAAAACGAAAAGAGAATTTAAACTCACAGTTTAACTCAGACGATTCTGTTTATTTACATCCAAAAAGTGGATTTAAAACGGGAGATAAAGTGATTTTATCTTCAAAATATGGAAAAGCCTTTTTCCTTGTTAGTATAAATGAAGATATAAAAGAAGATTGTGCTTTTTGTTTTGCAGGTAATAAAAATTCAAATTATCTAAGCAATCATAAAAGTGATGAAGAAGCAGACTCTGCAATGTTCCAAGAGGTTTTAATACATATTGAATTATCGTGAATTATTAGCTAATCATCCAACAGTAAGAAAACTTTCCTTACTTCAATTTGTAGCCTATTTTGGTGCATGGTTTTCAAGTGTTGCTATTTATACTATGCTTGTAAATTTTGGTTCCTCAGCTTTTGCAATTTCTCTAGTAGCTGCTATGCATTTAATACCAGCTGTTATAATTGCCCCCTTATCAGGAGCAATTATTGATAGATTTAGAATAAAGCCTTTAATGCTTACTCTTCTTTGTACTGAACTTATTATGACTTTACTTTTTTTAACAATAGATGATAAAAGTGAACTTTGGCTTTTAATGATTTTTATATTTATAAGAATGGGAAGTGCTTCGATGTTTTTCTCAACAGAAATGTCACTTTTACCAAAACTTGTATCAGGAAAAGTTTTACAAAAAGCTAATGAAATTCACTCTATTATTTGGTCTTTTACTTATGCTGCTGGAATGGCAGCTAGTGGAATAATAGTAAATATATGGGGTATTAAAACAGCAATTATAATGGATTCATTATTTTTTCTAGCGGCAATTATCTTATTTATAAATATAGATTTAAAAGTTGAGGTTATTCACACAAAAGAAAAAATTTCAACTATGATAAAAGATGGTTTTTTCTATTTAAAAAGAAATAAAATAGTAATGCAACTAATTTTACTACACTCTACAGTTGGACTAACAGCTTTTGATACTTTAGTAACACTTTTGGCAAAAAATGAATATAAGTATGTTTTAGCAGTTCCTTTGGCAATTGGAATTACAAATGCAATAAGAGCCCTTGCTTTGATGGTTGGACCACTTTTTATTACAAATAAAGTTAATAAAGAAACTTTAACATATATTTTTATTTTTCAAGGTTTAGCAATTATTGCCTGGGGATTATTACAATTTAATTTTTATATTGCTCTTGTTGCAGTGTTTTTAACAGGTTTTACAACTACTACTATTTGGTCATATACCTATGCTTTACTTCAAGAAAAAGTAGAACGAAAATATTTAGGACGAGTAATTTCATATAATGATATGATTTTTATGGTTACAAATGTTGTAACAACTCTTTTTATAGGAATTATGGCTGAATTAATACCTTTGGAGTTAATTACTATTATAATTGGTTGTGTATTTTTTGTAGTGGCGATATATTATAAGAGTATCAAGGATAAAATTTAATGGATAATCTAAATAAAAAAGTCTTACTTTTAGCAATATTAAAAAAAGAAGAAGATGAAACTTTAAATGATGTTATAAAAAAGATGGATAATACAAAAGTGTTTTCTTTAAAGCAGGGTAAAAAATATCTAAAAGAATTAAAAAAAGAGAATCTAGTAGGAGATGAATCTTTAACTATGATTGGAGTTACAAAAGCCAAGGAAGTGGAATTAGAGTTTAAACTCTAATTCCTATTAAAGTGAATAAAATTAATTAATTTAGTTTATTTCAATTGGCTTAAAAATTTTAATTCGCCAAAGTAATCTTCTAAAAATGGCTTTGAAACTTTTTCAAAACTATCTTTGTCTTCATATAAGTTTATATACCAATCAAAAGGAATATCTCTAGCCTTTAAAGCTTCTTGTGAAAGTAAAGTATCATTTATGCAGCCAAGCTTTGAAGGAGTTATTAGCACAGCTTCTGCTTGTAGTATTTTTATCAAATCTATAATAAAAAGATTTTTTTCAATAGGAACCATTAATCCACCAGCTCCTTCAATAATAAGTATGTCACAAAGTTTTTCTAACTCTTTTTTCTTTTTTAATAAAAAGTCTATGTCAATATTTTTTTCACCTTTTGCCACATAAGGAGCAGCAGGTAATTCAAATTGATAGGGAACTACATCTTCAATATTTACATCAAAGTCTGGATTTAACTCTTTTACTAAAGTTAACATTTTATTACCATCTAGTGGTAAAGTTATAACTCCTGTTTCAAGTGGTTTGAAATATCCAACTTTTAAACCTTTTTTAGCATAGTGCTTTAATAAGGTTTCACAAGCATATGTTTTCCCTACATCAGTATTTGTTGCAGTTATAAATAGTGTTTTCATTTCTTTCTCTTATCATTTTGGTTTATTTTTGGGATTATAGCTAAATCTAAAAAAAACTTTAAATTATTTAATAAACATTTTCTTTTACCTCTGTAATGTTTTTTTTGTTATACTATATCAAGAATAATTTATAAAGGTATATAGTGGCTAACGAATTAGAAATAGAATTAGATAGTGATTTAGAAGTAGTAGAACCAAAAAAATATAAAGTTTTATTGTTAAATGACAACTATTCAACTATGGATTTTGTAATAGATATTTTAACAAAAGTGTTCAGAAAAACAGCAGAACAAGCAACACAGATTATGCTAAATATCCATAATAATGGAAAAGATGTATGTGGTGTTTATACCCATGAAATAGCGGCTACGAAAGTTGCCCAAGTAAAAACATTAGCTAGAGAAAAAGGTTTTCCTTTAAAAGCTATTATGGAAGAAGAGTAAAAAATGATAAGTAAAGAATTAAGAAATATATTTGCACAAGCAGTAGGCTATGCAAAAAAAAGTAGGCATGAATATTTAACTATTGAACATATATTTTTAATGCTTATTCATGATGAGGTAATTGAAAATTTATTTACTGATTTAGGAATAGATCAAAATAAAATATTTAATCAAGTAAAGCAACATATAGATGAAAATACACCTGTATATCCTGAAGATATTATAGATGAACCAATTGAAACTATAACTTTAACTTCAACGATAGAATCTATGGTTGCCCATACCCAAACAAGTGGTGGACGAAATGCTTCAATTGAAGATATGTTTGTAGCAATTTTAAAAGATGAAAAATCATATGCAACATATTTATTAAGAAAAGCAGGTGTTGAAAAAATTGATATTTTAGAAGAGATTTCTCATAAAGAAGATGAAACTGAAGATAGTGAAGTTAAAGAAGGAAAAGAGAATAAAGTCTTAGAGCAAAATTCACTTGAATTAGTTGCAGAAGCTAGAAAAGGTGAGATAGATCCTGTTATTGGAAGAATTTCTGAGATTAATAGAGTTATTCAAATTTTAAGTAGAAGAAAAAAGAATAATCCAATATTAGTAGGAGAACCAGGTGTTGGTAAAACAGCAATAGCTGAAGGTTTAGCCTTAGAAATTGCAAATAAAAGAGTTCCTGAGTTTTTAGAAGATGCAAAAGTCTTCTCTTTAGATATGGGTTCAATGGTTGCAGGAACAAAATATAGAGGTGATTTTGAGAAGAAATTAAAATCACTTTTAAAAGAGATTGTAAAAGTTCCAAATGCTATTTTATTTATTGATGAAATTCATACAATAGTTGGCGCTGGAAGTGTTAGTGGAAGTTCAATGGATGCCTCAAATATTTTAAAACCAATGCTTGCAAATGGAAAACTAAGATGTATAGGTGCAACTACTTATAGTGAGTTTAGAAATGATTTTTCAAAAGATAAAGCTTTATCAAGAAGATTTGCTAAAGTAGATATTAATGAACCTTCAATTGAAGATACAGTTATTATTTTAGAAGGTTTAAAATCAAAATATGAAGATTTCCATGGTGTAAAATATAATAAAAATGCTATTGAAGTTGCAGTTGAATTAAGTAAAAAATATATTAATGATAGATTCTTACCTGATAGTGCAATAGATGTAATTGATGAGGTTGGAGCAAAAATGAAAATTGAGTATTCAAACTTAAACAAAAAAAATATAAAAGTTACACAAAAAGATATTGAAGATACTGTTGCTAAGATGGCTCATATTCCATCTAAATCAACAACAAAATCTGATCTTTCATTACTAAAAAGCCTTGAAAAAAATATGCAAAAAAGAGTATTTGGTCAAGATAATCCAATTTCGACAATTGTTCAATCAATTAAAAGAAATAAAGCAGGGCTTAGTATTGATAAAAAACCAATTGGAAGTTTTTTATTTACAGGACCAACAGGTGTTGGTAAAACTGAAGTAGCAAAAGAATTATCAAGCCAATTAGGAATTCATTTTGAAAGATTTGATATGAGTGAATATATGGAAGCTCATACTATTTCAAGACTAATTGGAGCACCAGCTGGATATGTAGGTTTTGAAAATGGTGGACTTTTAACAGAAGCTATTAGAAAACATCCACATTGTGTATTATTATTAGATGAAATTGAAAAAGCACATCCTGATTTAATGTCTATATTACTTCAAGTTATGGATAATGCAGAACTTACAGACAATAGTGGAAATAAAGCAGATTTTCAAAATGTTGTTTTAATTATGACTTCAAATCTAGGAGCTAGTGAAGCAAATGTAATGGGCTTTGCAAAAGATGAATTTTTGAATGAAAATAAAGCAGTTAATAAATTCTTTGCACCTGAGTTTCGAAATAGACTTGATGCAATGGTTAGTTTTAATGCTTTAAGTATGGATATTGTTGCAAAAGTTGCAGGAAAATTTATAGAAGATTTAGAAAAACAGTTAGTTAGTAAAAAAATATCAATATCAATAAGTTTAAAAGCTAAAAAAGAATTAGCAACTTTAGGTTATGATAAAGCGATGGGTGCAAGACCTCTTTCAAGAGTTATTTCTGATAAAATTAAAAATATATTAACCGATGAAATTTTATTTGGAAAACTAAAAAAAGGTGGAAATGTAAAAATTGATTTTGTAAAAGATGAATTTAAATTTGACTATAGTCCATTAGAAGACTAAACACAAATAATCCACTTTTATGTATTAAAATAATATACTAATTATTTTTTAAGATAAAGGAAGTAAAATTTCTTAATATTTACACAAGGAAGATCGATGAAAAAAATTTTATTAAGTTCGTTTGTATCAATTGCAATTGTAACATTCTTAACAGGATGTGGTGAAGATAAACAAGTAGCAGAGAAAAAAACTACAGCAGTAGAAACAAAAGTAGAAGTTGAAAAAGTAGCTACTCCTGTTGTTGAAGAAAAAACTCCTGAGACAAAATTAGTTGATCAAGTAAAAGAATCAACAAATAAATTAGCTTCTCAAATTGCAGAAGAGTCAAAAAAAGTTGCAGCACTTGGAAGTGACGCTGTAAAAAGTGTAAGTGAAAAAGTTGTAGCAAAAACTGAAGAAGTTACAAATGATGTTGTATCAAAAGCAGTTGAAACGAAAGATAAAATTGAAGAAAGTATTAATACTATAGTTGCTACTAAAACAGAAGCAAAAGCTGTTGATGCTTCATTAGCTGAAAAAGGAAAAGGCTTGTATTTAAAATGTGCAGGATGTCATGGAGCATCTGCCGAAATGGCGGCATTAGGAAAATCTAAAATTATAAAAAATTGGGATGCTTCAAAAATTGTTGCAGCTTTAAAAGGCTATAAAGATGACACTTACGGTGGAGTTATGAAAGGCGTGATGAAAGGTCAAGTTGCTAACTTAAGTGATGAAGAAATTGAAGCTCTAGGAGCTTATATATCTACTTTCTAATATAAAAGGGAAAAGTATTTTCCCTTTATATTAATCTTACATTTAAAAATTTATATCTATACCCTAAGTCTAAATTAACTAATATTTACTATACTTTCAAAAATTATTAAATATTAGGAATAATTATGATTAAAAAGATTGATATCCAAAGTGAAGAATTTCAAATTCAATTTGAATTAACGAAGCAATTTACAAATAAAGTTTGTGAAGAACATGGCTTTGTTTATAACCCTGAAGCTGATGTAAATGAATCAATTCAAATGGGTCTTACAAGAAATAAGTTAATTTATAATAAAAGATATTGTCCCTGTTTTATGGTAATAGGGAATACTCAAGAAGAAAAAGATAAAGCTGATAATAGATTATGTCCTTGTACTCCAGCTTTAGAAGAAGAAATTCCTACAAACGGTCATTGTCATTGTGGAATATTTTGTACACCTTCTTATGCAAAATCTATTGAAGAAGAATCACCTTTAGTTGAAGAAAATATCCACTCAAAAGGGCATACAAAAAACGAGTGTGAGGATATTTTAAAAAAAGAACAAATATCTGCACATGAAGTTGAAGCTTTACTTGAAGCTAGAGAATTAGGCTTTGTAAATTTTAATTTAGTAGATACAAGAGAGTGGATGGAATGGGTAGGAACTAGAATTAAGGGAACTGATTATTTAATCCCCACAACTGCATTTTACCAAGCCTTAGAACGAATTGAAAATAAAAAAGATACACCTGTTGTTGTTTATTGTCATAGTGGAAGTAGAAGTGCTTATTGCCAAAGAATCATGCTTGATATGGGCTTTAAATCTGTTTCAAATTTGGATTATGGAATTATTACTTATCAAGGTGAACTTGAATCAGGAGAATAATTTTTTTCTTGTTATTCATAACTTTTTTCTGTATACTTAAAGATTTATAAAAGGAAAAAGTTATGTCTTTTGAAAAATCTAGAAATAATATACCTATCTTAGGAATGTTATTAATTTTTTGTATTGATTTATTATTAATAATTACTACTCATTTAAATTGGAATAATGCAATGAGTAAATATCTTCCCTTGAAATCTGAAATCCAAGTATTTAAAAATGATATGACAATTGGTCATTTATGGTTTGAAGAGGCAATTTCAGGTGATAAGTCAATCGACCTTGAAAAAGATGTAATGTACAAATTTAGACATGAAAACTTTATTTTATATGTACAAAGAGCAAAAGAGGTTTTATCTTCAAAAGATGATTTTGAATATTATAAAAAATTAGAAATGCTTCTTATTAAATCTAATGAGTTTTATAATCTAGCTAATATTCGTTTGGAAAATGTATTAAATCATGGTATAAGAAGCGATTTAGATCAAATATTTGATCTAAAATTTAAGGAATTAATAAATATTATTGATTCTTTAAATACTGAAATAGATTATAGATTATCAAAAGAGTTTAAGGATAGAAATACTTATTTTAAATACATGCTAATATTATTTCTTATTTTAAATATATTTATTTTTTTACTTTTATATATTACAAGAAAAAAGAAAATTGAGTATGAAAATAAACTCTTTGAAGAAAAAGAAAAAGCTGAAATCACTTTAAAATCTATTGGTGATGCAGTTATTGTAACTAACAAAAAAGCTGAAATAGAATTCTTAAATCCAATTGCAGAAAAATTAACAGGCTTCACTTTAAAAGAAGCAAAAGGTAAATTAATTGATGAGATTTTTAAAATATTTAATAGTTCTACAAAAAAAGAAGTTACAACTCCTATAAAAAAAGTTTTAGAAGAAGGAATAATTGTTGGTCTTGCAAATGGTACAGGATTAAGAAGTAAGGATGGAAGCATTTATATTATAGAGGATTCAGCAGCTCCTATAAAGAATAAAAAAGAAGAGATTATTGGAGTAGTTTTAGTTTTTCATGATGTAACAGGACAAGAAAAAACAAGAGAACAGCTCCAACTTAATGAAAAAATGTTAATACTTCAATCAAAGCAAGCTTCTATGGGTGATATGCTAGAAAATATAGCTCATCAATGGAGACAACCTTTATCTGCTATTACAACAGCTGCAAGTGGTATGAAAGTTGAAAAAGAATTTGATAAATTGGATGATGAAAATTTTTATAAAAATATAGATGCAATAATAAATAATTCAAATAATTTATCAAAAACATTAGATAATTTTAGAGATTTCTTTAAACCAAATAATGAAAAAGTTTTATTAAATTTAAATGACATAATAAATAATGCATTAAATATACTCTCCTCAAAAATCGAAAACAATAATATAAAAGTTATTAAAAATTGTGAGAATATTGTTATGAAAAGTTTTTCTTCTGAGTTACTTCAAATTTTTGTTATATTTTTAAGTAACTCAATTGAAGCTTTTTCTAAAAATAAGAAAGAAAAACTTATCTTTATTGATACTAGTAGAAGTGATACAGATATTTTGATTATTGTAAAAGATAATGCAAATGGAGTAGAAGAGGGTATTTTAGAACGAATATTTGAACCTTATTTTACTACTAAACATAAGTCTCAAGGTAAAGGAATAGGTTTATTTATGGTTACTGAGATAATAACAAAACATATGAATGGAGAGATTCTAGCTTCAAATAAAACTTTTTCTTATAAGCATAAGAGTTATAAAGGTTTAGAATTAGTAATAAAATTGAAAAATAGAAAATAAACTATTTTCTATTTTCCATTGTTTGTTCAATGCTATAAAAATCATCACTAAATTTCTTCAAAAGTTGAATAAGTGAAATAAAGAATGTAACCATAGCTGGCCCAATTATCATTCCCCAAAAACCAAAAGTTGAAAGTCCTGCAACTATTGAGAAAAATATAAGTAATTCATTTACTTGAGTTGGCGTTTTAACGACTTTTTTATTTATATATTTTATTATAATTGGTTTTATAAAAGTATCTGCGATTAAAGAAATTACTAAAAGAGAATAAATAACTATGATAATTGCATTTCCTATAGTTCCTGCAAATATTTCATATATTGCAACAGGAAGCCACATAAGAAGGCCTCCAACAACAGGAATAAGGGAAGCAAATCCATATAAAACTCCAAGCAATATTCCATCGTATCCAAAGAAGCTAATAAAAACTCCAAATAAAAGACCTTCAAAAATAGCAGTTGTTAGAATTGAGTATAAAACTACGCTCATTACATTTGAAGATTCATAAAATAAAGCATTTGAATCTTCTTTTTTTAAAGGCATGGCTTCTTTAAAATAGTGAGATAATTGTGTTGAATAAAAATTAAAGAAAAAGTAAAATATCAAAATCATTACCATATCAATAATAAATTTTGCAGAATTTTTACCTAAAAAAGCCCCTATTGAAAATAGTTTTTGTATAGATTCAGGAATATCAATTTTTCCTAATATTGAATTTAATTGGTCTTTAAAGAAAATAAAATCATCAGGCATATGTTGAACCCATTCTAAAGTTACATTATAAATACTAATTAAGGCTTGTTGATCAATTTTATTAATTAAACTAGCAAATGAAAAAATACAATATAAAACAGGAATAAAGAAAATAGCTGTTAATAGTATTGTCATCAAAGTTGAAGAGACAAAAGGACTAGGAATATATTTTTTTAAATAAATATTTAAAGAATTTGTAGCAACTGCTAAAAGTAGAGCAACTATTATTGGTTTTAAAAATGGACTAAAAAGTTCAAATATAAAAAATATTGTAATAATTGTTAATGCAATTAAAAAATATTGTGGTTTCAAAATAAAGTTCCTTCATCATCATTATCTAGTTTTTCACTTCCTGGATATGACAATCTAAACATCTCATATGTTTTTATAGAAGCTATTCTTCCCCTTGCCGTTCTTTCAATAAACCCATTTGCTAATAAATAAGGTTCAATTGCATCTTCAATTGTTCCCTCATCTTCACTCAAAGCTGCTGCCATTGTTGAAAGTCCCATAGGTTTTCCTTTATTTGAAACAAGAAGTTCAAGAAGATTGATATCCATTTCATCAAAACCACTTTCATTAACTCCTAGTTCATCTAAGGCAAATTTACATCTAGGTAAATTTATTCTAAGTTCATTTTCTACTTCTGCAAAATCTCTTACTCGTCTTAACAGTCTTAAGGCAACTCTGGGAGTTCCTCTACTTCTTCTTGAAATTTCATTTGCAGCATTATCTTCACAATATTTATTTAACTTATCAGAGGCTATTTGAATAATCTTTGCTAATTCATCATGATTATAAAATTGCATTCTAAAATGCATTCCAAATCTTTCACGTAAAGGGTTTGATAGCATCCCAGCTCTTGTTGTAGCTCCAATTAGTGTAAATCTTGGCAAATCAATTTTAACAGTTTGTGCAGCAGGTCCTGAGCCAATTATGATATCTAATCTATAATCTTCCATTGCAGGATAGAGTATTTCTTCAACAGCAGGTGAAAGTCTATGAATTTCATCAATAAATAAAATATCACCTTCTTCTAGGTTTGTTAAAATTGCAGCTAAATCTCCTGATTTCTCAATCATAGGTCCGGCTGTGATTTTAATATTTGTATTCATTTCATTTGAAATTAAATATGAAATTGTTGTTTTTCCAAGTCCTGGTGGTCCATAAAATAAAATATGATCTAGTGCTTCATTTCTTTTTTTAGAGGCTTCAATAAAAACTTTTAAATTTCTTTTTATTTTTTCTTGACCTATGTAATCATCCCAAGAAGAAGGTCTTAAACTTATTTCAGCATTATCTTCTTCAAAGGAAATTTGTTCTACTTCTACTACTCTTTCCATTTTAAAGTGAGCCTATAAAATTATGCATATTAATATTCTTCTTTTTGTGAAGGAAATGAGGTATCTTGAACATCATTTCTATATTGATTTACAGCATTTTTAACTTCTTGCGCACCATCCATATAGTGTCTTACAAATTTTGGTTTAAAATCCTCAAAAAATCCTAACATATCTGACCAAACTAAAACTTGTCCATCAGTTACATTTCCTGCACCAATTCCAATTGTTGGGATATTAATTGCTTCTGTGATTTTTTTAGCAGTTTCACTCATAACCCCTTCAATTACAATTGCAAAAGCTCCTGCTTTTTCAATTGCTATTGCATCACGAATTAGTTGTTCACTATCTTCAAGAGTTTTTCCTCTTACTTTATATCCACCCTCACTTCTAACATATTGAGGCATTAATCCTATATGTCCCATAACAGCAATTGAGTTAGTAGTTAAATGTTTGACAATAGAAGCTTTATCTTCCCCACCTTCTACTTTAATAGCAGCAGCATTGGTTTCTTGATAAACTCTAACTGCATTTTTTAAAGCAATATCTTTATTTATATAAGTCCCAAAAGGCATATCTAAAATTGTAAAAGCTTTAGGCGCTCCATTACAAACAGCCTTTGTATGATAAATCATTTGTTCTAAAGTTGCAGATAAAGTATCAGGACGTCCAGCAAAACTCATATTTAGGCTATCTCCTACTAATATCATATCAGCAATTTCTTCAAATAGTTTTGCAAAAAGTGCATCATAAGCTGTTATCATTGTTAATTTTTTAGCATTTTTCTTAGAATTTTTAATTTTTGTTATATTCATTTTTTCAAAATCGTTTTTAATAATACTCACAATAAATTTCCTATTTTTTCTTTAAATTTAAAGATTATTGTATCTAATTTATCCTTTTTAATAGAAGAATTAGCATTCATTTTTATTTAGATTAATTTCTAGAAATTAGAGTCTGCTTAAAACTGTAGTTCTAAATATATACTCATATCAAATCAAGATAAAATTCGCTAAAATATTTCCTTAATTAAATATATTATAGGATTTTATTTTGAAAAAATTAGTTGGATATATTACATCATCAATACCAAGCAATAATTTTTGTGTAGATTTAGCATTAAATATGAAAGAAGCAGGCGTTGATTGTTTAGAACTTGGAATCCCTTTTTCTGACCCCATTGCAGATGGTCCTGTTATTGAAAAAGCAAATCAAATGGCAATTGCAAATGGATTTAAGTTAAAAGATTTATTTGAAGTAAGTTCTAAAATAGCTCCTGAAATGGATACTTTATGGATGGGATATATGAATCCATTTTATCATTATGGGATTGAAAATTTTTTAAAAAAAGCTGATGAATTTGGAATAAATGGTCTTATAATTCCTGACGTTCCTAATGAAGAAGCAAAGTTAATAGAGCCATTATTTAAAAAATATAATAAAGCAAATATCTCTTTTGTAGCTCCCACACATACAGAAAACAGAATTAAAGAAATTGTTTCAAATTCTCAAAAATTTATCTATATGGTAGCATATACAGGAATTACGGGAAGCGGTAAAAGTGAAGATTTAACTACAATAATCAGCACAATAAAAAAATATACTAATACGCCTCTTTATATAGGATTTGGAGTTGATGAAAAAACTTGTAAAGAGAAGTCTAAAGGTGTTGATGGAGTAATTGTTGGAAGCACATTTGTTAAGCATTTAATAGATGATAGCTTATCAAACAATGAAAAAATGAAAAACATTTGCTCAGCAGCAAAAGAGATAAAAGAAAAAATAAACGAATAATTATGCATATATTAGAAAGAGATATTGAATTTTTAGAAGAGAATAGAGAGTGCTCTTATTTTAAAGAAGAAACCTCTGACATGAGATATAGATATATTCATGATTGTACAAAAGAAGATTATCAAAATATGCTTGAACATGGTTGGAGACGTTTTGGTAAGATGCATTTTGTTCCTGAATGTAAAGATTGTATGAAATGTGTTTCAATGAGAATTGATGTGAAGAATTATAAGTTTTCGCGTTCTGAAAAAAGAGTTTTCAGAAAAAATTTAGATACAAAATTATATATTCAAGAACCTTCTATAACCTTGGATCATTTAAATTTATATGATAAATATCACTCTTTTATGAATAAAAAGAAAAATTGGTCTTATACTTCAATTGAGCCTGCTGAATATGAAAGATCATATGTTCAAGGTAAAGATGAATTTACAAAAGAGTTTTTATATGTAAGAGACGATAAGCTAATTGGAGTGGCGTTAGTAGATATTTTATCTAAATCACTTTCCTCTATTTATTGCTTTTACGACCATGATTTTGAAAATTTATCAATAGGAAAATTTTCAATTTTAGCACAAATTAAAATTGCAAAAGAGTTGAATATTCCATATATTTATTTAGGATATTGGATTAAAGACCATTACTCAATGGGATACAAAGAATATTACAAGCCTTTTGAGGTTTTAAAGAATAGAGCAAGCCTTGAAGAAGAAACTATATGGGAACCTTACACCTAATGGTTTTTATGATATAATTGCGATTATCGCACCATTTTTTAAAAGAGAGACTATGAAAAAAGCAATATACTTAATACTTTTTATTACATCTGTAGTTTTTGCAGAAATAATTGATGAAGAAGCAAAAGTTAGTGTAGATTGTTTGATTTTAGAAGATGAAAACTCAATAATTTGTAAATATGAACATGAAAGAATAGAAGAAGATAAAGAAATACTAGCTCAATGGATTTCTCCTACAGGAGAAGTTTCTAGAGAAAGAACTCTACTTTTACCAGCAGGACATGGTTCAATTTATGATTTTAGATATATAGAAGGACGAATGAAAGGGATTTGGCAGTTTAAAGTAACTGACAATGGTTTAGAAACTTCTACAACTTTTGAAATACAATAAAGCATAAGAGTAAAAACTCTTATACTAAAAATACTACAGCATTATAAGTAATAAATGATAATACCCATGCGGTTGTTGTTGTAAAAATGAAAAGATATGCTAAATATTTCCATCCTCCAGCTTCCCTTGCAAATACCATTGACGCAGCTAGACAAGGTAAATAAATCATAACAAATACTATAAATGCCATTGCTGAAGCAAAAGGTATATTATTTCTAATCTTCTCTATTAAGCTTTCACTACTTTCATCTAACTCATCGCCCAAGCCATATAAAATTCCTAAAGTAGAAACAACAATCTCTTTAGCAGCCAATCCAGTTTCCAAGGCAACAGTCATTTTCCAATCAAAACCAAGTGGCTCAAAAAGTGGTTGTGAAAATTTACCAATTTTCCCCAAGTAAGAATTTTCAAGATTATAAAGAACAATTTGACTTTTTAATTCATATCTTTGTTCTTCAGAACTTGCTTTTTCTATTTTTACATTCATTAACTCTTCATACTCTAAATGTTTTGGATAGTTTGAAGCAAACCAAATTAAAACGGAAGCAGCTAAGATATAAGTACCTGCTTTTTTTAAATACATTAAAGCTTGGTTAGAAACAGTATGCCAAATTAGTTTACTAGAAGGTCTTCTATATTTTGGCATTTCCATAACAAAAGGTTCATCTTCACTTTTAAATACAGTTATTTTAAGAACTTTTGCTGCAATAAGACCTAATAAAGCCCCTGCTATATAAATTAAAAATAAAATATTTCCAGCATTATCTCCTGCAAAAAAAGCCCCTGTAAATAGGACATAAATAGGAAGTCTTGCTCCACAAGACATAAAACCAATTATAAAAAGAGTAAGAAGTCTATCTCTATCATTTTTTAATGTTCTAGCTGCCATATAAGCTGGAACTGAACATCCAAAACCAGTTACTAAAGGAATAAATGATTTTCCATGTAATCCAAATTTATGAAAAAAACCATCAAGTAAGAAAGCAACTCTACTCATATATCCTGTAGTTTCAAGTAAGGCAATTCCTAGAAATAAGATTACAATATTAGGTAAAAATAATATAACAGCTCCCACTCCTGCAATAACACCATCTCCTATTAAGGAAGATAATTCATTGTTTCCAAATACCTCTTTTGTTTTATCTATTAAACTTGCAAAGAAAGCATCAATTAAATCCATTGGAATATTCCCAAGTTCAAAAGTTAATTGAAAAAGTCCCCACATCAAAAAAAGAAAAATAGGAAGACCTACAAACTTATTAATTAAAATATTGTCAATTTTATCAGTAATAGATTTTTCTTCAGGTAACTTTTTTGATTTTACAGTTTCAGTAACAGCACCTTTTGCAAAGGCAAATTTTTCATCTTCAAAAATATCATCTAAATTTTTTGTGCCAAAATGTAAGTAAATATGTTCAAAGGCTTCCGTTAGAGTAGGTTGAAGCTCTATCCAAATTGGCTCATCATGAAATTTTAAAAATGTTTTTTTGTCTTCTTTTAAAAGTTTTATTGCTATTTCTCTATAATGAACATCACTTAAATATCTTTTATCTACAAACAATTTTATAATATTTTCTATCTCTTCTTCAATTACATCAGAAAAAATCAATTTAGTATTAAATTTTTGTGATTCATATTTATTTACTAGTGTTTCAATAAGTTCACTTATTCCTGATTTTTCTTTTGCAGAAGTTTTTACACAAGGTTTTCCAATAATTTTACTTAATTGCTTTGCATCAATTTCTATACCTTCTTTTTTTGCTTCATCAGTCATATTTAGAGCAATTACCATTTTCTTATCAAGTACAAGTAACTCACTTGTAAGGTATAAGTTTCTTTCTAAATTTGTAGAGTCAATAACATTTAAAATAATGTCATAATTTGCCTCTTCTAAATAATTTTTTGTAACTTTTTCTTCTATGGTATATTCATTTAAAGCATAAGAACCAGGAAGGTCAGTAATTTTAAATAAGTAATCCTTATATTCAAACTCAATTTGAGTTTTTTCAACAGTAACTCCTGAAAAATTCCCAACTTTTAGTTTAGAATTAGATATTGAGTTAACAAGCATTGATTTACCAACATTTGGCTGACCTACTAAGGCTATTTTTATTAGTTTTTTATCTTTTAGATTTCGCATTGTATTTGCTCTACTTCTATAAGTTCTGCTTCTGAGATTCTTAAAGCTATGCTTGTATTTTTTACTCTGATTTCAATTGTATTTTTTGACATAGTTTGCTGAATTATATATACAGTTGCCCCTCTGGTTATTCCAAAAGAACTGAATCTTGATTTTAATATTGAATCTGAATTGATTTTTATAATCTTTCCACATCCGCCTTTTTGTATTTCACTTAATTTCAATTGTAGACCTTTCCTTCCATCGATAATGATTATCAATGAAATAATACATAATCTTAACTTAAAATAAAGAATTAATCTTAATAATGATTATTAAATATCAAATATGATTAAACTTTTTACTTTATTGCCTAATTTTAAGTAATATTGATTTGTTTTTTGCAATAATAGTATAACAGAATTTATAAGGTTATTTACAATGATAAAAAGTGAAGAAGTAATTGAAGAATTAAGAAAAATTGTTAAGAAAAAAGGGCTTAAATATACAGAGCAAAGAGAGATTGTTCTAAATATTTTAATTCATGCTGAAGGGCATTTAACTGCTGAAGAAGTATATAATCTAATCAAAACAAAAAAACCTGAATCTAATATTGGGATAGCTACTGTTTATAGAGCTTTAGGATTTTTAGAAGAAGTTAATCTTATAACTTCCATAGCTTTTGGTGCAGATGGTAAAAAGTATGAGAGTAATACTAAAGAACATCATGATCACTTAATTTGCATAAACTGCGGAAGAATAGTAGAATTTATGGATGATGAAATTGAAAAAAGACAAGATAGAATAGCTAAGAAAAATAAATTTAAAATAACAAGTCATTCAATGCAACTTTATGGTATTTGTGAAGCATGTCAAAACTAATTTTATTAAATTTAAAAAGGAATATCTTTGTTAAGAATAGTTTTCACATGCTTAATTTTTATAGTAATTACAGTACCTGCCGCTACTATAACTCCCATCCCTCAAAATATAGAATATAATTTAAACAAAGCTCTTTTAGGAAAAAAACTTTTTAATGATACTAGGCTTTCGTCAAATAATACTCTTTCTTGTGCAAGTTGTCATGATTTGCAAAATGGAGGAGATGATAATTTAATTTTCGCAGTAGGCGTAGATGGTGCAATTGGAAATATTAATACTCCAACAGTTTTAAATTCAACTTTTAATTTTAGACAATTTTGGGATGGTAGAGCAAAAAATTTGCAAGAACAAGCTTATGGACCAATAGAAAATCCTATTGAAATGGCACATGACTTTAGTAAATTAATTCCTCAATTAAAAGAAACAGAATATAAAAATGAATTCTCAAAAGTTTATAAAGATGGAATTACTAAAAAAAATGTGGCAAATGCCATAGCAGAGTTTGAAAAAACTTTAATTACACCAAATTCTAGATTTGATAGATATTTAAGAGGGGAAAAAGAGATTTTGTCAAATTTTGAAAAAGAAGGGTATAGACTTTTTAAAGATAAAGGTTGCATAACCTGTCATCATGGAGTAAATATTGGAGGAAATTTATATAATAAATTTGGCACGCTTATGGAAATAGAAAATGATAATTTAGGTCGATTTAATGTTACTAAAAACAAAGATGATAAATATTATTTCAAGGTACCAAGTTTACGAAATATAGCCCTTACTTCGCCATATTTTCATGATGGAAGATATTATGATTTAGAAAGTACAGTTACTACAATGGCTTTAGTACAATTGGGTCGCCCAATGAAACAAGATGAGATTTTAAGTATTGTGGCTTTTTTAAAAACCTTAACAGGAGAGTTAAAAATTATAGAAAATAGAAAACATGACTAAAACAAAAAACACATTTAATTTACTTCTAACTTTTTTTACAATAATTATATTTATAATGTTTTTTTATTTATATTCATTATTTAATAGTTTGAAAAATTATAATTCTTATAAAAAGAGTTTTAATAGCTTAATATATATAGATCAATCTTTAAATACTTTTCTTGATAAAAAAGATAAGTTTGTAAATTTTGATTTACCTATGAATAATATAAATAATTTTGGAAAAACTTTAGATTTACTTTTACAAAAGAATTTAAAAAAAGAGTTTGGAGATGATTTTTATGAAAGTGTAATTGGAATGTCTTCTGCTTATGAAAAAAAAGTAGAATTAATTGAAAGATTTAAATCAAGACAATCTACAAATTTAAACTCAATACACTATATATATGAATTAAATCAAGAATTTATTAAAAGTAAGAAGATAAAAGATGAACTAAAAATTCTTATAAATAGCACTTTATTTATGCTTATGCAAAATTTTATTGATTTAAATGATAATAAAACATATATTCTAAAAAATATTAAACTTATAAAGAAAAAGAATAAGAAGTTAGATTTAAGAAGCTTGGAGTTTTTATATATTCATTTAGAAAAAATACTAGAAAATATTGATTATATGAAAAAAATAAATATAGATGCTAAAAGTTTAAATATAAAATTAAAATTAGAAAAAATAAATACTCAACTTATAAATAAGCATGAAGAACAATTATTTTATCAAATTTTAATTTCTTTATTTTTCTTTATTTCTATTATTGTTGTAACTTTTATGATTTATAAAGAAAATAGAAAATCTTCAAAAATAAAAAATGAATTATTTGCTTTTAAATATGCTGTTGAAAAAAGTGATAATTCAGTAGTTCTAACCGATGCAAATAGAAATATTTTATATGTAAATGACAATTTTGAAAAAAAGACAGGTTTTCTAAAAAGTGAAATAGAAGGTTTAAATCCTAGAGTTTTAGGCTCAAAACAAACTACTGATGAAACTCATAAAGAATTAAATGAAAAATTAGATGCAGGTGAAAAGTGGGAAGGTGAGTTAATAAATAAAAGAAAAGATGGAACTTTATTTTATGAAAAAGCTTCAATTCTTCCAATTATTATTGATAATGAATTAAGAAACTACTTGGCTATTAAACTTGATATTACAAAATATATAGAACAAAGTGAAACTATCAAACTTTCATCAATTGCTTTTAATAATATTCAAGAAGGAGTTTTAATCTGTGATGTTGATAAAACAATTATTACAGTTAATGAAGCGTTTGAAGTTATTACTGGATATAAAAAAGAAGAACTAATAGGAAAAAAACCTAATATATTTAAATCGAATATGCATGATAAAATTTATTATGAACGAATGTGGAATGAATTAAATGAAAAAGGAAGATGGAAAGGTAAAATTTACAATAAAAGAAAAAATGGAGAGATTGTTCCTATTTGGTTAAATATCTCTGTTGTAAAAGACAGCAATAATAAAATTACAAAGTATGTTGCTGTTCATACAAGCCTTAAAGAAATTATTGATTCACAAGAAAAAGCAAATTTCTTAGCCTATCATGATAGCTTGACAAAGTTACCAAATAGAGTAAAACTTGAAGAAAATCTTGAGTACTCTATCTCTTTTGCTGCAAGAAATAACTCAAATTTATTTGTGCTGTTTATAGACCTTGATAGATTTAAAAATATTAATGACACTTTAGGTCATGGAATAGGTGATAAATTATTAGTAATAGTTGCAAATAGAATTAGAAAAGTTTTAAGAGAGACTGACACTTTAGCTAGAATGGGTGGAGATGAATTTATTGTAGTTCTTGATTCTAGTGTAAATAAAAAATCTGCAGGTTATGTCTGTGAAAAAATACTAGATGTGATTAAGGAGCTTATAACTATTGACAATAATACTTTAACTACAAGTGGAAGTATTGGTGTTGCTATGTATCCTGATGATGGAAAAGATATTACTACCTTAATCAAAAATGCTGATACAGCTATGTATCATGCAAAAAAGCTTGGGAAAGATACCTACCAATATTATGATAAACAATTATCTCTTGATGTGCACGAACAGCTAAATATTGAACAAGCATTAAAAGATGTTATTGAAAAAGAAGAATTATTTTTAAATTATCAAGCACAATATGAATTAAAAACTAAAAAAGTTATAGCGTTTGAGGCATTAGTTAGGTGGGAACATCCCCAATTAGGTTTTATCTCTCCTGAAAAATTTATAGCAATTGCAGAGCTTACAGGAGATATTATTGAAATTGGTAAATTTATATTTGAAACAGCTTGTAGAGACTTTACAGAATTTAAAAAAATAAATAAAGAACTTAAGTATATAGCTATTAATATTTCTAGTATTCAGTTTAGAGATAAAAACTTTGTAAATGATATTTTTTATATAATTAGTAAGCTAGGATTAGATCCTCAAGAGATTGAGATAGAAATCACAGAAAGACATATTATAGAGTTTTCAGAAAATAATATGGAAACAATAAACAATTTAAGAGAATTAGGATTTAGATTTTCAATTGATGATTTTGGAACAGGATATTCTTCTTTAAGTTATTTAACAAAACTTCCTATTGATGTTATTAAAGTTGATAAATCTTTTATAGATGGAACCCCAAATGATAATAATAATGTTCAAATATCAAAGGCAATCGTGGCCTTATCAAAAAGTTTGGGTTATAAAGTAATAGCTGAAGGAATTGAATATATTGAGCAAGAAGAGTATTTAAAAACCTTAGACTGTGAACTAGGTCAAGGTTTTCTCTTCTCTAAACCACTCTCTTTTGATAATGCAGTGGCATTCTTAAAGAAATAAAATCTATTTATTTCTTTCTGGGATATATTTAAAAAATACATAAATAACAAAAACCATAGCAATAACAGTTATTATAGATACAGAAGTTATTTCAACATCAGGACTTATTCCTCTTTGATAGTTTTTAGGTAAAAACAAAAACATAGTTGAAAGTAACATAAATGACGAAGTGATTACTGCAATTAAGTGTGCAAAAACTCTATGAAATTTAGTTATATAAAAATCTTTTATTATCTTCCATGTTAAAAATGACGCTACGAATACAATAATTAATACAATAATTTTGTCGTAATTTGGTTCCATCTAATTCCTTTAAATTTTCTTAGGTATTCTATGGGTATCTTACTTAAATAGCTTTTAAATTACTTAACTTAATTAATATTTTTATTTAGAAAAATCTAAAAATCTACTTATTTTTTATACTATTAATAAAATAATTCATTTATTAATGTATATTGTTTATACAGCCTGAACATAGAATATCAGGTATAGATTGCTATAATTTATATATGAAAACATTAATATTTACAGATTTAGATGGAACTTTTTTAAATCATAAAGATTACTCTTTTGATGATTCTAAAGAAGCTTTGTTAAAAATATCAAAGGAAAAAATACCTCTTATTTTTACTACAAGCAAAACAAAAGTTGAAGTAGAATTACTTCAAAAAAAAGTAGGAATAAACGAGCCTTTTATTATAGAAAATGGTGCTGCAATTTTTATTCCTAAAAAATATCAAGGTTTAGACTTCTCTTTTTTAAAAGAATTTGATGCTTATTATGTTTTACAATTAGGGCTTAGTTATAAAAATATTTTAGATTTTTATAACAAATATAAAAAAGAGTTTGGAATGTTTGGTTTTAGTGATATGACCTTACCTGAACTGGTTAAATATACAGGCTTAAGCATTGATGATGCAAAACTTTCAAAACAAAGAGATTTTACCGAACCTTTTTTATTAAAAGATGATTCTTCTTTAAAACAGCTTCAAACTCTTGCACATAAATATAATATAAAAATTACAAAAGGTGGAAGATTTTATCATTTAATTGGAGTTTTTCAAGATAAAGGTGAAGCTATTAAAAAAACAAAAATGATATTTAAAAAAGTTTTTAATAAAAGAATAAATTCAATTGCTTTAGGCGATGGAGAGAATGATATAACAATGTTAGAAAATGTAAATACCGCAATAATAATAAAAAATTATGAAGATGAATATTTAGATTGTAATATAAAAAATATACAAAAATCAACGTATCAAGGTTCAAAAGGATGGAATGAGATGGTGCTAAAAAATGTCTAGAAAAGAACTTAAAACAATATTTTATAAAGCATTAAATAAGGTGAAAGCTAAATCTATCATAAATGATAATATTTATTTAGAAAAATCAATTTTAAATATTGTTGATGAAAAAATAGATTTAGATAAAATTGCAAACTTATATATTTTTGCTCTTGGAAAAGCAGCTTTCTCTATGGCTAGAGAGTGTGAAAATATTTTAGGAAGTAAAATAAAAGGTGGTTTAGTAATCTCCCATTCAAAAGGTGATTTAAAATACTTAAAACATTTTACTTCTACTCATCCCAAGGTATCAAAAAAAAGTATAGAAGCTGGCAATTTACTTTTAAAAAAAGTTAAAAAATTAAAGAAAGAAGATAGATTTATTTTCTTACTTTCAGGTGGTGCTTCTGCTATGGTTGAAAAGCCAATTAAAGGCTTGAGTCTAGCAGATTTTAAAAAAATATCATCAAGTTTATTAACAAGTGGAATAGATATAAAAGCTTTAAACACAGTGCGAAAATCAATATCAAGAATAAAAGGTGGGAAATTAGCCAACAAAATAAAAGCTAAAGGCACGGTTTTAGTTTTAAGTGATGTTATTGGTGATGATTTAAATACTATTGGTTCTGCTCCAATGTATAACTCTAAGCAAAACTTTAAACATCATATAATTGGCAATAATAAAATTGCACTAAAAGAGGCAAAAAACTTTTTAGAAAACAAGCAAAAAAACAAGCTAGAAAAAGTAAAAATCCTAACAACAACTTTAAATAAAACTTCACAAGAAGCTTCTCTTTATATTATAAAAAAAATTCAAGAATATGATAAAAAATATGGAACTTTTTGTTTACTTCTTGGTGGGGAAACTACAACTATTGTAAATGAAAATTCTGGTTTTGGTGGAAGGAATCAAGAATTAGCCTTAAGACTTTTAATTGAATACAAGTTGAAAAAACTAAATAAAAACATCTCAATATTATGTGCAGGAAGTGATGGAATAGATGGCCATTCAAAAGCAAATGGAGCTTTTTTAGATTCTGATATTTATGAAAAAATAAAAAAAGAGAATTTGGATGAAAACCTTTACTTACAAAACAGTGATAGTAATACCTTTTTCAAAAAACTAGCTTATGACTTTAGCATTGGAATCACAGGTACAAATGTAATGGATTTTATAATAGTTTTAAAACAAAAATAAGGATATGACAAATGGCAGATTTTTTTCAAAATGGTGTTATTACAACACTTCAAAACTTAGGAAATAGACCTTTAGAAGATATAGAAAATGAATTAATGGATTTTGGCAAAAGACATAGAATGGTACTACTTTTACCAGCCCTATATTCTGAGTTTCAAACTCCTGCTATGCATAAAATTATTGAAGAATTAAAAGAAGTTAAATATCTTTATAAAATTATATTAGGACTGGATCAAGCAAGTAAGGAGCAATTTGAAGAGGTAAAAAAGTTAATGTCTGTATTACCTTGCAAAGTTGATGTTTTATGGAATGATGGACCACTTATTAAAGAATTATATAATGATTTAACCCATGAGAACTTTCCAGGACTTGATACTCCAGGAAAAGGAAGAAACGTATGGACAATGATAGGTTATGGATTAACTGATAATGATGCCTATGCTTTTGCTTTACATGACTGTGATATTGTAAATTATACAAAAGAAATTCCAGCAAGACTTTTTTATCCAATTATTCATCCAGCACTTGATTTTGAGTTTAATAAAGGATTTTATTCAAGAGTTAATAAAAAGCTTCATGGACGAGCTACTAGGCTTTTATATACACCTTTAATAAACTCACTAACAAAAGTTTTTGGAAGCAATAGGTATTTAGAATATATGGAAAGTTTTAGATATTCGCTTTCAGGAGAGTTTTCATTTATTAGAACTTTAGGTAGGGGAATAGCGATTTCTCCAACTTGGGGATTAGAAGTTTCAACTTTAAGTGAGGTTTATAAAAATACTTCAAATAGAAGAATCTGTCAAACAGAGATTATGGAAAGTTATGAACATAAACATCAAGAATTAGGAAGTCTGGACAGTGGTGGTGGGATTTATAAAATGGCAAATGATATTGCAATAACACTTTTTAGAGTTTTATCCCAAGAAGGAGTGGTTTTCTCAGAAGCTTCATTTAAAACTCTTTTATCAACTTATTTTCAAGAAGCAAGATTTGAAATATCAAAATATAATGCTTTAAGCAAATTAAATGGTTTAGCTTATGATAGAGAAAAAGAGATTAAAGCAGTTGAAGCTTTTCAAGAGGCTATAAAAGAGGCAGCCCAAGATTTTTACGAAGACCCAATGGGGATTCCTTCTTTATCGCCTTGGATTACAGTTAGATCTGTAATGCCTGATTTTTCTGATAAATTTTCATCCTATGTAAAAAAGGATAATGAATAAATGAAAGCAAAAAAACATATATCTGACGCTAATCATAATATTAATAAAAGAATACATAAATTATATCCTCCTGAAACTGCTGAAAGAGCGGTTAGTAGCATTATTGACTTGATTTTTAAGTATAAATCTAGAATAAAATCAAAAGAGTATCACTTAAGTCAAAAAGATATTATTTTGATTACTTATGGTGACCAAGTTAATAAGAATCATGAGCCTTCTTTACATACTTTAAAGGAGTTTATGAATAATTATTTAAAAGGAATAATTAATTCTATTCATATTCTTCCTTTTTATCCCTCTTCTTCAGATGATGGTTTTTCTGTAGTAAATTATAATGCAGTTGATCCACAAATGGGTTCGTGGAGAGAAATTGAACAAATAAGTGCTGAGTATAGACTTATGGTTGATGGAGTGATTAATCATGTTTCACAATTCTCAGATTGGTTTAAAGCTTATTTATCAGGGGATAAATATTTTCAAGACTATTTTATTGAAGTTGATCCAAGTGTAGATTTATCAAAAGTAGTTCGTCCAAGGGCAAGTTCACTATTAAGTGAATTTACTGATGATGAAGGAAAAATAAAACATATATGGACAAGCTTTAGTAAAGACCAAGTGGATTTAAATTATAAAAGTCATAGGGTTTTAAGAAATGTTCTAGATGCTATGTTTTATTATATTGAAAAAGGTGCAACTCTTATAAGACTTGATGCTATCGCATTTATTTGGAAAGAATTAGGTACTCAATGTGTACATCTTCCCCAAACTCATGAATTAATTCAACTTATGCGTGAAGTTATTCATGAAGTTGCCCCCGAGGTAATTATAATTACTGAAACAAATGTTCCCCATCATGAAAATGTTTCATATTTTGGAAGTGGGGCTGATGAAGCGCAAATGGTTTACAATTTTGCACTTCCTCCTTTATTAGTTCACTCAATTTTAAATGAAAATACTAAAACTTTGACCTCTTGGGCAAAGACATTAAGCCTTCCAAGTAATAAAGTATGTTTTTTTAATTTTACTGCGAGCCATGATGGAATAGGGCTTAGGCCAATTAATGGAATTTTATCTAATGATGAAGTGAATTATATTGTGACAAAAGTTCAAGAACATGGGGGTTTAGTTTCATTTAGAGCAGAAGAAGATGGAACAAAAACACCTTATGAGTTAAATTGTTCATATATAGATGCTTTAACTAATCCAAAAGAAGAGGATAGCCTTAGATTTAAAAGAATGCTTTTAGCCCAAGCTACGGTTTTAGTAATGCCTGGAGTTCCAGGAATTTATTTTCATTCTCTTGTTGGTTCACGAAATTATCATGATGGAGTAAAACATTCAGGAATGAACAGAACAATAAATAGGGAAAAGTATAATATCGATTGGTTAGAAAAAGAGCTAAGTAGCCAAGGAAGTTTATCAAAGACTATGTTTGATTCTTACAAAAGATTAATTTCAATTAGAATAAGTGAAGAGGCTTTTAATCCTTTTGGAGAATTTGAGTTTTTAAATTTAGATGATAGACTTTTTGTAGTTGATCAAAAATGTTCTAAAAATATTGAAAGAATTATTACAATTCACAACTTCTCAAATGAAGAAGTAATTTGTACTTTACCTAAAAATATTCCTCTTCCTCTTTATGATATAATTTCTTTAAATTCGACTGTTTATACTCAAGAAGATTATGGAAAAGATAGAAAAATAACTTTAGAACCATATCAAATGATTTGGCTTAAATATAAAAAAACAAAGGACAATAAAAATGTTAAATAATTCAAAATCAATAACAAACTGTCTCTTCCCAGCAGCAGGATATGGAACGAGATTTCTTCCTGCAACAAAAGCAATGCCAAAAGAGATGCTACCTGTTTTAACTAAACCATTAATACAATATGGAGTAGAAGAGGCTATGGAAGCTGGATGTAATATTATGTCTGTAATTACAGGTCGCGGTAAAAGAGCAATTACAGATCATTTTGATATTTCTTATGAACTTGAACATCAAATAAAAGGTTCTGATAAAGAGAAAATGTTAAATGATATTAGAAATATAATAAATAAATGTACTTTTACTTATACAAGACAAAATGAGATGAAAGGTTTAGGTGATGCAATTTATAAAGGAAAAGTATTAGTAGGTGAAACAAAACCTTTTGCAGTAATTTTAGCAGATGACCTTTGTGTAAATCCAAAAGGTGACGGAATATTAACTCAAATGGTAAGATTATATGAAAAATACAAATGTTGTATAGTAGCAACGATGGAAGTTCCTAAAGAAGATGTGCACAAATATGGAGTAATAGAAGGAAATCAAATAGAAGATGGGGTGTTTATGGTTTCTAATATGGTAGAAAAACCAGATAATGATAAAGCACCTTCAAATCTAGCTGTAATAGGAAGATATATTTTAACTCCTGAGATATTTGCACAAATTGAAAATACAAAACCAGGTAAAAATGGAGAGCTTCAAATTACAGATGCTCTTTGTTCTCAAGCAAAAAAGGGAATGGTAATAGCTTATAAATTCAAAGGAAAAAGATTTGATTGTGGAAGTGTTGATGGCTATGTTGAAGCAACAAACTATTTTTATGAGTTAGAAAAGAGTAAAAAGTAATAATAAAATAAAAAATATCATATATCTATAGACATTTAAAAAATTTTCAACTATGATTAATATAATAAAAGCTAAAAATTAAACAAAAAGAAGTTCAAAAATGGCAAGAAAAAATAATTTATGTGATTTTATACTATTTGGTGGGCATGGTGATTTAGCCTTTAGAAAATTGATGCCGGCATTGTTTCATTTATCTAAAGATGGATACTTAGAAGATGAGAGCAGGATTATAACAATTTCGAGAAGAAGTATTTCTAATCAAGAACATAAAACTTTAGTAAAAGAAAGACTTATAGAGTTTTTACCAAAAGATAGTTTTACTGAAAAAGATTATGAAATATTTTCTAAAAAACTTCTATTAATAACAGTTGATTTCTCAACAAATGAAGGATATGAAAAGCTTCAAGAGGTTCTAAATGAATTTGAAGATAGAGAGAGAATCAATTATCTTTCAACTTCTCCTGCATTTTTTGGTGGGATTTGCCAAGCCTTATCAAAATGGGATTTAATTACAGAAAAAACAAGAGTTGTTTTAGAAAAACCTCTAGGAAGAGATTTGAAATCTTCTCAAGAAATAAATAAAAAAGTATTAAGTTTTTTTAAAGAAGATCAAATATATAGAATTGATCATTACTTAGGAAAAGATACTGTTCAAAATATTATGGCACTTAGATTCTCAAATAGACTTTTTGTACATTTATGGAGTTCAAATCATATTGATCATGTTCAAATAACTGTTGCTGAAAATGTAGGAGCTGAGGGAAGATGGGATTATTATAATGATTATGGAGCTATGAGAGATATGATTCAAAATCATCTTATGCAACTTCTTTGCTTAATAGCAATGGAGCCACCTTGTTCTCTTGATGCAAATGATATAAGAGATGAAAAGGTAAAAATTTTAAAAACCTTAAGACCAATTACAACAACAGCCCTTGCAAATTCAACAGTAAGAGCTCAATATACAGCTGGTTCATCTATAGGAGAATCAGTTCCTGGATATTTAGATGGAGAGGTAACCCAAAGTAATACAGAAACCTTTGCAGCCATGAGAGTTGATATTGATAACTGGAGATGGAATGGCGTTCCTTTTTATATAAGAAGTGGAAAAAGAATGCAAAAAAGAAACTCTGAAATTGTAATTCAATTTAAACCTATGCCTCATTCAATTTTTGAAAAAAGTAATGGAGCATCAATTGTTGATAATAAACTTGTAATAAAATTACAACCAGAAGAGAGTATTGAACTTAGATTAATGAATAAAATTCCTGGACTTAGTGAAAATATGAAACTTCAAGAAGTAAACTTAGAATTAAATGCTCCTCAAACACAAAAAAGAAAATCTGATGCTTATGAAAGACTTATATTAGATGTAATTAGAGCAAATGCAACACTATTTATGAGACTTGATGAGGTTGAAGCGGCATGGAAATGGGCTGATCCTATTATTGAAGGGTGGGAAAATAATCTTGTTCCTATGAAAAAATATACAGCAGGAACAGATGGTCCAACAGCCGCTGTTCAAATGATTGCACAAGATGGAAGAAGTTGGAACGATGAGTAATATATTTTGTAGTTTTAAAACAAAAGAATCTTTAGTTTTAGAATTAAGTAAAAAAATTGCAAGTTATCTTGAAGTAGCAATAAAAGAAAAAGGAAAAGCTTCTTTATTAGTCTCAGGAGGAAGCACCCCAAAACCTTTATTTGAAAGACTTTCAAATATAGATATAGCTTGGGACAAAGTAACCATAGGTCTTGTGGATGAAAGATGGCTAGATTCAAAACATAAAGATAGCAATGAATTATTAGTTAGATCAAATCTATTACAAAACTTTGCAAAAAAAGCAAAATTTATTGGAATGTATCTTGAAGATATAGATGTCTTTCAAGCTGATTCTAAATGTTCAGAAATTTACAAAGAAAAACTTTTCCCTTTTGATGTAATAATTTTAGGTATGGGATCAGACGCTCACACAGCTTCACTCTTTCCTTTAAATGAAAAGTTAGAAGAAGCTTATAATTTAGAAAATGAAAACTTGTGTATTTCCATAAAACCTACAACAGCCCCATATAGTAGAATGAGTTTGACTTTAAAAGCAATTTTAAGTGCAAAAAATATTATTCTTCATATTGAAGGGGATGAGAAATTAAAAGTATATGAAGAGGCTATTTTTTTAAATGATAAATACAAAAAACCAATAGTCTCAATTTTAAATCAAAATATAAAAGATATAGAGGTTTGCCACGCATGAATAAAATAATTTTAGAAGTAACCCAAAATATAATAGAACGTTCAAAGAAAAGTAGAGAAATTTATTTAAATAGAATTGCCAATGCTAAAACAAAAGCAAAAGAAAGAAAAGTGACAAGATCTACTTTAGGTTGTTCTAACCTAGCTCACGCAATTGCACCTTTAAACAAAGAAGAAAAATCTTCAATGATAAATATGCAAAAGCCAAATATGGCAATAATAACAGCGTATAATGATATGTTATCAGCTCATGAACCATACTCAACCTATCCTGCACTTCTTAAAAGAACACTTTTAGAAAATGGTGCAACCGCACAAGTAGCAGGTGCAGTTCCTGCTATGTGTGATGGAGTTACACAATCTCAACCTGGAATGGAATTATCGCTTTTAAGCAGAGATAACATAGCAATGGGAACAGCAATTGGAATGTCTCATAATGTATATGATGGAGCTTTTTATTTAGGAGTTTGTGATAAAATTGTTCCAGGATTATTAATTGGAGCATTAAGTTTTGGACATCTTCCTGCTATTTTTGTTCCAAGTGGTCCTATGCCTTCAGGAATTTCAAATTCGCAAAAAGCTAAGGTGAGACAAGAGTTTGCTCAAGGAAAAGTTGATGAAACAGCTTTATTAAAAGCAGAATCAGAATCTTATCATTCATGTGGAACTTGTACTTTCTTTGGAACTGCAAATTCAAATCAAATGTTATTAGAAATGATGGGATTACAACTTCCAAATGCTTCATTTGTAAATACAAATACACCATTAAGAGAAAAACTTACTCAAAAATCAGCAGAAGTTTTACAAAAATTAGTAAATGATGAAATATCATTAAGTGATATTGTAAATGAAAAAAGTTTCGTAAATGCAATAATAGGACTTATGGCAACAGGTGGGTCTACAAATCATACAATCCATTTAATTGCAATGGCAAAAGCTTGTGGAATCGTCCTAACTTGGGATGACTTTGATATGATTTCTAAAGTAACCCCTTTATTATGTAGAATGTATCCAAATGGAAGTGCAGATGTAAATCACTTTAGAGATGCAGGTGGAATGTCAGTAGTTATAAAAGAGCTTATTGAAGCTAAGATTGCACATAATGACGTTCAAACAGTAGTTGGCTTTGGCTTAGATAATTTTATTGTTGAACCATCTTTAGAAAATAATGAAGTAATATTTAAAGACACAGCAAGAGTTTCAAGAGATGAAACTGTAATTTCAAGTGTTGAAAAACCATTTTCAAAAGAGGGTGGGTTAAAACTACTTTCTGGAAATATTGGAAGAAGTGTTATTAAAACATCAGCTTTAAAAAATGAGTATTTATTTATAGAAGCTCCTGCAATTGTATTTGAAACACAAGAGCAATTGCAAAAAGCTTTTAAAGCAGGAGAGCTTGAAAAAGATTTTATTGCAGTTGTGCGATATCAAGGACCTAAATCAAATGGTATGCCCGAACTTCATGGACTTATGCCTCCTCTTGGGGTTTTACAAGATAAAGGTTTTAAAGTTGCAATTGTAACTGATGGGAGAATGTCAGGTGCTTCAGGGAAAGTTCCTTCAGCAATTCATTTAACTCCTGAAGCTTCATCTAATGGAATTATTGCAAAAATAAAAACAGGCGATATGATAAAATTTGATGTTAAAAATGGGAATATAGAACTTTTAGTTGATGAGGAAGAATTAGAAAAAAGAGAGATTATAAAAGCAAATTTAGAAGCAAATATGCATGGCTTTGGAAGAGAATTATTCTCATCAATAAGAGCAAATATCAGTAGTGCTGAAAAAGGTGCTTCAATTTTTGAATTAATAGGAGAAGAAAAAGCATGAATGCAAAAGAGATAATGAGTATATCACCTATTGTTCCTGTTATTGCAATAGAAGATGAAAAAGATGCTTTGGCTTTAGCGCAAGCTTTGAGCAAAGGTGGAGTAAATGTTATGGAAATAACTTTACGAACGTCTGCTGGATTAAAAGCTGTTGAGATTATTTCAAAAGAAATGCCTTTAATGAATGTGGGAACAGGAACAGTATGTAATGAGGAAGATTTAATAGCTTCTAAAAATGCTGGGGCTAAGTTTGTCTTTGCTCCTGGGATTTCACAAGAATTAATTGATGCTTCAAAAAAGCATAAAATAACTTTAATTCCAGGAGTTGCTACAGCTTCTGAAGTTATGTTGGCTCAAAATAATGATATATATTATTGTAAACTTTTTCCAGCTACAATTGCAGGAGGAGTTGATATTTTAAAGGCTTTTTCTGGACCATTTTCAAAAATGAACTTTTGCCCAACTGGAGGCGTAAATTTAAAGAACTTAAATGATTTTTTAAGTCTAAAAAATGTGCTTTGTGTTGGAGGAACTTGGTTCGTTCCTAAAGATGCTATAAAAAATGGTGATTTTGAGAAGATAACTAGGCTTTGTAAAGAAGCAATTTCAAGTATAGAATTAGTATAAATTTAACAAAATAAAGGGCTTAAAATGAATGATAAAAGAGAATTGATTTTTGAAGAACTAAAAAAAATTAAAACGCAATTGGATAATACTTCCCTTGCTGAATTATTTAACTCAAATCCAAAAAGATTTGAAGAGTTTAGTATTTCTTTTGATGACATGATTTTTGATTATTCAAAAGTTCACATAAATAAAGAAGTTTTATCAAAGCTTTTAGATGTGGCAAAGACTTGTAGTGTTGAAGCAAAAAGAGATGCAATGTATAGAGGTGATAAAATTAATATCACTGAAAATAGAGCAGTTTTGCACACAGCACTTAGAAATAATCCTAATAATAAAAATAAAGAAATTTATGTAGATGCTAAAAATGTTATGCCAGATATTTCAGAAGTATTAGAAAAAATGAAATTATTTTCAGAGGCAATACGAAATGGTGAAATTTTATCTTCAACAAATGAAAAATTTAAAGATGTTATTAATATTGGAATTGGAGGTTCTCATTTAGGCCCTCAAATGGTTGCTCAAGCTTTAACTCCATATCAAGATGGGCCAAAAGTACATTTTGTTTCAAATATCGATTCTTCACACTTAAGCGATACTTTAAAAACTTTGAATCCAGCAACTACACTTATAATAGTAGCTTCAAAAACTTTTACAACAATAGAAACAATGACTAATGCCAATTCTGCAAAAAAATGGCTTCAAAAAACTTTAGGTGTAAAAAATGCAGATTTACATTTTGCAGCTCTTTCAACTGCCTTGGAAAAAACAAAAGCTTTTGGAATTAGTGATGATAGAGTATTCGGATTTTGGGATTGGGTAGGAGGAAGATATTCAATTTGGAGTGCTATTGGACTAAGTGTTATGATTGCCATTGGCTCAAAAAACTTTAGTGAATTTTTAAAGGGAGCCCATGAAATGGATGAACATTTCAAAAATACTCCACTTGAAGAAAATATGCCAGTTATTTTAGGACTTATTGGAATTTGGCATACAAATATATGTTCTTATGCAACAAGAGCGATACTTCCTTATGATGAAAGATTAAGCTCTTTTACTTCATATGTTCAACAACTTGATATGGAAAGTAATGGAAAAAGAGTATCTTCTGATGGAAAAGAATTATATGAAAAATCAGGCCCTATAGTTTGGGGAGAAGCTGGAACAAATTCACAACATTCTTTTTTCCAATTATTACATCAAGGAACAAATATTGTTCCTTGTGAGTTTATGGTGGGTGTTAATAACCATGAAGAGGATATGAAAATTCACAATGATTTATTAGTTGCAAATTGTTTAGCTCAAAGCCAAGCTTTAATGAATGGTCGAGATGTAAATGAAGTTACAAAAATTTTAAAAGAAAATGGACTTAGCGAAGAAGAAATATCTTTACTAGCACCACATAAAGTATTTAAAGGGAATAGACCTTCTTCTACACTTATGTATAAAAAATTAAATCCAAAAACATTAGGAAAAATTATTGCATTATATGAACATAGAGTATTTGTAGAAGGTGCAATTTGGAATATTGATTCTTTTGATCAGTGGGGAGTAGAACTTGGTAAAGAGCTTGCTACAAAAATGCTTTCATACCTTCAAGATACTAATAGTAATAAAGATAATCTAGATTCTTCAAGTATAGGTTTGCTAGATACAATTAATTCTTGGAATGAAAATAAATAATAAGGAAGGCTGAAATGGATGTTTTTATATCAGTGCTTTTTATATTTTTTGTTTTAGCTTTTATATTTTTTAAATTTGTAAAACCTTTTATAAATAAAAAATATGATAAAAAAACTGACAATAAAATATAAATATAGAATAATTTAGGTATTATTCGTCTTGACTAATTAGTCAAGACGAATAAATATTTAAATATAAATTATATAAGCATCACAAGGAAAAATATGAGCCTTTTTTTCGTAATCCTTTTAAAAGTATTTCCTATCTATATTAATGTAGTTTTAGGTTTTTTATCTTCAAAAATGTTAAATGTACAAAGAGAATCAGTAGCAACTTTATTAATATATATTTTGGGTCCTATTGTTGTATTCTCAGCAACATTAAGTGTTAAAATAGATTTAGCCATGGCTATTCTTCCAATATTTTTATTTATTTTTTGTTCAATTATTGCCTTTGCTTCTTTATATCTTTTTCAAAACTCTTGGAAAGATCCAACTGGAAATATTCTATCTTTTTCAGCAGGGACTGGAAATACAGGTTTTTTTGGAATTCCTTTAGCAATAATTTTATTTCCCCCACATTTAGCTGATATTTACATTTTTACAGTACTTGCCTCTCTTTTATATGAAAGTACAACAGGTTTTTATGTAACAGCAAAAGGCAATTTTACAGTAGCTGAAGCTTTGAAAAAGATGTCAAGACTTCCAATACTTTATGCTTTTATTTTGGGAATTATTTTAAATGTAGCAGGTTTTGAAATTCCTGAATCAATTAGTTCTTATACGGGACAATTTAAAGGAGCCTACGGTATTTTAGGAATGATGATGTTAGGAATGGGATTAATTGGAATAAAAGGTGAACCTGATAATTTTGATATGAAATTTATCTCAATTACTTTTTTCTTGAAATTTATTTTTTGGCCATTGGCAATGTTGGGTGTAATTTACCTAGATAAAAGTTTTTTACATATTTTAAATGAAGATTTATACAAAGTAATATTTTTATTCTCTATAGTTCCTTTAGCTGGAAATACAGTAACCTTAGCTGTACTGTTAAATGCAAAACCAGAAAAAGCTAGCTTAGCTGTATTTTTAAGTACGGTTGTTTCAGTAGTTACAATACCACTTTATATATTTTGGTATGGTGGTTTTTAATTTAAGAAAAGGGTGAAATAAAAATTGCTAGCCATATTGTAGGATTAGAAGTATAAGTTACTTGATGTTTTTGATGAGCTTTAATATAAAGACTATCACCTTCTTTTAAATCAAATATTTCTCCATCCTCATATGTAATTTTTGCATTTCCTTTTATAATCACTACAAACTCATCTTCTTCTTGATTATACCAATAATCATTTGTAGTAGTTTGTCCATAAGAAATAATTCTTTCTATTCTTATATTGTTATTTTGTGTAATTGTTTCGAATATCTCTTGGTTTGAAGAAAGTGGAATATTAGATAATAAATTAAAAGTTTCAGTCATTTGTTTTCCCTCTTTGTCTTTGTTTTATTTTACTAGATTGTATCTTTAATATCTTTTTATATCAGGATAAAACTCTACACTTTAAACACTATTAACTAGAATTCTGATATAATATTTATAATGATTTTTTTGGGGTTAATATGTATAATAAATATATTTCATCTACATTTTTTGAAAAAAATCCTTTTTTTATTAAAATTTTTTTTATTTTATCTTTTTTTATTTTTGGAGTAATTGTAATATTAATTACATTTTATGCTAATTATACCTATCAAGTAGAACATTTAGAAGAAGATATACGTACAAATGCAAAAAAAGAAATTAATAAAAAAATCAAATTCCTAAAAAATAATCTTAATGACTACAGAACTGATATCTACTCTTTTAAAGATGATATTATTGTTAACAATTATCTTACCAAACCTAATGATATAAATAAAAAAAATCTTATTTCTCTTTTTTTCCATATAATAACTACCGATAAAAACATTATGCAAATAAGATTTATAGAGAAAAATGGGAATGAAAAAATTAGATTAGAAAGAGACTATTTAGGTGCAGATAAATTAATAATAAAAGAATCACAATTACAAAATAAATCACATAGATATTATTTCAAAGAACTTTCAAAAACAAAAGATAATTTTCTTTGGACTTCAAAAATCGATTTAAATAAAGAGTTTGGAAAAATTCAGAAACCATATGTACCTACAATTAGGATTGCTATGCCTTTTTATACTTCTTCTAATTTTGAAGGCTTCATTATTTTCAATATATTTATGGAAAATCTATTGGAAGAAGTGACAAAATCAAGTTTATTTAATATTTCTTTAATTGATAATGATGGAGAAATAATTGTAGGTAATTTTGAAGTTAATAAGGAATTAAAAGATTTTTCTTGGTCTAGGGCTTTATCAAAAGATAAAAAAATTGAAGATTTCTTGCCAAAAGATTTTAAAGCTATTTTAAATAACAATGAATATTCAAGTAAAAATATTTGTACTAAATTTATCAGTGATGAATTAGGTTTAAAACAAAAGTTATTTTTAATTTTAGAAATAAAAGATGATACTCTTGCTAAACTTAAGAAGGATATGATTGATCATGCTTTAAGTATTATAATTATTGTTCTTTTTATAAGTGCTTTTATTGGTTTGCTTTTATCCTTGATTCCCGAAAAATTTGCAAGAAGACTTCTTGCCTCAAAAGAAAAACTAGAAGAGACTCAACATTTTTTAGATGAATATTTAGCAGCAATGAATACTAATAATATCATCACAAAAAGTGATTTAAAAGGAACCATTACTTATATCAATGACAACTTTATAAAAGTTACAGGATATAAAGAACATGAAGTTATTGGAAAACCACACTCTATTTTGCGTTCAGATGAAACTAGTAAAGAAACTTTTACAGATTTATGGAAGACAATACAAGCAAAGAAAACATGGACAGGAATTTTAAAAAATAAGAAAAAAGATGGAACTTTTTATTATGTTGATAATGCAATTATGCCAATTTTAAATACAAAAAATGAAATAGTTGAATACATTGGAATAAGGCATGATATTACGGATTTGATTTTACAAAGAGAGAGCATTTTAGCTTCTGCTAGAAAAGATAGTTTAACAAATTGTGGAAATCGAATGCTACTTTTTGAAGAAATTCATACAAAAGCTAGTAATAATCTAGCTGTAATAGATATAAATGATTTTTCTTCAATAAATGATTTTTATGGACATACTATTGGAGATATAGTAATAAAAAAGTTTGCTGAACTTTTACTTAGTTCTTTAGATGATTATGAATTTAAACTGTATAGATTGCATTCAGATAAATTTGCAATTTTAAATACTAGTTTAACAAAAAAGAAATTTGTTGATTATGTACGGACATTAAATAAAAAAATGACTGATTCAATAATCAATTTAGGAGTGAAAAACTTTGATATTCTTACTACTGTTGGGATTTCATTTGAAAATAATTATGAATTATTATTAACAGGAGAAATTGCAAATAAACATGCTAAAAAAGTCAATCAAAATATTCTTATATATGAAAAAAAATTAGAAATAGAAAAAGCATTTGAGATGAATTTAACTTGGGTAACAAAGATTAAGAATGCTTTATCAGAAAATAAATTTTTAGTTCACTATCAACCAATATTTAACAATAAAACTAAAAAAATAGAAAAATATGAAGCATTAGTGAGATTAGAAGATGAAGATGGAACTTTGATTTCTCCTTTCTATTTCTTATCTTTAGCAAAAAAATCAAAACAGTATATAAATATTACTAAGAAAGTTATTGATTTATCTTTTGAAAAGTTCAAAAATAGCAAGTTAGAGTTTTCAATAAATTTAACTATAGAAGATATTTTAAATAAAGAGTTAAACGAATATTTAATAAAAAAAATCAAAAAATATAATGTGGGTAAAATCTTAGTTTTAGAGTTAGTAGAATCAGAAAATATAGAAAAATATGATGAGTTTGTTAACTTTATTAAATTATTCAAAAGTTTTGGTTGTAAAATTGCAATAGATGACTTTGGTACAGGATATAGTAATTTTGAGTATTTAATAAAAGTTGATGCGGATTATGTAAAAATAGATGGCAGTATGATAAAAGATATTGAACATAATCAAAACTCTAAGGAAATAGTAAGAACTATTGTAGAATTTGCAAAAAAAATGAACTTTAAAACAATTGCTGAGTATGTATCTAATGAAGAAATATACAATATTGTAAACGAACTTGGAATAGAATATTCACAAGGATATTATATAGGAAAACCACAAAGCGAATTAATAGATTAATAATAGACCTTGCAAATTTTGTATATAATTTTATTTTAATTAAGGATTATTTTGGATTTTATAAATTTAACACTTCTTGCTGTCTTTATCCCAACTTTTTTTCTGGTCTCAATTACTCCTGGAATGTGTATGACCTTATCTCTTAGTATGGGCATGAGTATAGGCTTGAAAAAAACATTTTATATGATGTATGGAGAGCTTATTGGAGTTGGGCTTGTTGCTAGTTCTTCAGTTATTGGAGTGGCAACTATTATGCTTAAGTATCCAAGTGTTTTTTTAGTACTTAAATATGGTGGTGGAGCATATCTTATTTATCTTGGAATTCAAATGTGGCTTTCTCGAGGGAAAATGGCTATAAATCTTGATGAATGTAATTATAATATTTCAAAAAGAAATCTAGCCCTACAAGGTTTTATAACAGCAATTGCAAATCCAAAAGGTTGGGCATTTTTTATAGCCTTATTACCACCTTTTATAGATGAAAATCTACCTATGCCTTCACAGTTGATAGTTTTAATATTTATGATTTTGATTTTAGAATTTACTTGTTTAATTATATATGCAACGGGTGGTAAAACTTTGCGAAAACTATTACAGAAAAGTTCAAATGTTAGAGTAATAAATAAAGTTGCAGGGTCTATGATGATGGGTATTGGCGTTTGGTTAGCTTTAAGTTGAAAATAATCTTAAATAATTTTCTTTATTCTCTATTCTAAAGTTTTCTTTAAGTATAATCTAAATGTTAGAAAAATTATATTAAAGGACACAAGAATGAGTGCCGAAAAAAAAGCAAGTACAGCGTTAGCAAGAGCGCACGTTGCAAATAGTAATATAGAAGTAATTATTGATTTCTTAAAAGATTTGCCAATGACCTTATCACTAGATCATAACCAATCTATAGCATATAAAAAAGCTTTTGCTTCTTTAAAAGAGAAGATAGAATAATATTTCTTTTATAAGTAGCTATTAAAATTACTATAATTTTAATAGCTACTTTTTTAAACTTAAAATGTGTAAATAACTAAAAAATTACTAAATATTAAATCATATTTTATAAGAATTTGGAGAAGTAATTAAAAGCTTTTTTGTGGATGTGCTTAGTTTGAGTATTATTTGCATAACTTTCAAATATTCCAAGTATTTCTTCTTTTTTCATAATGGCAATTATATCATAAAATATTTTATAATTCTTAAATTAAAATTGAATACTTAGTTCCTCTTCCTACAGTATTTTCTATTTGATAAATACATTTTTTATCCATAAGTTCTTTTATATCTCTTGTTGCTGTTGCTGAACTAGTTTTACTAATATTTACATACTTTGATTTAGTTAATCCACCTTCAAAATTATCAACTCCAATATCTAAAATTTTATTTAATACTTTTTGTTGTCTTGAATTTAAATTGTCATCTTTATGAATATCCCAAAAATTAGTTTTAGTCTTTATATATGCTAACTTATCAAGTGTTTCATCTATTGATTTTATAAATGTTTCTAAAAACCAAATAATCCATGGTGTTATGTCTAAAGGATCATTTTTCTTTTTAAATCCTGTTGTTGCTTCTAATGCTTTGTAATAGTTCCTTTTATCTTTATTTATTGATTTTGAAAAAGAATAAATCTTTGAAACTTGCGTCTTTTCAATTCTTGATAATATAAGGTCTCCAATAGCTCTAGAAATTCTTCCATTACCATCATCAAAGGGATGAATTATCAAAAACCATAAGTGTGCAATGGCGGATTTAATTAATGTATCATCAGTTTTATTAAACCAGATTAAAAATTCATGTACTTCATCTATCAGAATATCGCTGGGAGGAGCAGTATAATATAGCTTTTCACTACTTGTTCCTCTTGAACTTACAATATTCATTTCACCTTCATCTCTAAAGCTTGCAACATTAATTTTAATTCCTTCACTATATCCAGTAGGAAATATAGAAGAGTGCCACGAATAAATCTTTTCAATTTCTAACTCTTGTGAATAGTTTGAATTAACATCAAATTGAATAGCTACTAAATTATCTGTTTTGTATTCAGTATTTTCATATATTTCAAGTAATCCAAGTTTTTTTCTTATTGAATCTCGAACACTTTCTCTTTTTAAGTAATCACCTTCAATTGCAGAAGTACTCATAGTTTCGTCTATTATTGCTTCTTCTTTAAATTCTTCAAGTTTTTTGCTGTCAAGTATTGATAAATAACCACTCAATTTACCTTGTTTAAATGATGCTTTATTATGTAAACTTTCTATTAAATCTCTATTGTATGTAAAATTAGGGTATTTTTCTTGTTCCCAAATCCATCTTTTTTTTTGCAAAATAAGTCCTTTTATTTTGATAAATTAGAAGTTGATGTGTGTTCAAATTTATTACACATCATTTTTGATTCGATAGTATAACATAAATGACTTGATAAATGAACTTTTAAACATCATATATGATTCGTAAATTTAGAATTTTTTATATCATTAATACTTGCTTTTCATCCAAATATTAACCTTCTCTTCTTCCCCCAAATGTAATTCTAGGACTTAATTTAATAGGTTTAGGGAAATTATTTTTGCTTATTTAAATACAATTAAATATTATCTTTTTGGAATTTCAACTACCAATTCTCTGCATGGATTGGTATGAGGAGAGGATATGTCCATTGAATAAATAGTTAAATAAGTAAACTTGTATCTAGAATTTTATTGTGAGATTGTTATATGGTGGAGATGTGCTCTCTCGAAGTTGAAACTATATAGAGCTTTGAGAGTAATTTTTAAGAAAAGACCCTTAAAAAGTACCCTAAAGTTTATGAGTAGGATATAAATTTTTTTGTAATTTCTTGTTCAAAACTTTCTACATCACCAATTATTTTATTGGCTTTTTGTATTGTTTCTTCTTGTTTAGTATTTATTGCTTTTATTGCATTCTTTAGAAGTCTACTTTTATTTTTACTTTTTAGTTTATCATTTATTTGTACTGACATTAAAATTCTCCTTTAAATACAGGTATTGTATTTTCAAACAATTCTACTGATATATCTATGTATTCAGAATTTGTTGTTTTATCTATTAAATTTAAAGTTATACTATTTTCATACTCTTTTTTTATCTTTATAACAGTTTCTCTTGATTTAGTTACACTATTAAAAAATACATCCTCAGGAACAGTTCTTTTTGTTATAGTTTCTCTTTTTTTAGTATATAAGAAACACTTCTTTAAATCATCGTATATGTAATATACTTCTATATTATAGCCTCTTTTTATTAAACTTTTAATATTTCTATTTGCTAATTCAAAACTTGAAAAGTTTGAATCCATAATAATTGATAACCCTTTTTTCTTTACTGCTTCATCAAATAAAAAATGAACACCCCAACTAGATGGTTTTTGGAATAGTTTGCTATTTGTGCCATTGTAACCAATAGAAGAAAAATATTCTCTAATTGAATCTATGTCAAGATGTATTAAATTTTGTTCTTGTTCTAGTATAAATTCTGCAAATTCTGTTTTCCCTGAACCACTTGAACCAGCAGTAAATATTGCTATTTTTTCATCTAAAGGCAAACAATCTTTTAAATAGGTATTAAAAAAATCTTCTTTAGTATCTTTTAAATATTTAATAGCTTTTTGTTCTATTTCTTCTTTTGTTAAGCTCAAGTAAAAATCCTTTTATTTGTATGCCTTATAATATTTTATAACTTTTGTTTCATCCATTTATTAATTTTATCTTCTTCCCAAACTGTAATTCTAGGACTAAGTTTAATGGGTTGAGGAAATTTATTTTCACTTACCCAAAGCCAGATTGTACTTTTTGCTAATCCTGTTTTTTCTATAACACTTGTTATTCTTAAAAATTTGCTCATTTTATTTCCTTTTTATTTAATCTTTTTCTAGAATTGAAAATTCTGTATTAAAAGCCTTTATTGGTTCTATTACACCTTGAATGAAATTCCTTTTTATTAATTCTGTCTTTACTAGTGCATAATGATTTAAATCAAATTCATCTATATTTTTATTCATGTTTATATAATGCGAGTACAAATCCATAGATGAACGTTTATTGATAGGAACAATAGGTTTAAATATGACAAGTTCATTATCATTTTTTATAAATCTTTGATTATCTATTATTAATATTGGCTCTTTAGGTTTCTTTTTATATTTTAAAGATATTCGTGCATGAATATCAATAGGTTTATCTTCTTTTCTTTCTCCAAACTGTTTAATGATTCGGTCTTTATACATGAGTTTATAAACACCTTTTTCATAACATAGAGTTCTTTTATATTCATCTTCTAATCTAAAATAATCATCTTCTTTTGACCATTCAACAATGCCTGTTTCTTTCATTTCTGTAAGATAAAACCAATCTTTTTCTAGTGGCAGCACTTTTCTATAAACCCATGCAGGAATTAAAGAATGAGAGGTAACACATCTTAGAATTCTGTTTTTTATATACCAAGCTTGTAAATAATCAAGCTCAGATTGATTTTCAACGTCTATAAACGATTTAAAAATATATTTTAGTATGTATGCAGGGGCAGATTCTATTTTCCATTGGAAGCCGTTTATTTGTCCTTCATCACAATTTTTTAATTTCATTGTATTTTGTCTAGTTGGAAAATATTGTTTATATAAAGCTAATAAAGGTTTTAAATAGTGAGTTGGTACATACAACATCATGTGAAGGTGTGGAACACCATCTTTCTTATGAGGTTCAATACATTTGATATAATGGGCTTTAAAGCCATCTTTTTTTATTTTCATGTATTGACTTGATTTTTGAAATCTATTTAATTGGAAGTTTAAAACGTTGTAAAGATTTTTAATCGTAAAAGCTTCACCGTTTTCGATTTTGTCTTTTAGATATCCAAATCTTTCATTATTAGGAATTAGCTTTGAATGTTTTCCAGGATTGTATCTATCGAATTTACCATATAAGAAATCTCTAAAATATCCATCTAGCGTAACAGTAATAAAAATTGGTGCATATTCAACCGATTGACAAGATATTATATTGTTCATCTCATTTATTTTGTTAATAAGCTCAGAATAATATCTTTTTGAATGATTTGCAGAAAATGAAACATCAAGTAATGTTTTTACTTGCCCCGATGAAGTATTAAATTCATGATTTGATAAATAATCTCTTTGAACTTCATGTTTCTTTTGCATGGTCTTTAAATCGTGTTTTGATAATCCGTACATTTCTTCCCCTCGAACAAGTTTTGTTAATTTGACAAGGCAACTTTATTTTTATGAGCTCCGCTCATAAAAAAAAGAATTGCTTTTCTTTTTATTTACTCAATATTCTTTTATTATTATTTCTAGTTTCTTTTATCTGTTTAGTGGACTAAGTAGCTGCTAAACAAAGATTTAATTTTAATCTATCCATTTACATTAGAAAGTATTAAAACACCTCATATACTCAAACTATAGGCTGTATAAATAAGTAAGTGTATGACCGTTGTATATTCTTTTTAAAAAAGAATCAAAATTAAATATCCCTTTCATTCTGTTAATTCTAATAATATTGTTAAATTAGATGTTTTAATATCTTCTAATTCATTTTTAAATAACCATCCTACATAAGGAATATCACTTAAAAAAGGTGTTTTAAAATCATCATTGTAGGTTTCTGTTTGATTAATTCCATTTAAAATAAAAGTTTCATTTGTCTTAAGTGAAACATATTGTTTAAAATGTCTCTTTGAAGATACAGGAGTATCTGAGGTATCAAGTATATTTTCAATAGTTAAAGTTAAATCTAAAAAAGCTTGATTGTTATTTATAATTGGTAAGACTTCAAGCTTTAAACCTACATCTTTATAACTAATAGCTGTAGTTGTTTTTGTAAGAGTATCATTAGATACAGTTTCACCCGTTTTATATGGAATATTTTTAACTACTTCAAATAATGATTTTTTATTATCAAATATTGTAATCGTTGGGCTTGATAAGATCTTAGTAAAATTTTTACTATTCATAAATTTTATAAAACTTGTAAAATTAGATTTTTTTAAATCAGGTAAGATATTAGAAGAAGAAAAAGGGAAAGCTAAAAAGTTAAAAAATAAAGAGCTACTTTCACTAGAAGCAATATTTAAAGTATTATCAAAGCCATACTCTTTTACTTTTGTAAGATTAGTATCAAGAATAGTAATTTTTAATTTCTTTTGATTTGGTATATAATCATATTCATTAAATAAAGAGATAAGCCGATTATACTCTTTTGCAGTACAATCAATAAAAATAGATTTTAAACTAGGAACATATTTATATTTATAATTATAAATACTCATAACACCATTAATATCATCTTCATTTAGATAATGAAATTTATAACTAAATATAAAATTCTTAGTGGATGTATTTGTAGTTTTATTACTAATATAATAATGATTTTTATTGAATTTTAGAATCATATTATTTTTTCTTAAAATTGTTTCTAATATGTCAAAGTAAACAGATTCTTCAAGCTTTGAAGATAAAAAGATACTGTAATTTGAATCAATATCTTTATCAATTACTATACTTATATTTTGTTGTTTAGAAACAATTTTAATATATTCTTTTAGTGAAATATCCACAAACTCAGAAGCAAGAAGTGTATTAATAAAAATTAACACTATCAATAATATTTTTCTCATAACCGCACCTTTAAAAATTTATTTTTGTATTGATTAATTCATTAGATTCATCATTAGTATTAGCTTTTGGAACTACAAAGAATTTATTTAAAGAATCATCATTAGTTTTTATATATAATTGAGATAATTTATAAGTCTTATTTGAAATTAAATTATATTTTGAGATAACTTTTGAGTTGGTATCTCTTAAAAATTTCCTAAAATGTAATATTGAATAATAGTTATTATAAATATAGTAACCCTCTCTACTATCAAATATAATTTTTAATACAAATTCATTTTGAATATCCATATTGTCAAGATTAGGTCTTAATTGATTATTAACATTATTTACTTGATGTTTAGGATTTTTATTAATAACTATTTCTTCATCTTCTAAATCATCAAAGACATTAAAAGAGTTTAGTAATAAGTAAAATAAAAGAGTAGAAAGAAATAATCCTAAAAAAATTAGAATTATAAATTTTCTAAAAATAGATTTTTGTTTTGAGGTATTACCACTTTGATACAATTCAAATACTTCTTTTTTTGTTTTAAGTGATGATTTATTAAACATATCATTTTTACGCATTGCAAAGGATGCAAAATGTTTATAAGATAAGGTATTTGAAAATAGTTTTTTACTTATTGGCTGTGCTTCAATAAATATCTCAGGAATAGCTCTGTATTTTGTATGAACTAAACTTTTATTTTGTGTAAGCAAATCTATTTCATGATGTAAATGTCTATGATAAGTAAGCCAATATACTTTTACTTGGTCTTGATTACTTAAAAAATCATGACACTCATCAAATGCAATTAAGCACTTATAAAAACCTTTTTCTTTTGTATGTTTTAATAAAAGTTCATCTACATTATCACTATTTTTATATGAATTATAAATTTTATATGATTCTTGAAGATAAATATAGAATTCTTCAATATTAAGTTTTTTTAATTCAATACCATTTTTAGGAAAATCATTAAGTTTAATTCCATTGATATTAGTATAAATAACTTCAATACTTTTTGATAAATCATGGTTCTTTAACATGATGTTATAGATTTTATCAACCTCATGATATGTTTTACCACTTCCGGGGAATCCCGTTTTAAAAGTAACCATAATTAGGACCTTATAAATGCTAATATTTGTTTAGCAATAAAGCCAGCAATTAGAAAATTAAATACTATTTTAAGAGCATTTAAAAACCCTAAATAAGAAGCTAATGTTAATATTTGTGAAGCATTGATTAAAGTACCTGAAGCTTTTCCTAAAAAGAAATTAACTGTATAAGAAACTAAAGCAAAAAAGAAAGAAAATATAACCATCTTTTGTAAGAATGGATTTTTAGTTAAAAACCCTAAAGCTGTTAATATTGCTGTGAAAATTGCAGGCATATTTAATTCCCCCTAAATACTAAAAATAAGCCAAAGATATAAGCAGTAATTAGAAATATATTTCTAATATGCTCTATATATGGATTAATATATGAAATATTGAATACTGTATAAGTTTTTCCAAGAAGTGAAAAGGTTATAGAATTAGGAGCAGAACCATATCCACCTAATCCAAATACATTAGTATAAGAATTAAATGAACTTTCTAAAGAGTTTTTTATTTCAGTTCTAAAACTATTTAATTCAGAACTAATATCAGGATTTATATTTAACGAATCAGTAACACCTGTGTAATCAGGTTCAGTTGAAGTTGAACCATCTGGAATATCTAAATTTTGTAAAGTATCATCAATATTTTCTAAAGTAGTGTTTAGATTTTGCATTGTTGAATCTAAAGCTTGGCTATTATTGTTTATTTGTCCGAAATTATTATTTAGATTGCTATTTAAAGTATTTAATGAATTTACAATATTTTGATTCTTTTGTTCTATTTCATCTATATAAGGTATTAGTTTAGATAAATCAACTGTATCTCCATTATCTATTGGTTCCTCAGGATTAGGGTCAGGGTCAGGCTCAGGGTCTGGAACTGTAGTATTTGGTAAATTATAATAACAAAAACCTGCACAAGTTGAATCTAAATTAGTATTTGAAAAAAAGAAACCATTTCCATCTCCATTATCATTATACATTGATTGACAATCTGAATTATTAGCTACTTTAGCTTGATAATCTAAGCCATTTAATATATTATTATCAGGTGTTTCTTGACATGAAAAAGAATATGCATATAAAAATATAAAAACTAATATTTTTTTCATGCTAAAGTCCTAACAGTTAGAATAAAACCCCAAATATAGGCAAAAGCTAAAAATGAATTTCTTATAAGTGGTAAATGCTCATTGTATAGAGTAATATCCAAAGCAGAATAAGTTTTTCCAAGAAGTGAAAAGGTTATAGGACTAGGAGCAGAGCCATAGCCATCAAATCCAAATATATTAGAGTAGTTATTAAAAGAACTTTCAAAAGAATTATTTATTTCAGTTCTAAAACTATCTAAATTTATATTTGTATTTATTGAAAAATTATTGCCTATTTCTTCATATTCTGAATCATTATTAGTATTTGGATTATCTGGATTACCTGAATTATTTATATTTTTTAAAGTATTATTTATATTCTCTACATAATGATTAGTATTTATAAAATCATATGAAGTAAGTGAGACTAAATTTTTATTTAATGCTTGATTTTGAGAATCTAGTTTTTCTTCCCATTGATCAACATATTGTAAGAAACTAGGGCAAGATTCTCTTTGTCTATTTGCTTCTTCTTCTGTTAAAAGATATTTTCTTTCATCTTCTATATCAGTTAATAAAAAATTTGCAAATCCTATATCATTGTTATCATAATCATAATAAGAGACTGTAACATTAGATACATTATAAGGCAAGCAAGGCATAGAGTCTACAACTACTACATTATTTGTATATACTCCCTCTTTTTGAACAATAGTGCTAACTCCACTAACTCCTAACTTTATATCCCAACATGAATCTATATTATAATCACAATATGCAGATACAAGGCGGTTGAAATTTGCAGAACCACCACAAATGGCACTTTGATTATCATAATAAGAAATTGGAGAATTTGCAGGGTCTATATCCCCATAAAGAGAACCTTCATCTAGCTCTCCTTGAACAGTTAATATTGAGAATTTTTCCTTTTGAGAAAATTCATAAATAGAGTTAGCTTTGATTTTATTTTTACAAACTACAGTTGTATCACATAAGAGCATTGAAGATAGAAGTGCTATTAATAAAATATATTTCATAACTTAAGACCTTAAAAGTCTTAATACAGCAGTAAAACCAAAAGTAATTAATCCTATATTCATATTTAAAGAAAAGAAATAGTCAAAAGCTATATTATTTGTTACTTCAAAGATAATCATTATATCCACCTAAAAATGCCAAATAGGAATATAAATGATGTTAATATTCCTGATAAGGCAAACATGAAATTTAATTGTTCATTTGATAAACCTAAAATTGATAGATTATTATGAGTTAAACTTTTTGTAGTAGTTGTTTTAAAATTAGAAGTAATTAAAGATGATTTTTCACAAACTGAATTGTTATAAATATATCCTGATTTTAAGTCATAAGATTTTATTCTTGTTAGTAATTCATTATCATAATATGAACTTTTAGATTTTTTAAAATAGATTCTATTATTGTAAATATAATAATCATCTATACAGTAAGAATAAGAGTTATTTCTTTTTTGATAAGTAAGTAATTCAGAAGAAAATAAAAAAGAATTAAATA
>JAQYVX010000075.1 GCA_030145305.1 Halarcobacter sp. | reverse complement strand
GGAAAAAGTATTCATTTAGAACTGGCTAAACTAGATAAAGATAAAATAAAATTTGAAAGAGCACTTACTCGTCTCCAGGAGTTGTATTTATACTCTGATGATGTGATGTCTGAAAAAGATTATATACTTTCTAAGAATAAGATTATTGAAAATTTAGAACACATTGCTACTTCTATAGAGCAATATCATAGTGAGAACACAAATGTAATCCAACTTGATAGTGTTAGCTTCTTAAAGAAAGCAAATAACTTTATGATGACAAATGAGCTTCTAGGGAAAGAATTCATAGATGCCAAGGAAATTGATATGACAATCGACAGAAGTATTGTAAAAGACTTTCTGGATCTGGTGATTGATAAGATAGATATCGAAAATGGAAAAGTAAAAAATATTAAATTCAATAATAGTGTAACTTGTAATTTCATATATAAAAAGAAGAGCAACTTTTAATTAAAAAGTTGCTCTTCTTTTATAATTTAATTCGGTTTAGTTCTATTAATAAATCAGTATGTCTTTTTTTCTCATTTTCAACTAATGTTATACTAATCTTTATTTTAGTTTCAAGACTTTCTTCTTCATCTTGTAGTAGTTCCTTTATTTCTGAAGTAGCTTTTTGTATTTCTATCAAGAAAATTTGGATATCTTTTTTATTAAAAGAACCAGATTTGCTTTTATCCGATAATAACTTTTTTATATTTTGAATTTTTACAGTTAACAACTCTATACTATGTATAATTTGATGCATTTTAGTCTTAATGTCACTGATTTCCCATAAATATTCATCTAATAAAACAGTATCATATTTTTCTCTATATTCTAAATATATTTTAGTATTTAAAGATCCTAAACTATCAATGCAATGATGTATGTTTTTAAAATTATTATCAAATCCACCTTGTGAATAAGTAAAATCACTTCTATTTATTATTTCTTCAGTTCGTAAAAAAACATCTTTTTCAATTTTAAAGATAAAATCTTTCATTGTAATTAAATATAAAGGACCATCTTTTATTAATTTAAATTCTCGTCCAAGTTTATCTAATCTTGATATAGTTAGTTTTGATTCTTTTATTCGACTTTCAGTTTGAGTACTAATAGCAATTTTATTAGCTTTTTCTCCTGTTTCATATGCCATTAGACCTAGGAATATCGTAGGTAATGCTAAAAATATTTTAAAAACATCATCTGGGGTAACTGTATTTATTCCCATAATTGCGTCAACTAAAATTTTGAAAATATTTAATACGTTTAAAATAAAAAATACACAGACGGTAAGTACAATTAAAAAAATATGTTTTTTTACCCATCTCATAGTGACACCTCCAATTATACTAAAAAGAAGATACATAGATTGTTAGTACTCACAAAACGCACCAGTGGTTTTGCAATGGTTTCATCATCATGTTTACTTAGTTCATCTGACAACCGTATGTAACTAAATATACTGCCTTTTGACGTCCGTGTTCTTCAAAGAATTCTTGGGAATCTTTGTTTATTTCGTTGATTATTATTTGATTTTGTAAAACTAT
>JAQYVX010000014.1 GCA_030145305.1 Halarcobacter sp. | reverse complement strand
CCTACATTTTCTGTTTTTAGTATTAGGTTATATGTTGTACTTCCTGCGCCATCTGTTCCATAACTTCCTGCTGCTATTCCACCAAATGCTGCTGATACATTTACACTTGCACTATATACTCCATCACCTTCTATTTTTACAGTACTTAAATCATCTTTCTCTGACTCATCTAATTTTGCTGCTATTGCACTATAGTTTGTATCTATTATTGAGGCTGTTGGTCCATCATCATAAAACTCAATATCTAATGCACTTTCACTCGCAGCACTTACAGAATCCCCATCTGAATCTGTTACTGTTTGTACTACTTTTATTAAGCCATCTAAATCTAGTGGAGTATTTGTATCATTATGAGAAATTGTACTTGAACCATCATCTGAATGCTCCATAGCTTGATTTTGAGTAACACTTACTTTTCCTGTTGCACTATCAATTGTTACTTCAAATACTGCTGATGTTGAAACATCTCCATTTACATATCCTGCATAGCCAGTACTTGTTGATACTAATTTAATCTCATTAGCTGCAACTGATTGATCTGCACCTGATAAATATAACCCTGTTCCTGTTAAAGGTGTTGCAGTTAGACTATATTCTGTTTTACCTGCTCCATCTGCTCCATAATCTACAGTATTAAATAATTTAGTAATATCAGTTGCTGCAATTGTTGCTGCTACTCCAAGTCCTGTTGCGGCAGCTGTATCTGTCGTCTCATCTAAATCTACCTCTGCTGTTGCAGCTTCTTTTGCACTTACTGTAGGAATATCATCTTCAAACTTGATATTTCCACCAAGATCTATTTTCGCTGAATCTGTTCTTTTATCTCCATCATCATCTGTGATTGTAGATGTAGCTTTTAACTCTACTAAATCATTTGCTAATTCTAAAATATTTGCTGAATTATTAAATGAATCTCCATCTAATTCTTCACCTACATGATCTAACTCTTCATGTTGAGTTAATGTTACTACTCCATTAGCATCTACACTAATTTCAAATACATCTATATCATTTGTTCCATCGTTATATCTACCAATGATTTTTCCAGCTTCGAAGTATAATAAAACATTATTCCCAGATGAGTCTAATCCTGAATCTGTTCCAGCTAGAACTCCTGTTGCTAATTGTAAGTCATATGAGATATCTGGTTTCACATTTCCAGTTACATCATCTGCTTTATAATCAAAAGTTACATCAAACACACCACTAAAATCTGCTGTTGAAACATCTGTATCTGATAATGTTCCTTTAGTATCTTTGTCTTGTGTTATTAATGTTACATCAGCTTCATCTACAACCGTTACATCAATTGTTGGAACATCATCTTCAAAACTAATTGATGGACTAATATCTAGCTTTTGAGAATCAGATACTTCATCACCATCAGCATCTGTAATTGTTGCAGAAGCTGTTAGTTCTATACTTCCTGCTGCTAATCCAATAATCTCATCAGTTCCACCAGCTATTCCATCAGGAGCAGAATGATCTATTTCTGCATTTTGAGTAAGTGTTACTTCACCTGTAGTTGCATTTACTGATACTGTAAAAATAGGTTCTATAATTCCTATAACTTTACCTTCAATTATTCCTGAATCATTTACGGATAAAGTTATATCTAAACCTTCATGTGTTAATCCACTTGTTGCATTTGCAACAGATAATGAATACGTTAGTGTTGCAGGAGTACCAGGTCTATCAGCTCCCATTTCTTGGCTTAATGTAAAGTTAAATGCAAAAGATGCGGTATCTGTATCACTAGCAGATCCAATTGTGTCTGTATCTTGTGTTATTAATGATATTTCATCACCTTCACCAAGTCCCACATCAAGAGTTGGAACATCATCAATAATATTAATTTGTAGTTGCCCATTTGCAACATCTCCATCAGAATCCCTAACTGATATAGCAACAAAATCTGAAACTGTATTTGCACTATTATTTGTTGCATCTCCATCAGCTAATTCATCGTTATGAGCTAGATTGTCTTTTAAAGTATATTCAAAACTAACTACTGATCCGCCAGCTGATACTTCTGTATATCCATTAATTACAAATGTTCCTTCTCCTGTATCAATACCAGAAGAAGCTATTGTATTTGTAGCTACTAATTGAGCTACTGTAAATTCACGTCCTCCAATTGTTACAATTGAAATACCATCTAGAGCTTCAATTCTAAATGTTCCATTTACAATATCACTATTGCCAGGGTTAGAACCATCATCCAAACCTGCTTCATATACAACACGTGCATCTCCAATAATTAATAAAGGATTATTATTATCTTCTTCGCCCCCATCGACTTCACCACTAGGATCTTCTCTATCAACAGTTAATCCTCTACCTCTGGCATCGACTCCATATACTTCTCCGGAAGGATTATTAGGGTCATTTGTAAAACCAGAACCTTGTCCTAGTTCTCCACCTGCTGCTGCTGCATCTAATTTTTCAAGTAAAGAACCAAAGTCATCAATAATAATACCATTTTGATAATTTTCATCAGGATTACTTGTATCTGATAATAGCTCTTTTAAGTCAGTGATTACTTTATCACCTTGAAATTCATTGTTTAATGCAGTTTCATTAAGTTCTTTCATGCCATCATCGTCATCCATGATACCAAGAACTGTTTTGGCTTTTTCACTAGTTATATTTTCAGATTGCTTTATTAATTCTGCCATACCTTTAAGATTTAATACTAATCTTTCGTCATTACCTGCAAAGATAAGCTCAATAGATTCTTCTCCATCTGATAAATTGAAAGTATACTTTCTACTTCCATCTGTATTATCAAAATAAAATTGTTGTCCCTTACTTGGACTTAATGTAGTATCTTGTGTAATCTCTTTACTTGTTTGCGAACCATCTGGGTTCTTAATTATCAACTTGATCATGACTATATCCTTTGATTCTTTTATTTTATACCTTATTATATAAAAAAAAAGTCTCTAATAAGTCTCCATATAAAAATTTAATAACTCATTATCTAAATCTAAAAAATAGTCTATTTTGTGGTATTTTATAAAGGTGTAATAGGTGAATAAAAAAGAAAAAAATCTAGGTTTTAGGAGTGATTATTTTAAAAAGTGCACCATCTTTTGTATTTTCAAGTAAAATCATGCCATTCATATTATTTTCAATTATAAGTTTTGACATAAATAAACCAATTCCTGTTCCACCAATTTTTTCATAGGTAAAAAAAGGTTTAAAAATATTTTCAATAGGATCAACTTTTACGCCACCTGCATTATCTTCAATAGAGATAAGAACATCTTTTTTTGTTTCAGAAACAATTATTTTGATTTTAGGCTCTTTAATTTTTCTTTGAATTAAAATATCTTTTGCATTATTTATTATATTTATAAGTACTTGAGTATACTCATTTTTATATCCATTAAGTGTTGGATTTTTTTTAATTATAATTTCAAGCATAATATCATTTGCTTTTAAACTTGAACTTATAATATTAAGGGAAGCATTAATTTGTTCTGACAATTTGAACTTTTCTTTTTCTTTATTAGTTGCGAAAAAGTCTCTAAAATCCTCTATTGTATTTGACATATATTTTGTTATGTCATTTAATTTTAGAATAGACTCTTTTAACTCTTTTTTATCAAGTTCTAAGTCAAAATCAAGTTTTGCTTGAATTGGGATAAATAAAGATGAAAGTTCCATCAAAGGTTGCCTCCATTGATGTGCAATGTTATTTAACATTTCACCCATTGAAGCCATTTTATTTTGTTGAAACATTATCTTATCTTTCTGCCTATTTTTTTCAACTTCGACAGCGACAAGCTTTTCTAATTCTTTATTTTGTTCCTCTAATTCTAGAAAATCATCTAATTTAGTTTGTCTCATAATAAATCAATTAAATCAATTTATGGTAGGGAGACCCACCATAAATTAAAAATTTTCTCCATGTGTAAAGATTGGATTAGTAATCTTTTCACCTTTTTCGTTGATATATGCAACCTGCGCATTAGCAACAACTTTTGCATAGCCTTTTGAAAAATCATATGCATACTCATATCTAGGCTCAACTACAACTTTACAAGTATCGTTGATATATCCCCATTTTCCATCTTTAACAGTTCTTGCAAAACCATTATGAAGGTTATAGATTTCATCATACTCATCATTTATTTTTAGATCCATCTCTTTCGTGATACAACCCCATTTTCCATTTGCATTAGATTGAACAAAAGCTACATTACCTAAAAATTCTCTAACACTTCTAAAGATTGGTTTCTGAACTACTTCGAATTTGTCATTTAAATAACCAAACTTTCCGTCAAGTTTAATTATAGAAAAGCCATTAAATAATTTCGTAACAGAATCATAAATTGGTTTTACAAGCATTTCATTGTTTTTATTCACAACTCCATACTTTCCTTTATACTCTACTATTGCGTAATCATCACCATAATAATTATGAAGCCAATGTAAATTAAGTACATGAGGGTGATCTGTTTTAATGTTTTTATTTTTTCTATCATCAAAAGTAGATAACTCATCATATATAGGCTTAATTATAACTTCGTTATTATTTGCTAAAGCCCCATATTTACCCTTTTCATTAACAATTGTTACTTCTTCTTTAGTTGAACAACCACAAAAAAATAACACTGCTAAGAAAGTAGTTATTAAAACTTTTTTGAACATCATATTCATCCTTATTTATTTGGATTTGTTTCTATTCTAAACTCTACTCTTCTTGATAATTCAACATTTTCAGAACCGTCTTCATTAAGAACTAACGAAGTAGAAGATTTTCCTTCTGGAACAAAAGCTTCTTTGATAAATGTTTTATTATCTAAAACAGCTGGATCAATAATATTAGACATATAACCTAACACAGTTTCAGCTCTTTTTTGTGATAAAACTCTATTTTTCTCAAATTTTGCTTCAGGAGTTGGAGCAGTTCTATATCTTGAAGAAGTATGTCCTTCAACATTTACACTTACTATTTCAGACTCATAATCTTTTAAGATATTTATATATCTTGGAAAGAAACTTTTTAAAATCTCTTTATATCCAGTTCTAATTTTACTACTACCTCGTGCAAACATAAGTGCTGGATTCTTAAATCTAAATGTCAAAGTATCTTCATCTAACTCAGCATTCCAATCAGCAAAATCTGGTCCAAATTCATTATTTAATGCATTATATAAATCATTTAATACATGAATAGTTAAATCATCTTCAGCTTTTCCTCTTTGATTAGCAGAATTAATTGCCATTGCTGAAGCAGTATAATCTCCATTTGCTAATTTTTCTTCTACATCTGCACACCATCTATTGCCATCAATATTAGCATCTATTACAGATTTTCCACCATCAAATGATAATTGAACTTTTTGAACATCTGAATCAAGAACATCCCCACAAATTCGAGGTGTATTATCATTAATAACTTTATAATCATCAATCGTAATTAAATTATAAAATTGCTCTGCTGGTACTGCTGCTTCAGCCATAACTTTTTTAGTACACTCTGCTTCAACATTTTCAGCTCTTAAAAGTTGTGCAATTTTAACATCATTTGTTTTTGAAGCATAATGTAAAGGTGACATATCATATTTATCTAATACATCTCTAGCAGCACCATTACAAATTAACAATTTTGACATATTTGTATAACCATTTCTTGTTGAATCAATTAATGGTGTATCACCATATTTATCAACACTATTTACCCCTGCTCCATTTTCTATTAAAATTTCTGCTGCATCAAAGTGATTAAATCTAGATGCTAAATGCAATGGAGTGTAACCAAATCTATCTTTTTCATTTAAATCAATTTTTTCATCAATAAAGAACTTAACTAATTTCAAATCATTTACTCTAACAGCATCATGAATTGTTGACTCAGCTAAAAGATCCTTATGACTTAAACCTGTAATCGTATTACCTTTTGCCATATTTTCTTTGTTGCTCATAGCATTTTCATTTTTAGCTGTACAACCTGTAAAAATGATTAGTGCCGCAACGCTTAATCCTAATAAATATTTTTTCATTTTTGTCTCCCTTTTTAATTTATCTTTCATGTAATGAATTTTGTTTAACTTTCAATATAGGTTTTAAAATAAAATCTAATATTGTCTTTTTCCCAGTTATAATATCAACACTTGCTACCATTCCTGGGATAATTGGAAGTTTATTTCCATTTCTTTCTAAGTAATTCTTCTCTGTTTTAACAATAACTCTATAATAACTCTTTCCCTCCTTAGATTCTTTATCGATAATACTATCTGCTGATATTTCAACAATTTTACCATCTAGTCCACCATAGATTGAGAAATCATATGCTGTGATTTTTACAATTGCTTTCTGGCTTGGATTAATAAAGGCAATATCTTTGGGATCAATTTTTGCTTCTACTAGTAATATCTCACTAACAGGAACAATTTCAACTAAATCCATACCCGATTGAACTACACCACCTATTGTATTAAAGTTAAGTTGTTTAACAATCCCATCAACAGGAGAAACTATAGTTGTTTTGGCAACTCTATCTTCATCTCCAACTAGCTTAGCTTCAAACTTATTAACTAAACTTGCAGTTTTCTGCAATAAATCAGAAGCTTCTGCTCTAAAGGCATTTAGTTTCTCAGAGATTCTATTCTTAGCTTCTGAGATAGCTAGTTCTGATCGTCTTACTGATAAAAGTGCTGCCTCTAAATCTCCACTTACATTTGTATATTCTCTCTCAATACTCAATAAATCAAATTTTGATTTAACACCTCTACGTGCAAGTTTTTGAATTTGAACACGCTGTTCTTTTATAAGAGAAAAACTCTTTTTTAGGTTTTTAATTGAATTTTTTATTTCTCTTAACTCTTGTCTTTTTTGACCTAATTGTGTTTCTAAAACCCTAACTGATGATTTTAATTCTTTATATCTATTTACAAGTAGGCTTTTTTCTAGCTTGTCATATCTTGATTCATCTTCCAAAATTTCTTTTGGAAAAACAATATTAGGTAATTGTTCTTTTACATCAATTTTTGACTCTACTTCAAGTCTTGTTTTAACAGCAAGTAAACTAAGATACTCTTGTTTACTCTCTTCTAATGTTGCTTGAAATCTTGTTGTATCAATTTTCATCAAAGAAGAACCTTTTTTTATAATTTGCCCTTCTTTAATAAAAATTTCTGAAATAATTCCACCATCTAAAGATTGAATTCTTTGAATTTTATCAGTAGGAATTACTTTTCCATTTCCACGTGCTAATTCATCAACCTCAGCTAAAGCAGACCAAGTTATAGCACCTACAAAGAATAATGATATAAATATAAAAATAACATTTGACATTCTAGTTGGTTGTTCATTTGCATTAGAATAACTAGAATATACAAAATCTAAATCTTCGTCTTCTTCATCTGAAAGTCCATATAATCTTCCAAACCAACCTATTTTCTTCTTATTTTTTAATTTCTCTGAAGCATCTTTATAAGAAGCATTATTATCAAAGTTATCCTTTGTAATATTATTCTCTTCAATATTTTGTGGTATTTGGTTTTTATTTTCCATTTTTGCCACCTATATTGGATTTAAATACTTCTTCTTTTGGTCCATCAAAAGATACTTCACCATTTTCTATTACAATGACTCTATCAACTAGTTGTAGTAATGAAGTTTTATGAGTAACAATTATTAAAGTTTTATTATCTATGATTTTTTCTATCTTATTAATAAATGCTTTTTCAGTTTGTCTATCCATTGCATTTGTTGGTTCATCAAGCATCATAATATTTGGATTTGAGATAAGTGCCCTAGCTAGTGTTACTGATTGTCTTTCTCCTCCACTTAATCCTTCCCCTCTTTCTCCTACCATTAAATCAAAACCTGCTTCATGTTTACCTAAAAATTCATCAAGTCCTGCTATTTTTGAAACTTTTAATAACTCTTCATCAGAAATATACTGCTCTCCAATTGTAATATTATCTTTTATCGTTCCCATAAATAAAAATGGTTCTTGAGGAACACAACCAATTGCCCGTCTTAAATCAATTGGATCAATTTGTCTAGTATCAAGTCCATCAATTAAAATTGAACCACTTTTTGGTTCATATAAATTTAAAATAAGTTTTAAAAGTGTTGATTTTCCTGAGCCAATTTTTCCTAGAATTGCAACTCGTTCACCTTCGTTTATAGTAAGATTTAGATTTTTTATAGTTTGATGATTTTGATCTTTATATGCAAATACTACATCTTTTAATTCTATTTTACCTCTTAAATCAGGTCTATTTATATATGTTTTATTCTCTTTTTCAACTGGCATTTTCATAACTTCATCAAGATTATTTAATGATAACATTGTTTTATCAAATTTAATAATCAATCCTACAAGCTGAGAAACAGGAGCTATTACTCTTCCATTTAATATCATAGAAGCAATAATCGCACCCATTGTTATTTCGCCTTCACTAGCTAAATATACTCCACCAGCAACAATAGCTATATTTGAAAACTGAGATATAAAAGTAGTAAAATAAGTAATACTTTGAGATAAAAAATGACCTTTATCTGCATAATATACAGTTTTATTAACAGATTGATCCCAATTTGTTCTCATTCTATTTTGAGCTCTTACACTTTTTATAATCTCTAAACCTGTAACAGTTTCTATTAATGTTGTGTGTTTTATTTGTTCTTCTTTTACTGACTTTTCAATAAGCGCTTTGAGTGGTCTTTGCATATACCATGAAATCATAATAGATAAGAATACTGTCGCTATTGTAATATAAGCTAAAGGGCCACCAATATAAAAAATTATTGCAATAAAAATAATAACAAAAGGAAAATCAACAAATGCAGCAACCGTAGCACTTGTAAAAAACTCTCTTACACTTTCAAAAGATTGTAATCTACTTACAAATTGACCAGTAGAAGCTGGTTTAGAATCAATTTTTATATTTAATACATGATTAAATATTCTATTTGAAATAATTGTGTCTGTTCTTTTACTTGCAATTCCTAGAAAATATGATCTTAATATTTTTAATATGAAATCAAAAACCATTACAAAAGAAATACCTATAAAAAGTGCCCACATAGTTTCAATTGCATTATTTGGAAGTACTCTATCATATACATTCATTGTAAATAAAGGAGTTGCTAATATAAAAAGATTTATAAAAAGTGAAACAATTATAACTTGCTTATAAATCCCTTTATTTTTAAAAAGTGTTCCCCAAAACCATTCTTTTGAGTTTTCAAGTAAAATTTCTTTTTCAACTCTATTATTAAAATCAAATTCAGGTCTTATAATAATTAATTCACCTGTATATTCTGAATTCAATTTATCAAGAGTTAAAACAGTTTCTCCTGAACTAAGACCTGGCATTATTACTTTTGCTAAATTTTCTTCTTCATCATAATCTAATAATATGCAAGATCTATTTTTTTCCAAAACTAAAACTGCGGGTAAAGCTAATTTAGTAAGTTTTTTAATTTTTCTTTCTACTATTTTACTTACTAATCCTATTCTATTTGCAGATTGGACAAACATATCTACATCGAAAGATTTATTATGAATAGGTAAATTAAATTTTAAAGATTCAGCAGACGTTTCTCTTTTGTGAAACTTAGCTAGAAAAAGTAGACACTCTAATAAGGTGTCTACTGTTCTTCTATCTTTTAAGCTATTAAGGTTTCTTTCTGTCTCGTTTATATCTTGCAACTTTTACCTCTTATTAATATTAATTGTACTTGGCGTATAAAGCTTGGTGTTTCCTAATATTATCAATATATGGTTTATTAGCAAGCACTACTGAACTTAAAGATTTCATTGCAACTTTTGCCTCTTCTATTGAACTATAAACTCCATATAAAATCTTTGCACTTCTCATATTAGGTCCAAATTCAAAGGAATAAGCATTATCTCCAAGATTATTATCTTTAATATATTTGCTAGCAGCAGCCATACCATTTTTAGTAGCAATATTGATTGTATAATAATTTTTTGGTGCATCTAAAAATGTTTTATACTCAGAAGTAGCCATTTTCATAGCATCACTTGAAGCAGTTTCTTCAATTTCTTTATCTAATCCCAATTCTTTACTAATAATTGAACTATCAATATTACTAATTAATCCATCTAAATCAAATCTACTTTGTTTATCTTGCTCTTTAGGAGTATATGCGAATACTCTTGGAGAAACATTATCACAAATTTGATTTTCTGAAGATAATACAGTATCAGTTAATTGAGATAAATTAAACATTAAATCATAATAATTATTTAATGCTGCATATTCTATATTAATTAAACTTGTTCTTGAATTATATAACTCGCTCTCAGCATCCAAAATATCAACAAAGGTTCTTGTTCCTGCTTGAAATTCATTTCTATATACTTCTACAATATTTACATTTGCAACGACGTATTTCTTAAGAGCTTCAATTCTCTTTTTATTTTTGTAAAATTTAGTATATAAAGATTTGATTTCAGCAACAACATCATTTGTAATTTCATCTAATGTTTTCTTTTGTTCTTGTAAAAAAATAGTTTCTTGTTCTGATCTTATACTATCTCTATTTCCATTGAATAAATTCCAATTAAGATTTAATCTAGCATATCTGTCTTTTTGCGTACCATTTTCATTTAATTCCAAATCATCATCAATTGAAGCTTTTAATTCTAAATTCAAACTAGGCAAGAATCTTGCATCATATTGAGCTATTTTTTCTCTTTGTAATTTAATTTTTTCTATTTGCTCAAGAATTCTATGATTTCTTATAACTGCAATTTCTATAGTTTCTTTTAGAGTTTCAGGAACTTTAGATTCATCGATAGTTGGTCTACAAATTGAACCGTTTAACTCTTCTCCAACATATTTAACATATTGTGCAATTCCTGTTTCTTTAACACTCTGCTCTTCAATATATTTGTCAATTGTGAAGTTAAGTTTTGAACTTACTTGGTAAGTTTCCAAAACTTCTCCACTAATTTCTTCTTTTTCCTTTGCTGTTACAAGATTTTCTTCATGATTTTTAATCATATCATTTGTTAGAGCTAACTTTTCATCAGATTGAACTAAACCAGTATAAGCTTTAACAGTTTCTAAAATTGTATTCTCAATAGCATAAAAACTTCTGTATTTATTTGCTAATTCTTGATGTTTTACTTCAGAAACTTGAGAAGGTGTTGAACCGCCATCATACAAATACTGTCTCAAAATGATAGCAGCATTGTATCCATCTTCATCACCTTTTGTATCAGGAGTTGCATCATCGTAGTCTTTTTCGATTTTACTTGTTTCAAGATAGGCTTCAATATCTAGAGTTGGCAGATATAAACCTTCTCTATCATCCACATATTTTCTATATGCTTCTTGATTCTTCTTTTCTGCAATAATATCTGGATTTGTATTTATTGCTTTCTCTACACTATCCCTTAAGCTTGCTGCGTAAGAGAAACTTGTCAATAATATAAGACAGATACCTGTTAAGGCAATTTTTTGTTTCATGGAATTCTCCCTTAGATAGAATTTGATAAACTAAAATTTATAAGTAAGCTAGGTCTGTAGTAGGCTATTTGATAAACTTTATCTTGCATTATAAATTCTTTTACTATATACTTTGTGATATTTTATCATAAAAAGTGGCTAATATGTTTACAATAGACAAAAATAATAAAAATTCTTTTAAAATTATATTTAAACACCTCAATGTCCTATATATCGAGGATGAAAAAAATATAAGAGAAAATATAACGAAAACTTTGGAGATACTTGTAAGCAAAGTTTATTCCTTAGAAAATGCAAAAGACGCACTTGAAATTTTTAAAACAAATAGAATAGATATAATTATTTCAGATATAAATCTTCCAAAAATTGATGGTATTGAATTTATAAAAAAAATACGTCAAATTGATAATTATATTCCTATTATTTTACTAAGTGCATACACACAAAAAGATTATTTATTAGAAGCCACAAAGTTAAAACTAGTAGATTATTTAGTCAAACCAATTGATTTTAATATACTTAATGAGGCATTACTAAAAGCATCACAAGAGATAATAAATAATGCAAAATACATTGTAGACTTTGAAGAAAATATTTCATATAATGTGATGAAGAAAAAACTTTACTCAAAAACTAATGAAGAAGAAATAGATTTAACTGCAAAAGAAATGGATCTTCTCGAATACTTTATTCAAAATAATAAAAGATTAATTTCCCATGAAGAAATAAAAACAGAAGTTTGGAATGATAACTTTGAAGTAAGTGATTCTGCATTAAAAAATGTATTGAACAAATTAAGAAAAAAAGTAGGGAAAAATACGATTAATAATATATCTGGAGTTGGATTTAGAATTCAATTAAATTGAAAATAGTAAAAAAGCTTCATAAGTAAAACTTATGAAGCTTTAATAGATATGCATGAAATTAATCAGGATAATTCTACACCCTAGTATCTAAAAGTAGTCTTAAAAATTCATAAGTAAGACTTATAATATTAGAAAATTTTAAAGTTTTTACTTTATATTAATAATAATTGTAAATTTTGCTCCTTTATATTTCATCCCTTTATATTCATATGTTTCATTTTCTACTAAGATTTCACCATCTAAATGATTTCTTATAATATCTTGACTCATATATAATCCAATACCCGTACCTTGAGATTTATGTTTGGTTGTAAAGTAAGGCTCAAATATCTTTTCAAGTAATTCTTCTTTTATTCCTCTTGCATTATCTTTTATTTCTACAATAAGTTTTTTATCTTTTACATAAGTATTTATAAAAAGTAATTTTTCTTCATCTTTTAATTTTACTAAGGCATCTTTTGAATTATTTAAAATATTTAAAAGAACTTGAATAAGCTCATTTTCTAAAGAAACTATTGCTACATTTTGAATCTTTTTAATTATTTCTATCTCTTTTGATACAAACTGTGAACTTACAAGGTTCAGTACTTTTTTAATGCTATCTAAAATAAAGAATTTACTTTCTTTACTATTTTTAACATCAAAAAAACTTCTAAAATCATCAATTGTATGAGAAAGATATTGTGTAGAATTATTAATTAAATCCATTGCATAGTCAAAATCGCTGTCAGTTAAAACATTCATCTCTTTTTGAAGTTTTGTGCCTGTAGCTGCTGTTGAAATTGCAGATAAAGGCTGTCTCCATTGATGGGCTATATTTCCTAACATTTCACCCATTGCAGCCATTTTACTTTGCTGGAAGAAGAGTTTATCTTTTGCTTCTTTTTCTAAAAACATAAGTTTTTTTTGTGTAATATCTTCTTTAACGGCAATAAAATTAACAATTTCATTATCTTCATCAAGAACAGGAGTAATTATCAACTCCTCATCGTATAATGTTCCATCTTTCTTTTTATTTATAAGTTCACCTTTCCAAGGTTTCTTATTTAAGATTGTTTCCCACATATCTGTATAAAATTCTTCATTTTGTTTTTTTGAAGAAATAAATTCTTTAGGATTTTTTCCTTTTATCTCATTTATTTCAAATCCTGTTAACTCTTCAAAAGCTTTATTCCCCCACTCTACATTCCCATCTTTATCTGTTATTAGAATACAGTTAATACTGGATTCTAAGGCTTTCATTAAAAGAGCACTTTCATCTTCTAGTGCCTTTTGAATAGATATATCAGAAAAAGAGGTAATAATTTCCATGTCATCATCACTTCTTATTATTATTCTACTTTTTAATGAAACAGGGAAACTCTTACCTTTTGAATTCATAAAATATTCTTTTTTTGAATAAAAGAAATTATTATTCATAACTTCATTAAAAATAGGACAATCTTTTTGTTTCATATTAGAATTAAAAGAGTGTGAATGAAAAAGAGTGTGAGCATTTTTCCCTATAACTTCTTTTTCTTTATAACCTAAAATTTCACATGCAATAGGATTGATATAATTTATTTTGGCATTTAAGTCCATAACAAAAAGACCTTCACCTAAATTATCTGTTATTGATTTAAACCATTCTCTTTCAACATTTAATATTTTTGTTTTTTTCTGAAGTGATAGAAGTAACTTGATATGAACTATAACTCCTAGAAGTATTAGGAAATAAATATATATTTCCATTTTTACTATAAAAGGAATATTTGTACTTTTTTTATAACTAATTAAATAACCTTCAACTTTATTACTAATACTAAGCATTGGAATAAAAGTAACGTCATAGTAAATATCATAAAGCTTAACGAAAAGCCCATATTTTTCGCCTTTACCCATTACCTCTTTTAGTTTTCTATTTTTATTTAATTTTTTATTGATTTCTTTTGCTAAATGGCTTAATTTTTTTGGAGAATCAAGAAATGAAGCTTCTTTGTCTTCTATTACAAAATTTGAATTTATCATTGAAGTTTGATACAGAAATTTTTGACTTTCTAATAATTTATTAAAAACGATGTCTTTATTTAAAATAAAAGAGTATTCTCTTCTTTTATCTAATTTTGAAATTGCTTCTATCATCATTTTTGTTGATATCCCTATCTCAAAACTTCCTATATGTTCATTTTTAAAATTTATTGGAAAAATATTTCTAAAGCCAGAAAAGAGTCTCCCTATTTCAAAGCCTGATACAATTTTATTTTCTTTATTTGCAAGACGAACTGTTTCTCTTATTTTTGATAAATCATCCCCATACTTATTTGGTTTATGAAATCTTATATAACTTTGATTATCTTTTGTATGAAAATGAAACTGGCTTATTCCTTCTTTTTTTAATCTTATATATAAAGGATATACTTCTTTATATAATAATCCTTTATACAAACTTCTAACATCGTCTTTTGAGTTTAATCCTCTTTCAAAAAGGGAGAGGACAAGTTCAGTATTAATTGATTCTTTAAAAATATATTTTGTAAGAAGTTCATGTTTATTAATACTTGATTGATAAGCCATATCAAGACTTAATATATTTTCATTAAAATATTCTCTTTCTTTACTCTTTTTATAATGGTTTACAAAAATTAAAGCAATAATCCCTGCAAGAATAATAAAAAGTATTAAAAGTTGATAAAAATCATTGATTCTAGATTTATTCAAAAATTACCTTTTTTAGAGATATTTGAAGATTTTATAAGCTTACGTAAATGATTATAGTCTTTTGTACTAAATTCTTTTACTCCAAACTTCATACTTTTTTGCCATCTGGATAAATCTTCTTTATTTAGTAAAAGAATACTATCTTTAATTTTTTTAAGTATTTCTTTATTTAGAGTCTTTGAATTAGCTACTAATAAAAAATTTGGTACCTTAGAAGAGCGTTTTATCTCTTTTAATCCTAAATGAAAATATTCTTTTGCCGTTTCTGTTTTTAACCCACCATATTTAAACTCACTTAGAATAACACTTAAGGCAACTTTATCATGCCTACCTAAATATCTATACTTATTTTTTTCAATATTTGAATTTGAATTATTTAAAATATTATTTACAAATAAATAACCACAAGTAGATAGTGGCTGAGTTAAGGCTATTTTTGTATTCTCCATATTTTCCATAGAATTATTATTTGAAATAAAACTAACAAAAGAACAAGTATAAGAAACTTCTCCTTTTTCATTTTTAAAATTCACTAAAGGAACAACATTTGAATACATTTTTTCTAAAGACAAATAAGGAAGTGGCCCTAAATATGCAATATCAATCTCTTTATTTACAAACTTTTTTAATATCTGATCATAATTTTTATTATAATCTATTTTAATTTTTCTATTTAATTTTTGCTCTAAAAACTTTACTAAAGGAGAAAATTGAGTATAAATAGTCTGGATATCTTTCATAGGTAAGGGAGCAAAAACAAGAGTTCTATCGTTACTTAAAAGATAAAGAGGCATAAACATTAATAAAATTATGAATTTAAACATAGCCTACTTCTAATTTAATTTAATATAATGATATTATATTATTTTTTTATAAAAATAGCATAAATGCTTATCAATACATGAATTTTATTCTAGTATAATTATTCTTTTCTTTCCTAATTTTTTTGATTTATACATTTTAAATAAGAGGAGAAAGAACAATTAATAATGTACTTATATTTATATTCAATTTTTTAAGATATACTAGGTATATAAAGGAGTTATCATGGCAAAAGGAAAAGATGTTCAGAAATCTGTAAAGAAAAAATCTGAAAAAACATTAAAAGAAAAAAGAAATGACAAAAAAGCAAAAAAAGCTTTAAATAAATAATATTTAAAATAGAGGACGAACAATGGCAAAAACAAACTACTCATATGAAAAACGTAGTAGAGAAATTGAAAAGCAAAAGAAAAAAGAAGAAAAAAGAAAGAAAAAACAAATTCAAAATAATGATGAAGAACAAGAAAATTCTTCTCTAGATACAGATATTAAACCAAAAGAGTAATGTTTAAAATTATAAATTAATAGTTAGCATAAAAATTTAAATGGCAGAGAATATAAAATTATCTGCCATAGCTTAAAAAAAATTTGAAATAGTAAAAAAGTCTAGATTTTTAATTAATCTCTTGTGAATCTTATGACAAAATATCCAAATGCCATTTCCCCAAAACTCACTAATCCCCACATAGGAAGATAAAAGATTCCGCAAAGTATTGATAGTCCAATCATCAAGGAAAATGCTTTTTTATTATCTTTTATTGTCATTGCAATAACTACTCCTACAATGAAAAATATAATAACAAATGTTAGCATCAAGAAGTATCCTTTATTGGTATTTGTTTTATATATAAAGTGGCAGACAATATCGGATTCGAACCGATGGTAGATTACTCTACGCTACCCTTCCAAGGTAGTGGATTAAGCCAGCTCTCCCAATTGTCTATATGTATTTAGAATTAATACATCGAAGTATACTATTATCTTGTTTTTGTCTTCTTAAAAATCTATGACTTATCTCTTTTTTTATCAACTTCTTATTATTTATCCTAAAAAACATAGGCGTTTAAGATATCAAAATTGAAAATTAATCCCATATTATTTACATAACTTTATTTTTTCCTTAAAAACTTTTATTTCTTCATGAAAGATTTCCAAAAAAAGTGTACGAATAAGAAGTAAGGCTATTTATTCTTGTAAATATATTATGATTTTTATTTCTCCAGCCTAGGATTTAAAGCTGAAAATAATTATATACAAAAACTACTCAATTATTATTAAATAGTCATTAAAAATAATTATCTTCTTTTCTTTTATATCAGAATTACATATTGATAAAAACTTTATTTCTACCATTGTTTTTTGCTTCATAAAGAGCATCATCTGCTCTTTTTATTAAAGTATCAATAGAATCACCATCTTTAAATACTGTAACACCAAAACTTGCAGTTTTGTTTTTTATTATTTCAAAATTATGATTTGCAATTCGTAACCTAAAGCTTTCCATCAATTTTTTCACCCCTTCTATGTCAGACTCAGGACAAATAATTATGAACTCTTCTCCTCCAAATCTTCCTATAAAATCAGTTTTTCTAAGTGATGATTTTAATATATTTGCAATTTCTACTAATATTTTATCTCCAACTTGATGACCATAAGTATCATTTACTTTTTTAAAATGATCGATATCTACAATAGTAATACCAAAAGTATGTGCAAATCTTTCATATCTATATATTTCATTTTGTATTAGTTCTTCTAATTTTCTTCTATTATATAAATTCGTTAGCTCATCTGTAACTGCAAGTTTTTCTAACTTTTTGTTTTTTTCTTCAATGTCTTTTTTGGCTTCTTTTAATAATTTATTAGCTTTTATAATAGTTGTATTCCAATATAGAGTAAGAAGAATCAATAATAACACCCCAATAACTATTTTCCAAACTAATGCATAATCAATCTCTTTTTCATACTTTATTGGAATCCATTTAGTGAAAATCTCTCTATGTAATTCATTTGTAATTTTATTTACAGTTTTTTGTAAAATATTTAATAAAGTTTTATCTTTTTTTACAACAGCAATTGATAATTTCAAACTTTCAGATATTTTTCCTGCAATTTTTAATTCTCCAAAATATTTTGTTTGAAATTCATATCCTATGCTAGCTAAGGTATCAATAAAAGCAAAAAGCTGTTCATTTTTGACCTTGTCTAAACCATCATAAATATCATCAACTTCTATTATCTCTAAAGATGGATATTTTTCTCTAAGTATTTTTACAAAAGCATCACCTTTTATAATACCAATTTTTTCACCTTCTAAATCTAATATTTGATTAATAAAAGGAACGTTTACTCTTGTAGCTACAACTAGAGGGACTTCTAAATAATGACTAGTAAAATTTAAATATTTTTTTCTTTCAGGCGTTTCCATACCTAAAGCTAACATATCGCATTTTTCTTGTTTTATATAACTTACTGATTGATTCCAATTTTTTGTTTTGACAAGGTCAAATCTTGCAGATAAAATTTTTTCAAAAAGATTATAATAATCTGCACTCATTCCAATATGTTCACCTTTTTCATTAAGTCCTTCGAAAGGTAATCCACTAGGATTTATACAATATTTTATTACATTTGTATTCAAATAAGCTATTTCTTCTTGATTAAGCTCAATATGCCCACCTCTATACTCTTTAATTGAACCTATCCATTTAGTTACTAAAGCTTCTTTTTCTTTTGTTGTAATAGAATTAAGAGCTTTTTGTAAAATAGAACCAAGCATTGGATTTTCTGGTTGTACCCCAAATCGTAAATCTTCTTTTTTTGTATTAGGAAGAATTAGCTCGCTAGCTAATTTTATATTTGCGTATACATTTTTTTTTATTAAATAATTTATATTTGTTAGATTTTGAATTAAGGCATCAATTTTACCAAAGACTAAATCTTTTGTTAAATCTGCATAATTATCATAAAAAATTAAATTCATGGTGCCTAATTTTTGTAGTTCTTTAACATAAAAAACATCTTTTAGTACACCAACTCTTTTATTTTTTAGACTTTTGATTCCATTATATTCACCAAAATTATCTTTTACAAAAATCATAATAGGTATATCGTAATAAGAACTTGTAAAACTAGTAAAAGGTTCTCTAAATTTTTTATATGAAATACTAGTTATCATATCAACTTCTTTATTTTTAAAAGTATTATAAATACTAGTCCATTTATCAATTGTTTTTTCAAATTCTAACCCAGTTCTTTTAGAAATGATCTCTAATAAATCATGTTCAAAGCCAACTGAGGTATCTTTTATATAATAACTAAATGGCGTAAAATCCGGCATCATAGCCACTTTTACTAAGGGGTTTTTTTCAATAAACTCTTTTTCTTCTTTAGTAAAATTAATAGAACTTGCTAAGATTTCTATTGAAAAACAAAATATAAGAAATAGCTGTATAAATAATATTTTCATTTCTATCCTTCTAAAGAAGATATTCTATCAGTTAAAAGTTCTTATGTAGTTAAATTATAAATTATAAATTATTTTAATTATAATACTTGTTCTCTTTTCTTAACTCTAAGATTTATTTCCTTTTTAATTAAGGGTTCATCATCAGTAGTAATAAATTTAACAGTAGGAGGAAGTATTGCTTTTTTAGTATCTAGAGACTCAGGGCTTTCTTGTGTTAATATTTTATATTGATTAATTACATTTGTTTTGTATTCATCAAAATTCTTTTGTTCTGTACTTGTTAATTCTTTAGCATTTTTAGCAAGATATAATAAATATTTCAAAGAGCCATTAATATATTTATGAGCAGTTTCATAATCTTTAAGTTTAAAACAAAGTATTGTTTTCATTACATAATAACTTGGAACTATTTTAAATAACACTACATTTTCTTCAAACGTTTTACATTGTTCTAATAATAACTCATAATTTGGATTTTCTTCTTTACAAATAGCTGTTGAGATATTATCAAAAAGAAAGGCATCCTCTTTCAAATATTCTTCTATACTTGGGTTTTCTTGCATTGTTTATATTCCTTTATAAAAGTTTATTTTAACAAAATCTAAATAAAAATTAAATTTTCAATATGGAGAGTCAAGGTAAAAAGTAGTGAAAAATAGCTTTTAATTAATAGGAATTTCTATAATAAATTTTGCCCCTAAATAATCAATCCCATCATAGTTATACTCTTCGTTAGAAACTACAAGTTTCCCCTTAAGATGAGTTCGTACAATTTCTTCACTCATATATAATCCAATTCCAGTACCTTGTGATTTATGTTTTGTTGTAAAATATGGCTCAAAGATTCTATCGATTATATACTCTGGTATTCCTTTTGCATTATCTATTATTTCGATAACAAAATCATTGTCGTTTTTATAGGTATTTATAAAAATTAATCTTTTTTCATTTTCTAATTTAGTTAAAGCATCTTTTGCATTATTTAGAATATTTATTAAAGCTTGTAGAAGTTCATTTTCCAATGATATAAATTCAAATTCTTCTATATTTTTTATTATTTCTATATGTTTTTCTATAAACTCCGAATGCACAAGGTTTAATGTTTTATTTAAAGTATTAGAGATATTAACTTTCTGCAATTTATTATTATTTGGATTAAAAAAGCCTCTAAAATCATCAATTGTTTGGGATAAGTATTGTGCTCTATTATTAATAGATTCTAAAATAGAATCTAATTGACTATCAGTTAAGCAATCCATCTCTTTTTGTAGTCTAGCTCCCGTTGCTGCTGTTGAAATTGCAGATAAGGGTTGTCTCCATTGATGGGCTATATTTCCTATCATTTCTCCCATAGCAGCCATTTTACTTTGTTCTGAAAGTACTTTGTTTTGCCGCATATTTTTTTCAATCTCTATTTTTACTTTTTCATTAAGTCTTCTATTTAAATCTTTTAATAAATATTGTCTATATATTAAACCCAACACTATTAATATCACAATCATAATAATTAAATATCTCCAAATAGTTTGGTATTGTACCCCTTCTTGATAGTTTATAGAAACCCATTTGTTCAAGATATATTGATGTTCTTCTGTGGATATTTTTGAAATTGCTTTATTAAAAATAGATTTTAAAATTGGTTCATCATTTCGTGTTCCAATACCTAACTCTAACATACCTTCAATTTTTCCTGCAATTTTTACTCGACCAATATAACTTCTTTGTATCTCAAATCCTACAGTAGATAAACCTCCTATAAAAGCAAAAAGGTCTTTACTATCTACCTTATCAAGACCTTCTTTTAAAGTCTTTACTTCAATAAATTTCATCTCTGGATTATTCATTCTTAAAAGTTCTGCATAGGCATATCCCTTTACAATACCCACCTTTTTATCTTTTAATTCAGAAAGATTTGATATAAAAAGAGCATTATTATTTGTAGCAATGACTAAGGGTGTTTTTAAATATGCTTGCGTAAAATCAAGATATTTCAATCTTTGAGGTGTTTGCATTAGAAGAGAAAAAATATCACACTCTTTTTTTCGACCTAATTCTAGTGAGTGAGACCATGAATTTGTTGGAACCATACGAATAGGAGTAGCTATTTCTTTTTCAAAGATTTTAAAATAATCAGCACTCATTCCAATATGTTTTCCTCTTTCATTTTTTTCAAAAGGCATCCAATCAGGATCTATACACATTTTTATTTGTTTTTTTTCTTTTAGATATTGTTTTTCATTAGCTGATAGATCAAGCTTATTATTAACAGTTTGTGATTCAATTTTTGCGGTAAACCATTTATTATATAAAAGCTCTTTTTCACTTCTAGTAATAGCTGACATAGATTTATTTATAATTGAAAATAATAAATCATTTTCTTTATTTACCCCTATTCTTATGTCTTCTTTTTTTACTATTGAATCATCAAGCTCATCAAGAATTATTATATTTAAATACCCAGCTTTTTTAATATATTTTTGATCACTATTAAGGTTACTAAATATTACATCCACCTTTTTATGTGCCAAAGCTTTCATTTTACTTCTTGAATTTTTAAATTCCACAATTTCAAAAAGTTTTAAAGCCTTTAGATTGTCATAATAATAAATATCTTTAGGAACACCAACCTTTTTCCCTTTTAAAGATTCAAAGCCAGTATAATTGTTTATTTCACCTTTTCTTGCAAAGATAACATTTGGTATTTCAAAGTATGGTTTTGAGAAATTTGTAAATGATTCCCTATTTTTATCATAAGATATGAAATCTATTAGATCAATTTGTTTAGTTTTAAATTTGTTAAGAGTCTTACTCCAATCATCAATTTCAATCTTTATTTTTAATCCACTTTTTTTTACAATTAAATCTATATAATCATAAGAAAAGCCCGATATTTTGCCATTTTCCTTAAAAGAGAAGGGATAATAGTCCAATAGCATTCCAAAAGTAACAGTGTTTGAAGATATATATTCTTTTTCTACATTTGTAAAATTATTTTTTGTTTTACTTGAGGCTATTAAGGTGCATACTAGAGTTATTAGTAATATTAGTTTTTTCATCATTTGCAACCTTTCGAATCTCTTTACTAAATGTATGAATTATTATCTTAGCATTCTACTATTATATCAAAAAAGAATAAAAAGATATAAATAAGATTATTAATACAAAAAATGATGTTTTAAAATTCTCTTAACTTACTTCAAATAACAATGCTTGGATGATATAAGCACTAATTTGATAAAATATAAACCTTATAAGAGTTTCAAAATCAAGAGGTTTAATAATGAGTGAGAGCAAAGATTTTTTACGTACAATAGTTGAGGCGGACTTAAAGTCAGGCAAATATAAAAAGATAATTACAAGATTCCCACCAGAGCCTAATGGCTTTCCCCATATTGGACATGCTAAGTCTATTTTTATAAATTTTGGTATTGCGCGAGATTATAATGGACATTGTAATCTAAGAATGGATGATACAAATCCAACTAAAGAAGATACAAAATATGTTGAGGCTTTAAAAGATGCGGTGCAATGGCTAGGATTTGAATGGAAGGATAATCTATATTTTACATCTGATTATTTTCCTAAGATATATGATTATGCAATTACTCTAATTAAAATGGGTAAAGCTTATGTTGATAGTCTAACAGAAGAAGAAATACGTGAATATCGTGGTACTGTTAAAGAAGCAGGAAAACGTAGTATTTATGCCAATCGTAGTGTTGAAGAAAATTTATATCTTTTAGAAAGAATGAAAAAAGGCGAATTTAAAGATGGAGAGCATGTACTAAGAGCAAAAATAGATATGAGTGCTGCAAATATGAAAATGAGAGATCCTCTTTTATACCGTATCAGACATGCCAATCACTTTAGATCTGCTGATGAATGGTGTATTTACCCAATGTATGACTTTGCTCACTGCTTATCTGATTATATTGAAGGGGTTTCTCACTCTATTTGTACTTTGGAATTTGAGAACAATCGTGATATTTATAATTGGGTATTAGATACTCTTGAACTTAAGCCACCAAGACCTTACCAACATGAATTTGCACGTTTAGGTATTAACTATACAGTTATGAGTAAAAGAAAACTTATAGAATTAGTTGAAGGTGGACAAGTTAAGGGCTGGGATGATCCTCGTATGCCTACAATTGCTGGATATAGAAGAAGAGGTTATACTCCTTCTTCTATTTTAAACTTCTGTGAGCAAATAGGAATTGCTAAGGCAAACTCTATGGTTGATGTGGCACAACTTGAATTTTGTATAAGAGATGATTTAAATAAAAAAGTACCAAGAGTTCTATGTGTACTTGATCCACTTAAAGTAAGTATTACAAATTATGAAGGCTTTGAAGAGATTGATGCACCATACTATCCACATGATGTGCCAAAAGAAGGTTCAAGAAAGATACCTTTCTCAAAAGAAATTTATATTGAACGTGATGATTTTATGGAAAATCCTCCAAAGGGTTATTTCCGTCTTACACCTACGCAACCTGTACGTCTTAGACATGGTTTTATTATTTCTTGTAAAGAAATCATCAAAGATGAAAATGGAAAAATAATAGAAATAAAAGCTGAATATTATCCTGATTCTAAAAGTGGTTCTGATACTAGTGGTATCAAAGTAAAAAGTGCTATTCAATGGGTATGTGCTAAAGAAGCTAAGACTGTGGAAGTAAGACTTTATGATAGATTGTTTAAAGTTGAAGCACCTGAAGGAATAGAAGATATAAACCCAAATTCTTTACAAATTATTAAAAATGCTCTTATTGAACCTGCTGTTATAAACCAAAAACCAGATGAGAGATTCCAATTTGAAAGACAGGGGTATTTTTATGCTGACCCTATTGATTACACAGATGAAACACCCGTATTTAATAAAATTGTAGGACTTAAAGATTCATGGGGTAAAAAAACGAAAGAAGATGAAAGCCCGGCTAAACCTAAAGCTCAAACTAAACAAGTACAAGTTGTAGGAGAAGTTGAGCCTATGAATGAAGAACAAAAGAAATTTTTTAATAAATATACAGAGGAACTTGGACTAAATAGTGAAGTTGCTAATATTTTAGCTCATGATGAGCGTCTTTGTTGCTTTTATGAAGAGTCTTTAACTATTCTTGATATTTCTGTAAACCCTATTGCTCTTGCTAATATTGTAGTAAATGAAGTAGCTAGAGAATTAAAAGAAAAGCAAGTTGAAGAACTTAAATTTAGTGCAAAGCAAATTGTAGAACTTGTTAAAATGCTTGAAGATGAAACAATTTCAAATAAAATTGCAAAAGAAGTATTTGAAAAAATGCTTAAAACAGGTGAGAGCCCAAAACAAATAGTTGAGGCTTCTGGACTAGTGCAAATAAGTGATCCTTCTATAATATTACCTATTATAGATGAAGTAATTACGCAAAATCCAGATAATGTGATTAAATTTAAAGCAGGTAATACTAAACTTTTAGGTTTCTTTGTAGGTCAAGTATTGAAAAAAACAGCTGGCAAAGCAAATCCAAAAATAGTAAATGAGCTTGTAGCTACAAAATTAAAATAATAGAATAAAAGGCTAGTATTTGAACTAGCCTTTGTTTTATAATAGTTTCAACTAACTTTATACATCTTTATTAATTAATTCCATTGCAAGTTCAATATTATCATAAAACTCAACTTTACCTTTCTCATAAACAAAGCCTATTTTAGATAATTTTTTTAACATTCTTTCTTCAAGTCCTGCTAATATAAGCAATGTTTTATCTTCTTTAAATGATTCTAATATAGATTCTAAGGCAACCATTGCAGTCATATCAATCATTGACACATTTTCCATATTTATAATAATTACATCATATTTATCTTCAGTTGTTAATATAGTTTTTACCGCATTTTGTGCTGCACCAAAAAACATTGGACCATTAATATCATAAATACAAATATTATCTGGAATATTTAAATTCTTTTTATGATTTTCAGTTACTAATTCAATTGAATATAATTCGATTGTTCTTTTTATAAATAAAATCGAAGCTAAAACCATTCCAACAGCTATTGCAACTTCCATATCTAATAAAACAGTTAAGATAAAACAAGTAAGTAATACATAAACATCATGTCTTGGAGCATTTTTTAATATATTAAAAAAGTGTTTATATTCTGACATATTCCAGGCAACAATTAATAATAATCCTGATAAAGCAGCCATTGGAAGAAAAGATAAGATTGGTGCAAAAGATAAAACTGCAATAAAAATAAATATAGAATTAATAACTGAAGAAATAGGACTAGTGGCACCTGATTTTATATTAACAACCGTTCTTGCAATTGCAGCAGTAGAAGGAATACCTGCAAAAAATGGCAAGATTATATTTGTTATACCTTGTCCAATTAATTCTTTATTTGGATTAGTTCTTTTTTTTGTCATACCATCTGAAATAACAGCACATAATAAGGATTCTAATGAACCTAAAATTGCAATTGCAATTGAAGGAGGAATTAAATTATATATTAACTCTTTTGAAATAGTAATGCTTTCCCAAGGTAATACAAAGTGTAAAGGAATAGAAGGTATTCCATTTATTATTGCCCCATTTAACTCATAACTAAAATTTGATTTGATTGTTAATATTTGATACATTTCACTATAACTATTGTAAAAATATGTTATTAAAGTAACTGTTATCAAAGAAATTAAAGAAGCAGGAATTTTATAATTTTGTTTTTGCCAAAAGATTATTATCAAAATAGTTAATAAGCCTATAATAAATTCTTCTATTCTAAAACTATCTAAAGAAGAAAAAAGAATATGAACTCTTTCTAAATAATCGCCGTTAAAATGTTCTATATTTAAACCAAAAAAATCTTTTATTTGCAAAGTTGCAATTACAACTGCAATTCCTGATGTAAATCCCACCGTAATAGGATAAGGAATTAATTCTATTAAATTTCCTAATTTAAATAAGCCCATGAGAATTTGTACTATTCCAGAGAGAATACCACAAATTAACAATCCTTTTAGTCCATATTCTTGAATGATTGGTATTAAAATAACAACAAAGGCAGCTGTTGGTCCACTAATATTTACCTTGCTACTTCCAAATATTGCGGTTACTATTCCTGCTATGATTGCTGTATATATTCCATTTTCAGGAGGAGTTCCTATTGCAATTGATAAAGCCATGGACAGAGGTAATGAAATAATTCCTACAACAATACCTGAGAATAAATTTGATTTCATCTTATACCTTTTTTTTAAGTTTTTATAGAAAGTTGATATCTTATGATTTTTAGTTGTTTTATCACTTTTGTAGAAATCGAATACAGCTAACTTACTTTCAGAAATATTTAAAAGTATAGTTTTAAATAAATCACAAGGTATAATCTTTAAGTATGAATTAAGTTCATTTTATTTAATTAATTATAAAATAATGATTAAACTAAAAAAAAAAGTAAAATTTTGTTATACTAAAAAATAAGGTTTAACATCATGAATAAAATAAATCAAGAAATAAATAAAATAAAAAAAGAGTTGTATCTTCAAGAATCAATTGAATACTTCGACAAAGTAGGTTTTAAAAACTCAAAAATTAATGAGATTTCCAAAATATTAGATATTTCAGTAGGAACAATTTATAATATTTTTAATTCAAAAGAAGAGTTGTATTTAGAATATTTAATTTATAAATTAAAAGGATTCCTAAAAAATTTGGAAAATGAAAAAACAGATGACCCTTATAATAACTTAACAGTTTATTTAAAATATAAATATGAGATTTTTATAAAAAACAATGAAAGCGAATCTAATCCAATTACAAATGACCCATATTTTTTTCATACATTAGACGTAGCTAATCATCCTATAGTTGATGATATATATGTATATTTGGAAAATCAATTTAAATTAATAATAGAAGAACCTCATATATCTTACAGACATATAGCAATATTATTTAAGAAATTTTCTGATGGTTTTATTGAAAGTTATATTTTGGAACCCTATGAAATAGAAAATATTATAGATCATACTATCACCATGTTTTTAAATGGTTTATTAAGAAAAAAATAATTGTTTTGAAGTATTTAGATAAGTATTTTTATTTTTCTCTTTTTAAAACTCTAGTATTTATTTCATCATCTATCAATTTTGGATTTATTAGCATTCTCTCTTCATCCAAAGAAAGATAACGCCACTTACCAATTTCAATATTGAGCTTAAAACTACCAATACTAATTCGGTTCAAACTTAAAACTTTAAGAGGTGTACCAAATTTTGGATCTTTTAATGCTCCAAAAAGCCGACGGATATGTCGATTTTTTCCTTCATCTATTTGTATCCTAAGTTTTGTTTTAGCGCCACCTGTACCTATTTTTTCAACAAGAAGAGCTTTTAATAAACCATATTTACTCTCAACACCTTTTAAAGCCTGTTCAATATGTTCATCTGTTACATAACCTCTAACCCAAATCTCATATATCTTAATACAAGAGCCAGGTTTAGTTAAGGCATTGCCGATTTTACCATTAGTTGTGAATAATAAAAGTCCTTTTGATTCTAAATCAAGACGACCTATTGGCATCCATTGATCATTAAAAACCCAATCAGGTAAAAGATTATAAACAGTTTTTCTCCCAAGATTGTCAGATCTTGTAACTACGTAACCCTTTGGCTTATTAAGTACTAACAGTTTTTTAGAATTATTCGTCGTGCTATTCATTAGGTATATTCCTTAGGTGTTTTTGATTAGCCCTTAAATTTAAATACTAGATTCAAATTTAGAAATTCCTAATATCGCGGAAGAGAATTATAATTTATCCTGATAAATTATAGTTTTTTGTAAAAAAGTTATAAAAAATATGAGTGTTAAAAATGATTTTTCTATGAAAATGGAGGAGCTAGTCGGACTCGAACCAACGCATACCGGATTTGCAATCCGGGGCATTACCAGCTTTGCTATAGCTCCAATGTTAGATAAACCATTAACAATGATAAAAGTAAATGATTTATTTTAATAATAGTGGCAGAGGGCAAGGGATTCGAACCCTCGGAGGCGTGAACCTCGCCGGTTTTCAAAACCGGTCCATTCGACCAACTCTGGCAACCCTCTAACTATAAAATTTTATTTTTAATAAAGTGGTGCGAACGGTCGGAATCGAACCGACACTCCGAAACCGGAATTGGATTTTAAGTCCAACGCGTCTACCTATTCCGCCACGCTCGCACTATTTGGTAGTCTCTAAGAAGTGTTCTTTCTTAAATTGGACTGGAATTATAATTAAAAAAAAAATATTTGTCAAGTGTTTTAATAAAAATTTTCAAAATTTTTGTTATAATCTTTTAATTTAAAAAATATAAAGGGTTTTATATGAGAAGTGATGAAGTAAAAAAAGGCTTTAATAGGGCTCCACATCGGTCTTTATTAAGAGCAACAGGTTTAAAAGATGAAGATTTTAAAAAACCGTTTATTGGAGTAGCAAATTCTTTTATTGAATTAATTCCTGGACATTTTTTCTTAGATAAGGTATCCGCTATTATAAAAGAAGAGATAAAAGCAAATGGATGTGTTCCTTTTGAGTTTAATACTATTGGTGTTGATGATGGAATTGCAATGGGTCATGATGGTATGTTATTTTCATTACCTTCAAGAGAATTAATTGCAAGTTCTATTGAAACTGTAATGCATGCACATAAACTTGATGCAATGATTGCTATTCCAAACTGTGATAAAATTGTTCCTGGTATGATTATGGGTGCATTAAGAGTAAATGTTCCAACTATATTTGTAAGTGGTGGTCCAATGCAAAAAGGTCACACTAAAGATGGAACTCCTATTGATTTAGCAACTGCATTTGAAGCAGTTGGAAAACATGAAGCTGGAGAGATGAGTGATGAAGAGTTACACGATATTGAGTGTAATGCTTGTCCAAGTGGAGGTTCATGTTCTGGTATGTTTACAGCAAACTCTATGAATACACTTATGGAAGCTATGGGGATAGCACTTCCTGGAAATGGTACTATCTTAGCTTTAACACCAGAAAGAGAAGTATTATATAGACAAGCTGCGAGAAGAATTTGTGAAATTGCAAAAGATAATCAAGCTAGAGAAAAATATAAATTAAGAAATATTTTAAATGAAAATGCAGTAAGAAATGCTTTTGCTGTTGATATGGCAATGGGTGGTTCTTCAAACACTGTTTTACATATGCTAGCAATTGCAAGAGAAGCAGAAGTTAACTTCAACTTAGAAGATATTAATAAAATCTCAAAAAGAGTTTCTCATATTGCTAAAATTTCTCCATCTTTATCAACTGTTCATATGGAAGATATCAACAAAGCTGGTGGAGTAAATGCAGTTATGAAAGAGATGTCAAAAAGAGGTGATGATATTTTATTAGATAATCTTACTATATCAGGAGAAACTCTTTTAGAAAAGATTAAAGATTCTTATATCAAAGATACAAATATCATCCATACTATTGATAATCCATACTCAGATGTTGGTGGATTAGCTATTCTTTACGGAAATCTTGCAGAGCAAGGTGCTGTTATTAAAACAGCAGGAATAACTGGTGCTCGTGCACTTACAGGAAGAGCTATTTGTTTTGATGGACAAGCAGAAGCTATTGCAGGAATTGTAAGTGGAAAAGTTACTCATGGTGATGTTGTTGTAATTAGATATGAAGGACCTAAAGGTGGTCCAGGTATGCAAGAGATGCTTGCACCTACAAGTCTTATTATGGGTATGGGTATGGGTGATACAGTTGCACTTATTACTGATGGTAGATTTAGTGGAGCTACAAGAGGAGCTTCTATTGGTCATGTTAGTCCTGAAGCTGCCGAAGGTGGAATGATTGGGTTATTAGAAGATGGAGATATTATTAGTATCGATGTTGATGCATACATTTTATCTGTTGATTTAAGTGATGAAGAAATTGCACGTAGAAGAGCAAATTTCACACCATTAAAAAAACCGCTAACTTCAAAATGGTTAGGACAATACAGATCACTTGTAACAAATGCAAGTTCTGGTGCAGTTTTAAAAACTGATTTATAATAAAAACTAAAAAAAGGTATAGTTTAAAACTACACCTTTTTTTAATCTATCTTACTTCTTAGATATCATACAGAGGCTGATAAGTCAAATCAAATTCTTGATTTTGAATTGACTCATTTAAACTATCATCTAAATTGGATATTTTAGTCATATCTTTTGCCCTATTTTTAGAAAAATAATGATAGTTGTTCTTCCCAGCAGATTTTGACTCATACATAGCTTTATCAGCATTTTTAATTAAAATACCTATATCATCATTTTGGGTATCTTCTGGATACACACTAATACCAATACTACAAGTAATATTGTGTTCTTGATTATTAATTACAAAAGGTGTTTTCAACTTATTGAGGATATTCTTAGCTACAATTTCTGTACTTTCAATATTTGTTATTTCGTTGATTATAACAATAAATTCATCTCCACCTAATCTAGCAACAACGTCACTTTCTCTTAATACACTTTTTAACCTATTTGCAGTTATTTTTAATACCTCATCTCCTGTTTCATGTCCATAAGTGTCATTGATTTGTTTGAACCTATCTAAATCTATAAATAAAACTGCAAATTTATTTTTGTGTCTTTTTGCAGTTTTGATAAAATGAGTAATTGCTTGCTTTAATAAAAGTCTATTAGGAAGCTTAGTTAAAGGGTCATAATGAGCTAAATTTTCAAGTTTATTTTGAGTTTTTTTGATTTCAGAAAAGTCAGAAAAAACAGCAACATATTGAATAGCTTTTTGATTTTTATCATATATTGTAGAGACAGTTAACCATTCAGGATAGATTGTTCCATCTTTCTTTTTATTCCAAATTTCTCCTCTAAATGTCCCTTTGTTACATATATCATCCCACATTCGTTTATAAAAAAGCTCATCTTGTCTTCCAGATCTTAACATAGATGGTTTTTTGCCTATAATTTCTTCTCGCGTATATCCTGTAATCTTAGTAAAAGCATCATTTACTGATATTATTGATCCATTAAGCTTTGTAATCATAATACCTTCTACTGTGTGTTCAAATACTTTTGATGTTTGTTGTACCTGTAATTCAAGCAATTTATGTTCTGTTAAATCATGGACTATTGATTGATGATAAACATCATTCCCAATATCTATTAAAGTACAGTAAATTTTTAAATACTGAACTTGACCATTTTCTAAGGTTCTATTAGATTCATAATTATCAACCCCAAATTTCTTTAAGGCATCTAAATGATTAAAATATTTATTCTTATCATCAAATATTGCAAAAATGTCATTTGCAAAAATACTTTTCTTATCTTTTTCTTCTATCCCAAGAAGCTTCGAAGCTTTTTTATTAATAGATTTGATTTCACCTGTACGATGGTCTGTCAAAATAATTGCATCAGAAGCATGAAAGAATAGTTGATCAAACATATCTTCTGACTCAACCCGTTCTGTAATATCTTCAACAATTATCAAAAATTTCTTCTTATTATTTGATTCTTCTGGAACAATTCTAATAAAATAATTTTTATTTTTATTGATATTTTTATAATTAAGCGAATATGTAATTGGGCTAGTTAACTTAGTTAAATCATTTAACATTAAATAAATATTTTTTGCTTGTTCAGTTTTAAATATTGGGAAATCACAAAATCTAGTGTTTGAAGATGAATTATTTTCAATATCAAAAAATTCAATAGCCTTTTCATTTGCAAATAAAATATTTTGTTCTTCATCAATTCTAAGTATCACATCAGGGATATTATTACCAAGTGTTTTAAAATTTTCTAATTGTTTAGTAACTTCTTTATCAAGAATATACTCTTTCGTTACATCTGTAAATATACAAAATACACCTATTATTTCTTCATCTTCAGGAGATAAATGAGGTATAGCCTCCATTTTTAGCCATATTGTTTTCTTTGATATACTTTTATATATAGCAAAAACCGAAGCCTTTTGTATTTCTTTAGTTTCTATAGCTTTCGTAAAAGGTAAGTCTTCAGTTTTTACAACATGTTCATTCCCATCTAAGAAAGTCCAATCTAAATCACTATAACTTTTTGATATACAACTGCCCTCTTCTTCAATTATATCTGAAGCTGTTTGATTCAAATCCACAATTCTATTATTCTTATCTAAATAGACTACACCTTGTTGTGAGTTTTTAAAAAGAGCTTTAAATCTATCATTTTCTTCTTTTTGTGCGTGAATATCTATAATTGACAAAAGAAAAGTATCATTGTCTTTCATAGACCACTTATGATAATGCAAACTACAATATTTTAAGCCATTTTTCGTTTTTAAAAGAATTTCTAAGGGTATATTTTCTTTTTCTTTATTGTTAATCCAATCAAGAAATTTTGTAAGATGATTTTTATATATATGAGTATAAAAAGGCACCTTCTTAGAGAGAAAATGCAAAGGATTAAACATAGTAAAAACTTTTTCATTTGCTCTTAAGACATTAAATTTATTTGTCATTAATGTATACGCAATAGGTGCATTTGTGAATAGAATTTCTAACTCAACTTGAGCTTCTTCTAAATCTAAAATATGAAATTGCAATTCATCATTTTGTGCTTCAAGTTCTGCTTGATAAATCTCATTGATTTGAGTAAGCTCTTCAAAACTTTTTCCAGAAAAATCCTCTGGAAAAGGTAGAGATGATTCTTTTAATTTTTCACTTGCTATATTCTTTAAGCGTTCATATTCATTTCTATTCATTTTTTCTTCTTTTATCTTAGAGCCTATTTATTTTTTAGAATATGCTCTGTAACATCAATATTAGTTCCAATTATAACATCAAAACTACCATCTTCTTTATACATTGGAGAGCCAATCCCTTGAACAAGAATTTTTTCGCCATTTGGCTTTGTAGCTCTAAATAAATAACTATAGGGTCTTTTTTCTGATATGGCTAAGCTAAACTCTTCTTTCATCATTTTTATATCATTAGGATTCACTAATTTATTCCATAAAGATTCAGTGATTTTTGTATTTTCATCTACACCAAAAATTTCATATGACTTTTTATCCCAATAAGCTTCACCCGAATAGGATTTTCTCTCCCATAATCCAATTTTTGCTGATTTTGTGGCAATTAATAATTTTTCTTCACTATCAATTAATGCTTGCTTATTTTCTATAATTTTTGTTATATCTTGAACTGTTCCTATCATTTTTATAGGTAATTGATTATTATCAAAAATGATAGAACCAATCTCTCTAACATGAATTATTCCATTTTTAGGATGTACTATACGATGTATAATGTCATATTTATTCTTTAAAGAAACAGCTTGAGATATAGAATCCTTAACATATTCTCTATCTTCTTTATAAATAAGTTCCAAAAATACATTATAATTTATTTCCAAACTCTTTTTATCTTGACCAAAAATATTATAAATTTCATCAGACCAAGATAACTCATTTGTCTGCATATCCCATTCCCAATTACCTAATGATGCAATTTTTTGAGCATTACTTAATTTTTCTACAGCTACTTCAAGATTTATATGTTCACTTATTTCACTTGATACATCTTTTAATGTTCCAATACTATGAGAAACTTTCCCTTTGATATTTCGTGAATGAGCTATTGCAAAATGCTCCACCCATCTAAAACCATCTTTTTTATGTTCTATTCTAAATCGAACTTTATGAGATTCAATTTTCCCTGATAAAAACTCATTATATTTTTCATTGAAATATTCTCTATCATCTTTGTGTATATGATCAGTAATCCATTCAGGCATATTAGATTTATCAGAAGGAAGTTCTCCTAATGTACAACCAAAAATATCAGCCCATTTTTCATCCCAAGTATCTTTTTCTCTTATTGGAATGTGATGATCAAAAATACCAAGTTCAGAACACTGAACAGCTGCTTCTAACCTTTTATTAATTTGCTTATGTTTTTTATTGATTTCTAGTAGTTCTTTAGCTGAGATTTCTCTTTCTTCATAAACAGCCCGAAGTTCGCTATAAGCTGTTTGTAGCTCTTCATTTATTGCTTGTAGTTCTTCATTCGTAGTTTCTAATTCTTCATTTGAACTTTGAAGTTCCTCATTTGAGCTTTGAAGTTCTTCATTTAAACTTTGCATCTCTTCGTTGCTAGTTTCTAACTCTTCTATAACAGTTTGAAGATAATCTTTAGCTTTTTTAAGTTCATCTTCTAGCTTCTCATTAGCAGGATTATCATAGTTTACATCACTTCTTGTAAAGTATTTAAAAGTTTCAATATCCTCTTCTTCAAAACTAAGAAGATAAAGTACATCAGTTTTTTGCTTACCAAGTGGGACTACTGATATACGAACATATTTCACTACTTCCTCAAGTAAAATAACTTTTTGGAAATTTGATTTAAATATTTTATTATGTTTAGAACTTTCATGAATAGAAGCTCTTAATTCTATACTTAAATCACTATTTATATTTTTAAAAATATTCTGAGTTTGCTCCCCATTTGGTCTAATTAAATATGGATTATGACCTTTTACATAAACAATATCCATATTCTCATTGATAACCACGCACATAGGAAGAATAAACTCATCTATATGCTCCATAACAATATCATAAATCTTAGGTTTTTTAATCACACTAATACTTCTTGTTGTATTTTTCAAATCATTCTCCTGATATGCAGGAGGATTATTTCTTCGTTCTTTTGTACCTATAAAATTTGCTTTATATATTTTCCATTTTTTATCAATTGTTTTAAAATAACTTTGAAAATGACCAACTGACTCACTTTTACCCAAAAACATAAGGGCTTCATCATTAAGAGCATAATGAAATTCAGGGAAAAGTTTCTTTTGTAATGCTTGAGAAAAATAAATAAGTAAGTTTCTACAAACAATAAGATCAAGCCTTAAAAAGGCAGGATCTTTAAGAATATCATGACACGAAAAAATAACCATTGAACGAATACTTTTATTTACTTCATAGTGTCCATTTTTAACAGTAAAATATCTATTTTGGAATTTTTTATCTAAAGCAAGTAAAGCACTTTCAGGATAAGTACCTTTTCTAGCAAAAGAAAGAGAATCTTCATTTATATCAGTTGCAAAGATTTGTATCTTATATGTTCCAATATCAGCGCCTAGTATTTCACTTAAAATAATTGCTAAACTATATGCTTCCTCACCTGTAGAACACCCAGGAGCCCAAACTCTAATATTTTTATCTTTCTTATTTTTTAAATATGTTAAGATATGATCTTTTAAAATATAAAAAGAATCTCCATCTCTAAAGAATGTTGTTACTCCAATCAAAATATCTTTAAAAAGTAACTCAATCTCATCAATATTTTGCACAATATGAGAGTAATAATCGCTTATTTTAATGATTTTCAAAGCAACCATTCTTCTTTCAATTCTTCTTTCTATAGTACTTGGTTTATACTGATTAAAATCCACACCTTTATTTTCTTTAAGTTTTGACAAAATATTTTTGTATATATTTGTTGAAGTAGAAGCAGGTTTTTTAAGAACAATTTTCCCTGCATAATTAAGCATCTCTTGTAATTCACTACCCATATCTTCAGCTTGTAAAATAAGGTCTATAGCACCTGTAAGAATAGCAGAGTTTGGCATACCATCATATTTAGCAGATTTGGGTTCTTGAACAATAGTAAAACCTGCTGCTGCTTTAATAGCACGGATACCTCTACTACCATCACTACCTGTTCCAGATAGAATAATACCAATACTTTTGTCTTTTTTTGATTCTGCTAAGGATTCAAAAAACAAGTCTACTGAAGGTTTTGGTCCATGCCAGTTCATCTTTGGTTTAGATAAAGAAATAGTATCGCCATCAAGAAAAATATTTTTATTAGGAGGACAGATATATACAGTATTCGCTTCCACACTTGTGCCATCACTAGCTTCTAAAACTTTAAGATTAGTCCCTTTTTGCAGTAATTCAACCATTAAACTTTTATAAGTAGGGGAAAGATGTTGAGCAATAATATAAGCCATACTACTTTCAAGTGGTAAATTAGCTATAAAAACTTGAAGGGCTTCTAATCCTCCAGCACTTGCACCAATACCAATTATAGCTATCTCTTTTTTACCCATTGAATTAATCCAATCTAACTAATATTATTTTAAAACATAAAGTACCTTAAATAAGTTTAATTTATATATAAATTACCAATGTAAAGATATTCATAGATAGAAGTTTAAGTGCAAAGATATGTTCTATATAGTAAAAACTCCACAATTTCTACACTTTGTATTAACTTTATATTTACATTTTATTGAGAAATAGTTTACATTTAGATGCTATAATAACTTAGTTAATTTATTAAAAGGAATAAAAATTATGACAAAAAAATCAATTTTAATTGCTACACTAATTGCTACAAATTTATTTGCTAATAACATAAACTTTAATATGGCGGAAAAAAACCCTACAAGAATAGCTCCTAATACCTCACAACAGATATTATCTTTTAATGAGAGTATAAAAGAACCAATGCAATCTGTCGTTAATATTGCAGCAAGAAGAACTGTTTCTTCAAATGCAGGGAATATTCCTTCACAAATGTTTAATGACCCAATGTTAAGAAGATTCTTTGGAGACCAATTTAGTGAACAATTTAAACAAAATAGAATTCAAAGATCACTTGGTTCTGGTGTTATTGTTTCAAAAGATGGATATATAGTTACAAATAATCATGTTGTTGAGAATGCAGAAGAAATTACAGTTACAATTGCTGATAATCCAAAAGAATACAATGCACGAGTTATAGGGAAAGATTCTGATTCTGATTTGGCGGTTATTAAAATCGAAGGTACGAATTTTAAGCCCATTAACTTTGGATATTCTGCTAATCTTAAAGTTGGAGATTTAATCTTTGCTATTGGAAACCCTTTTGGAATAGGAAATACAGTAACACAAGGTATTATTTCTGCTTTAAATAAAGATAATGTAGGAATCAATAGATATGAAAACTTTATTCAAACGGATGCTTCAATCAATCCAGGAAACTCAGGTGGTGCCTTAGTTGATAGTCGTGGTGCCTTAATTGGAATAAATAGTGCTATTATCTCAAAATCTGGTGGAAATAATGGTATTGGGTTTTCAATCCCTGTTGATATGGTAAAAGATGTTGTAAAAAAATTAGTTACAGATGGAAAAGTAACAAGAGGTTATTTAGGTGTTGTAATTGATGATTTAAAAGAAAATATTAAAAAATTATATAATCATAAAAGTGGTGCTCTAATCTTAGATGTTGCAAAAGATACTCCTGCATATAAATATGGATTAAAAAGAGGAGATTTAATCTACTCTATTAATAATATAAAAATTAAAAATAGAAAAGATTTACAAAATGTTATTGCCTCATTTAAACCTGATGAAACTATAGTAATAGATGTAGAAAGAGATAAAAAAGATGTTAAGTTAAATATTACACTTGGAAATAGAGCTGGACTTGTGACTTCAGAAGCAAATAATGGCAAATTTTTAGGTGGTCTTTTATTATCTGAAATTAATGCAAATATGATAAAAAGATTTAGACTAAGTTCTACTACAAGAGGTGTACTTATAACAGCTGTTGAGCCAGACTCAGAAGCTGAAAAAGTTGGTTTTCAACCAGGTGATGTTATTATTCAAATTGAAGATGTTGAAATAGTAAGCTTTGCTGATATGCAACAAGCTATTAGAAAATATAATAAACAAAATAAAAGAATTTATGTTAATAGATATGGACAAACGATTCTATTAGCAATAAAATAAAGGATAAAAAATAGTTCAAGTACTAATGATAGAAGATGATTTAGAGCTAGCTCAAATCATCACGGATTATTTAGCTTCATATGATATTGAAGTAACAAATACAGATAGCCCTTACAACGGGCTATCTATGTTAAATCTAAAAGATTATAAACTTATAATTTTGGATTTAACCTTACCCGAAATTGATGGCTTAGAACTAATCCCAAAAATTAGAGAAAAGTCACAAATTCCTATTATAATTTCAAGTGCTAGAGACGATATTTTGGACAAAGTAATGGGACTTGAAAGAGGAGCAGATGATTATCTTCCAAAGCCTTATAATCCAAGAGAATTACAAGCTAGAATCAAAGCAATTTTAAAAAGAATTACTCCTGTTGAAAAAAAAGAAGAAAAGGTTAAAAAAAGTGATTTTGAGCTAAGAGAAGATGATATGCAAATTTATTTTAAAAAGAATCTTTTAAATCTTACTTTAGCAGAATTTGATATTTTAAAACTTATGATTCAAAGAAATAGTGCTGTTATTGCAAGAGAAGATTTTATTTATACAAGTGACCATATAGAAGATGATAGTAGCCTTAAAAACATTGATGTAATGATTTCAAGAATTAGAACAAAACTTTCAAAAATAGATGATAGTAAAACTATTATTAAGTCAGTTAGAGGAATTGGTTACCAACTTTTATGATTCGTAATATTTCTATCTCAGCTTTTATCAACACAATATTTATCTTAGCATTAATTGCAATTTCAATTACTTTTACGATTTTTATAAAACTTGATAAACAACGATATAACATCACTATGCAAAAAAAATATGAATTAGTGGCAGAAAGTGTTATAAACTCGCTAGATGGTAATCCAGGGAAAAGTGGCATTAAACTTATAATTGAACCTTTTAAAGTAAATCAAATAGAAAATGATGAATTAAAACTAAAAATAATAAATGAAGCTAAAACCTTAGTTATAAGAAAATTTGGTTTTGGAATGTACAGAATTTTTAGTTTAGAAGATACTTTATATATTTACGTTCAAAAAGATGGCTATAATTTAATGCTTCAAGATAAACAAACTTACTCTTACAATCTTTTAATTATAGCCGTGGCTATCTTCTTATCTTTAGGAATTTTACTTTCACTTTATTACATATTAAAAAAGAAACTAAAGCCTCTTAGAAATTTAAACAGAGAAATAAAAAAGTTTTCTAAAGGTGATTTGAACGTTAAAATAAGCTCAAATAGTCGAGATGAAATAGGAACAATAGCAAAAACATTTGCAGATGCGATAACTCATATAAATAATCAAACAAAATCCAAAGACCTCTTTATGAGAAATATGATGCATGAGCTTAAAACTCCAATTACAAAAGCCATGTTTATAGCGGAAACTTTAGAAGATGAAAAGAAAAGAGACATTTTACAAAGAGCATTTCATAGAATGGATGATATTATTAAAGAGCTTGCAATGGTTGAGAAACTAACTTCTAATAATACTTTTGTATATAAAGAGCTTACTTCATTTTTTAGAATATATAAAAAAACTGTTGAAATTACTATGCTTAATGCGGATCAAATTACTTCTAAGATTAATGATTTTAAACTAAATGCAGATACAGCTATGTTATCAGTTGCTTTGAAAAATCTAATTGATAATGCGATTAAATTTTCATCAGATAAACACGCCTTTATACATGCAAATATGCACCGCGTTGATGTTATTTCTACAGGTGAGCCTTTGAAATTTAATTTAGAATATTATACAGAACCCTTTTCTCAAGAAGAGAAAAGAAGTGATGGATTTGGACTTGGTCTTTATATTGTGAAGACAATTGCAAACTTGCATGATTATAGACTTATTTATAAGCATCAAAAAGGTCAGAATATTTTCTCTATTTTGATAGATTAACCTCTTTCATAATTTCAAACCAATTTCTATTAAAATGTTTTTTAATATATCTTTCTTTGTGAGGGACTATACATCCAGAGCAATTTTGATGAATATAATCATCTCCTTTATATTGGTCACCATCTTTAGAATCAATGCTACAATATGAAAAAAGAGTTTTATCTTCTTGCTTTTCAATCCCATCAACATCAAATCTAAAATTTGGACAGGCACACAAATAACAATTTAATTCTTCATAATCATGGCATTTTTTATTGTCTTTATACAAAGGACAAAAATCATTCTCTTTTTCAACCATATTATCAAATCTAAAGTACTTTATAACCTCATCATCACTTAAATCTTTAAGCTTCTCCATAATCTTCGCATGTTTTTTTCCATGGGCGTTAAACCATTCTGTGTATGTCATTTTTTATCCTAACTTCTTTCTTCTAAAATATCCAAAGCTTTATCATAATTTTCTTTATCTCCATAAAAATACTCTTCTAAAAGTGGTTTTATTTTATACTCTTTTATAAATTCTAAATCAAGTTCACTCATAAAATATGCATGTCCTATCATATAATCTTTGTTAAGAGTTGTTTCAATAAACACATTTAAGTCTTTCATTAGCTGATTAGCTTTTTCATTTTCAACCAAATCTAAATTTGGCTCCATTTTTAAAAAAGTAAATCTACGTCTAAGTGCAATATCAATTGTAGCGATAGATTTATCTGTACTATTCATAGTAGCTATAATATATAGATTTGATGGGATTTTAAACTTCTCTTTTGAGTAAGGAAGAGTTACCTCATAAGTATCTCTTTTATCTTCTTCTATAAGTGTAATAAGTTCACCAAATATTTTAGATATATTTCCTCTATTTATTTCATCAATTACTATATAGAAGTTTTCTTGATCAACTTTTTGTACATTTTCTAAGCTTATAGTTTGACTCTTTTTGAATTCCTTAAACTTATGCATAAAATAAGAAAAATATGTAGCATGTTGATTTGCTAATCCACTTACTCCATCTGTTTTTTTAATATCTTTTCTTTCTGCAATATTCAATTCATTGAGTAATTCTATATCAGAAAATTTCATTCTTTGTGAATTTCCCCAATTGTCACCTGTATATCGAAATGCATCATCTTCTATATTAGAAATATATGCAGTGTCATTTATTATAAATTTTTGATTCCTATCTATTTCATCTTGAATAAAGTCTTTGAATAAAGTAAATAATTCAAAGAATGTTTTTTCTTCTTTTATTGTATTTATATCTTTTTTAGATTCATCTAAATTTCTTTGAGCTTTTTCTGCAATAGCTTTAAAAATTCCATCTTTTCTAACTATTGCATTGACATCTTCACTCGGTCTAAATCCTTCCATAAAATCCTCATAAGAATAACTTTGATGAAAGGTTACAAATTCAATTCTTTTATCATCTTTTATACTTTTATATAAACTTTCAATGCTATAGTCTTTTATTTCAAGTTCTTTGTTATTAATAATTGATTCAAAAATTTCTTGCTCTTTAAAGTCCCCACATTCTATTAAAGAAACTAATTTTTTATAATTATATGTTTTACCAACACCAGGAGCACCATAAAGCATTATGTTTTTTATTTTCAATCTTCCATCTTTTTGTTGAATTTTTATTATTGAATTATTTATATTTCCAAATATATGTTTTGAAATAGGAATTACATATGATTTATCTGAATGGTGGTCCGTTTTCTTTTTTATAAAATAATCTAAAATTCTATCTATTGATTCAGAAAAATTTTGATTTCCATTTTTTGGTTTTACATATATAGAATTTTCTTGATTTTTTTTATAAATTATAAATTCATTTCCTCTAGATGTATAAAGCTTCTGATATCCTTCTCCATATAAATCATCATCATTGATTAATAATTTTTCTTTTATAAATTTCTTTACAATCTCTTTTGCTTCATCTCTTTTCATTTTGGTCAACCTCTTTCAACAAATTCTTAATTTCTTCTTTCTCTTTTTCTATATACTCTTTATACCCACCGTCAAAATTCAAATCAATAGTTTTTATTTTTAATTTTACTTTCTTATTATTCACACCTAAAACTATATTTCCATCTTGCTCTTTTAAAGGTAGATGTTTTGGATACAAAAGCATTGTAGTATAATTATTTTTATCAATATTTTCATAATTATTTCCATAAACATACATTTGATATATATCATTTCTATGTGCTTTTTTATCATCTAAGATTTTATACTTACAATCTATTATTAGATTTTTACTTTTTACAATAATATCAGGTCTTAATAACAAATATCCAAAACTTTCATTTTTTTTTGGAAGTTCAACATCATCAAAACTTTCTTTTACAATTTTTCCAATAAATTTTTCAAACAAAATATTCATATCAAATAAAAAAGCAAACCCTATTTTATCTTTTGAAAAACTTGGGATTAATTTTTTTAGTAATAATAACGCAAATTCAAAACTTTCTTTAAACCTTTGATTTAATCTATCAAAATGAATATCAATATTTTCTATATCAAAATGTTTATAGCTAACTTCATTTAAAACTAATTCACACTGTTTTAAGAGTTTTTTATTTTTTGTGTACTTTAATAAAGTTTTTATTGCATATAAAAAAAATTGATTTAGTTTATTATCTTCACTAAATTCATCATATTCACAATATATTTTATTTTTTATAAAATTATATTTTAAATTTTCATTTATAAGATACTTACCTCTTAAAGTTGTTAAGTTATCTTGTTCGGTAATATATTTTTTATACATACCTTTTTGGAATTGCAAAAATAAATTCTTTGCAAACATTTGAATAAAAACTTCTAAAATATTATTTGATTTGAGATTTAAAGAGTTTGATAAATCTTCATTATGCACTTTTATGTCATATGAATATATAAGCATGTAAATAAAAATATTTAAATTATCATTATCATCATTGGAAATTTTAGGAAGAATATAATAATCATTTTTACCATCATTTATAATTCCACAATACTGTTTTGCTTTTAATTTTCCCCAATCTTGTTTAAAATACTTATGTAATGGTTTGTTATTTTTGATATGTTCAGTTAAAAAATTTGATGTTATTTCTTTATATTCGTATAAATACATTAAAAGCCTATTTCTATAATAGTTTTTATTATATTACTTTATTACTTATATTCTAAACTATCTATTACTAATTTCTTATTCTTTAAATTTTATACCAATATAGTCATAATTTATTCTAAATTTAACTCACCTTTAAATTTAATTGGAAACTCATCTGAGTTTAGTTGTAGTTCGTAGCCTTTTTTTATTGTTTCATTTGGGATTTTCCATTTTCTTAATAGTTTTAAAACTGAACGTTCTGAGTATTTATTTCCTATTAAAGCTATTGCGTAAGCAGAGGCTTTTAGGTCGTTTTTTAAGTTATGATGATAAAGTCTTGAAAGATTATGAAAAGCTTCTAAGTCTTTTATCTTTACTCCCTCTTTATAATATTTTTCTGCTTTTTTATAATCTTTTAAATAATTGGTATATAAATATCCTAAGCCCATAGGTGCATCTTTATCTTTTTTTTCAAATGATTTTAAAAACCATTTTTCTGCTTTTTTATATTCTTTATTTTCTCTATAAGTATAAGCCAATTGAAACAACGCCTCATCACTGCCAAGCTCAATAGCATTTTTACACCATTTAATAGCTTCTTCATACTCTTTTTTCATTTGATAGGCATAACACATATAGTTTGAGTTGTCTGGCATTGGTTTCATTGAGTTTGAGTATTTATACCATTGTATGGCTTTATCATAA
>JAQYVX010000074.1 GCA_030145305.1 Halarcobacter sp. | reverse complement strand
AGATTTGAATATAATGGGAATGCCTATACATGAAAATCATATTGAAATTGAAGATATGATAAAAATAACTAATTTATTATCTACAAGTGTAGTTTTCATTAGTGATTCAGGATTGGAAAATGCTTTGGTTTAAGTTATTTAAGACAGGTATTTAAAGTTCCTATAATTTTTATATATTCAAAAAATGCAAGTATGAACATTATTATGGGGATAAATATACTTTCCTAAACTTATAGATTATTTTAATACAATAAATTAATAGATTTTTAGAGTCTTGGATTAATTCTAAGATTTTTTTTTAGCAAATTGTTAGAATATAATATAACAATTTGCTAATATATTAATTTAGATAATAGAGATTCCCGAGTTTAATCTAAAAAATATAAATGGTAATGAGTCAGATAATAGTATATTTTAAAGACAGTCCCTTTTTGCGGTTTGAACATAAGTATCATTGTTATAAAGTTGCAAAAGGAAACTAAATAAAGTATAATAGTTTCAAATGGAAACTATTATTAACCGAAATAGATAGTTAAACCACAAAAAGTAATTTAACTGTTTTTTAAGGTGTTAGAAGCAAGAAATATATTTTCAGACATTTGTTTCATTACTTTTTTTGCTATTTCAATTTCTTCTTCAGATATGTTTTGAGAAAGTATACCACTTGTTTCTTCTAGTATAGATATAATATCTTCTTTAATGGCAAGACTTTTTTCTGTTAGATTAAGGTGGTGAATACGCTTATCATTTTTATCTTTTTCTTTATGTATATATCCTAAATCTACAAGTTTTTTTACTGATTTTGCAATATCTGCTTTGCTAAGTTTTAGTAAAGAAACAAGGTCTTCTTGACATAGATCTTCATGTTGATAAAGTTCTATTAGAATTTTAAATTGATGTTTATGCAAATTATGGGGTTCAATTTGCTTTTGAATATAGTAAAACAAATATCTTGAAATTATATCAATATATTTTCCAACTGACTCATCTTTTGTAATAAAGTTCATTTCCATTAAGGATACCACCTTTTTATTATTCTTTAGTATTTATTATATTACAAATCTATATTCTTGCAAAATATAAAAATTATAAACAATGAAAGGACGTTTACTATGAAAAAATCACTTAAATTAGCAATTCTATCCATATCTCTTTTGACAGTTATGTCAGGAGCAGCTGTATCTCCTGCTCTTGGGAACATTCATGAGGCTTTTCAGGGTGCAAATTTATTATTGATAAAAATGATTTTAACTATACCAGCTATACTAATTATTCCATGTAGTTTGATAACAGGAAAATTAGTTGAAAAAATTAAGAAGAAAAATCTTTTACTCATAGGGCTCGTGATTTATTTACTAGGAGGTATAGGAGGGGGATTTTCTACAAACATATATGAACTTTTGACCTTTAGGGCTTTATTAGGTGTAGGAGTAGGAATAATTATGCCTCTTTCAACAGGATTAATAGCAGATTTTTTTGAAAAGGATGAGAGAGCAAAAATGATGGGATATTCAAGTGCAGTCAATCAACTAGGCGGAATGATTGCAAT
>JAQYVX010000073.1 GCA_030145305.1 Halarcobacter sp. | reverse complement strand
ATAGCTGTAATCCCAGTCCATGAAAATACAGTAAGGAATATAACTACATTTCTAAAGGTTATTAATTTCAAAGGAATATTTGAGCTATGTACATCAGTTTCAGGATCGAATTCAACATCATCCATTTCTCCGTCAAAATCTACATCCCCTGATGAATCAATCCCTATAATCAATAAAATCATTTGAACAATAAATAAACAGCTCGAAGGAATAGCTATCGCCCAAAAGAATTTTTCGAAATTCATTAAAGTATCCCACCAAATATTCATATATCTCCTCCTATAAACAATCCACTTTAAAACTTTTTCATACTCTTTTCAAAATCTCCATATCGCAACGAGTTTTGGATAAATATAAATAATAGTTAAACTCAATTCTATGTATTTTATTTGAAATTATCTATTATTATACCATATTTTCAGGAATCAATTATATTTATGTATAAATTTTTACATTTGCTCCTTCACTTATAAGAAAGTTAAGTTATATGAAACGTTATAAAAATTCATATAAAAAAATTAAAAGAAAAAAATACACCATAACAATTATCTTCTATGGTGTTACTTGATTTATTTAAGTTCTCTTTTTAAATTCATATTTGCACATTTTACAAGTCACCGTTAAATTGCCTTTTCCTCTTGGTAATCTTAATTTTTGCTTACACTCAGGACATTTAACAATAACAAAGGTTTTTCTTTGTTCAGCTTTTTTAAGAGTTTTATAATATTTATTTTTAACTTTTAATAATATCCCCTTATTGAAATACTTAGATAGCCTGTACTTTAGTCCACCTAATCTATACTTTAATGTACCTATAAAAGTTCTATATGCCATCTCTTCCTTTTGTCTCTTTTGAAAATCTTTAGACAAAGTTCTGAAAACACTATATCCTACAAATACTAGTGCAAGAATATAAGATTTTATAAGAATTAATGGTATGCAAGCTATTAATAAAAACTTTGAAAAACTGTCTAAACCGTATCTTCCGTTAATATAATTATTTTTCATGTTTTCACTCCTTTTATAAATGACGAATTAAAGAGTGCCGTCATTTATGTGATATGCATGGACATACATGTGATGCGACTAAAGTCGCGTGATAGGGCTTCGCCCTGTGATATGTCCTATCGGACCTGTAATGGATAGTTTTCTTTCAGAAAACCTTTATATTAAGCCTTTATCTGCTTGGTGTTAATGTGTGGGATCGTTTAAGAATAACTTCTACTAATTTTATTCAAAAAATCGTTGAAGATTCGATATTTTTGAATAAAAAGTAGAACTAACTCATAAGCCGACCCAGAGAACTTTTGCTACGCAAAAGGAAAGAAAATTTAATTTTAGCTTTCGCTTGCCAAAGCTTTCCTTAACGTAACGCAGTTACATCTCAGGGCGAAGCCCTATCACATGTGCGAAACACATCTCACATACGCTTTAGCGTATCTCACAATTAAAATGCGAATCTTTCTTCGCATTTTAATTCTAATACCCCTCAACACTAAAAACAAGAGGTTTAAAGAAATATTAATACTTTCTTTATAATTGAATCTCTATAACTAAGGGTCGGC
>JAQYVX010000072.1 GCA_030145305.1 Halarcobacter sp. | reverse complement strand
ATTAATTATAAACTCAGTTAAATATTCTTTAAATAAAGGCAAGTATGTCATGGTAAATGCTCATAGCAAAAATGGGAGTATGATTTTAGAAGTAGTAGATGAAGGAGTAGGAATACCCAAAAAGGATTTAAAGAGAGTTATAGAACCTTTTTATACAGGAGAGAATGGAAGAAAATTTGGAGAATCAACAGGTATGGGGCTTTATTTAGTAAATGAAGTTTGTAAAAAGTTAAATCATGATATAAATATTGAGTCAGAAGAAGGGGCTGGAACCAAAGTGAAAATTGTTTTTGAAAATTTCAAGTTAGATAATGAGGTGAACAGATGAGTGTCTTAGAGTTAAAAGAGATATACAAGATTTTTGGTTCAGGACACGGACATATAGCTTTAAAGAATATCAACTTAGGACTAGACAAAGGCGAATTTCTTGCTATAATGGGGTCTTCAGGGAGTGGGAAAACTACTTTGATGAATGTTGCTTCAACTGTTATGAAAGCATCTTCTGGTAAAGTTTTTATAAATGGGTTAGATACGGAACATTTAACTGAAGAAGAGTTAGCTATATTGAGAAGAGAAAAAATAGGATTTGTCTTTCAAGATTTTAGGCTTATAGATAATTTAAACGTTAAGGAAAATATAATATTACCATTAGTTTTTAATGGATTAAAAGTTGATGAAATACATAATAAATTAAATAAAATAAAAGATATTTTAAATTTAGAAGAGATAATTAAAAAGAAGAGCATTTATGAACTTTCTGGAGGACAGAAGCAAAAGATTGCTATTGCAAGGGCTATAATACATGAACCAGTAATATTGTTTGCAGATGAGCCAACAGGAAAATTGGATTCTAACTTAGCGAATAATATAATGAATTTACTTCAAGAAATAAATAAAAATCTTCATATGTCTATAATAATGGTTACACATAACTCATTATCAGCAAGTTTTTGTGATAGGGTTTTATTTTTAAGAGATGGAGAAATATATAATGAAATATATAATGGTGAAGAAAAAATTAATTTTCATAAAAGAATTTTAGATGTAGTTGCTTTCTTAGGGGGTAATACTTATGACCTTTGAGAGAATAATATTTAATAATGTTTTCAGGAATTTAAAAGTATACATAGGGTACATGGTTAGTAGTATTTTTTCAGTAGCAGCATTTTTTATATTTTCTATGATATATTTTCATCCCTTTCTAAAGAAAAGTTATGATAAAGGGATTTTTTTGTTTTTTAGAGAAATGATTTATATAATAACAATTTTTTTTATTATATATTTTTTAAAGCTGTTCATCAAGTCAAAGAAAAAGGACTTTGGAATATTTCTGATATTAGGCATGAATAAAAAGCAATTAAGAAAAATATTGTTTATAGAAAATTTGGTTATAGGGATTTTGGCTGCAACCATAGGAATAATTTTTGGAATCGTATTTCTCAAATTTTTTCTTATTATAATTTCAAGTGTATTAGAAATAAAAGAATTAAAATTTTATTTTTCAATAAAGGTCCTGTTAATTACTGTATTTAGATATTTAGCATTATTTTGTATCATACCGATATCTAT
>JAQYVX010000071.1 GCA_030145305.1 Halarcobacter sp. | reverse complement strand
AATTACAGGTGCGTCAGCACCTAAAAAAAGGAAAGGAGAAAATTTATGAAAAAATTAGTTATGAAATTTGTTGATGCGGCTGGTAATAATAAGTCTATGACTATCAGCGATGTAAAGGAAGGTTTGACTGCAGAAAATGCACAGGCTTTAATGGATACAATCATTGCAAAAGATATTTTTGCTTTTGGTCCAGATGCTCTTGCATCAAAGGATTCAGCTACTATTGTTGAAACAACTGAAACTGAGTTATTTGATAATGAATAATTGTAAAAACTCACTCTAGGGTGAGTTTTTATTTTTAAATCATTTCAAGATGTTGGCATAAATACTTGACTTTCCATTATTGTAAGGTATTTAATATAAATGAAACTAATGAAAGTGAGGACATAAATGTGAAAAACAAAAAACTAAGAGCTTTTTCAACTTTTGTAGGATTAATTGGAGCAATGCTTCTGACATTAATATTTTTTATATTAATAGACAAGCTTCAAGAACTTATATTTGTGCCTAGAGGATATATACTTTATATGTTTAAATCCCCATATTCTCATTTAATTTTCTTTTTTGAATTTGAAATTATCATGTTTACTGTACAAGCGCTTTATAGAAGTAATAAACATAGTGAGTGGAAATGGGTAGTAAGCTTTTTTAGTTTTATGAAGAAGAACATTTTGATAGCGGTTGGAGTTAATTTGTTTATTTTATATATGTGTATTACTGGTGTCACAGTAGTAACTCAGGATAAAATTGTTGATTACAGTTTTTATAAACCAGCGGGAGAAATCTACTCTTATGAAGATATTTCAAAAGTTGAAACTGGATTTAAAGGCAAAACATTTGGTGTACTTCGTAGAAATGCTGGAGATTTTTATTATATTACAAATTTTAAAGATGGCACTAAAGTTAATTTTTATCAGGCCAGTAGTCCCTATAAAGATACTTATTTAGAGCTAGAAATATTTGATGATTTGATTATGAAAACTGGTGTAGAAAAAAAATCATCTTCTGATAATAGCCAGTTCTGTGATTTTGACCAGAGATATATTGATAGATTTTTGAGGATTATTTCAAATAGATAATAAAAGCTCTCACTTAAATTGGTGAGAGTTTTTTAAACTGACTCATTGGAAAGAAATCGTTGAAGAATAACTTCTACTAGATTTCTTTCGAAAAACATATAGCGTTTTTAATTCAACTAATTATTTATCCAAGTCCAAAACTCATAAATACCTGAGATTTTGGACTTGGATAAATATAGTTTCACATTAAAAACTCTTAGATTGCATATTTTTGAAAGAAAAGTAGAACTAATTCTTAAGCCGACTCATAAGTAACGAATGTTTCTCTATAAAATATTATGATATTGAAACAAAAAATATAATAATATATTAGCGGAGGAATAATGAGTGTATAATTTTATGAATCCCATAGATAGGTTTAGAAATAATGAAAAAGATTTTAAGATAAAAGTATGGGGAGAAGGCAGAGTAACTGCGAAAGCTGATGAGGCTATTATTTCATTAGGGGTGGTTACTAAGGACAAAAATTTAAAGAAGGCTAAAGAAGAGAATACATTAA
>JAQYVX010000006.1 GCA_030145305.1 Halarcobacter sp. | reverse complement strand
GAAGATACTTCAAAATCAAGTACAAAATATACACTAGATGTTAAAGCAGCAAATGCAGATTCAGGATTAGTAGATGTTGCAAGTGGTGAAAAAGTTGTATTAAGTGAAAATGCTTCAGGAGTAATAGAAGGTAGAACAGAAACTAGTGGAATATTAGTATTTACTGTATCAGTAAATGAATCAACAGCTGAAGTAACACTTGATCAAAAAAGAGCAGTAAAACATCCAGATACAACAGATTCTGATGATGAAGTAAGCTTAAGTGCAGATGATTTAGTAACATTAACAAGAACAGATGTACTTGTAGATAATGATGGAGATAAAGCAGAAGATTCAGAAAGTATTGATATTGGTAAAAACTTATTGTTTAAAGATGATGGACCGACAATAGATTTATTAAAAGGTGATGATTCAAATATTGAATTAAAAACAGATGATATTGATACAAAAGGTTCTAATTTTGATACTGATGTAACTGTGGCTAATTTTGGTGGTGTATTTAGTATTTCTCCATCTACAGCTTATGGCGCAGATGGCGCAGGAACTACTGAAGTAGAATATAAACTAGAAGCTATAAATGGTACTGATTCAGGATTAACAAGTGGAGGGGTAGTAATTACTCTTAATGTTGTAAACGGTGAAGTTATTGGTTCTGCTGGTTCAACTGAAGTATTTAAAGTATCAGTTAATTCTTCTGGTGTTGTAACACTTAAACAAAGTGAAGCAATTGACCATGTTGATGAAAATGCAGATAATGATGCAACAAACAACGATGCAAATCTTGCAACATTAGTTGATGATATGATTAAACTTAGTGCAAGTGCTAAAATTACAGACAAAGATGGTGATAGTGCAAGTGATACAGAGACAATAAATATTGGATCAAATCTTAAGTTTACTGATGATACACCAAATGCAAGCGACACTGATTTAGATGTTAGAGTAAATGTAGATCCAATTATCACAAACTTAACAATTGTTCTTGATATCTCAGGAAGTATGAGAGGTCAAAATTTAGAAATTCAAAAAACAGCAGCGCAAAACTTGATTGAAGAGTATTCTAAGTTAGGTGAAGTAAATGTTAAAATTGTAACATTTAATGCAAGTTCATCAAGTGAAGCTTGGATATCAAATAATGTTCAAGGTGCAAAAGATGCAATTGCTAATATTACAACTGCAAGTGGAAATACAAATTATGAAGCTGCTTTAAATGAAGTTATGAATACTTATGATACGGCATCTGATCCAGAGCCAACTTCTACTCAAGATGTATTTTATTTCTTATCTGATGGAGTACCAACAGTTGGTGATGCAGATAATAATATTGATGCTTGGAAAGATTTTGCAAATGCAGAATTTGATGATGTATTTGTAATTGGAATGGGTGCAAATGCAGACTTAGATGGAAATAGTAAAGGTAGCTTAGAAGATATTACAAATGTAGTTGGTGATGCAGATACAACAGGACATCCAGCTCAAAAAGTAACTGACTTCTCTGATTTATCAGATACTTTAATTTCAACAGTAAATACAAATGTAACTGTAACCCATACAGGTGGAACAAATACCTTAGATTATGACTTTGGTGCAGATGGTCCAGCTGATGGAACAGGAATTAATCCAGACGCTAATAAATTATCATTTGTGTGGGGAACTGCAACAGGAACTGATTCAAGTGGAGCAGCATTAACTTTAACTTGGGAAGTATCAGCAGATGGTAAAACATTAATTGGTAAAGATGGAACAGATGTTGTTATTAAAATAGAAGCAGATTTAAATACTAAGACTTATGATATTACAGAAATCTCTCCTACTTTAGATATTGCAACATTAGATATTCCATTTACTGTAACTGATGCAGATGGAGATAGCACTTCTTCAAATGTTACAATTGACATCCAAACAGATAGTACCCCAACAATTATTGGAGATACTAATACTGTATATGAAAAAGGCTTAGATGATTCTATTGATAATAGTGAAGTTACTTCTGGAAAATTCAAAGTTACTTCTCCTGATGGAATAGCTACTTTAACTATTGGAGGAGTTGTATTAACGCAAGCAGAACTTCTTGCAACAAATACTACACCATCAAATTCAATTGATACAGTGGAAGGAACACTAGTAATAACTGGATATGATGACTTAACTGGTGAAGTAAGTTACGAATATACATTAAAAGATAATTTAGATCATACTATTACTCCAGGTGAAAAAATTGTTGATAATATTAATCTTGAATTGAAAGATTCTGATGGTGATATTACTAATGGAACATTAAAAATTGATATTATAGATGATGTTCCTGTAGCAAATGCAGATACAAGAAGTATGGGTGAAGCTACTGATAAATTAACAGGAAATGTATATAGTGGAACAACTTTAGGAGATGTAGCCGATGATATAGGTGCGGATAGCAATGATGTGCCAACTGTGATTACAGGAGTAGTAAAAGGTTCAGATACAAGCTCTCCTGTAGCAGGAAATGTTGGAACAGTATTTGATGGCGAATATGGAACATTAAAATTAAATTCTGATGGTTCTTATACTTATGATTTAGATAATACTGACGCAAGAGTTGTTGCATTAAATAAAGGTGATGATTTAACAGAAGTATTTACATATACAATAACTGATAGTGATGGAGATAAAAGTACTACAACTTTAACAATCACTATTGATGGTAATGGAATACCAACAATTAATTCAAATCCTGACATAAATGATCCAGAATCAAGAGTATATGAAAAAGGATTAGATGATTCAAGTGATGAGAGTGAAAAAGATACAGGGGTATTTAAAATTACATCACCAGATGGAATTTCAAAAGTAGTGATTGGAACAGAAGAGTTTACTAAAGCAGAATTATTATCAACAAATACAACTCCTTCAAATCCAATTGATACAGTTGAAGGAACATTAATAATCACAGGTTTTGATGAAAGTACGGGATTAGTTAGTTATAAATATACATTAAAAGATAATTTAGACCATCCAACAAATAAAAATGAATTGGATGACAATATTCCATTAAAAGTTATAGATCCCCAAGGTGATGAAGCAAATGGTACATTAACAGTTAAAATTGTGGATGATGAACCTGTAGCAAATGCAGATACAAGAAGTATGAATGAAAAAACTGATAAATTAACTGGAAATGTATATAGTGGAACAACTTCAGGAGATGTATCCGATGATATTGGCGCAGATAGCAATGATGTACCAACAGTGATTGCAGGAGTAGTAAAAGGTTCAGATACAAGTTCTCCTGTTACAGGAAATGTTGGAACAGTATTTGATGGAGAATATGGAACATTAAAATTAAATTCTGATGGTTCTTATACTTATGATTTAGATAATAGTGATTCAAGAGTATTAGGTTTAAATGATGGGGATAAATTAAATGAAGTATTTACATATACAATTGTTGATAGCGATGGAGATAAGAGTACTACAACTCTAACAATTACTATTGATGGAAAAACAGATAATATCCCTCCTGTTGTTACAGATGCAACTGCAAGAGTTTCAGATGAAGGTCTAGTTGATGGATTAAAAGATACTACAGGAGCAACCCCGGGAGATGATACAACAAATAAAATTGTAGTTTCAGGAAATATAGCTTCTGATTTAGATGGAGATTCTTTAACAGTTAAATTAACTGCACCAATTGAAACTTTAACATCTGAAGGTAAAACTGTAGTATGGACTGGTTCTGATACTGACACTTTAATAGGAAAAATCAATAATGGGACATCATCAAATCCTGATTGGCAAGAAGTAGTTAAAATAAATGTTGATAGTGATGGTAAATATACTCTTACTCAATCTAATCAAATTGATCATGCTACTAATTCAGTTGAAGATATTAAAACATTTAATATTACTGTTGAAGTATCAGATGGAAAAGCTTCAGATACTGGGAAATTAACAGTAATTATAGAAGATGATATGCCAAAAGTAGAATCATCAAATGCAACTGTTGATTTAACAGCCGGACCTATAAATTTAGTATTTACCTTAGATATTTCAGGAAGTATGGGAAGTGGAGTAGGAAGTACTGGTAAAGATAGACTTGAAATTGCAATTGAATCAATGAAAGAATTAGTTGCAAAATATGAATCTTTAGGAAGTGATGTATTAATTCAAGTAAATACCTTTAATGCCACAGCAAATGGTACTGGAATTTGGATGACTTCATCTCAATTGTCTACTTTCTTAAATGGTTTAAACCATAGTGGAAATACAAATTTTGAAGATGCTCTTAAAGAGACAGAAGATAATTATACACTTTCTCCAAATGGTGGAGATACTTATGTATACTTCATATCAGATGGTAATCCTACAACTGAAATTAATGACGGTGCAAATGAAGAACCAGGCTACTTAGATAGTGCTAGAGTAACAAAATGGAATGACTTTGTTACTGACCCAGCAAAAGAAATAGATAAAGTTTTTGCAGTTGGAATTGGAACAAGTGTAAGTACTACTTATCTTTCTCAAGTTTCTGCAAACGTAAACAAAGTTGATGATCCAGAAGATTTATCTTCAACATTACAAGATACAATTGTATATGAATCAGGTTCTTTAAACTTTAGCTTTGGTGCTGATGGAGCAGCTGATGGTACGGGGATTAGACTTGATGGTGATAAAGAAGCCTTTACTTGGGAAACTCCTACAGCAACAGATGCCCAAGGGAATGATGTTTCTGTAGTATGGACAAGCTCACAAAATGGCGAAATATTAATTGGTACAATAAGTGGTGAGACAGTAGTTAAACTTGAAGCTAGAGATGTATTATCTGATAATCCAACATATGAGATCACTCAATTAGACAGAGATAGTGGGATTACAGATTTAACAATTCCATATACTGTAACTGATGGAGATGGAGATAGTGCAACTGCAAATTTAGTTGTTGATGTTATTATTGATACAATTCCAACAAGTTTTAATGAAACAAATACAGTTCAAATAGGTGATACTACGACAAATCTTGTTATTACTTTTGATGTATCAGGAAGTATGGCTGGCGAAAAATTAACTCTTGCTAAAGAAGCAACTAAAAACATGATTGATAAATATGATGATTTAGGTGATGTTAAAATTATGTTAACTTCATTTGCAGGTGAATATCAAAATGGTTACCAAGGAAATGACTCAACTACACATACAAGCTCTTTGGGTTCTGTTTGGTTAACTGTAAGTGAAGCTAAAGCATATATAAATGGCTTTACAGCAGATGGTGGAACAAATTACGATGAAGCTTTATTAGATGTAGAAGCTGCAATGGCTTCAGAACAAGTTCCTGCTAGTGACCAATTGATTTCATATTTTGTATCTGATGGAAATCCAACATTTGGTATGGCAGATAATGACAATAATGGTACATACGAAACAAGAACAGGTAATGGTTCAGCTACACAAGGTGTAACAGATGATATTGCTAATAGATTTAAAGCTTTACCATTTACAGAAACATATTCAGTAGGAATTGGAAGTAGCGCTTTAATACCCTATTTAAGTGAAATTGCAATAGATGGAAATGCTGATGTTATTATTGTAGAAAATGCAAATGATTTAGATGCAACTTTACAAAATAGTGTTTCATCTTCTGTTTCTGGAAATGTAACTGATAATATTGATTATGATGTTGATGGGGCAGGAGGAATAGTTTCAATAAAAGTTGATGGAGTTGAATATACTTCAAGCTTTACTAATTTACTTACCTCTGAAGGTGGTAAATTGTCATTTAATATTGATGATGGTTCATATTCATATAAAGCAGCATCAAGTGATTTTAATTCAGACACTCAAGAAACATTTGAAGTGAAAGCGCAAGATGCAGATGGAGATGAAACTAAATTTGACTTAACAATAAAAGTTGATGTTACACCTCATGCAACAGAAAATATTATTGATTTAGATGATACTGATACAATTGATTTGTCAAGTGCATTAATAAATCATAATACAGTTTCTGTAGATGGTGTTGATATGACAGATGGGAAAGTGAATAATCTAAATATAGATTTAGATGATATTATCACTTTAGATGATGACCCAGAATTAGACGAATTAAAAATATTCGGTGAAAGTGGAGATAAAGTGACTCTTGAAGGTGGAGATGCCAACTGGACTAATTCAGGAAAAACAGAAATCGATGGAGATATATTTAATGTTTATGAAGGTACAAATGGAACTTCAAATATTAAGGTTCTTATTGATGAAGATGTTTCAATCGAACCAGACCTATAATTTTTAATTTAAGAAGAAGGAAAACTCCTTCTTCTTTTAAACTTTTTTTACTTCAAAAACAATTTAACTATTTTTGGATATAATCCCATAAAATAATACAATCAACTCACAATAATTAGGAAAATTATGTCAAAACAACTTCTTCAAAAACAAGCAGATACAATAAGATTTTTGGCTGCAGATATGGTTCAAAAAGCAAACTCAGGACACCCAGGTGCTCCTATGGGGATGGCTGATATTGCTACAGTTTTAAGTTCACATTTAAATTTAAATCCAGCAAATGAAAAATGGCTAAATAGAGATAGACTTGTATTTAGTGGCGGTCATGCAACAGGACTTATATATTCACTTCTTCACCTTTGGGGATATAATGTAAGTTTAGCAGATATGAGAAACTTTAGACAATTTAACTCAAAAACTCCAGGACATCCTGAATTTGGACATACTCATGGGATTGAAATTACAACAGGACCTTTAGGGCAAGGAATTGCAAATGCAGTTGGTTTTGCTATGGCATCAAAATATGCACAAAACACTTTAGGAAAAGAAGTTATTAACCATAATGTTTATTGTTTATGTGGAGATGGAGATTTACAAGAAGGAATTTCATATGAAGCTTGTGCAACAGCAGGTCACTTGAAACTTGAAAACCTAGTAATTATTTATGATTCAAATAATATTACAATTGAAGGAGATACTTCAATTGCATGGAGTGAGAATGTTAAAAAAAGATTCCAAGCAATTGATTTTGAAGTTCTAGAAATAGATGGACATAATTTTGATCAAATCGATAAAGCAATTATTACAGGAAAAGCTTCAAATAAGCCAACACTTATTATTGCAAATACTGCAATTGGAAAAGGCGCTGCTACATTAGAAGGAAGTCATCATACTCATGGTGCTCCATTAGGAGTTGATGAAATCAAAGCTTCAAAAATCAAAGCTGGATTTAATCCAGATGAAGATTTTGTAGTTCCTTATGATATTAAAGGTGCTTTTGATAAATTGATGACAGGAGTGGACGCTGAACACGAGTGGAATGAATCTTTATCTGCTGAAGCAAAAGCAAAAATTGAAGAGTTACAAAATCCAAATTTTGATTCTATTGTTTATCCAGAATTTGAAGCAGATACATCTGTTGCAACTAGAGAATCAAATCATAAAATCTTAAATGCAATTGCAAAAGCAATTCCAGGTTTTATGGGTGGAAGTGCAGATTTAGCTCCTTCAAATAAAACAGAATTAAAAGGAATGGGTGATTTTCCAAATGGAAGAAACATTCACTTTGGAATTAAAGAACACGCAATGGCAGCTATGACAAATGCAATGAACCTTTATGGTTTATATAGAGTATTCTCAGCTACATTCTTTGTATTCTCTGATTATTTAAAACCAAGTGCAAGAATAGCAGCACTTGCTTCAATTCCACAACATTTTGTATGGACTCATGATTCTATTGGTGTTGGTGAAGATGGACCGACACATCAGCCAATTGAGCACTTATCACAATTTAGAGCTTTACCAAATTTTTATACATTTAGACCAGCAGACGCTACAGAAAATGTGGAGTCATGGAAAGTTGCTCTTAAAATGCAAGCACCTACAGCCTTTGTATGTTCAAGACAAGGTTTAGCTGTTTTAAAAGACAAAAGAGAAATTGGTACTGTTGCAAATGGTGGATATTTACTTAAAAAAAGAGAAGATGCTACAGTTACAATTATTGCATCTGGTTCTGAAGTTATGTTAGCTATGCAAACAGCTTGTAACTTAGAAAAAGATGGAATTAAAGCAAATATTGTATCAGTTCCTTGTTTTGATTTGCTTCTTGAGCAAGATAAAGAGTATATTGATTCAATTATTGATCCAACAACTAAAGTATTTGCAGTTGAAGCAGCAAGAGGACTTGAGTATTATAGATTTGCAGATGTAGTTTATGGTATGGATACCTTTGGAGCTTCAGCACCTGCTTCTGAATTATTTAAATCATTTGGCTTTACAATTGAAGCTCTAACAGAAAAAATTAAAAACGACTTATAGAATTAAAATTTATATTTAGATTCAAAATACAAAAGTAGAGTTTTAAACTCTACTTTTACTCTTCTTTAAATACATTATTTAACAAAGGCTTAAAAGCCAATCAAAGGCAAAAAAATGATAGAAACCCTTTTTGTATATGGAACACTAATGCCAAATTGTCCAAATGGACATGTACTAGAAAATATTATAGGTAAATTTATTCCTGCTACTGTACGTGGAAATTTGAAAAATGCAGGTTGGTCGGCATCAATGGGTTATCCAGGAATAAAACTAGATGAAAATGGAGATACTGTTCATGGGTATTTATTTTATTCTTCTAATCTTATAAATCACTGGGATTTTTTAGATGAGTTTGAAGGTGCAGAATTTGATCGTCGTGAAATCACAGTTGAGAGATATGATGAATTAGATGTTGAAACTTTTATTTATGAACTAAAAGCTAGTGAAAATGAAATAAAAGAGGATGAACTCTAAGAAAATTTATTCTCTTTATTTATAAAATCTCCTTTCCAATAGATATATACTTTTGCTAAACAATTCCTAACTATAGATGTGATATGATAATATAATATAAACACATATAAATATTGGAGGAAGTTATGATTATCAAAAAAAATATTGTGGTAGGTATTGATCTTTCAAAATCTAGTTTAGAAGTTTTAAAAAGAGCATTTCAGTTAGCAAAACTAAAAGATGCTAAATTAACTATTGTTCATGCTATTGACAAAGGTTTATTTGATATGTATTTTTCTGAGTTTAATAATGATGAATTAATAGAAAAAGCAAAAAAAGATATAGAAGTAAAAATAGATAAACTTCAAGAAAAAAGTGTTAAATATTCTATTGTAGTAAAAATTATTGCTCCTGTAAACTTAATAATTGAAACAATAAAAGAGATAAAAACTGATTTAATTGTAATTGGAGTGAATTCAGTGGATAATTTTAATACAAAAGTCTTTGGGTCTACTTCAATAAAAACTATACAAAATACAAAACTACCTGTTTTAATAGTAAAAAATAATTGTTTAGATGAATATAAAAATATCTTAGCTTTTACGGATTTATCAGAAGTTTCTGTAAAAAGCATAAAATTTACTCAAGATTTTTTTGTAAATAGCAAGATAAAAGTAATTCATGCATACAAACAATTAAATGATTTTGTATTAACTTTTTATAATTCTATTGAAGCAAAAAAGAAAATCCAAAAAAACATTGTTGAAAAAGCAGAAAAACAATTTGATGAGTTTAAAGAAGAGAATAAAATTGTAGATGGGGAACTTATCGAAATATATCATGGTGTGAGTGCTATTTTATTAAGTAAGGCAAATGAAGAGAATAAAGATTTAGTTGTATTAGGTTCAAATGGCGTAAATAATGCAGGTTCTTTTTTATATGGTTCAACTGCGTTATATATGATGGAAAATGTTAAAAATGATATTTTAGTTTATGTTCCAAATGAAATTTAACAAAAATAGAAAAATATTTCTATTTTTATCACAATATATCAACATATGTTGATATATTGTGATATACTTTTAAAAGGAGTTAATATGGATATTTTTTTAAAATCTGTTTCAGCATTAAACGATGAAACAAGAATAAAAATATTGAAATTTATTAAGATACATGGCAAATGTTGTGTATGTGACTTAGAAAACTCTTTTGATATGATTCAATCAAGATTATCAAGACATTTAAAGATTTTAAAAGAAGCTGGATTTTTACGAGTAGATAGAGAAGGACGATGGGCTTATTATTCGCTTAGATTTCCACTTGACGAATTTAGACAAGCTTCAATAAAAGAGATAATGACTTTAGACTTGGACTTACCAAGTTTAAAAAAGGCTTGTGAAAGTAATTAAAATAAAAAATTACTAAGAGCTTTTTTATTTTTTTACTTATATCAATATATCTTGATATATTATAATATAAAAGGAAAAACTAAATGATTTTAGCTGGGGCTATTTTTATTATTACACTTATTTTTGTAATTTGGCAACCAAGAGATTTACAAATAGGAACAACAGCTGTTATTGGAGCAATAGTTTCTTTAGTTTTAGGAGTTGTTAGTTTAGATGATGTTTTAATTGTTACTAATATTGTTTGGGATGCAACCTTATCATTTATTGGGATTATTATTTTATCAATGGTTTTAGATGAAATAGGATTTTTTGAATGGTGTGCTTTAAAAATGGCAAAATTTTCAAATGGTAATGGGTTTAAAATGTTTGTTTATTCAATCCTTCTTGGAGCATTTGTTTCTGCTTTATTTGCAAATGATGGAGCTGCATTAATTCTAACACCAATTTTACTTGCAAAAATGAGAGTCTTAAATTTAAATATGAAATCAATCGTTGCTTTTTTACTTGCAGGTGGATTTATATCTGATAGTGCATCTTTACCTCTCGTATTTTCAAATCTAACTAATATAGTCACAGCAAATTATTTTAATATAGGATTTACTGAATATATTTCAAATATGATTATTCCATATATTGTGAGTGTTATAACTTCAATTATTTTCTTATGGATTCTTTTGAGAAAAGATATTCCAAAGGAGATTGATATTTCACTTTTAAAAGAGCCAAAAAGTGTTATAAAAAATCATACTTTATTTAAACTATCTTGGATTTTTTTAGCATTTTTATTAGTAGGGTATTTTATTGGAGATATTTATAATTTACCTGTAAGTGTATTTGCTTTAGGTGGAGGAGTTATTTTTCTTATTATTGCAAGACTATTTAAAACAGTTGAACCTAAACATATAATAAAAGAAGCTCCTTGGCAAATCGTATGGTTTAGTATTGGTTTATATATCGTTGTCTATGGTTTAAAAAATGCAGGACTTACCGATTATTTAACAATAATTTTACAAGATTTATCTCAAAGAGGAGATACACTTGCAATCATTGGAACAGGATTTTTATCAGCCTTTTTATCTGCAATTATGAATAATATGCCAACAGTTATGATAATGGATATTGCCCTTGAGAATATGGGAAATATTCCAAACCAAACTTTAGCTTATGCAAATATTATTGGATGTAATTTAGGTCCTAAAATGACGCCTTTTGGTTCTCTTGCAACTCTTTTATGGTTACATGTTTTAGCAAAAAAAGGTGTAAATATTTCATTTATACAATATAGTAAATTTGGCTTGATTATAACTCCACCAGTATTGTTAATAGTACTTTTATCTCTTTAGGAAAGATGCATGGAATTAATATTAATTGCAATCGCTTTAGCAATGGATAGTGTCGCTGTTAGCATAGCAAGTGGAAGTAAATATAAAAGTATCAACTTTCTAACAAGTCTAAAAGTTGCATTATTTTTTGGAATATTTCAAGGATTAATGCCTTTAATTGGTTATTTTGCTGGAACATATTTTGCTTCATTTGTCGATGAGTATGATCACTATATTACTTTTATTATTCTTATATATTTGGGTCTTAATATGATTAAAGAGGCTAAAGAAGATGATTTTGAAGGTGAAATAAAAAATTTAAAAAATAAGACACTTTTTATTTTAGCAATTGCAACAAGTATTGATGCTTTAGCTGTTGGTATTACTTTTTCATTTAATAATACAAATATTTGGTATGCAATCAGTTTAATTACACTTATTACTTTTGTTTTATGTGTAATTGCTATTTATATTGGTAAATCACTTGGTGGTTTTTTAGAATCAAAAGCTGAATATTTAGGTGGTTTCATTTTAGTTATATTGGGATTTAAAATCTTATTAGATGGATTAAATTTAATTTAGGAGTTAAAAATGGATAAAAAAGTTTTAATTTTATGTACAGGAAATTCATGCAGAAGTATTATTGCAGAAGCTTTAATAAATGCGAAGTTAAAGGGAATAAGTTCAGATTCTTCTGGTGTGAAAGCTAGTGGTAAAGTTAATGCAAATGCAAAAAAATTATTAGAAGAGAAAGGAATTTGGAAAGAAGAATATCATTCAAAAACAATTGACAAAGTTCTTGATAATGAATATGATTTAGTTGTAACTGTTTGTGATAATGCAAAAGAGACTTGTCCTATGTTTCCAAAAGCTGTAAAGGTGATTCATATATCTTTTGAAGATCCAGATGGAAAAGGTTTTGAAGCATTTATAGATACTTATAAAGAAATCGAAGAGACTCTTCTACCAAAAGTTGTAGAAGCATTAAAGTAAAAATATTTTTTTAATAATTAGAATGGAGTGAATAATGTGGAAAGATTTTGTTGATTATTTAACATATAAACTTTGGAATTTAGAGGGACATTTAGGGGAAGCTGTAAATTTTTTCATATATGATACAATCAAAATATTTTTTCTTCTTATAGTAATTATATATATAGTTAGCTTTTTAAGAAGTTTTTTCCCTGTAGAAAAAGTTAGAGATTATTTAAGTGGTAAGCATAAGTTAATAGGGCATATTTTTGCTGCCTTTTTTGGAATGTTAACACCTTTTTGTTCTTGCAGTGCAATTCCTTTATTTCTTGGCTTTCTTCAAGCTAGAATACCTTTAGGAGTTACTTTCTCTTATTTAATTTCTGCACCTTTAAGTGATGCAGTTGTTATAGCTTTATTGTTCTCTTTATTTGGCTGGAAAATTACATTATTATATATATCTTGTGCTTTACTTATTGCTATAATTGCAGGTTTGATTATAGGAAGTATGAATTTAGAAAAAGAAGTGCTTATAGAAGTTAAACCAGTAAGTAATTGTTGTTATAATAATGAAAATAGTCAATTTAAAAATAGAATAAAAGAAGCTTGGGAAGCAACAATGGATATTTTTAAGAAAATATATCCTTATGTAATAATAGGTATTGCTATTGGTGCTTTTATTCACGGATATGTTCCTTCTGAAATAATAATATCTTATGCGGGTGGAAATTCTTGGTATGCACCTTTAGTTGCTGTTATAATGGGTATACCTATGTATTCAAGTGCTGCTGGGATGATTCCTTTAATTGAAGTTTTAACTTCAAAAGGAATGTTATTAGGAACTGCTTTATCTTTTATGATGGCTGTAGTTGCTCTTAGTCTTCCTGAGGCTATGATTTTAAAAAGAGTGATTTCTCTAAAATTAATAAGTATCTTTTTTGCAATTGTAGGAAGTGCTATTTTATTAGTAGGTTACATATTTAACGCAATTTTATAAAAATACAAAAAGATAAGGAAGAAGAATTATGAAAATAGAAATTTTAGGAACAGGATGTAATAAGTGTAAAGCACTTGAAGAAAATGCAAAAAAAGCAGTTGCAGAAGCTGGAGTTTTTGCACAAGTTGAAAAAGTAGAGGACATAGTAAAAATCATGGAATATGGGGTGATGAATACTCCAGGTTTAGTAATAAATGGTGAAATAAAATCAACAGGAAAATTATTAAATAGTGAAGAAATAAAAGCTTTTTTTTAATGGGGATTAAGATATAGTTGCACTTCTAAATTAATATATAAAAACTAACATAAAGAAAAGTATTGAGTGAAAATAGATTAGGGCAACTATATGCTGTATTAGCATTTTTATTTTGGGGTGCAATTGCTCCAATATATTTTAAACAAGTCGCAAGCGTAGATGCAGTTGAGGTTTTAATACATAGAGTTATTTGGTCTTTTATTCTTTTAATTCCACTTTTGTTTATTTCAAAAAATATTCATGTTTTTTTACTACTTATAAAAGATATTAAAAAAGTAAAATATCTTGCTGCTTCTACATTTTTTATTTCAATTAATTGGTTAGTATTTATTTGGGCTGTATCAAATAATAGGATTATGGAAACAGCTCTTGGATATTATATAAATCCTTTGGTAAATGTTCTTCTTGGATATTTATTCTTTAGTGAAAGAATGACAAGAAATCAATATATCGCTATTTTTATGGCCTTTTTAGCAGTATTATATCAACTTTTTGCACTTGGAGAAATTCCTATAATCTCACTTATTTTGGCATTTTCTTTTGCTTTTTATGGAATGATAAGAAAAAAAGTTAATGTGGGTTCTATTGTAGGTTTATTTGTAGAAACTTTAATTCTTATGCCTTTTGCCTTGCTTTATTTATATTATATTATTTCAAATGATACAATCTCTTTTTTAAACTCAAGTGATTATGTCTCTATAATGTTAAGCTTAGGTGGGGCAATTACAATTATTCCTTTGTTATTATTTAATGGAGCAGCAACAAGAATGAGACTTACAACATTAGGGTTCTTTCAATATATAGGTCCTTCTTGTACTTTTTTACTAGCCCTCTTTATTTATAATGAAGATTTTAATACTGATAAATTGATTACATTTTCACTAATTTGGTTTGCATTAGTTATCTTTTCATTGGATTCTTTAAATAAGAAAAAGTAATTAGTATGAAAAAGTTTGATTTATTTATAATTATTTATTGCATTATTATAGTTTTATCAGTAATGTATGCAACCCAACCTTTACAGCCTTTACTCGCAAATGAGTTTGATGTTTCAATTACAAAAGCTTCTCAGTTTACAGCTGTAATTATGCTATTTTTGGCTATTTCTCCTATTATTTATGGATATATACTTGAAAAAATGAACGCTAAAAAGATGTTGACTAATTCTTTAATAGTATTATTTATCACGAACATTTTTTTAGGATTAGCTAGAAACTATGAATTATTTCTATTATTTAGAACAATTGAAGCTTTGGTTATTCCTGCTATATTAACCTCTCTTATGAGTATTTTAGCAAACATTGATAAAGAAAATGTAAAGTTTAATATGTCTATATATGTGGCTGCAACAGTCTTTGGTGGTTTAGTTGGAAGAGTTTTTTCAGGCTTTATTGCTACAAATTTTTCTTATGAATATGTATTTTATTCTTTATCCCTTGCAATTCTAGTCTCAATTTATTTTATAAATAAATTATCTTATGAAGGTGAAGCTACTATTGCTAGACCTAAAATTAGTGATATTACAGCAATTTTAAAAGATAAAAGATTTTTAACTATATATCTACTTATGTTTTGTGTATTTTTCGTATTTGCAGGAGTTTTAAATATACTTCCTTTTAGAGTAAAAGATATCTCTTCTGATGTCTCAGAATTTCAGATTTCATTGCTTTATTTAGGTTATGGTATGGGAATTTTAGTTTCATTAAATTCTAAAAAAATCATTAAGTTTTTTAAAAATGAAGTTAATACTATTTTAGCAGGTTTACTATTTTTTCTTTTTATAACTATCTTTCTAACAATTCCTAATGTTATTACTTTATTTATATTAATTTTTCTTTTTTGTTTAGGGATGTTTACAGTTCATAGCGTTAGCACAGGACTTGCAAACTCTATGAAATCCTCACAAAAATCCTTGACTTCAGGAATGTATCTCACTTTTTACTATTTAGGTGGTGCTTTTGGTTCTTTTCTTCCATCTATAATTTATGAAAAATTTGGATGGAATATAGTTATATATATTTTTTGTTTTATTTTATTTATGATTGTATTTTTAGTAGTGAATACAAGAAAATTATTTAAGTAAAATAAAAAGCCTAAATAAAAATTTTATTTAGGCACTTCGTTTAAACATAACTCTTTTATGATTTCATCTTGATTTGAGCAAAAATTTCCATCTTTTTCAATTAGAAATAAATCTTTTGCAATTCCTCTTATTGAACTTAGTTTTGCACTTTCAATTTCAACTTCGAAATTATCAAATACTTTTGCAATATAAGCAAAGAGTCCTTTTTTATCCTCTGCTACTACTTGCATTGAAGCTAAATAAGTTGTGTGATTACAATTAATCGTAATATTATTCTTTTTAATTAAAGGTGTTATAGTTTTTGTTTCTTTACTCATATCAAATGAATTTCTTATAATTGCTTCAACAAGTAAAATATCATCGTCATCTATTTTTTCAGAAAATCTAATTTCAAAGAATTTTTTATTATCATATAATTTAAAAATATTCATTGTAGAGATATTTAAAAATTCAAGTTTCCCAAGTAAAAATCCTAAGTTTAGAGGAACGTTTCTTATTATTCTAATAACTAAACTTTCTTCATTTATTACTTCATATGTAAAATCTTTTACTTCATAAGCTTTAATTACAATATCTAATATATCTTTTGCTTTTAGTTGTAAAAAGATTTGATTTGAAGCTATATACATCACCTTTTTCTTTAATACATTTGGTAGTTCTTTATATACTTTTAGTTTTTTAATTGTTTCTTGTTTGGCTACTCTTCTTGCACTTTGTGTTAATAAAGCAACATTTTCAAAGGCAGGTCTTGATTGTAAATATAATTGTCTTAAAAGTGAAGCAGTTGAACTTTTATAAACAGTTTTCCCAACAGCTGAGATATCAGCATAGGTTACAACATATAACATTCTTAAAGCGAGTTCTGTTTTTATCAAAGCTGTAAAAGCTAAAATAACTTTTTCTGAATAAATATCTTCATTTGAAGCCACCTTAGTCATCATATTATGGTATCTAACAAGTCTAGCACCTAATATTACTTGTTCAGGTTCAAAATTTAAAGCATTTGTCATATTTTTAAATAAATGTTCTCCTGAGATATGATGATCAACAGTTCTTCCTTTTCCCACATCGTGTAATAAAGCAACAAGTCTTACAACAACTCTCTCTTTTTCTTCAAGCCCATCATATACTTCTTTTACATAAGGATCTTTTATCTCTTGAAGTTTTTTAAGTGTTTTAATAGAATGAATATCAACAGGGTGTTGGTGGTAACCATCAAACTGAGGTTGATGTATAATTTTTTTGGCTATTGGAATTACTGATTGGAAAAGTCTTCCATTATAAATTAGTTTGATTAAAGGATATAAATTCTTTTTATGTAAAAGAGTTTTAATTGTTTTTTTTAGCTCTTTAGAATGAGCATTTGGAAGTTTTGATTTACTTGCAAAATATATATATGATCTATCAAAATATTGTATGGTATCAGGTAAACTAATTAATTCTTTTAAAAATCCATTTAAACTAAGAGCTTTTCTATTAAAAGAAGTATATATCTTATTTTCATATATATATAAATTTTTTGCAAATCTATGTTTTTTTATAAAAGTTATATTTTTAAAATCAGCTAAAACTTGTCTGGTAAATTTTTTAACCATAATTGTTGAGAAAAAATGAATTCTATGTAAGCACTCTAAAAGTTTTGCCATACATTGTCTTTCTTTTGTCATTCTTGGAGTATGAATAAATCCTAGTTTGCTACTTAATTCAGGTAAAACATCAAAATTTACAGTATCAAGTTTTTTCTTTGCAATATTATGTAAGGCATTTCTTACTTGAAAAACATATTCTAAAGAACTTCTATATCTTTTATATTCTTCTTCGGAAAATTCTTTTCCAACAAGATATTTTATATCACTTACTCCAAGTACAACTGTGGCCATCCAGAAAATCATATTTGATTCTCTCATTCCTCCATAACCATCTTTAATATTTGGCTCCATTTTAAGTGGGTATTTAATAAGTCTTTGTTTATGTTCCTCTAATTTTTCTAAAACAAACTCTTTTTGTTCTGTTTTTCTAATTTTACTAAGTACATTTTCATAACCAAACCATAAGTATTTTGAACCATAAATTAATCTTGATTCTAAAATGGAGGTTTTAATTGTAATATCTTCTTTCACCCCTTGGGCAATCTCTTGTAATTCGTGTACTCTTGAACCTAAGGTTAATCCACAATCCCAAGCTAAAGTAATAAAGTCTTCAATTATTGGCTTTAGGCTATAACCTGGAATATCTTCATAAAGTATCATTAAATCTACATCAGAGTAAATACATAATTGTTCTCTCCCATAAGAGCCTAATGCAATAAGGGTAATAGGTATTGAACTTCCCATAGGTAAATAGTTCTTAAAGTGTTTTCTTAGAATATATTTATACATAAGAATCAAAAATCTATCTGTGTGTTTTGTATGCTTAACAAAAAAATCTTTTCCACTATTTATTTCTAAAACAGTATCAATTTCATTTACATAATCTTTAAAATGGTTTTTAAATACTTTTGATATTTCAAAGTCACTTGCCTTATTTGAAATTAAATCTTCTATTTGCATATTAAGTTCAGACATCCAAAAACTCCTTATTATAATCTAGTTTTTTTCTAAGAGTAATTCTATTTAGTCCTAAATGTTTGGACATTTGAACTTGGGATTTATATTTTTTTGAAGCAGCTTTTAAAATTGGTACTTCAAATAAGTGTAGGAAATCTTTGTAAGAATTCTCTCCCACCATATTTGAAAATATGTAATTCTCCATAAACATTAATATTTCATCTTCTCCTATAGTTTCAAAAAGATATGAAAAATATATTGATTTTCTAAGACTGTGAGTATTATTTGAGATATTTAACATTAATTTAGATGGAATAATCTGCTCTAAATTTAAAATCTCACTAGCTTCTTTAGAGAATTTTATAGCTAAAGCCTTTACATCTTCTTCCCTATGTTTTAAAGAAGGAATTTCAATAGTTATGGAAAATAAATCAATAAGTTTTGAATTTAATTCATTTTTTAAACTTGTAGCTATAAGTCTAATATTATTCTCATTTAACCAATTAATTAGTAAATCAATATTAGTTATATTTTCAATTTTATCAATAATAATTGAACAATTTTGGAGATTTATTACATTGTCACTTATATCTTCTTGCAATCTTTTTGCTTTGAAAATTGTTGCTTTTGGTGCAATATATCCTGCTAGAGACTTTTTCCCAACACCTGATTCCCCTGTAATTAATGCATTTACTACAACACTTTGTAATAAGTGTGCAGAATTTAAAATTTCTTTTGAGTTCTTTGCTATTGCTATATAATTATCCATTTTTTTCCTCTCATTATTATACTGTAAATGTATTTATTTCTTTTTTGTAAGATAAATAAATACAGAAAGTGAAATTAGTAGTAATGAAATACCTGATATTAAATATAAGGCATTAATCATTTTATCATAATCATTTATTGCAATTTTAAAGACTACAATTAGGGCTTCAATTGATAAAGCAATAATAATAGTAATTAAGAATTTTGTAATCATTTTTGTTTCAACTTTGGAGTTTTTTGAATAAGATTTAAAATATACTTCTTGCTCTAAAACTGTTTTAGCAAGGTCAAATATTGCAATACCTAAAGTTAAGGCAATAATTGGTTTAAATATTATTTCTAATTCAATTTTATTTTTGAAAATCATAAAATGAATAAAATCATATAAAGAGTAAAATATTATAAAAGTAGATAAAGCAATCATTGAAAATCCGGCTAATATATAAAATAGTTTAGTTGCTGCATGAAAGGGTTTATTTAATTCAATAAGGTTAAGTCTTTCAAGTAAAATTTCAATTTGAAAATCTAAAAATACAATCTTATCTCCCTCTTTTATTGTCACAGTTATGCAAGAAGTTCTAGTTGCACTACTTATATAAGGGCTTGAAAAAGCAATATTATTATCTTTGAATTGTAATCTTGAAATTAGATACGATCTATTGTTTTCTTTACCTTTAGTATCAATTTTATTTTTATAATAATTTGGTGTAATTTGATTTTTATCTTTTTTATCTACTAAATATACTAATTCTAATGATGGAAAAATATTAAATATTTCTTTAAATTTATGTTTTTCATAAATTGATAAATCACCTATATTTTTTAGGCTTTCTTGTAAAAAAAACTCTATTTTATCTTGGTTTTGTTCATAAATCTCTAAAAATTCTTTCATCAATACTCCTACTAATTTTTATTATAACACACTGTGTATGAATTGTATGTATAAAAAATATACAAAAACCCAAGATATTAGATAATTAATAATAATTTATTATTTTTTGATTTAATTTTTTTTGATAAAACTTTCTATATAGGCTATTATATGGGCTTTTTAAATACGATGAAGTATTTATAGCTTATTTTATGTATAAAAAATATACATAAACTTTGAGTATTTGATTTTTTTATCTGATAAAATTTCGACATATCAATTCTAAAAGGAAGAATATGGAAAATTTTAATGACTTAAAATACATATTAGATGGGTTCTTATTTGTATTTTCTGGTGTTTTAGTAATGTGGATGGCAGCAGGTTTTGCAATGTTAGAGGCTGGTCTTACAAGATCTAAAAATAATGCAACAGTATTAACTAAAAATATGGCTTTATTTGCAATCTCTTGTATTATGTATTATTTTGTAGGTTATAACTTAATGTATGGAGAGGGTTCATCTTTTATGGGAAGTTTCTCAACAATTGATATGACAAATGCAGCAGATGCAGCTTATCCCGTGGCTGCTGATTTCTTTTTCCAAGTTATGTTCGTAGCAACAGCCGCATCAGTAATTTCTGGAACAATTGCTGAAAGAATGAAGTTATGGCCATTCTTGATTTTTGTAGTTGTATTAAGTGGTGTTATTTACCCAATTCAAGGTCACTGGACATGGGGTGGAACGGAACTTGATGGTGTTATTGCTGGTTTTTCTGATTTTGCTGGTTCTACAATTGTTCACTCAGTAGGTGGATGGGCTGCCTTAGCTGGTGTACTTATATTAGGAGCAAGAAAAGGTAAATATGGTAAAGATGGGAAAGTAAGACCAATTCCTGGTTCTAACTTAACACTTGCAACTTTAGGTACATTTATTTTATGGATGGGATGGTTTGGATTTAATGGAGGGAGCCAATTAGCACTAGGTTCAAAAGCTGATATTGATGGGATTGCTTCTGTTGTAGCTTCTACAAATATGGCAGCAGCAGCGGGTGCTATAATAGCTGCTTTATTAACTCAATTTCTTTACAAAAAAGTTGATTTAACAATGGTTTTAAATGGTGCTTTAGCAGGACTTGTTTCTTGTACAGCAGGACCTGATTTAGGAATGAATGTTGCATTTATTGAAGGTTTAGTTGGTGGGGCTTTAGTTGTATTTGCAGTTCCATTATGGGATAAGTTAAAAATTGATGATCCTGTTGGGGCATTATCTGTTCACTTAGTAGCAGGTATTTGGGGAACAATAGCTGTTGGTATTTTCAATCCTGAAGTTACTATTTTAGCTCAACTTAAAGGTATTGTTGTAATTGGGGCTTTTGTATTTATTAGTTCATTTATTATTTGGAAAATCCTTGATATGGTAATAGGAATAAGAGTTGATGAAGAGACTGAAATAACAGGTCTTGATATTCATGAAACTGGGTTAGAATGTTATCCAGAATTCAAAAAAGCATAGAATTAAAAATAGATAGAGGAATAAGCAACTTGTTGCTTACTTTAGGATTTGCTTCTTTAGATGGAATTTTATTCCATCGTTAAAAGAAGTTATTAAAAAAATGGTCCCCTAAAAAAACGGGACATTTTTTAAGGAGAAAATATGAAAAAAATTGAAGCAATTATAAAACCTTTTAAACTTGAAGATGTAAAAGATGCCTTAGTTGAAAATGGAGTTTCTGGTATGACTGTATCAGATGTAAAAGGTTATGGAAGACAACAAGGACACTCAGAATTATATAGAGGTGCTGAGTATATAGTTGATTTCTTAGCTAAAATTAAAGTAGAAGTTATTGTAAATGATGAAGATGTTGAATCTACTCTTTCAGTAATTGTAGAAGCTGCAAAAACTGGGAAAATTGGAGATGGAAAAATATTTGTTACTTCAGTTGACGAAGTTATTAGAATAAGAACAAATCAAAGAGGTTCAGAAGCAGTGTAAGCGCACAATAATAGAGGAAGAGCTTTCTCCTCTATTATAAAACTCAATAATTTGTATAAAAAATATACAGATGTCTACTATTTTACACTAAAAAAAAATATATAATACTCGTAAAATAAAAACGAGGGTTTAAATATGGATTTACAGTCAGTTAGCTACGTAATTGATACATTTTTTACAATCTTTGCAATGACATTAATTATCTTTATGGTACCAGGCTTTGCTATGTTAGAAGCGGGACTTGTAAGAACTAAAAATGTTTCAGCAGTTTTAATGATTAATACAATGATATATGCAGTAGCTTCAATATCATTTCTTTTAATTGGTTATTCAATTGCTTTTGGTGATTTTGGAAGTGATTCAATGTCTAAGTGGGCAGCTTTCCTATTTCAAATGGCATTTGTTGGAAAAGTAATTAATATTATGTCAGGTGGAGTATCTGAAAGAGCAAAAGTAATGCCATTAGCTTTATTTACAGTTATTATGGGTGGTTTTATTTATCCTACTGTTGTAAATTGGTCTTGGGGTGCAGATATGCTTGCTGGAACATTTTTAGATATTTATATGTACGACTTAGCTGGATCTACAGTAATTCATAGTACTGGTGGCTGGGCACTTTTAGCCGCAATTTTAATAATAGGTGCAAGAAATGGAAGATATACAAAAGAGGGTGGGGTTAGAGTAATTCCCGCTTCAAATATTCCTTTAGTAACACTAGGTGCTTTTCTTTTATGGATTGGGTGGTTTGGATTTAATGGTGGTTCAGTTGGGTCAATTGCTTCAAAAGAATCCGCTGATGCTGTTGCTTTAACAATTATGAATACAAATACAGCTGGATTATCAGGTGCTATTATTGTTGGAGCATTTATGTATTTTAGATACAAAAAACTCGATATTACAATGGTATTAAATGGCGCATTAGGTGGATTAGTTGCAGTAACCGCCGGGCCTGATTTATATGATATTTATACTCCAATTTTAATTGGTGCAGTTGGTGGAACAATAGTAGTATTTGGGGTTTCGTTTTTTGATAAATTAAGAATTGATGATCCTGTTGGGGCCTTATCTGTGCATTTATTAAATGGTATTTGGGGAACATTAGCAGTTGGGATTTTTGCCTCAAATGGAGATGATATAACATTAATGGGACAATTAAAAGGGATAGTTCTTGTTGCTATATTTGCTTTTGTTATTTCTTATATTGTCTTGAGGATTATTAATAAAATAATTCCATTAAGAGCAGATAGAGATGAAGAAATGCAAGGTCTTGATGTTGAAGAATGTGGATTAGAAGGTTATCCAGAATTTAAGCGAGCATTTTAGATTTCTCTTGTCAAAAAATCATAGGCTAAAATTTTTTTTAATTAATTTAATGTTAAGATAGAAAAATTTTGTTAAAATAATAAGATATAAAAAAAGGATTGGAATTGAAAAAAATTGAAGCAGTTATTAAGCCATTTAAATTAGAAGATGTAAAAGATGCATTAACTGAAGCTGGAATTACGGGAATGACAGTATCTGATGTTAAAGGTTATGGAAGGCAACAAGGTCATTCTGAACTTTATAGAGGTGCAGAATACGTTGTTGATTTTTTACCAAAAATTAAATTAGAATTAATTGTTACAGATTCTGAACTTGATTCTATAATTGAAATTATAGTTAATTCAGCTAAAACTGGAAAAATAGGGGATGGTAAAATTTTTGTTTCGTCAATTGAAAAAACTGTAAGAATAAGAACAGGTGAAGAAGATGAGGATGCAATCTAATATACATCTTTAATTATAGAAATAATACCTTGGAGTGTTGAGGTCTAAAGTATAAGGAAGAAGAGGGAGTTAAATTTTTTTACCTCTTTCTTGTAAAAGCCTTCTAATATTTTCATTTGATTCTTTAGCTTTTATAATTCTTTCTTCTCTCATTCTTCTAAGCGCTTCTAAGGTTTCTTGTTTTTCATGATCTAAATTAGCTTGCATTTGTATAGCTTTTCTATTATTTGAAATTCCAGAAACTCCAAAAAACTTTTCAGTATTATTTACATAAATTTTTGATGATGCCGATGTTGCATTTTTATTAAAAACAATAATATCATTTTCTTTTAATTTAAGTAAATCGGAAACCTTTAGTTCAGTTTCTGCCATGATAGCTTCAATATTCATTTTAGCACCAGAAATAAGTGTTGTAATATCTTGCTTTCTACTAGCTTTTTTATTTTTTCCTTCACTAAACATTTTTTCAACAATTTTATTTAGAAGAGTTTCTATATATGAAATGGGGTAACAAATTGATAAAAATCCTGATTCTTCATCAATTGTAATTTCTAATACAACTAAAAGCACAATCTCATGATCTGAAATAACTTGAATTGCATTTGCATTTGTATCTCTTGATTCAATTTTAAAGTTTAATGTTGTGATTTCATCCCAAGATCTATAAAGATGTTTTACAAACATTTGATAAAAATGGTCAAAAATAGAGACTTCAATTTCCGTTAATTCTCTATCTAAGTTGTCACTAGCGGCAACAGCACCACTTCCTAGAAGTTCGGCAATAATTTTATGTGAGATTGCAGGGTTACATTCAATAACAATTCTTCCATCTAAAGGTTTTATTGATAGAGTATTTAATGAAGTTAGTTGAGGAATTGAAAGAATAAACTCCCCATATGTCATTTGTTCAATAGAGTATAATTTTATATCAACAATTTTTCTAAGCATTGCTGAAAGATCTGTAATCAGGTCTCTTAACATCTTGTCATGCAAACTAGAAAAAGCCTTAAATTGTTCATTAGAAATTCTATTAGGTTTTTTGAAATCATATATTGAATAATTTTTTTCTTTTGATATGATTTGATCATCTGCTGCTACATCAATTTCTTCACCAGCTTCAGCAATATCTAATAGTGCATCAATTTCATCTTGACTTAAAAATTCTGCCATATTATCCTCTTATTTCCAGTTCAACATCTAAAGCACCTAAGTCTTTAATCATTTTAATAGTTTCAATAATATCAGTCATAGGTAGTTTCATAACTTTCATTGCTCTTACTAAATCAGATACAGTTGGTGTTGCTTTAGTATTCATAAGTGTATTATCAATATTAATAGCCACAGGCTTATTATTAAGTCTTACTTCATCACCTATATCTTTACCTTGATTAATTTTTTTATCTTCCCATTGTACATCATTTAAGGTTGTTTTTTTGATTCTAATAGTAAAGTTTTTTCTTGCAACAGTTACAGGCCCTATTGGAATATCTGCTCCTGCAATTACTGTTTCTCTATTCATATCTATTATGATTTTTTTCTTGAAAGTAGAATTAAGATTAATAGCTTGAATATCAGAAATAAATTTTATAATAGATATATTTTTTGGTTTTCTAACTTCTACTGTTCTTGTATCAATTGCAATTGCTAAATTCATACCAAAAAGTTCATTGATTTTTTTCTCTACTTCATAAGCTTGTTTTGCATCACTTTTAAAGAGACTTAATTTTATTGAATCCTCATTTTTAAGTGAGTAGTCAAGTTCGTTTTCAATTGTAGCCCCTTCATAAATAAATCCAGTAGTTTGGTTATTCTCATCTGCAATTATTGTTCCTTGAGCTAAGGCATAAACTTGTCCATCTACAGCTTTTAATTGGGTAAGTAAAAGCTCTCCATGATCAATTGACTTAGAATCTCCAATTGCTGAAATCTTTATTTTAATTTTGTCACCTTGTCTTGAAAAAGGTGGAAGTTCAGCTGTTACCATAACAGCCGCAATATTTTTTGATTTAATCGACGAAGCTGGGATTTTAATATAAGAATTTCTAAGTAAGTTTTGCAAACTTTGCATTGTAAATTGGGATTTATCCCCAGTTCCTGCAAGTCCTACAACTAAGCCATAACCAATAAGCTGATTGTCTCTAATTCCTACTATATTTGAAATGTCTTTTATGTTTACAGCGTAAACTGAATAAAACGTGAAAAGTAGAAGTAATAAAAATCTCAATGGTACACCTTATGCATAATTGAATTTATTTTATCCAAAATTTTATAAATAAAAGGTATAATAATTATAAAAAATAATTTTAAGGTACTCTTTTGGTTATATATATTTACGGAAGTGAAAGTTTCAAGAAAGATATTCACGCTGTACTAAATCATTCAAATATAAAATTTAGACTTGATGAACATGGTGAAATCAAGGATTTAGACTCTGTAGTAGAACTAAAAGAGGCTATTGAAGATAATCCAAATAATATATATTTGATTGATGATGCAAAAATAATAAAGAAAAATTCTATAAATCAAAAAATTAAATTTTTGCAAGCAAAAGATTCAATTGAGCAAGAGTATTTACTTGATAATGGAATTGGAGACATTTCTGTTGATTCAATTGAAGAATTAGCTATTCATATAAAAAGAAGATTAGAATCTGTTATTAATGAAAAAGAGTCAAGTGAAATCCAAGAGTCAATTGTCGAAATGGTTGAAAATGCCTATGAAGAGGAAGATGATGATAATAAAGAATATATTCAATTAGATGAAGAACTAAGTCAACTATTATCAAACAATCATCCAGAAGAAGAAGATGATGATTATGAAGAAAATGACTACATGTCTGAAATATCAGATGATATTAAAAAAGATTCTGTATTAGAAGATGCGGTTTCTTTGATTGAAGATATTGATAAAGATGATGCTTCTTTATTAAAAGATTTGAGTTTTGATAAAGATTTGGATAACATAAAAACAAATAATGAGACAGTAGAAGAAAAAACTATTGAATCGGATATAGATATTGAAGATACAATGCAAGGAGATAAAAATATGGTGGATGAGTTTTCACAATTTGATACTTTGAATGAAGATGAGATATTAGCGGCTTTAGATGGAATGAATAATATTGATACTTCAGCTTCCTCTACATTAAAAGAGTCTTTAGATACTTCAACTAAACCAACAAATGAAGAAAATGTTAAAGTTAATAGCTCAAATGTTAATGATATTGCACAGTTAATTTCGAGCTTACTTAATAATAAAACATTGGAGATAACAATAAAAGTAAAAGATTAGTATGGATTTAATAGCAATTGCCGAAAATACAGTGAAAATCATTCTAATCTTAGGTTTACCATCTTTAATTGTAAGTATGGTTATAGGTTTAGTAATATCAATTTTTCAAGCTGTTACACAAGTTTCTGATGCATCTTTATCTTTTGTTCCAAAAGTGATTTTTGTATCTATTTTTATTCTTATTTCTCTTCCTTGGATAGGAGATAATATTGAATCTTATACAAAAGACTTGTGGGATATAATTTTAGTTTTTGGACGATAAAATGATTGAAAAATTATATAACTTAAAAAAAACTCAAACAGACCAAAAGATGATGCAAAAGGGTCAAATCATGATTAAGATAAATCATCTTGATGATGAAATTATGTTTACGCAAAATAAAATAACTACAACAAGTGTTCAAAAGTATGGTGCAATTTCTGATTTTGCTGTTTTAGCAATACATAGAAATACTATGAAAGCACATATTGGTAAATTAGAAAATGAAAAAATATCATTGCATTCACAATTAGAAGTAATTGTAAAAGAGATTATTGAATTGCAAAAAGAAACAGAACAATATAAATATATGCTAGACGAACAAAAACAAGAAGAGTTAAGAAGAGTCCTTTTATTAGAAGAAGAAGCTTCAAATGAATATATGCAAAGTAAGTATAATCAAGGTTAAAAGGAGATTTTTTGCTTAAAGGTTTATTTAAAATTACGACAATAAGTATCTTTATATTTACTTCATTGTTAGCAGAAGAAAGAGTAAGTAGTGCCGCTCTTATAAAGCAAAAAATAGAAGTAAAAGAATTAAAAAAAGAATTAAATATTTTTTATAATAAAAAAGAAGAAGAATATCAAAAAAGAAAAAAAGAGTTAGATGTAATATTAGGAAAAATTGAAAAAGAGAGAAAAGAGATTGAATCTTTAAAAAATCAAAATTTAGAAATTTTAAAAGATATTAAAGGTGAAGTTGGAAGTAAAACAGCAAAAATTTATAATAAGATGAAACCAAAGATTGCAGCGGGAATTTTTAATCAGATGATTACTGAGGGAAAAGTTGAAGATGTTTTTGCTATAATCTTAAAAATAAAAGAGAATAAAGTAACAGCATTGATGAAATATTTAAGTACTGAAAATGCATCTATGCTTACACTTATGCTAGAAAATTATAAAAACAAATAATGAGAATGAAGGTTAAATATGGCTGAAGAAGAAGTAGTAGTCCCACCAAAGAGCGGCGGAGGAAAAGGATTAATGATAGTGCTAATTGCATTAGTTGTTATATTATTAATTGCAGTTGGTTTTGGAGGTTATCTTCTATATTCAAGTGGAGTTTTAAATGGTCAAAATCAGCAAGGCCAAGAAGAAGTAAAAAAAGTTGACTCAGGAGATATGCAAGATACATTTAAAGCAAGTATTAGTGACTTAGTTCTAAATATAACAAATGCAAAAGGTAGAGAAAAATTAATGAAATTATCTTTTGCAATAAAAAGTAATGAACCTACTATCGAAGAGATTGTTGAAAAGTATAAGCCTGAAATTGTTGATGTTGTAATTGCTCAAATTAGTTCAAGAAGTTCTGAAGAATTGTTGACTGTTGGTGGAAAAGCATTGTTAAAAGAAGAATTAATTGAAGATATAAATAGTATTTTAAATGAAGTAACTGCAAGAAATGAAGATATTAAACAAAATGTTGTTAATAAAATTTTATTTACAACTTTTGTAATTAAATAAAATGATAGTTGCAGTAAAAACAAATAATAGAAAAAGGCTACTTATAAAAGTAATAGCCTTTGCTTCTTTGATTGGAATGCTTGTTGCCTATTATTTTTATATGGGGGAAGAGTTTTCAAAACAGCAAAATCTTGATAATGCAAAAGAAGTACAACTAAGTAAAAAAGATGAAAAAAATGAGAAAAGCAAAAAACTAGAAAGAATTGTTTATCGAGAAATTGAAACCGCAGTTGATTTAATCGGACAAAGAAAAGTAATAGATCTTAAAATAGTTTCTAATAGAGCTTTGATTATAGTTGATCCAGATACGAACTTAGAAGCATTAAGAGTAAGATACGGAAGTACAGCTTTAATCAAAAAAGATATAAAAGATATAAAAATTGCAATAGATTTAAAATATATAATTGAAAGTAAATATAATGAAGAATAGAAAATATTTCTTACTTGTTCTCTTTCCTCTTTTCTTTACAGCTTGTATGAAAGAACCAAAAATAGAGTTTGTAAAACCTCCTCAACAAGTTCCTAAAGCTAAACCAATAATAAAAAAAAATAAAGGTTCTTTATACTCTTTAAAAGGGCCTTCTTTATTTGCAGATAAGAAAGATTTACAAGTTGGGGATTTAATCCAAGTTCAAGTGAGTGAAAGATTATCTTCAAATACTAATAATAAAAGAGAAGTTAGTGCAGATAGGAAAAATTCACTTGGTGGTGGATTATTTTCAGGGACAGGTAGTAATGTTTTAAGTGGAGTTACAAAAACAATTGCAGACAAAGCTAATCCTCTTGTTGGAGTAGATTTTGGTACAACTAGTAATACTGCAAATAATGGAGAAGTAAAAACAAATCTAAATGAAAACTTTTCAACTACAGTATCAGCTATAATTGAAGAAACCTATCAAAATGGAAACTATTATATAAAAGGTTTTAAAGAAATTTTAATTGATGGACAAAAGCAATCTTTACAATTAACTGGGGTGATTAGACCTTATGATATAACTTCTGATAACTCAATTTCATCTTCTCAAATTGCAAATTTAAAGATTATGTATACTAAAGATGGTGAAGAACAAGATGTTATGCGTGTACCATGGGGATTAAAAATAATACAGAAGTTTTGGCCTTTTTAATCTAATTTTAAGAAATGTAATGCGATAATTAGAAATATTATCTAAAAGGAGTTTATATGCTAGGGTCATTAAACGTAGCACAAAGTGGTTTAAGTGCTGCAAAAGCAGCAGTGGAAAACGTTTCTAATAACATAGCTAATGAAAACACTCCAGGATATAAAAAAAGGGTAGTTCAGTTAAATGAATTAGGTATGATTGATGGGCGAATGACAGGACGTGGAGTTCGTGCTGATGAAACATATAGAATAACTTCCCAATATATGTATGATAATTTGATGACTGAAAATAGTAAATCTAATTATTACGAAGAAATATCTTCTTTAGTTGGTAATGTTGAATTTATATTTAAAGAGACTGATACAAGTGGGTTTTCAAGTGATTTAAATAGATATTTTCAATCTGTTGAAAATTTAAGATCAAATCCCAATTCTGAAATTTATAAAACTACATATAAAACACAAGGTAAAGTCTTAGTTGATAGTTTACAAAATTTATATTCAGGTGTTGAAAAACAAGAAGAATTAATAAGAACCAATTTAGAAGAAAATGTAAAAAAAGTAAATAGTTTAATAAAAGAAATTGGCTCAGTAAATGAAAAATTAGGACAATACAAAATTGCTTCTAATGACTTATTAGATAAAAGAGATGAGTTAGAAAAAGAACTTTCAAATTACGTTAATATCGAAGTTGATAAAAGTAACAATGAATATGAGTTAAAAATAGGTGGAACAGTAGCTATTAGATTTGGTACAAATCTTAGAGAAGTAGAATTATTAGATGAAAAGACAACTCAGATTGATAGATTCTCTTTTGTTGATAATGATTTTGACAACAATATATATGATGGAATTAAAAATACTAAAGATTCTAATGGCGTTATAACTCCTAGAACTTTTCTTCCTGGGGATGTGGTTACATATAAGTTAGATAATGAACATGAAGTGTCTGTTACTATTGGGCAAAAAATTTTAGGTCCAAATAATAATCCTGCAGAATTTGATTCAACAAACTTATCTAGTGAAGATGATGTGGTTACTGCTGATAATTTAATTAGAGCACTTGCTCATAAAATTAATCATAATACTGGTACTTCTTCTTTAGTAAAGGCTTATAATGGTGACTATGCTTTAGATTCAGATGGAAATAAAATTACTTCAAAAAATCAAGATAAGTTTTTAGTTCTTGAATCAAAGGTTGAAGGTACTGATGGTACATTTGAAGGAAGAATTTCTATTTCAAGGGGAACTAATCCAAGTTATCAAAATGATACGAATATCCTTGGCACAGATACGATAACTGGCACTGGTGATTTTACAGTAAGTGATGGTACAACATCACATACAGTTGCCGTAACTGGTGGAACAACAACCTACCAAGATTTAGTAGATGAAATAAATTTACAAACAAATTTTCAAGCATCAATTGTTGATGGAAGAGTAACAATAAGTCATGCAGATTCTGTTACTCCTTTAACTATTACAGATTCACTTTCACCTCCACTAGGAATGACAAGTACAGAAATAGATAGAGATACAGTATTTAAAAATGAAAATCAAAGTCAAGAATCAGAGAATAAAGTTTCTTTATCTATCTATGGCAATGAAGTAAATATTGGCTCAGGTATTTTAAAAGCACAAACTGAAAATTTAAGCTCAAATTCTGTAAACAATAAGTTAATTGATTATAAAGAAAAACTTGATGATTTTGCTAGAGCATTAAGTGATATATATACAAAATATGTAAAAACAGGAGAAGAAGAGTATCTTTATGGACATGTTTCTTCCGATGCATATGATGGAAATCAAAATATAAAAGAGCTAAACTTGTTTAGTGGTGGAGATGTAAAATCTTTAAAATTTCATGAGAATGCTGTAAATGATTTAGTTCAAAGTGACTTAGATTATATGGCTACACTTCAATGGAAAAAAGATGTTGAATTTGATGGATTTGAACAAGATTCTTCAAATAATGCTCTTTCTTCTTTTTCAGAATTTTACCAAGAAATAAGAGTAAATATATCTTCAGATAAAGAAAACAATGACTTTTTATTAGAAGCTCAAGAAGCAGTTGAGCAATCACTTCAATCAAACTTTGACCAATTGACTAAAGTTGATAGTGATGAAGAGATGATAAATTTAATTAAATTTCAAGCAGCATATACAGCTAATGCAAAAATTATTACAGTTGTAGATGCAATGCTTCAAACAATTTTAAATATTAGATAATAGGAGTTTATTATGACTAATGGAGTACTAGGTTTAGGAACAGGGGCAGGATCTTTAAACAATGAGTTAATCGAGAAATTAAAAACAGCAGAAAGAGCTTCTACAGTTGCCCCTATTGAAACTTCTATTGAAAATATTAAAGGAGAAGGTGGAGAATCTGAAAAGATTCAAGAAATAAAAGCAAAAGTTGAAGAACTTTTAAATTCGGTTAAACCCCTTGATTTATTTGTAAATAGTGGAGTAACTGTATTTGAGCAAAAAACAGCTACGGCGAATGGTTCTGCTGTAATATTTGATGCGACTGATGTTGGAAAATTAAACTTGGGAACTACAAGTGTTTCTGTGACTTCACTAGCTCAACGAGATGTTTTTCAAAGTGGAAGATTTTTTGATAAAGATGCCATGATATTAGGTTCAAATGGAGCATCAGATACTTTAGTTATAAATCATAATGGTGAAGATTTTACATTTGAAACGAATGGAAAAACTTATGAAGAATTAGCTCAAGAGATAAATAATAATACTAATTTTGTATCGAGCATAGAAACAGTAAATACTAATGAATTTCGTCTTGTAATTAAAAGTAAAGAACCTGGACTTGACAATGCCTTAACTATAACCCAAAATGGAAGTTTAGATTTAGGTTTTGATAATAAAGTATATAGTTCTTCAAATAGTTATGTTTCAACAGACCTTCCTGGTGCTGGAAATTTAGAATTAGATGGAGAAACTTTCGCATTGACTGCAAGTGAAAGTTATCAAGACTTAGCTGATAAAATAAATGCAAGCGGAAACTTTAATGCAAAGTATGAAAATAATAGGTTACAAGTATCCCGAGTTGATGGTTCAGATATTGTTATAAATAATGATGATTTTAATCTAGGTTTAGTGGGCGAACAAGGTGGAAAGACCTTAGCTGCAAAAAATATGGAGGCTACCGTTGATGGTGTTGCTTATAGTGTTTCTTCCAATTCAATAGTAGTAGAGGGTGGTTTGAAAATCACAGCAACTGAGCTTGGAAATGCAAGTATAAATGTACAAAAAGATGATAGTAATTTAGAAATAGTTATGAAAGATTTTATAAATAAATATAATGAATTATCAGACTTAGTTGATAATGAAATTTTTTCAGCAGAAAGTAAAGTAGAAGATAAAGCTACTTTAAGAGCTATGATGACTGGAATAAAAGAAAAAATTTTTGCTTCTTATGGCCCTAATGATGATTTAAATATTTTTAATGCAGGTTTTGAAATTAATAAATCAGGAACAATAAGTTTAGATTCAACTAAATTTAATGAGTTTGCAAAAAGTAACCCAGAAGATATGAAAATGTTATTTTTAGGTGTTGCTGAAGATAAAGGCTTAGGCACTCAGATAAAAGAGTATGTTGATGATATAAATAGTTTTAGTGGAATATTAACTAGTTATGAAAACAATATAACTAGTAGAAAAGAAGCTTTAGAAAAAGAAAAAGATAAAGCGATTGAAACTTTAGATAATAAATATTCTATGTTAGCTCAACAATTTGCTTCATATAATACAATTATAAATCGATTTGAGGCTCAATTCTCAGGGCTTAAATTAATGATAGGCCAATCAATAGCGGGAAAGTAAATTATAATTAGCATATTAAATAACTTTTTTTAAGTTAAGATATAATATACTAGTTCCTTAATATAAGTATGGAGTAAATATATGGGAATTGAAGCTTATCAGCAGCAAAATGCGGTGTCAGATGATCCGTATTTATTAGTATTAAAACTTTATGAAGGTTTGTTAAAATATCTTTCATTTGTAAAAAGTTCTATGGAGTCTGGAGATATTGAAGCTAAATTTACCAATATAAATAAGTCTGTTGCTATTTTTGATGAATTGAGAAATGTTCTTAATTTTGAGGGTGGGGATGTATCTTATTATCTTGATGGATTATATTTATATCAAATAGAAACACTTTTTGGTGCAGGAATTGATGATAATGTTAATTCTATTAATCAAGTAATGAAAGTTGTTCAAGGACTAATTGACGCATGGAAAGAAGAAACAGGTCTTTAAAAGCTTTAGAGGAATTAATTTATATTGATTCTTTAGACGCTTATGAAAAAGCTAATGCCTTAGTTTTATGGCATAATAAATATCTACTAAATGAAGAAATAACTAATTTTGATTTAGAACAAGAAGATTTAAAAGTACTTTTTGAACTATTTTACAAAAACATAAACTTTTTAAAAGAACATAAAGAACAAACTAGAAAAGATATGGTTGAAAATAAAAAACTTCAAAGGTTTTTAAATAATTAGTTAGTTATAAATAGAACTTCTTCTAAAATATTTTCTTTAAAAATATAAGCTCTTATATTTTTTGGTAATCTATTAATACGACATTTTTCTTTAAATTTTTTTGGCATAGTCTCTTTTATATAAGGTGATATAAAAATATATTTATTTGTTAAATTAATAGCAATTTTATGTGAAATCACACATTGCTTTTGTTTAAGAATTTCATCTCTTTGAAGTTTACTTAATAAAAAACCTCTTTGTTTTAAACTTTTATCTATGATTCTTATATTTATATTAGAATCTTCATTACTTTTAAATATTTCTAGTTCTTTATTTTTTAGTATAGTTTTTTGATTTATATCTAAAGAGTCTAGATCTTTTTGTAAATATTCAAAACTTTTTTTAAGTCCTTGTTCATAATTTTTTATGAAATCATTAGAAAATTTTTTTCTAAAATAGTTCCTCTTATATTTTTCATCAAAATTACTCTGGTCAATGAAAAATTTTATATGATTTTTTTCTAGATATTGTTCTAAATCAGCTCTTGAAGTATTAATAAGAGGCTTACAAATTGTAAATTTTTCTTTTTTGATATTCTCTTCAAAACTTAATAACTCTACAATTCCAGCACCTTTACTTAACTGCATTAAGAACCATTCAAATTTATCATTTAATTGATGTGCTGTGATTAAAGTTTCATAAGAATTTTTTTCAATAATTTCTTCAAAAAAAGTGTATCTTATATCTCTAGCTTTTTTTTCAAAATTAGATTCATTTTCTATTTTTAATTCTTTTATATAGATTTCTTTTTTATATTTTAAAGCAAGTTCTTTTGCATAAAGTAGTTCTTCTTTTGATTGTTTTCTTAAATTATAGTTTACAATTGCAAGGTCAAAAGGAATATTATTTTCTAAAAGAATAAAAAAAAGAGCAGAAGAATCAACACCAGCAGAAAAAGCCAAAAGATTTTTCGTGGTATTGATTTTATTAATTTGTGGAGTCATCTATTTAATTACAGTTGCTAGTAATTTATCTCCTACAAGTTCAGTTACTCGTACAGTATAGACTTGTCCAAATTTTAATTTTTCTTGTGAATTTTCATCAAAAATTTCATTGTCATTAATATATATTTCTCCATCAATATCAGGAGCCCAAGAAGTTTTTCTTGCACTTAATAAATATTCATGCTCATCACTTTCTCCATCAATATAAACTTCAAAAGTTTTTCCAACTTCATTTTCAAGTGATTCTTGAGTAGTTCTAGAAATTATCTCTCCTAAAATATCTGCTCTATCATCGATGATTTCTTGGGGAATTTTATCCATTCTATCAAAGGCTGTTGTTCCTTCTTCATCAGAATATGAAAACACATTTGCTCTATCAAATTTGTATTCTTCAAGATATTTACATAATTCTTCAAAATCTTCTTGAGATTCTCCTGGATGCCCTACAATAAAAGTAGACCTTACAAATGAATTAGGAACATCTCTCATTGCCTTCATAAGTTCTTTTAACTTTTCTACACCTTTCCCTCTTTTCATAATTTTTAATAAAGTAGGAGATATATGTTGTAAAGGCATATCAAAATAATTTTCAAATATAGGCGAGTTTTTGATTTTTTCTATCAAACTTAACTCAGTAGTTGAAGGATAAAGATATAAAATTCTTGCTGTTTTAATTCCTTCGATTTTTCCAACTTCTTCAATTAATTGCTCTAAACCATCTTTAATATTTAAATCTCTTAAAAAAGAAGAAGAATCTTGTGAAACAAAAGAAAAATCAGAATATCCATTTGCAACTAAGTTTTTTACCTCTTTAACAAGTGATTCTAAAGTCCTAGAGTGAAGTTTTCCTTTAAAAGCTGGAATAGCACAAAAAGAACAAACTTGATTACAGCCTTCACTTAGCTTTACATATGCATGGTACGAAGAACCTGTGATAACCCTGTGATCATTTTCATTTAATAAAAATACTTCATCTGTAAAAGCTGATCTTTTTTCATTTACTAAAATATCAATTTTGTCATAGTCTCCAACTCCTGTAAAAATATCAATTTCAGGTAGTTCTTTTTGTAATTCTTCTTGATATCTTTGAGTTAAACAACCAGCTACAACAAGTACCGATTCTTTTTTTCTTTCATCGTGAAGATTTAAAATTGTATTTATACTCTCTTCTTTTGCACTATCAATAAATCCACAGGTATTTACAATAATCACATCGGCAGTTTCAGGAGTATCAACTATTTGATAATCCCTTAGTTTTCCTAACATGATTTCTGAATCAACAAGATTCTTTGTACAACCAAGACTTACTAAGTGTAAAGATTTTGTGGGTTTGTTTTCGCTAAATTTCATGTAATATTTACTTTCTATTTGTTTTCTATTTATTTTGTGGATTTTAGCATATTATGAAAAAATTGTAAAATTTTATAACCAGATATTGTCTAAAAGTCTTGTTTGTCCAAACTTAACAACTAGCAGTATTATGCTATTTCCTATTTCAATCTCTTCTAATTCATTAAAACTTCTATCAACTATCGCTACATACTCTACATCTAGACCTTGAAGTACTTCGTATATTTTATTTTTTATTACTTTTACATCTTTTTCTTCTTTTGTAAGTAATGAAGCTGCAAGATAAAGTGATTTTGAAAGTAAAAGAGCATCTTTTCTTTGTTTCTCATCTAAATATACATTTCGTGAACTTAAAGCTAAGCCATCTGATTCTCTTATTATTTCACATTCAACTATATTTATAGGTAAAAAGAAATCCTTAACCATTTGAGATATTAATAAAAGTTGTTGTGCGTCTTTTTTCCCAAAATATGCATTTGTAGGCTGGGTTAATCCAAAAAGTTTAAGCACAACTTGTAAAACTCCATCAAAGTGACCAGGTCTTGCTTTACCTTCTAAAATATAACTTCTATTTGAAGCTTTTACTAAAGTCTCTTCTTCTTTATACATTGTAGAAATCTCTGGCATAAAAAGATAATCGACCTTACACATCTCACAGATTTTTTTATCTGCCTCATCTTTTCTAGGATAAGCAGCCAAATCTTCACCTGGCAAAAATTGAGTTGGATTTACAAAGATTGACACAATTACAATCTCATTTTCAAGTCTTGCTCTTTTTATAAGCGAAATATGTCCTTGATGAAGCGCGCCCATTGTAGGAACAAAACCTACATTTGAAGAAATACTTTTTCTTGCATCTCTTAATTCATCAATCGTTTTTAATATTTTCAAACATTCTCCTTAAAAGGTCCTTTTCTTTAGAGGACTTTTCCTTTTGTATTTATTTTTTATTTGGCATTATAATTAGGATTTAGTTTCAACAAAATTAAATCAGCAAACATATTTCCAATTAGTGTCAAAAATGCACCAATTATGAGGATTCCCATAATAACTGGATAATCATGGCTTAAAGCACTTTGATAAAACAAAAGTCCCATTCCATCAATTGAGAAAATAGATTCAAGAATTACTGAACCTCCGATAATTCCAGGCAAAGATAAGCCAAGTAGAGTAATAACAGGAGGATAAAGATTTGGTAGTAAGTAATATCTTAGAATTTTTTTATTATCAAGCCCACGAGATTTAGCAAAAAATATATAATCTGATTTTAATATTTCAATCGTAAGTGATCTAATGTATAAAGTCAAACTTCCAATTCCTCCAAATACAATAATAGTAATTGGTAAAATTAAATGCCAAGCAAAGTCTAAATAGTAAGTTAAACTTCCATCATTTGGAATAGAATGTAATCCAGCAATTGGTAGAATTTTAAAGTATATTGAAAATACAAGAACTGATAAAAGTGCTAAATAAAATGAAGGCATAGAAAAGCTAAGAAGGGATAATTGTCCTGTAAATCTATCAAAAAAAGAGTTTTTATTTAATGCTGATTTAATTCCTAAATATAAAGAAATAACAAATATTAAAAACATAGAAATAATATTTATTGTTAAAGTAATTGGAATTCTATCTAAAATTTCAGTTTTTACCATTTCTCCACTTGCAAAGGATATTCCAAAGTCAAGTTGAACAATTGCTAGCAACCAAGAAAAAAATTGTATATATAAGGGTTTATCTAAGCCATAAATAGCTTTTAATTGAGCAATTGACTCTTCAGTAATATTTGGATTTAATTCTCCACTTGCAAAAAAGGAGTTTGGCGCAGCATTTATTGCTATAAATGATATTAAGCTTATAATAAAAAGCATAGTAATAAGGTATAATAATTTATTAAAAAACAGTCTCATGCTTGGGATTATACACTAAATAGGTTTTAAAAATGATAGGGATTGATATAACTTCAATAAATAGAATAAAAAAATTGTATGAAAAATTTGGAAGAAAAGCTTACGAACGCTTTTTAAATGAAGATGAAATTGCATTAATAAAACGTCCTGAGACAGCAGCTGGCTTTTGGGCTGCTAAAGAGGCTGCAAGTAAAGCTTTAGGAACAGGAATTGGTGGGGATTGCTCTTTTCATGATATTATTATTTCAAAAACTGCCAAAAATGCACCTTTGATTACTTTTTCTTCAAAAGTTATAGAAAAATTTTCTATAAAAGATGCAAGTTTATCCATAGCCCATGATAATGGTTTTGCAATAGCTGTTGTAGCTTTAGAAAAATAAGGTTTAAAAATGAATTTAGAAATTAAATGTTCAAATATGTCCGAATTAGAGATTAATATAAGATGGATAATGAGTATAATCTTCGCAATATTAGCTTTTAGTACACCTTATTGGTTTTTTATTTTTTTTACAATTGCATTAGCTTATCAAAATATGATTAAAAATTGTTTCTTTTATTCAACGTTTGGAATAAATAATGATTTAAGACAAAAGAATAGATATATAGAAGCCTTACCAAAATTTAATCCAGAACCTATTGTAATAATTGATTCAAAAGCTAATATTATTTTTAAAAACGAACCTGGGAAAAATATATTTTCAAATATTGATACTTTCAAGTTTTTAAATGACAAAGAGTTATTAAATAAGTTAATAAAAAATAGTGAAACTTATCAAGTTGAACATCATTTTACAAAAGAAAAATATTATACTTTTATGTTAAAAGGTGTAAAAAACTTAGATGCAATTTTAGTATATGGAACTGATATTACAAAAGTAGTACAAGCTAATGAAGATATTATTAATATCCAAAAAGAAGTTGTTTATACAATGGGTGCAATTGGTGAAACAAGAAGTAAAGAAACAGGGAATCATGTAAAAAGAGTTGCTATTTATTCTGAAATATTAGCACTTAAATATGGACTTCCAAAAGAAGAGGCAGAACTTTTAAAACTAGCTTCTCCTATGCATGATATTGGAAAAGTTGGAATAAAAGATGAAATTCTAAATAAACCAGGAAAATTAAGTGATGATGAATTTAAAGTAATGAAAACTCACTCAACTCTTGGCTTTAATATGCTTAAAAATTCTGATAAACCAATACTAAAAGCTGCTTCAATAGTTGCTCATCAACATCATGAAAAATGGGATGGAAGTGGCTATCCTAAGAAAATTGCTGGTGAAAACATACATATTTTTGGTCGAATAACCGCCCTTGCAGATGTTTTTGATGCACTTGCTAGTGACAGAGTTTATAAAAAAGCTTGGGAATTAGAAAGAATATTAGAATTTTTCAAAGATCAAAGAGGAAAACATTTTGACCCAAAACTTGTGGATTTGTTTTTTGAAAACTTTGATGAAATAAATAAAATCAGATTAAAATACCAAGACTAAGATTTAAATAAGCAAAATTTATTTTCTATCTAAATACCTTTCCAGAATTATCTTTGCTGCAATTGAATCAAGTCTTCCATCTCTTTTGTATTTTATTTCACCTTTCATAAGTTCTTGGGCTTCAATTGAACTCATGTTTTCTTCTTGAAGTTCATATGGAATGTTAAGTTCTAAAAGTTTTACAAAATGAGTTATTCTTTTTTGCATATCAAGACTTGCGCTTGGATATCCAACAATTAGTTTTTCTATCTCCCATTCTTCTAAAAATGAGTTTACATCATGTGCAGCTTGATTTCTATTCTTTCGTAATATAGCATTTTGAGGACTTATAATTTTGTCTCTAAGGCTTATAGCTACGCCTATTCTCTTAAGTCCAATATCTATACATGCAAGTTTCAAAGAGGTTCCTTTAGTAAGTTTTCGCTACTATTATATCCTTAAAAAAATAAATCTAGGAAAACATATTATGAAATTAGCTGTTTTTGATTTTGATTCAACATTAATGGATGGTGAGACTATTGATTTTTTAGCTGCTGCTTTAGGTTTAGAAGAAGAAGTTGCAGGAATTACAGAAAAAGCAATGGCTGGGGAACTTGATTTTTTTGAATCATTGATTAAAAGAGTATCTTTATTAAAAGGTTTAGAGTACAAAAAAGCTGTAGAAATCTGTAAAGATCTACCTTTAATGCCAGGTGCTTATGAAACTGTAGCTGAGCTTAAAAACCAAGGATACAAAGTTGTTTGTTTTTCAGGTGGCTTTAGAATTGGAACAAGTCCAGCAAAAGAAAAACTTGGACTAGATGCAGATTTTTCTAATATCTTGCATGAAAAAAATGGAATTCTAACAGGTCTTGTTGGTGGTGATATGATGTTTGGCTTCTCAAAAGGAGACATGATTCAAAGAGTTCAATCTATGCTTGGTGTTTCAAAAGAAAACACTTTAGTAGCAGGAGATGGAGCGAATGATGTTTCAATGTTCGCTTATGCCGAAAAAAGAGTTGCCTTTTGTGCAAGAGAAATTTTAAAAAAAGAGGCTAATATAATTGTAGATACAAAAGATTTAACAAAAATATTAGATCATTTATAAAAAAAAGAAGCATTCCTGCTTCACTTTAGGATTTGGTTCTTTAACAGTTTTTATAAAACTTGTTCTTTATAGCGTAGGCTAAAGACAAGAAAGTAAAAAGAAAAAAGAAATCAAAAAAAATGTACAGGTCCTTTTTATAGGGACTTTTTAAGGAGAGAATAGAATGAGTTTAAAAGAGGATATTAATTTTTCACTTTGGTGTGATTTTATAGAAAGAGAATTTTTAGAAAATAAATTTCAAGATATTATAAAAGATGGAATTATTCATGGAGCAACTTCAAATCCTGCAATATTTGAATCATCTATTTCAAATTCAGCTGCTTATGGACAACAATTACAAATGTTACAAGCAAATGAAGCAAAAACTATTTATGAAGAATTAGCTCTTACTGATATTAAAAGAGCAGCAGAGTTATTAGATGATTTACATCTTGAAAATTTAGATGATGGTTTTATCTCAATTGAAGTTGACCCATCTTTATGTGATGATGCAAAAGGTACTATTGAAGAAGGTATGAGATTATATTCTCAAATTGGTGCTGATAATGTAATGATAAAAGTTCCTGCAACTGAAGCTGGATATGAAGCTATGAAAGAGCTAACATCTCAAGGGATTAATGTAAATGCAACTTTAGTATTTTCTCCTTTACAAGCTATTAAATGTGCAAAAGCTTTAGATGAAGGAATTAAAATTTCAAATAAAGATATTAAAGCGGTAGTTTCAGTTTTTGTTTCAAGATTTGATAGGATGTGTGATAGAGAGCTTTTATCAAAAGGCTTAAAAACTGGAAAATTAGGAATTATAAATGCAACTAAATGTTATCATGAAGTTGAAAAAATTGCTAATAAAAACATCAGAACGCTTTTTGCAAGTACAGGTGTAAAAGGAAATGATTTAGCAGGAACATATTACGTAGACAACTTAATTTTTCCAAACTCAATAAATACAGCTCCTCTAGCTACAATTGAAGATTGGATAGAAGATGGTAAAAAAGACCAAAGTAATATTTTAAGTGAGCATGATTGTGATAAATATTTTGAAAGTTTAAATTCTCATAAAATAGATTTAAATAAAGTTTATGATACTTTATTAATAGATGGTTTAGAATCATTTAAAGAATCATTTAAAGACCTTCTTTCAAAACTTCAAAAAGACTAAATAAAATTTATGAAAAGTAAGCTAAAAATTTCTTTTTAGCTTATTTTTAAACTACTTAAGTGAACTTTCGATAAAATCTTGCACTATTAAAAAATATAAGGGCATATTATGAATAATTGGAATCCAAGTAGCTGGCGAGATTTCCCAATAAAACAGCAACCCACATACCAAGATTTAGAAAAACTTAAAAGAGTTGAGAATGAACTTTCTTCATATCCTCCATTGATTTTTGCAGGAGAAGCACAAAAGTTAAAATCAAAATTAGCCAATGTAGTAGATGGAAAAGCGTTTTTACTACAAGGTGGAGATTGTGCTGAATCCTTTAATGCCTTTAATGCAAATAATATTAAAGATTTATTTAAAGTAATGATGCAAATGGCAATTGTTTTAACTTTCTCTGGTGGTTGTCCTGTTGTAAAAGTAGGGCGAATTGCAGGACAATTTGCAAAACCTAGGTCTTCTGATTTTGAAGAAATTAATGGAATTTCTTTACCTTCTTATAGAGGTGATATTATCAACGATATTAGTTTTAATGAAAAAGAAAGAATCCCAAAAGCAAAAAGACTTTTAAAAGCATATAATCAAAGTGCAGCAACACTAAATTTACTTAGAGCTTTTGCAAGAGGTGGAATGGCTGATTTACATAAGGTTCACGCTTGGAATTTAGATTTTGTTAAAGATAATACTTTAGGTGAAAAATATGACCAATTGGCTAATAAAATTTCTGAAACAATGAAATTTATGGAAGCATGTGGAATTACTAGTAATAACACAAACCAATTAAGAGAGACTACATTATATACTTCACATGAAGCTTTATTATTAAATTATGAAGAAGCTTTAACAAGACAAGATTCTTTAACAGGTAAATGGTACGATTGTAGTGCTCATATGTTATGGATTGGTGATAGAACAAGAGATTTAGATGGCGCTCATATAGAATATTTTAGAGGGATTAATAATCCAATTGGTTGTAAAGTTGGCCCTTCTATGAAAGAAGATGAATTACTTAATTTAATTGATGCTCTTAATCCAGAAAATGAAGCAGGAAGACTTAATTTAATAGTTAGAATGGGACATGAAAAAGTAGCAGATATTTTTCCAAGTCTTCTAAAAAAAGTGGAGAGTGAAGGTAAAAAAGTTGTTTGGTCATGTGATCCAATGCATGGAAATATAGAGAAAACTCCAAATGGTTATAAAACAAGAGATTTCGCAAATATTTTAAGTGAAGTAAAACAATTTTTCCAAATACACAAAGCCCAAGGAAGTGTTGCAGGTGGAATCCACTTAGAAATGACAGGACAAAATGTAACAGAGTGTACAGGAAGTACGAGTGCTGCTATTACACATGAAGGTCTAGCAAGTAGATATCATACACAATGTGATCCAAGATTAAATGCTGATCAGTCTTTAGAATTGGCGTTTATGATTGCAGAAACACTTAAAGAAGCAAGAGCTTAAAAATTTAGAAAATATAAAGAGACTTATAAAAAAGTCTCTTTATAAATTTCTTCTTTGAAACCAACTAGAACGCCGCTTTCATATTCTACTATAGGTCGTTTAAGTAACATTGGCTCACGACATAGCCATTCAAACTTAGCATTTTCATCTAAATTTAATTCTTTTAATTTTAGACTTCTGTATTTTGTTCCACGAGAGTTAAATACTGTATCTATTCCTGTTTTTTCAATCCAAGACTTGATAGAAGTTGAAGCTGGAATTTCTTTTTTTAAATCAAAGAAATCTGCTTCTATGTTGTTATCCTTAAAAAACCTTAAGGCTTTTCTAACAGAGTCTCAGGTTTTTATTCCGTAAACCTTCATAATCTTTCCTATTCTATAATTTTAGGTACAACAAAATACCCATCTTCACTTTTTGGTGCATGTTTTAAAACATGTTTTGAGAATTCTAAATCTTGTTTTGCAACGTCTTCTCTTAAAGGTGTTCCACCTTCAACTGTACTAAATGTTGCTTCAATATTTGATACATCAATTTCATTTAAATTTTCTACAAAATTAATAATATCTGCAAGTTCAGATTTTAGATTTTCTTTTCTTGAATCTTCAATTTCTAAAGAAGATAGTTTTGCTAATTTTTCTATTAACTTATCATCAACTGTCATTTTTTTCCTTTTATGCACTCTATATAAGTATTTACCTCTTTTGTATAATCTTTTAACCAAAGATTTATAACTGTTCCTTGAAGTGGTGTAGAATCACCTTTAACCCCATAAATAAATACTGACATTGTAAAATAGGCATTATTATATCTAAAAAGAGTTTGTTCTGGCGTTAATTGCATTTCGTAAGCATTCTCTATATAATCATTCCAAAAATTATCATAATCATCATTTATAGTATTAGCAATATCAATATCTGCAAATCTATAAATTTCACTTTTTGAAATATTTACTTCATCAATTCTATTTTCAAGTTTGGTCTTTATTTTTTTATATTTCCAAAGGCCATTTTTATTAGGATAAATATAATCACCTTCTTGTACAAAAGAGTCTTTTTTTAGAACTTCATTTTCTAGTATAAGTGAATCTTTAAAAGTCTCATCTAAAAGAATTGTATTTGAGAAAATACCATTTGGAAAAGTCTCATCTAAAAGTTCACTAAGTGCTTGAGGTGTTTCATAAAATTTTTTTGGATTAAAATATGGGCTACACTCTTGGGCATTTAAAAAGCTTAATGAAAAAAGAAAAAGAAAAATTTTCATAAAAATATTTTTTGCTATATTAGACAAAATATTTACTACTTTCTTTTTTCATAGAAATCTTTTTTAAACTCAATCCAATTATCTTCTAAAATCGCAGCTCTTGCTTGTTTCATTAGTGTTAAATAGTAATGAATATTATGCATAGAACCTAGCCTGAAATAAGTCATTTCTCCTGCTCTATAAAGGTGATTTAAATATGCTCTTGAGAAGTTTTTACATGTATAACAATCACACTCTTCATCAATTGGATTTGGATCTTCTTTAAATTTGGCACCTCTAATATTTAATCTTCCAAAAGAAGTGAATAAAGTCCCATTTCTTGCATTTCTTGTAGGCATTACACAATCAAACATATCAACACCACGTTCAATATTTTCTATCAAATCTTCAGGTGTTCCTACTCCCATTAAATACCTAGGTTTATTTTCAGGCATAAAATTTGTTGTCCATTCTACTGTTTCATACATATCAGCATTTGGTTCACCCACACTTAATCCGCCAATTGCATAACCATCAAAATCTTCTAAAGCACAAAGTTGTTGGGCACTCATTTTTCTGAATTCTTTATCAGTCCCACCTTGAATAATTGCAAAAATATTTTGATTTAAACCAATTCCTTTTTCTTTTTGACTCATATGATAAGTAATTGCTTCTTTTGCCCAAGCAGTCGTTCTTTCAATTGATTTTTGAATTCTTTCTTTTGTATTTGGTAAGGCAACTAAATCATCTAATATCATCATAATATCACTACCAAAATCATATTGGGCATCAAGTACACTTTTAGGAGTAAAATAGTGCTTGCTTCCATCAATATGAGATTTGAACATTACTCCACTTTCATCTTTTTTTGAAGTATTACTTAAAGAAAAAGCTTGAAATCCACCTGAATCTGTTAAAAATGAGTTTGGAAATTTTGAAAAACCATGAAGTCCTCCAAGTTTTTTTATTACTTTACTTCCAGGTCTTAAATATAAATGATAAGTATTTCCAAGTATTATTTTTGCACCCATACTAAGCATATCATTTGCATCAAGAGCCTTTACAGTAGCTTGTGTACCAACTGGCATAAAAACAGGAGTTTGTATTGTGCTATGTGCTGTTTTAATTGTACAAGCTCTAGCTTTATTTGTTGACTTTGCGTCAATTTTAAATTCCATAAAAAAATTCCTTTATATTAAAAGGTGATTGTATCTAATTTTTTATTTCAAAAATATTTATAAATTGTAAGAATTTGGCTATTAAAAGAAGTAATAAATCACAAAATAAAAACTTAAAAGAATTTATAAAATGAAGATTCTTAGAAATATAATATTTAGCACTTTTAGATATAATACCGCATGAAAAAAATATTAGTAATATTAGATGGTATAGTAGCGAAAAAACTTATGCAAAGAATTGTAGAAACAAATACTATAGACAATAGTTATGACGTTGTTTATATGAATGATAGTCTATTGCCTGAGCAAAAAACTTCAAATATCACATTTTATAAATTTGATCCAACTTCTGAGTCAAAATTAGGTATGGTTTTAGATAAAGATGTCCATGCCCAAGCCTTAGTTGTGCTTAATTCAAAAGATGAAATGTTAAGTGTAATAAAAAATATAAAACAAAGAAAAAAGAATCTCCCTATCTCGATATTAGATTATTGGGGAATAAATATTGAAGACTCTTATATTAATATCTATAAAGGTATCGAAGTTCTAGCAAATGGAATGGTTGAAAGACTTCCAAATATCCCTGTAATGGCACAAAATATAGGCTTGAAACAAGGTGAAATTATGGAAATTAAAATTCCATTTGGGAGTTCTTATGCTTATCGATATATAGGTTCAATTGAGCAAAATGAATGGAAAATCTTTGGATTATATAGGAACGAAGAACTTGTAGATATAAAACCTTCATTAATCTTAAAACCAAATGATATGATTTTAGTTATAGGAAAACCTGCTGTTTTAATGCAAGTGTATAATGCAATTGGAAAATCTCAAGGGCAATTTCCTATGCCTTTTGGACATAATATATATTTATACTTAGATTTATTTTTACAAGATAAAAAAAGAATTATAGATGTTATTCAAGAAGTAAAATACATAAATAAAAGATTAAAAAACCAAAGGCTTATTATTAGAATTACAAGACCTACAACAGTGGGAATTATAAATTTAATAAAAAATAGTTTTGAAAGAACTGATGGCATAGAATTTAAAATGGATTATCACAATTTAGGGATGATAAAACTTCTTAAAAATGATATAAAAGCTTATGATATTGGTATGGTAATTTTAACAAATGAGATGTTTAGAAATAAAAAAAATATAAAAGAAATTTTAGATTTAAGAGTACCTATTTTTAAACTTGGAGATGAGTTAGTAGGAGTAATTAAGAAAACTGTAGTTTTAATTAATGATGTGAATTCTTATGAACAAATCTCACCTGTGGTATTTGATATTTCAAATCAACTAAAAACAAAAACAAGAATTTTTGATATGAATCCAATTGGAGAGCATGAAGATAAATCAAATTTATTAGATCATTTTGAAAACCTTGCAAAAATATTCAATCAAAAAATTGAAATTATAACAAATGAAAAAAATCCAATAAGAGAGCTTAAAAAGCAGACAAATACTCTACAAGTATTACCTTTAAAAGAAGAGATGTTTAAACAAAGATTTTCTTGGAAATTCTTATATACAAATCCTGATTTAATCTCTTTTGATATGAAAAAATATAGTCAATTATTAATACCAATTATTGAAGAATAAGGAAAAAAATGAATTTTGAAAAATATCCATTTGAGAGATTAAATGAATTATTAGCGAATATCACGCCAAATGAAAACTATGAGTTATCGGCTTTAACAATAGGTGAACCAAAATTTGAAACACCTGCTTTTATACAAAAAATTTTGCAAGAGAACACTCATCTTTTACAAAAATATCCAGCAAGTGTAGGCTTACCTGAACTTAAAGAAGCTATGATAAATTTTGTACAAAAAAGATTTAATGTAAAACTTCAAATGAATGAGATAGTTTCAACTTTTGGAACAAGAGAAGCTTTATTTAACTTTCCTCAATATGCACTTTTTGATAAAAAAAATCCAGTGATTGCTTTTACAAACCCTTTTTATCAGATTTACGAAGGTGCTGCAATTGCTAGTAGAGCAGAAGTAATTCATATAAATTTAACAAAAGAGAACAATTTTAAAGCAGAATTAGATGAAGCAGAATTAAAAAGATGTGATTTAGTAATTTTAAATTATCCAAATAATCCAACTTCAGCTCAAATGACAAAAGAAGAACTTGGAATTTGGGTTAAAAAAGCTTTAGAATTTGATTTTATCTTAATAAATGATGAGTGTTATTCTGAGATTTATTTTAATGAAAATGACAAGCCAGCCTCTCTTCTTGAAGCTTCAATTGAGGTTGGAAACAGTGAATTTAAAAATGTTTTAGTAATGAACTCAATTTCAAAAAGATCTTCAGCTCCAGGCTTAAGAAGTGGTTTTGTAGCAGGTGATAAAGATATTTTAAACTCTTATATGCAATATAGAACTTACGTAGGTTGTGCCTCTCCTGTGCCTTTACAAAAAGCAACAACAGCCGCATGGAATGATGAATCTCATGTGGAAGTTTTTAGAAAAATATATAAAAGAAATTTTGAACTTGCATTTGAAATTTTAGGAATTAAAGCTCCTCAAGCTAGTTTTTATATTTGGTTAGAAGTTGAAGATGAACTAGAGTTTACAAGAGAATTATATAGACAAAAAAATATAAAAGTATTACCTGGAAGTTTCTTAGGACGAAATGGAATTGGAAAAGGCTATGTAAGAATTGCCTTAGTTGAAAATGAGAAAAAAACTGAAGAAGCACTAAGAAGATTAAAGGATTTTATAGATGGATAAAGAGCAATTACAAGAAGCTAGAACAAACCCAGAGTTTTTAAAATATTTAGAAGAAACAAGAGTTGATGCTATTGCTACAAAAAATATTTCTGCACTTTATGAAGTTTTAGATTCATTTTTAGTTTTGGATTTAGATGAAGAAAAAATCAATGCAGTTTATCAACATATTTTACAAATATCTTTTGAAAATGTAGAAAAAATTGTAAATGAAAATAGAAAGTTAAAACTTGAAGGAAATGACCTTTTTTATGTTAGAGCTTTTTATGAGCATGCTGTTGAAAAATGGAGTTATGAAAACTATAAAGGTGCAAAAGAATTAATTTTTGTACTATCAAATATTGTAGAAGATGAAATCCTTTGCAATGCCTTGCAAGTTCATATTATAGCTTTATCAAAAGAGATTGACCTTGACAGTTTTTATGAGAGTGAAGTTGATTTAAACGCGTCAACTGATGATGAAAAATATGGATACTTTATTACTAATTTTAATTATGATAAAAAAGAATATTTAGAAAAAAACAAAGATACTTTAGAAAAAGAGTATGAAAAATTAAAACATTTATTGGAAAGTTAATGAAAGTACATTTTATAGGAATAGGTGGAATTGGACTTTCAGCCTTAGCTAGATTTTTAAAAAATGATGGACATGAGATCTCAGGTTCTGATATAAAAAGTTCACCAATTACAAAAGAGTTGATACAAGAAGGTATAAAAGTTGTTTGCCCTCAAAGTGCTAATAATATATCTAAAGATTTGGATATAGTTATTTATTCAGCAGCAGTTACAGATGAAAACCCTGAATTAATTGAAGCTAGATTACAACAAATTAGAACTCTTTCGAGAAAAGAGGCCTTACCAATTATTTTGGGAGATAAGAAAAATTACTGTGTTGCTGGTGCTCATGGAAAATCAACAACAACTGCAATCTTAGCTTCAATCTTACAAAGTTCAGCATTAATAGGAGCTATTTCAAAAGATTTTGGTTCTAACTTTAGGTATGTAAATAATCTAGTTGCTTTTGAAGCAGATGAATCTGATGCAAGCTTTTTATTGTCAAATCCTTATTGTTCAATTGTTACAAATGCAGAACCTGAACATATGGAATATTATCATTATGATTATGAAAAGTTTTATGGGGCTTATGAAAGATTTATAGAACTTGCTTCAAAGACTGTTTTAAATGGTGAAGATGAGCATATAAAAAAACTTAAAATAAAAAATGGAACGTATCTTTACCCAAGTTTGGATATTAAAAACTTATCTTACCTTTTAAAAGAGGGTGAACCTTTTACAAAATTTGATTTAAAAGAGTATGGTTCTTTTGAAGTTTGGGGCTTTGGATACCATATTGCAATAGATGCTTCTTTGGCAATAATTGCTGCTTTAAATGAACTTAGCATTGAAGAAATTAGAAAAAATCTTCAGAATTACAAAGGAATCAAAAAAAGATTTGACGTAATTCAAAGAAATAAAAAAATGGTTGTGATTGATGATTATGCACATCATCCAACTGAAATAGAAGCAACTATGAAATCAGTTGAACTCTATGACAATCTTACTAATATGAATAGAAGAGTAGTAATTTGGCAACCTCATAAATATTCAAGAACATCTGATAATCTCGAAGGTTTTAAAAAATGTTTTAAAAGATGTGATGAACTTATAATTCTTCCAATTTGGACAATTCTTGGGGAACAAAAAATAGAAATAGATTTTGAAAAAGAGTTTGCACAATATAATCCAATTTTTGCAGATAGTCTAAAATCGACTCAGGATAAGATAGAACTTATTAAAGATGGAAAAGTTTTTCATGAGTTTACTGATGGAATTATTTTAGGTGTTGGGGCAGGGGATATAACTTATCAATTAAGAGAACATAATAAATAGGTGAAATAATTATGTTACAAATTTGTTCATATTTATAAAAGATTAAATTATTTATTTATATATTTGAAGATAACAAGAAAAGTTTGTTATTCTATTAATATATTTTTTATAAAGGATTTAAATGTTCAAAAACTTAAATACTAGGGCAAAACTTATGTCCTTCTCTATTATATTTTTGCTTATTGTTATTATTTCAGCGTTAGTTTATACATATTATAGTGGCTTAGTTAACACTCGAGTAAATGCGGCAATGAAAACAGAAGTTTTTATACAGCAGGTTTTAAAAGGAAGAATTGGTGTTTATCAGTTTTTAAGAGGACCTACTGAAAAAAATGCGCAAAAAGTTGTTGATAGTTTTAGTTTATTAGATAAAAATGTTTCAGCTTTAAAAGAGAAACTTTCTCTTGAAGAAAATATCAAACTCAGTGATGATATTTTAGAAGAGTCTAAAAATTATATTAGATATTTTAATCAATTTTCTAAAAAAAGAATAGAAGAGTTTAATAATGGAATTATAAAAGAATCTGATGCTCTAAAACTTATTATTGCAAATATGGTTAAATCAGGAAAATCTTTAGAAAAAAGTTTACATAAGATAAATGTAAATGCCTTATCTTTAAGAGATGAAGCTACCTTATCTTTACAATATAGTTTAATATCTCTAGCAATTGTATCAATATTATTATTTATAATTTTCTCTACAATTGTAACAAATATAATATTGTCAAGTCTTGAAAAATTTAAAGAGGGATTATCCTCTTTTTTTACTTATATTAATCGTGAAACAGAAGATACTTCTTTATTAGAAATAAAAGGTAACGATGAGTTTGCACAAATGGCAGCAGAGCTAAATCAGAATATAAGTAGAACAAAGAATGGAATAATAAAAGACAATGAAGCTGTAAAAGAGGTACTTTCAATAGTTGAAAAAGCGAAGGAGGGTTATCTTGATTTAGAAGTTAAAACGCAAGCTAGTAACCCTCAATTGATACAATTATGTAGTGCTTTAAATAGTATGTTAAGTGGTATCAAAAATCATGTTGTTTCTGTAAACAAAGTTTTAACTGAGTTTAGTAACTATAAATTTACAAATAAAGTTGATGAGAGTAAAGTCTCTGGTGATATAGAAATGCTTATAAAAAGTGTAAACTTTTTAACTGATGAAATTTCAACTTTGTTAAAACAATCATATGTTATTGGATTAACTTTAGATGAAGCTTCTGATCAATTAATTATAAATGTAAATACATTAAATACTAGTTCAACAGAAGCTGCTGCTTCACTTGAGGAAACGGCTGCTGCATTAGAAGAGATTACTAGTACAATTATTAATAATGCAAATAATGTACAATCTATGAGTGATTATGCAGTTATATTAACTGATTCAGCAAAGAAAGGTCAAACACAGGCGCAAAATACTTCAGGTGCAATGGAAGAGATTAAAGAACAAGTCAATTCTATTAGTGAAGCAATTATAGTAATTGATCAAATTGCTTTCCAAACAAATATCCTTTCTTTAAATGCAGCTGTAGAAGCAGCAACAGCTGGTGAAGCTGGAAAAGGTTTCGCAGTAGTAGCACAAGAAGTAAGAAATTTAGCAGCAAGAAGTGCTGAGGCTGCTAAAGAGATAAAGAGTATTGTTGAGAATGCAACTTCTAAAGCTTCACATGGAAAAGAAATTAGTAATGAGATGATAAAAGGATATGATGAATTATTAGTAAATATTTCTAAATCTACTGAAAAAATTTCTGAAATTGCTAGTGCAAGTAAAGAGCAAGAACAAGGAATCTCACAAATTAATGATGCTGTAACACAACTTGACCAACAAACACAAAAAAATGCACAAATTGCTACGCATACTCATGATATTGCAATTGAAACAGATGCTATTGCAAAAGAAATAGTTAAAGATGCTCAAGCAAAAGAGTTTTTAGGAAAAGAGAGTGCAAAAGCTAGAGAACATGGGAAAAGTTCAAATATTACTTCTTTGGATACAGAAAATAAATATCAATCAAATGAAAAAAAAGTTTCGAAAATAGAAACTTCTAAAATGTCCACAAAAACTGAAACTAAAAAGATTATTACCGCTCAAGATGAGAATAATGGTGAATGGGAAAGTTTCTAATCTATAAGTCATAATATAAAGTTTTCCATCTTTTTTATAAATTATTTAATAAGAAAGATGGGCTTTAATTTTTTATATTTAATATTGCATAAAGTTGTTTGTATTAAAATAATACACAGTTACTTTTTAGGATGTAGTTTATGAAAATACTAGTAAAAAAATATTTTAAAAATGAATCAAGTTCAGGCTTAATTTTAATACTTGTAACAATCATCGCTTTAATATTAAGAAATTCTACATTTTCAGAATTTTACACAACTTTTCTAAATACCCAAATTGAATTTAAAGTAGGAGAAATACTTGATATAAGTAAACCACTCATTTTATGGATAAATGATGGACTTATGGCTATATTTTTTCTTCTTATTGGACTTGAAATAAAAAGAGAATTAATTGCAGGACATCTCTCAACTCCTAAAAAAGTTGCACTTCCTGCTATTGCAGCACTTGGAGGAATGATAGTCCCTGCTATTGTTTATATTGCTTTTAATTATGGTGACGATTTTGCCCTTCGTGGTTGGGCAATACCAACAGCCACTGATATAGCCTTTGCTTTAGGTATTTTATCTTTACTTGGAAGAAGAATTCCTGCTTCATTAAAAATATTTTTAATGGCCTTAGCTATTTTTGATGATTTAGGGGCTATTTTAATTATTGCATTTTTTTATACCTCAGATTTATCTTTTCATGCAATTTCCATTGCTGGAGTTTGTATTTTAATCTTGTTAGCTTTAAATAGATTTCAAGTAACCAAGATAGGATATTATTGGATTGTTGGTACTTTATTATGGATTTTCGTTTTAAAATCAGGAGTTCATGCCACACTTAGTGGAATTATAGTTGCTTTTGCAATTCCTTTAAATGCTGTAAATGAAAAAAGAAAGCTTGTCTCTCCTGCAAAAACATTAGAACATCACATACATTTTTGGGTGGCATTTTATATTTTGCCGTTATTTGCTTTTGTAAATGCAGGTGTTGATTTAAGTGATTTATCTATTGAGAAAATTTCCAATGGCGTTTCTTTGGGTATTATTTTTGGACTGTTCTTTGGTAAACAATTAGGAGTCTTTTTATTTACATATCTTGCAATTAAATACAAACTAGCAAATATGCCAAAGGCAGTAAGTTGGGCTCAAATTTATGGAGTCTCAGTCTTAACTGGAATTGGTTTTACAATGAGTTTGCTTATAGATGCACTAGCTTTTAATAACTCAGATACTTTCTTCTATACAGATAAGTTAGGTATTCTAATTGCTTCATTTTTATCAGGAATTGTAGGATATTTAATACTTAGATTTGTAAAAAGTAAAAGAATTTCTAATCTTTAATCAAAGTGGTTTTATATAACCATTTTCAATTTTAATTTGTCCTTCAAGTTCTAATTCAAATATTTTCTCTTTATATTTTAATAAGGCTTCTTCATATAAAGGGAAAGTATTTAGATATGTACTTAATTCATCATTTTTAATTTTTACTTCCCCAAAAGAGTGTAAAAACTTTTCTAAATCATAAATAGGTTTGATTAGTCCTTGTGCTACAAGTTTTTGAGTGCCTAGGCTTTCATCTAATCTATGAGGGAGAGTATAAACTTCTTTACCCATATCCAAAGCATATTTTACAGAAGTTAAACTACCACTTTTTTCATCCGCTTGTGTTACAATTAAAATTTCACCAAGAGAAACTACAATTTCATTTCTATGAACAAAGGTATAATTACGAGCTTTTTCACCATTTTTATATGCACTTAAAACCAAACCCTCTTTTTCAATTGAATTTAATAATTTTGTATTTATTGCGGGATATTTTATATCTAAGCCATTAGCAACAACAGCAATGGTATTTTTAGCCCCTGCACTTGAATGTGCAATAGCATCAACTCCAATGGCAGCGCCACTTATAATAACTATATCTCTTTTAGCAAGTTCAGTTGAAAGTTGGTGAGTAAATTTTTTACTATAAGAAGAGGGGCGTCTTGTTCCAATTATGGAAACTTTTCTTTTTTCTAAAAGTTTAGTATTTCCTTTATAAAAAAGCTCTTTAGGATACTTTTTCATAGCTTCTAATTCTTTTATGTGAAAGTCTATATTAAGGGACATTTTAACTCTTTATTATAATTTAAAAAATTATATAGAGTTGTTGCTTAATTAGTAATGAAACTAGTTATTTTAGTTTGTGCTCTTATTCTTTAAATTTTCTAGTTCTACTTAGATATATTTTTGACAACTATTTGACAATAGATATTGTTAGAATTCTTTAAATAAAAATCTAAAAGGATGAAAGATGAAAGATTTAAAAAGAAGAGAATTTTTAAAAGGTGCAGGGGCTGCTGTAACTTTGGCTGCAATTAATCCTGCTTTAAATGCAACTATTATTAATAGTAGTAAGAAAATTTTAACTGCCACTCATTATGGTGCTTTTTATTCAATAGTAAAAGATGGCAAATTAGTAAGAGTTGCTCCTTTTGAAAAAGACAGAAATCCCGGTGAGATGATTAATGCAATTCCAGATAGAGTCTACTCTCCTACTAGAGTAAAATATCCTTATGTAAGAGAAGGTTTCTTAAAAGATGGACATAAAAGTGATACATCTAAAAGAGGAAAAGAAAAATTTATCAGAGTATCATGGGAAAAGGCCTATGAATTAGTTGCTAAAGAATTTAAAAGAGTTCATAAAGATCACGGTCCAGATAGCGTATATGGCGGTTGTTATGGATGGTGGGAATGTGGAAATATGCATATGATTCGTAATGTTTCGCATAGAATGTTAAAATTAACTGGTGGATTTGTAGATGATGTAAATACTTATTCTACTGGAGCAATTAGAGTTATTATGCCTTATGTTACTGGAAGTGCAAGTGCTTATTATAAACCTTCTGCTTGGCATACTGTTGTTAAAAATGTTGATAATCTAGTGATAATTGGGGCTGACCCTTATATTACTAATAAAATTGCATGGACAAGTGCTGAGCATTCATTTTATTCTTATATGGATGAACTTAAAAAAGAAGCTAAAAAAAGAGAAATAAATATTATAAATATAAATCCTATTTATACTGAAACTGCACAAAAACTAAATGCTAAACAAATATCATTGAAACCAGGAACTGATGTAGCTTTATTATTAGGTATTGCAAATTATATGTATAAAAATAATTTACATGATGAAAAATTTATGAAAAAATATACTTTTGGACGAAAAGAATTTTTTGCATATTTAATAGGAAAAGAAGATGGAATAGATAAAACACCTTCATGGGCAGAAAAAATCACAGGTATTTCTGAAAAAGAAATTATTGCCTTAGCTAAATTATTTTCAAAAGGAAAAACAACTTTAATGGGTGGTTGGGCAATTCAACGTATGGATTCAGGAGAACAATCTCATTGGATGATTACTACTTTGGCTGCAATGATTGGTCAAATTGGTCAAGCAGGGGGTGGATATACTTATTCAGGACACTACTCAAATCTAGGAGCAAGTGCTGCTAGTGCACCAGGATTAGGAGCTTTACCAAATAGTTTTAAAGAAACAAAAGATATTCCATGGGTAACTAGAAAATCAAAATATATACCTGTTTCTAAAATTTCAGATATGTTATTAAATCCAGGGAAAGCCTTTAAATATAATGGAAAAGATTTAACATATCCAGATATTAAAATGATTTATTGGGCGGGAGGAAATCCATTCCATCATCATCAAGATGTAAATAAATTAATTAAAGCATGGGAAAAACCTGAAACAATTGTATTTGCAGATCCATACTGGACAGCTAGTGCAAGAATGGCAGATATTGTTTTACCAACAACAACATCATTAGAAAGAAATGATATTACTTTCTATGGACACGGCTCTCATGAGTCTATAATTGCGATGAAAAAAGCAGTTGAACCATTAGCTGAGTCAAAAAATGATTATGATATTTGTACTGGAATACTAAGTAAATTAGGATTAGATAAATATTATACTGAAGGTAAAAATGAAATGGATTGGATTCAAGAATTTTACAAAGGAAGTATGAAACAAGCAAAAAGTAAAAATATTGCAATGCCATCATTTGAAGAATTCTGGGAAAAAGGACATGTTGATTTTGAAATTACAGAAAAAGCAAAAAACTTTGTTTCATATAAAAGTTTTATTGATGATAAAAGAGCAAATAGATTAGGAACACCTTCTGGTAAAATAGAAATTTATTCAAAAACTATAGAAGCTTATAATTATTCTGATTGTAAACCACATCCAACTTGGTATGAACCAATTGAATATCTAGGAAGTAAAAAAGCAGAGAAATATCCATTTCATATTGTTTCTCCACATCCAAAATATAGATTACATTCGCAACTTAATAATACATGGCTAAGAAATGTTTATGAAGTACAAGGAAGAGAACCAATGTTAATTAATCCAGCTGATGCAAAAGCAAAAGGAATTAATGATGGAGATGTAGTTCGAGTATTTAACGACAGAGGTTCAATCTTAGCAGGAGCAGTTGTGACTGATACTATTAGAAAAAATGTAGTTTCTATTTCTGAAGGTTCTTGGTATGATCCAGCAGACTTTGCAAATGGTGATACCTCTTGTGTTCATGGGCATGTTAATGTTCTAACAATTGATAAAGGGACTTCTAGCTTAGCTCAAGGAAATATTGCACACACTGCTTTAGTTGACTTTGAGAAATTTGAGGGAGAATTACCTCCTATAAAAGTTTTTAGTGCTCCACAAAGAGGATAATATGAAAAAGTTAGTATATTTGTTATGCTTAGGATTTGCATTTAATTTATTTGCAGATTCCTATGTAATAGAAGAAAGTAAAATCTTTGAAATTAAAACTAGTACAGCCCTTGCTACAATTAGCAAGGGGACAAAGGTGAATGTTCTTAAAACAAAAGGCACTTATTCCCTTGTAGAATTAAAAGGTTGGTCATATGAAGAAGAACCAAATGATAAACTTTTTTTCAAAGAAGGAGTTACCGTCCACTTAGCTAAGCTTGAAGGAAAAGGAATAAAGTTAAGAAAAATTCTTCAAACTAAAGAAGACAAATATGAAGAGGTTTGGATTGAAAATAGTATTAAAGGTTGGATTCAAACTAAAAAACTAACTAGTGATTTTTCAAGCTTATGGAAAAAAGAAAAAGAGTTTGTAAGCTTAAGATGTAGTGGTTGTCATGAAGCTCCAAAAGCTGAAAGTCATTTTGCAGGAGAATTTCCTTCAATAATTGATTCGATGGCTGAACAAGCTGGATTAACTCAAAAAGACGAGGATTTTATTGTAAATTATCTTCAAAAGAGTAATATTTACAAACACTAAAATTCTGATATAATAGTAAGTAGGATAGATTAGGATAGATAATGAAAATACTATTGATTTTACTACTTACTATTATAAGTCTATATGCATCTCCTAAACAAATACTATTATTACAGTCATATAATAAAGGTTTAAAATGGAGTGATGATATATCAAAAGGTGTGGAGGATGTATTATCAAAACAAGATAAATATGAATTAACTACAGAGTATATGGATAGTAAAAAGAATAATTCTTTAGAGTATCAAAATATAGTCTATGAACTTTTTGTACACAAATTAAAATCAAGACACTATGATGTTCTTATTGTTGCAGATAATTATGCAATTGATTTTGTTTTGAAATATAAAGAAAAACTCTTTAAAAACACTCAAATAATTTTTACTGGTTTAGATAAAGATGCCCCTGGTATAGATGTTGAAAAAGCCATTAAAAACAATATCCCCGTAGTATTTGAAAATAAACAAGTAACTACAAATATAAATTTTATAATAGATTCTTTCCCTAATTTGAAAACCTTATATATTATAAATGATTTAACTTTATCCTCAAAATTAATTAATAATAAAATAAAAACATCCATAAAAAAAATAGCTAAAAATATTGAAGTTAAATTTATTTTTCATGGTAATGTAGAACAAATAAAAAAAGATGTAAAAAAATTACCTAAAAATAGTGTAATACTTTTTGGTTCATTATTTATTAATGATAAAGGAGAGTATATTCCATATCATAAAGTAAATAATTTAATTAAAGAATCTCCTCATCCTGTTTTTGCACTAACTGATTCTCATTTTGGTAGAGGTGTCGTAGGAGGTTTATTATCAAGTGGTTATGAACAAGGGTATGATGCAGCTTTATGGCTTGAAAGACTATTATTAAATAAAAATATAAAAGCAAAAGCAAAACCTTCGGAAGTAAAATGGCAGTTTGATTATAAAATTTTAAAAAAGTATCATTTAGATAATTTGAAAATCCCAAATGATGCAATATTAATAAATTCTCCAAGAGGTTTTTTTGAAAGTAATAGGGAGTTAATTGATATTGCTTTTATTGTTTTTCCTATTGTTATACTCTTCCTTATTTTACTTGTAATAGGCGTAGTGAAAAAAATGAAATTAGAAAAAAAATTGCTTATTCAACAAAAACTTTCAGAAGCTCAGTTAAGTAATATTGAAAGTTTAGTATTTTGGATTGATAGTAAGGGGATTATAAAAGGTTGTAATAATTCTTTTGAACTCTTTGTTAATAAAATACAATCAGAAATATTAGGTGAAAATATCAAAGATATTTTAAATTATTTTCATGAATTTAATTTTAAAGATAAGTTATTTACTTTAGATTATTTCGACTTTGAGTATGATCAAAGAGTTTATATGGTCAAGAATAGATTTATAAAAGATGAAAATAATGAAACAGAAATTGTAACTATTATTACAGATATAACTGATAAAAAACAAGCTGAAATAAATAAGCAATTTATTATTCAACAATCCAAACTTACTGAAGTTGGTGAAATGTTATCTGCCTTAGTTCATCAATGGAAAACACCTTTAGTTACTCTATCAGCAGTTGCCCATAAAATGTATTACTATAATAAAAATAATAAATTAACTACAAAAGAGATAAATAAATATTTTGAAGTTATTATGGAACAAGTTATTTTTATGGGTGCAACAATGGATAGTTTTAGAGCTTTTATTAAACCTTCCACTAAACCAATAAAATTTGATATAAGTAATGGAATAAAAGAAATTCTAAATATACTTGAAACTTCATTGAAATACTCAAATATTAATATTGAATATGTGAATATCTTAGAAAAAAAGATATTCATTTGGGGTTATCCAAATGAGTTTAAACAAGTAATATTAAACTTAATTAATAACTCAAAAGATTCCATTTTATCTGCTAGAAAGAAGAATATTGATGGTGGAAATATAACTATTATCTTAACTCAAATTGAAGAAAGTGTTAAAATAAAAATTGTCGATGATGGAATTGGTTTAAGTGATAAAATTATTGAAAAAGTATTTGAACCATATTTTACAACAAAAAAGGATGGTGATGGTATTGGTTTGTATATGGCAAAATTAATTATTGAAAAAAAAATGCATGGAAAATTAAATGCCTATGTTCAAGAAATAGGAGCAAAATTTCTTATTACTTTACCTAAATTAGAAAATGAAGACGATGAAAATATTACTACTTGAAGATAATGAAAATTTATCAGAAATCATTGTTGAAATGTTAGAAGAAAAAAATTATAAAGTAGATACCTTTTGTGATGGAGAAGAGGCATATAACAATATTATAAATGGTTATGATTGTTTTGTATTGGATATAAATGTACCTAATATTGACGGTTTGACTATTTTAAAGACTATAAGAGAATGTCAAAAAGATGTTCCTATTATAATTATAACTTCAAATATAGAATTAGAAACAGTTAAAAAGGCATATGAAAAAGGCTGTAACGATTTTTTAAAAAAACCATTTTATATTTATGAATTAGAGACAAAAATTGACCAATTATGTAAGAAAAATAATATTTTTAATTTAAAAGAAGGTTTTTATTTTGATATAAATTTAGAAACACTATTTAATAAAAAAAATAAGCTAGTAAAATTAACGCATAAAGAGACACTTTTTTTGATTTTTTCTTTAAAATATGCAAACAGTCCCCTTTCTTTAGAGGCTATTGAACAATATGTTTGGGAAGGTGAGATTAGTTCTTTAATGAGTATTCGCCAAATGATTAAAAGATTAAGAAGTAAATTACCAAAAAATACTATTGAAACTACAAGTTGTGGCTATATACTACATGCAATAGATTAATTTTTTTAATAAGAAAGTTGATTTACATAAACTAATTCTAAATCTTTTAAAAGATGTTTTGACTCTCTTAATACTTTTAATGTAATTGAATGGGGATGACAAATTGCTATTGCTTGACCATTTTTTTTAGCAATTCTTATTGCCTTTTTTAATTGATTTTGAATATATGCAAAATCTTGTTCATTATCTAAAAATACATTTCTTACAATATATGGCATATTATATTTCTTTGCCATTTGTTTTCCTACAGTTTTCCCACTAGTTCTACTATCCATAAAAACAAAGTCATATTTTACTAAGGCCTTAAATAGTCTATCCATAGCTTGAGTATTTGAAGTAAATTTACTTCCTGTATGATTATTTGTATATTTTGCATTTGGGTACCATTGTCTAATTTCTGACACTCTTTTTTCAATTCTTTCATATGAATCTGTAATATGTAAGGTATTTTTTTCTTCAGCTCTAAAAGTAGAAGCCTCAAGAGGAAAATGTATCATATAAAAATCCAAATCTTTACTTATATTTGCAGAGTTTGGATGCCCAGGAGTTGGAGGCATAAAAGAAGGAGTTACTCTATATCCTATTTTTTTAATTTTATTTAGTTGTGATTTTGTTGTTACATCATCAATTACAATAGCAAGTTTTGGTTTGTTTGTTAATATTGCTAGGGGTTGGTCTTTTACAATAACTTTTTTTATTGGAATTTTTATATTCTCTTGTTTTTTTTCTTCATCTATTTTTTGTTTTAAATTTTCATCTTTTTTTATTAATATATTTTTATCATCTTGTTCAATTTTATGATCTTTATCAATATATTCTTCATATAAATCTTTAGTATATTCTTCAAATTGGTCTTTTTTAGTCTCTACTTTTTCAAAGTATTTGTCGAGTTCTTCTTTACTTATCTCTTCAACTTTTAAAAGTTCTTTTTTTATAGTTTTCTCAACTTTTTGAGATAACTCTTTTGACTCTTTTAATTTTTTGCTATCAGTTGTATAAAGTATAAATATAATTGCAAGAATTAAAACAATAATTATTGCTAAAATTGAATTTATCAATTTATAGTTTATTGATTGTTTTTTATGAATACTTTTTTTTCTAGTAGATTTCTTTTTAGTTTTTCTTTTTGTCATAGGAAAGTAGTCTTAAAGTAAGGAGATATTTAAATCTTACCTTACTTTAAAAAATAATTAGTTTTTATCTTGATTAACGATTTTGCTTGAAGAAATCCAAGGCATCATTTCTCTTAAGTTATTACCAGTTTTTTCAATTAATGAAGCTTTAGCATTAGCTCTTTCAGCGTTCATTCTTGGGTATCCAGATTGACCTTCAAGTATAAAGTCTTTTGCAAATCTACCATCTTGAATCTCTTTTAAGATTTCTTTCATAGCTTCTTTAGACTCTTTATTGATAACTCTTTTTCCAGATACATAATCACCATACTCAGCAGTATTAGAAATAGAATATCTCATATCAGAAATTCCACCTTCGTACATTAAGTCAACAATTAATTTTAATTCATGTAAACATTCAAAGTATGCCATTTCAGGAGCATATCCAGCTTCTGTTAATGTTTCAAATCCTGCTTGAACTAAAGATACAGCTCCACCACATAATACAGCTTGTTCTCCAAATAAATCAGTTTCTGTTTCATCTTTGAAAGTAGTTTCAATAATCCCAGTTCTTCCACCACCAATAGCTGATGCATAAGCAAGTGCTACTTCTTTAGTATCTCCACTTGGGTTAGTTTCTACTGCAATAAGGTCAGGAATTCCTCCACCTTTTGTGAATTCATTTCTAACTGTATGACCTGGAGCTTTTGGAGCAATCATCATTACATTTGTACTTGCTTTTGGAGTAATTCTTCCATAATGGATATTAAAACCGTGTCCAAATGCTAAATAAGCACCATCTTTAAGATTTGCTTGAATTTCATTATAGTAAATTTCAGATTGATTTTCATCAGGTAATAAAATCATTACTACATCAGCGCCTTTAGTTGCATCTGCAACAGTTTTAACTTCAAAACCTTTTGCTTCAGCTTTCGCCCAAGATGAACCATCTTTTCTTAACCCAACAACAACTTCAACCCCTGAATCCCTTAAGTTTTCTGCATGAGCGTGACCTTGTGATCCAAATCCAATCATTGCAACTTTTTTTGATTTAATTAGTTCGATATTACAATCTTTATCATAGTAAACATTTAATGCCATTTATTGATCCTCTAGTAAATTTTGTTTGGATTATATCGAAATAAAACTAATTTTTAGATAATATATATGTAAATTTATACGAGGAAGTTATATTGCTAAAAAATTTATTTGTTAAATTACAGCATCAGGAAAAAGATTTTACTAAAAACGAAATACAAAAACTAAAAGAATTCGAAAAAGAGGATATTGTTATTTTTCAAAATAATGAATACTCTTTAAATTCAAAATATAAAGTAGGTACCATTAAAGTAAATAAAAATAGGGCAACTTTACATGATTTACTTAATGAACACAAAGATATATCTTTAGATTTTGAGCACTTAAGTGGTGCCTTTGATGGTGACTTAGTTATTGCCAAAAGAGTTTTTAATCCTAGAAGTAAAATAAAAGCAAAAGTTTTAAGAGTTTTATCTGGAACAAAAAATGATATCTTAGTATATATAAAAGACAAAAATTATTTTACTGTTAAAGAGAGTATTCTTTTACAAAATAAAAAGAAAATTGAAGGAAATGATGGGGATATTTTATTAGTTGATAATAAAAGTTTCGAAATTTCAGAAATTCTTGGAAATATAGAAGATGCAAAAATAGATGAAAAGATTTCTTTGATTTTATATAAAGAGGATTTTAGACTTAATAATAAGATTGAAGTTGATGCAAAAATGGATGATACAAAGCAAAGAGTAGATTTGCGAGATTTACCATTTTGTACAATAGATCCAAGTAGTGCAAAAGATCATGATGATGCTATTTATTTTGACAAACTTAATTCAATTATTTACGTGGCAATTGCTGATGTTTCTTATTTTGTAGAAGAAGGAAGCCCTTTGGATATTGAAGCTTTTAAGAAAGGAACATCTGTATATTTACCAGGAAAAGTTCTACCAATGCTTCCAAATGCTCTTAGTGAAGAGTTGTGTTCTTTAAAAGAGGGAGTTGATAGATATTCTTATGTTTTTAAGATTTATTTAGATGTGGAAAAACTTGAAGTGAAGAAATCCCAAGTCTTTGAAGCACTAATAAATTCACATAAGAAATTCTCTTATGGAAGAATAGATAGAGTATTAGAAGAAAAATTTGATACTTATACAGAAAATGAAAAAGAGATCTTTGATTATATATTGCCTTTATATGAAGTAACAAAAAACTTTAGAAAAAAAAGACTTAATCAAGGTTACGATTTTAGATCAAGTGAATATAGATTAAAGCTTGATGCAAAAAAAGAGATTCAAAGTATAGATGTTGAAACTTCTAGTCCTTCCCATAAACTAGTAGAAGAGTGTATGCTTTTTGCTAATATAGAAGCTAGTAAAAAAGTAAATGCTGTTGGTATTTTTAGAATTCATGAAGAGCCACCTTTTAAGGCAATTTCGAAATTAGTTGATGATGTAAATGCTTTAGGAATAAAAGTTAAGTTACAACATGATGTCCATGATACTATTACTCATATTCAGTCAATAGCAAAACACTCAGGTTTAGCAGATGAGATAGATGATTTAATTATTCATGCACAGACGCAAGCTAAATATAGTTCAAGAAACTTAGGGCACTTTGGATTAGGATTTAAATCATATTCTCATTTTACCAGCCCAATTAGAAGGTATTCTGATTTAGTTTTACATAGAATGTTAAAAACAAAAGAAACTCCAAAAAATATAGACGAAATTTGTGATCATATTTCAATACAAGAAAGAAAAGTAGACCAATTAGTTTGGGATTATGAAGATAGAAAATATGCAAGATGGGCTTTAAAAAATATAGGACTTGAAGTAAAAGCAAATATTACAGATAATCAAAGAGGTGTTTGTGTTACTTATGGACAAATTCCAGGGGCTAAAATTACTTTAGATAATTATAAAGGACAAGTGTTATTCTCTAAGATTAGAGTAATTATAAAATCTGTTGATGTGATTAGAAAGCAGATTGTAGGTTCTGTAAAATATGACTAAATGAAAAATGTTGTTCCTAAGCTTTAAGTTAGGAACAACAATTTAATTTTTTATTTACATTTATTAGATAAATCTTTTAATTCTAAATTTAGAGCATTAGAAGAAATATACACTTCCCATAATGAAGTACAAAGTGATATACACATAGTAAGAAGACTTAGTCCAAATATCTTTTTTCCTATTTCTTGAAATTCTAGGAAAAGTGAAAACATAGAAATAGTACATAATAACATTGAAACTACCCCAAAAAATTGCATCCATTTAGTTAATTCAAGTCTTTTTTTTAGATTGTCTATTTGCCCATTAAGTTCTTTCCCACCTTGTTCTCTTGCTTGAGAACTTAAAGATCTAATTAATTGTCCCGTTGTTAAAAAACGGTTTGTATATGCAAGAAGTAATAATGAAATTGCAGGAAATAATAAAGCAGGTGTAGAAATTTCTATTTCCATTTGGAACCTTTTGTTTTTCTTATTGTAACAAAAAGAATAAAACAATAGTCTAAAATATTAATACAAAATATGATTTCATAAATATTTTTTTAGAAAAAAAGTATAAGTTCGATACCATTTCATATAAAATATCAATAGAGGTAGCGATGAAAATTTTACACGCTTTAGCACAAAGACCTGGAAAAACTGGAAGTGGTGTTTTTTTACAACAACTATTTAAAGCAGGCTATGAAAAAAACTATGAACAAGCTGTACTAGCTGGTGTTCCTTTTTCTGATCAAGACCCAGGAATTGATAATTTTGATTTAAAGAACTTTTATCCTGTTTTATTTGAGACAAAGCAACTTGATTTTCCAGTAGTTGGAATGAGTGATGTAATGCCATATCCTAGTACAAAATATAGCTCTTTAGATGAAAAAATGTATGAAGCATATGAAAAGGCTTTTAAAAAAGTTATAAAAAAAGCAGTTGATGAATTTAAACCTGATGTTGTAATTTGTAATCATATTTGGCTTTTATGTGGTTTTATAAAAGATTTATATCCAAATCTAAAAGTTCTTGCTTTGTGCCATGGAACTGATTTAAGACAGCTTGAACGTTCTGCTTTATTAACTCCCATTGTAAAAAAAACTGTAGTAAATTGTGATTATCTTTTTGCATTAAATAAAGCTCAAGAAAAAGAGATTTTAGAATTACATAATGTGAAAAAAGAACAAGTTATTACAAGTGGAAGTGGATATAACCCTAAAATGTTTTTTCCTGCAAAAGAAAAAAGAAATAATACAAAAGTAAAAATAGCTTATATAGGGAAAATATGTGATTATAAAGGTGTTCCTAATCTTTTAAATGCCCTTGACAAAACTAAAAATTATGAGAATATCCAATTAAATTTAATAGGTCATGGAAATGTAAAAGAGAGTAAAACTATAATAAATAGTTTAACAAGTAGAAAAACAGAAGTTAATTATTTAGGTGCAATAGCACAAGATGAATTAGCAAAATTCTTAAGAACTTGTGATATTTTTATTCTTCCATCTTTTTTTGAAGGTTTACCTTTAGTTGTAATTGAAGCCTTAGCTTCAGGAGCAAAAGTGATTTGTACTGATTTGCCTGGACTTGATGACTTTTTAGGTGAAGACTTAAAACAATTAAAAGCTATAAGATATATTAAAATGCCTCGCCTAAAAAATATTGATTCTCCTTTTGAAGAAGATATTGAAGAGTTTGAATCTGATATTACTAAAAATATTGATATTGTTTATGATGAAATAATAGAAAATTGTGAATATAAAATTGATGAGGTAATAAAAACTTTAGAAGATAAAACTTGGCATGGACTATTTAATAGGCTTAAAAAGTATTTTTGATTTTAATATCTGTAAAAGAAAAGCTTAAATTGGTTATTATTCCATATGTATAAAAACGAATTCGATAACGCACTACGACAAAATAAAACTTTTAATGCCTATATGTTTTATGGGCAATCAAACTTTTTAATTGATTATTATACTTCAATTATATCAAAGCAATTAGGAAGTCCTGATGAAATAGAAAAATTGTATTTTGATGACTTTAATTTTAAATATGCCAAAGATAAGTTACTACAATCTTCACTTTTCACTTCAAATAATATTTTGGTAATAAAACTTGATAAAAAACTTAATAAAAAAGAAGTTGTTGAATTAATTGAAGCTTGTAATAAAAATCCAGATTCAAAAGTTGTTTTCTCTTGTATGGGAGATAACGATTTTAAAACTATGGGAGGATATTTTACAAGTAAATTAAATGCTGTTAGTGTTAGAATGTTTTCCCCTTTTCAAAATGAAGCAATTAGAATTTTAGAAGCTCAAGCAAAAGAATTAAATGTAAATTGCGATATGTCTGCATTAAATCATATCTATTTTATGCATAGACAAGATTTGTCTTTATGTGTAAATGATTTAAGAAAACTTAGTATTTTAGAAGAGAGAATTACTCCTGATATTGTAAATAAACATTGTTTTGGGATTGGTGCAGTTAATTTTGAAGATTTTTTACATAATCTAATGTCAGCACAAGATATTTCAGATGATTTACAACTTTTACTTGAAGAGGGAATGAATGAAATTTATCTTTTAAATCAAATAAGCTCTTTTGTACAACAATTATTTATGATTAGTTCATATGCTAGAATTCATGGTAGCGCTAATGCAAAAGAAATTTTAGGTTTTATTCCTCCTAAAAATGTATGGGAAAAGAAAACAAGATTAGCTATTGGAATAAAAGCAGAGCGCTTTTTAGAGATACTTGATTATCTTTTAAATATAGAATTAGAGCTCAAATCCTCTAAAATATCGAATCAAAATCTGTACTTACAAGCCTGCCTCAGAAAAATCTCAGTTTTAATTAGATAAAATCACAGACTTTACAAAAAACCTTGCTGATATTTGTAAAGATACCGGCTAAAACTATAAGGAGAATATATATGTCAAAATTAAAACATTATGAAACAATGTTTATTATTAAGCCTACACTTACTGAAGAAGAAACTGTAGCTCAAATCGATTTAGTTAAAGCTACAATCGAGAAAACTGGTGGAGAAATCGTATCATGCGATGATATGGGTTCAAGAAACCTAGCGTATGAGATTGAAAAGAACAAAAGAGGTTACTATTTCGTAGCATACTTCAAAGGTGTACCTGCAGGAATTGCGGAAATCGAAAGAAATTATAGAATCAATGAAAATATTTTAAGATTTATTTTCATTAAATATGAAAATAAAAAAGAAATCGCTGCATGGACTAAAATGAGCGACGAAGCGGCTAAAAAAGCTAAATAATTAAACTGAGAGGAATAACTTATGTATAATAAAGTAGTAATGGTAGGAAACTTAACAAGAGATATTGAACTTAGATATATGCCAAATGGCTCAGCTTTAGCAAAATCTGCTATTGCAACAAGTCATAAGTATAAAACTCAAACTGGAGAACAAAAAGATGAAGTTTGTTTTTTAGATTTCAATATGTTTGGAAGAAGTGCTGAAGTTGCTAATCAATACTTAAGAAAAGGCTCTAAAGTTTTATTAGAAGGAAGATTAGTTTTTGAACAATGGACTGCTCAAGATGGAACTAACAGAAGTAAACATGCTCTTAGAGTTGATACTATGAAAATGTTAGATTCAAAAGCAGATGCACAAAACATGGGGACTGATAATGCACAAACAGGATACAATCCTGCTGGATATAATCAACCACAACAACAAGTGCAACAACCACAACAACAACAAAATCAATATAATCCTCCTGCGCAAAAAAATAGTCAACAAAATAATTATGGTGGTATGAATAATCAAGCACAACAAAGTGCTCCTGAGCATAAAATACCTGAAATTGATATCGATAACGATGAGATACCGTTCTAGAATACAAGGATAAGAAAAATGGCTGAAAGACGAAAATACGGAAAGAAATTTTGTAAATATACTGAAATGAAAGTTACTTTCATTGATTATAAAAGTGCAGATTTATTAAAATTATCAATGAGTGAAAGAGGTAAAATCATGCCTCGAAGACTTACTGGTAACTCTAAAAACTCTCAAGAAATGGTTGAAAAAGCTATTAAGAGAGCTAGACACATGGCATTAGTTCCATACATTGTAAATACACAAAATGTGACTGACGCTGCATTTATGAGATAATTTTATTATCTTGTGATAAAAAAGGGGAAGTAGTTTTACTACTTCCCCTTTTTTTATGAGTATACTATTTATATTATTTCAAATTTAATTTTAAAACAATTTGTTTTAATTCTTGAATATCTTTTTTCAAAGATATAATCTCTGTTTTTAGTTCACTTTTTGATACTTGAACTTCTTCTATCTTATCATCTTTTTTCTCTTCTTCTTTTAAAATTGCCATAGCATCAACAATAATTGCAACAACAAGATTTATCATTATGAAAGTTGCAACAAAAATAAAAGGTACAAAAAATGCCCAAGCATAAGGGTGTACTTCCATTATAGGTCTTACTATTCCCATTGACCAAGATTCCAAAGTCATAATTTGAAATAAAGAATAAAATGATTCTCCTAGTGTTCCAAACCATTGGGGAAAACTATTTGAATAAAGACTTGTTGCCATTATTGCAAAGACATAAAAAATTAAACTCATTAATCCAACAATTGATAACATACCTGGAATTACACTAATAAGTGCGGCAACAATTTTCCTCATTTGTGGGACTATTGTTATTAGTCTAAATAGTCTTAAAACTCTTAATATTCTTAAAACTTGAAAACTTCCATTTGATGGAATAAGAGAAATAACTACTACAAATAAATCAAATAAAGACCAAGGGTCTTTAAAAAAAGAGAATCTATTTGCATAAATTCTAAGTGTAATTTCAATAGTAAAAATAGTAATAACAAGTTTATCAAAGATATTAATTAAACTTCCATATGCTTGAGTTATAGGTTTTGAAGTTTCTAAACCCATTGTGATACCGTTTAGAATAATTAGGATAATAATAAAGTTTTGAAATTTTTTTGATTCGACTAGGTTTTTTATTTTTTGCATTTTCATCCAATAAACTAATCAAGCTATTTTAGTTATAAACTAATTTTAGCTTGATTTACTTTGTTAATTTGATTTTATAGTTTTTCCCAAACAACGCCATTTGCTGTATCCATAATTGATACATTTAAAGAAGAAATATCATCTCTGATTTTATCAGCAGTTTCAAAATCTTTATTCTTTTTAGCTTCATTTCTTTTTTCAATTAAAGATTCTATATTTAAAATATCTTCTTGAGATATTCCAAACTGAAAATATTTATATGCATCAGTATTTCCAATTCCAAAAATTTCATTTATAAATTCAAAGCTTGCTACTAATTCTTTTTTGAAGTTTTTATTTTTTGCTTCTTTATCTAGAGTTTCATTTGCTTTATTTATATACTCATCAATAATTGAAATTGCTTTTGCAGAATTTAAATCATCATTTAAAGCTTTTAATAAATTAGTTTTAAACTCTTCATTAACAAAAGATTTACCTAAGCCATAAACTCTTTTTTTAACTCTATAAAGTTTGTCTAATCTTTTTTTAGAAGATAATAAGTCCTCTTCATTGAAGTTGAAATCTGTTCTATATTGAGCAGTTAATAAATAAAATCTTATAACTTCACCTGAATATGATTTTAAAATATCTTTTAAGAAAAATGAGTTACCAAGTGATTTACTCATTTTTTCACCATCAATATTTACAAAACCATTATGCATCCAATATTTTGCAAGATTTACATTTCCAGAGCATCTAGTTTGTGCAGCCTCATTTTCATGATGAGGAAAAAGTAAATCAGCTCCCCCTCCATGAATATCAATTTGGTAGGATTCATCTTTGTAAGCTAGATGTTTATTAATCATAGCAGAACATTCAATATGCCAACCAGGCCGTCCTTTTCCAAAAGGTGAATCATATGCTACATCATCAGCTTTTTCAAATTTCCAAAGTGCAAAATCACTTGAATTTCTTTTTTCAGTATTTGTTTCAACTCTTGCAATTGAGTTTTCATCACTTGCACGTTTTGATAATGAACCATATTCATGATCTTTTGAAACATCAAAATAAACGCCATTTGAAGTTTTATAAGCTATATCTTTTGACATTAAATCATTTATCATCTCAATCATAATATCAATATTTTGTGTGGCTTTTGGCTCAATTGTATTTGGTAAAATATTTAAAACATTCATATCATTTTTATATGCATTTATATATTCACTTGTAATATCTTCTAAGCTTCTATTTGTCTCATGCATTTTTTTTATGATTTTATCGTCAATATCTGTGAAGTTTTTTGTCATAATTACATTGTAGTTATTTGCTTTTAAAACTCTATGTAAAAGGTCAAAAGCTATTGCAGAACGAGCGTGGCCTAAGTGTGAATCGTCATACACTGTAGGTCCACAAACGTAGATTTTTACATCATTGTTTTTAATTGGCTTAAATACTACTTTCTCTTTTTTTACTGAATCAAAAATAGATATCTTTTCCATTATTTAAATAGTGCCTCTAAACTTGCTGTATCAGTCATTTTCTCTTGCTCTTTAGGATCGCCTGTATTTCCAACTAATCCTCCACCAATCTCTTTTAACTCAATATCATATTTAGTTAACATTGAAGCAAGTCTGATATTTAAACCAGCTTTTCCAATCGCTTTTGATTTTTGATCTCCAGGAATAGTAACAATTGCTCTTCCTTTTACTCCATACTCAGCATATCTTTCAATTTTAACATTTGAGATAATTGCAGGAGATAAAGCTCTTGAAATGAATTTTTCTGGAATATCTGAATATTCAACACAGTCAATATTCTCACCACTTAATTGTCTAGAAACAGACATAATTCTAACACCTTTTACTCCAACAATTGAACCAATTGGGTCAACTTGTGCGTCAGTAGTTGAAAGTGCAATTTTTGCTCTTGAACCTGGGATTCTAGCACTTGCTTCAATAATAATAATGCCATCTTTTAATTCAGGAACTTCTAAAGTTAAAAGGGATTCTAAGAATTTAGGGCTTGTTCTTGAAATTTCAACAACTAATCCATTTACTTTATCAATATTTACACTTCTAACTACCGCACTAACGGTATCACCTATTTTAAAAGATTCACCTTTAATTCTACTTTTTCTTGGAAGCATACCTTTAACTTCACCAATTTCAACAAAAGTATTTTCTTGTCTATCAATTCGTGTAACACTTCCACTAATAGTTTTTCCAATTTTATTTTTGTATTTACTAAGTAATGTTTCTTCTAAAAATCTTTGAATTCTATATTCGAAGTTATTATGTAAAATAGTAGCTGCATTTCTTCCCATATTTTCAAATTCTAAATCATAATTAACAAAGTCTCCAATTTCTAAGTCTTCATCAATCTCTTTAGCTTCGTCAAATGAAATATAATTCTCTTTACTAATTACATTATCCCATTGATCCATACCATCTTCAAGTAATCTTTCATCATCATTATTAATTACTTCAATTTTTTGAAATAATTTTAATCTTTTATTTGTTCTATCAATTTCTGCATCGAATCTTAACGTCGAATCAACCATTTTCTCAGCTGTTTTTACTAATGCTTCTTTTAATGCATTTTCAACATCTTCTATTTTTAAACCTTTTTCATAGGCAATAGAATCTAAAATATCTATAATCTTATCCATTAAATAACCTTCTTTGTTGACATTGAAATGTAATGTTTTTGATTTCCAATGTAGAGTAGGTTGATAGTATATCTTAAAATTGCTTTTATACAAATAAAAGCAATTTTAAGATATACTATTTAGCTAATTAAAAAAGATAAAGGCTTAATGATATGGAATTATTATATGCAAGAAACGAACTTAGTGAAAAACCAAAAAAAGTTCAACTTGATAAGGTAAAAGAAGAGTTAGAAAAAGATGGTGAAAAAATATTTTATTTTGATAGAGATAATTCTCACAAAGATATGATGTCTTTAGTTGATGCATTAGAAGATGAAGGTTACAACGTTTACTTTAGAGAAGTAAAGTATGGTTTAGCAGATGACGAATATATGTATGAGGTTCATGCCCTTTAAAAGGTGCAGAAAAAGTATAAAAAAATATGATTAAACAAGAAGAAAAAAAACTATTTATTGAAACACTTGGCTGCCAGATGAACGACACTGACAGCCAACATATAATTTCTGAATTAAAAGAACATAAAAATTATTCAGTTACAAATGATATGGAAGAGGCAGATTTAATTATCATTAACACTTGTTCAGTAAGAGAAAAGCCTGTTTCAAAATTGTTTTCAGAAATTGGACAATTTAATAAAAAGAAAAAGAAAAGTGCTAAAATTGGAGTTTGTGGTTGTACCGCTTCTCATTTAGGCTCTGATATTATGAAAAGAGCACCTTACGTTGATTTTGTTTTAGGTGCTAGAAATATTTCAAAGATAAAAGATATTATTGATACAAAAGGTGCAGTTGAAATTGATATAGATTATGATGATTCAACATACCAATTTGCAGCATCAGGGATGAACCTTTATAAAACTTCAGTAAATATCTCTATTGGTTGTGATAAAGAGTGTACGTATTGTATTGTTCCAGCAACTAGAGGTGATGAAATTTCAATCCCACCTGAAATGATTGTAATGCAGATTGAAAAAGATGCAAAAAATGGAGCAAAAGAAGTAACACTTCTAGGACAAAATGTAAATTCATATGGAAGAAGATTTTCTGATAAAAGAGCAAAAACAAATTTTACAAAACTATTACAAGAGGTTTCTAAAATAGAGGGTATTGAAAGAATTCGATTTACTTCTCCCCATCCATTGCATATGGATGATGAATTTATTGAAGAGTTTGCAAGAAATCCAAAAATCTCTAAATGTATTCACATGCCTTTACAAAGTGGCTCAACAAAAGTTTTAAAAGCCATGAAAAGAGGATATACAAAAGAGTGGTTTTTAAATAGAGCTAAGAAGATTAGAGATTTAGTTCCAGAAGTTAGAATTACAACTGATATTATTGTGGCATTTCCAGGCGAGACACAAGAAGACTTTGAAGATACACTAGATGTAATAAATCAAGTTAAATTTGATCAAATTTTTAATTTTAAATATTCTCCAAGACCAAATACTCAAGCTTTGGAATTGAAAGATAAAGAGATTTCTGATGAGATAGGAAGTGCTAGACTTATAGAAGTTATAGAGCTTCATAAACTTCATCAAAGTGAATTAATGAATCCAAATATTGGAAAAATAGTAAGTGTTTTATTTGAAACTTTAAAACCAAATGGTGAAGTTTCTGGATTTACAGATAACTATTGTCAAGTTTTTGTAAAAGGAAGTGATGAGCTTCTTGGTCGTATTGTTGATGTTAAAATCACAAGTGCAAGTAGAACGGCTTTTAAAGGTGAAGTGGTAAATTAAATGAAACTTTTTTTAAAAACAAAAGTTTTCCCTTTTATAATGCAAGTTCTTGTAAGAGTTATTTATCTTACAAATAAAAAAGTATTTCACCATCCAAAAATAAATAAAGATGAGGCTTATCTTGTGACTTTTTGGCATGGTGAACTTTTGATGCAACCTTTTAATTATCAAAAACTAAAACCTACAGGAAAAGTAAGTGCTATGATATCTGAGCATAAAGATGGAGAGGTAATTACAAGAACTGTAGAGTATTTGGGAATTCATTCAGTTAGAGGTTCAAGCTCAAGAGGAGCTGCAAAAGTTTTGATTTCTGCTATTAAAGAAATTAAAAGAGGTGATGATATTGCAATAACTCCTGATGGACCACGAGGTCCTAGACATTCAGTTGCCCCTGGAGTTGTAGCGATTTCAAAGAAGACAAATGCTAAAATATTAATATTTAATTGTAAGCCAAGTAAATATTGGCAATTTAACTCTTGGGATAAATTTATTATTCCAAAACCTTTTGGGACTTTAGAGTTTTTTATTCAAGAACCACTTGATATAAGTTCTTTAGAAGTAGAAGAAGCAAGAGAGTTAATAAAAGAAAAAATGCTTATCAATGCTATGAAATAAGGGTTTAAAATAATATGTTTTCAAAAGAGTCTTTATATATAAATGCTATTAAGTACAAAACTCAGCTAAAGATAAATTATAAAAAGCTCAATAACAACGATATTGTTGAAACAAATAGTTCTACTTTTATAGCAAAAGATGATATTCTAGGCCGTGATATTGCAACAAAATTAAATGCTCATGCCTCACAAATTGACAATACATATATCTCTTCTTTACTTATTCAAGATGATACAAAAATTATAAATAAAAATAAAAAATTTAAAGATTATGCAATAACAAGTTTAAACAATGACTATGATATTGCAATTTTAAAAAATACTCTTTTTGAAACAAAAAACTATTTTGATAAGTGTGGAATTGATTATATATTTTCAGCTTATCATATTTTAAATTTACATACTGAACAAAATCCTTGTAATAATAATCTTGTGATTTTATTATTTAATAATCAAGCTTTTTGCCTGATTTTAAATGACAAAGGTGAAATTGTATTTAATAAAAGAATAGGATTAACTGCTTTTGAAGAAATTAATGAAAGTAAATTTTATGAGAATGAAGTTTTAGGACAAAAACTTTATGATGAGATTTATGCTTTAGAATTATATGAAGCGATTAAAAATACAATCGAAGAGTTTTATTCTACTAAAAAAAATATTTTTATTGAAAAAGTTTCAATTTTATATAATTTAAAACTTCTTTCTGCGGAGCAGATTAAGGCAATGAGTGATGAATTTATGATTGATGTAACTTATCATCCAATTTCTATTGATGAAGAGTTATTTGAATTATCAAAAGATACTCATTCTCTTAAAAACTTTATAAAGCCTAGAATAAAACCTAAAAATACTTTTAAAACATTAATCTTTTCTTTATTTATAATTGTTGCTGCTCTTGCTCTAGGTTATGTATTTTTACCTTTTGAACAGATTTTAAATAAGAAAGAAAATAAAGTAGAAGTAAAAAAAGAAGTGATAAAAAAAGTTATTGAACTTCCAAATCACATCGAAAAAAATTCCTTAGTTGAACAAAGAGTTTTAAACTCTTTAGAAATTATACCTTATGACATTTTATTAAAAGAATTGGTTTTTGAAAAAAATAGTTTGAAAATGAATGCCTTTTTCTTAAATAAAGATACTTATATAAAAGTTATTCAACCAGAACTTTTAAAAACATATGAAGCCACAACTATAATTTTTAAAGAAGATAAAAAAGGTGTTATTTTAGACGGAGAAGTAAAAGCAGAAGCTTTAAAAAATAAAAATATTGTTAAGTTAAAAAATTATAGTGATGCTTATGAATTAAATGAATTTATTCCAATAATAACAGTTACAGAACAAATAAAAATGCTCTTTCCTAAAGATGCAATTGTGACTTTTAAATCAAATTTTAACTCTGAAATTGTAACTTTTAATTATTTAGTAAATGTAGTTATTCAAAAACCTTTAGAGTTTTTTGAAATTATTAATACTTTAAATAATGAACTTTATTCTATAAATATTTATTATCCAATTAGTTTTATAAAAACGGAAGCTGGAATAGAAGTTGAGTTTACTTTACAGTTTCACCAACCTAAATAGTTTTATTTAATCAAGCCAAGAATTAAGTGGTCTAGGTTTTCCTAAGAAGTAACCTTGCCCATATGTTATTCCAATTGCTTTTAATTCTTCTACATCCTCTTTTGTCTCAATATACTCAGCTACAGTTTCTTGACCTTTCAATTGAGCAATCTCTTGTATGTATTTAATTACGGCTTTATCTATTGGATCCGTATGCATATCTTTCACAAAACTTCCATCAATTTTTACTACATCAAATGGCAAGCTTTTGAGATATTCAAACGAAGCCATTCCTGTTCCAAAATCATCTAATGCAAGTCCAATATTTTCTGTTTTAAGCCATCCTATAAACTTATTAGCTTTGTTGAAATTTCCAATTGCTGAGCTTTCTGTAATCTCTAATTCTAATTTTTCCCAGGGGAAATTGTATTCTTTTATGGCCTTTTTCACTTTTATTTGGAAATCTGGATTATTTAATGTAGAGCCTGCTATATTAATATGTACGGAATGTAATTTATCTATATGTTTTTTATTTTTTATGACAGTTTCTAAATACGTTAAAAAAACAAAGATATCAATTTCTGCCATCAATTGGTATCTCTCAGCTGCTGGTAAAAAATCCATAGGGGATATAAGGTTTTTATCCTTGTCCCACATTCTTATTAGAATTTCATAACTTACTTTTGAACTTTCTTCTTGTAAAGGAACTATGTCTTGAGCAAAAAGTTCAAATCTTGCTGGGCCATTTGAAAGTGCCTCTTTAATAAGAGTAGCAGTTTCAAGTTCAGTATTAAATCTTTTAGTTATTGAATCACTTGAGTCATAAATATGAGATTTATTCCTTCCTTTTTCTTTTGCTGTATGTAAAGTTGTGCTAGAAGCTTTTAATAGTTCTTTTAAAGTATATTCAAAAGGTTTAAAATATATTAAAGCAATGGAAGCTGAAGCTGAGTATGTCTCTCCTTGCCAAATAAATCTGAAGTCACTTAATTTTTCTAAACTTTTTTTAAGATAGTTTATTCCTTCTTTTTGAGAGGTCTTTTTTAATAAAACCATAAAACCATCTCCATCAACTCTTGCAAAAATTGAATCTTTTGGTAAAAACCTAGAATATTCATTTGTAATCATTTTTAAAAGTTCATCACCCGCTTGATAACCTGCTGAATCATTGATAAATTTAAATTGATCTAAATCTATATATAATAAATTATATTCCTTTATAGTTTCATTTTTTAGAGCATTTTTTAATTCTTCCTCAATATAGAATCGATTATAAATGCCTGTCAATTGATCATGACTTGCTTGAAATTGTAATTTTTTAGATGAATTGTATATTTGTTCCATTTGTAGATTAAAACCATCAAATAGCTCTTTAATCTCATTATTTGCATTAGTTTTAAGTGTAGAAACTTTATTATTTGTAGGATCACTTTTTTTCATTATATTTAACAATTCTATAAATGGTTTTGTATAGCTTTTACTTAAGAATAGACTAATTATAAATCCAAAAAGTATTGCAAAGGGAAATATTGCAAGTAAAGTATAAGTAATTTGTTCTTCTCTTTGTTTGAAGGAAGATAAATCTACGTCAATTAATTGATAAGCTAAAGTATATCCATCCGCAGAAATATCTTCTTTTATAAATAGATGTTCATTTGTAAAAATTATCTTTTTTTTGAATAAAGCTAATTGTTTTTCTTCAAGATTTTCAATATTACCATATTTAAAAATTGCATTTTTATTTTCTCCATATAAGATAACACCTTTGATTTTTTCAAATGCAGATAATCTATAAGTAATATCAGCTAGCATATCAGCATTAGGATTTAATACATATTTCAATAAGTCATTGTTTAAAGATTTAGTGATTGCTTTTGTTTGGGAAATTGCATTATTTTGATGCTCTTTTTTCTGAATATTTAGAATAAAGAATAATGTTGCTGCTTCAATAACTATTACAATTATAGTCATAAAAGCCAAAAGTTGAGTTTTTATTTTAAACTGATTCCACATTACTCAGCTTTAGTTGTTACTTCATTTATAATAGGTAAATCAAAATCATTTCCCCATTCTTTCCAAGAAGCATCGTAGTTAGAAACATCATAGCCAAGTTCTCTAAGTGCAAAATAATTTGTAGATGCAACCCTACCTATAGCACAGTATATAACAACTTTCTTATTTTTATTAACATCTTTGTATAAGTCTTTTAATGCATTAACTTCTTTTAGTTTTGATAATTCTTCTTTTGTTTCTAAATTATGAACTGCTGGTATATGGATTGCTTTTGGAATATGTCCATATCTTTTTGCTAAAGATTTTTTACCTATATAAGAATCATAATCTCTTGCATCAATAATAATTTGATTTGGATTTCTAGTGGCAATTTGTGTAGTGAATTTTGTAGATAACCTTTGGTTATTAATTGATGGAATATACTTACTTTACTTAACTTTTAATATTTCTGAAGAAATAGGTAGTTTTTGATTTTCTAATGCATCAAAGCCACCATTAATTAGTTTAACATTCTTAAATCCATAAACTTCAAAAGTCCAAAATACTCTAGCCGCATCAAAAAAAGAGCCATCATCATATATAGCTATTTGATCATCAACATCTAATCCTAACTTTCTTAAATGTAATTGCATTTTATTAGGTTTTATAATTTTGCCATCAATTCTTTTATTTTCATAGCTTTGTGAAACGGGAAAATTTAAAGAGTTTTTTATATGACTAATCGAAAAATCTTCAGAATTTCTCACATCAATAATTTTATAAGCTGTGAGATTTTTTGATAATTGATTAATACTTATTCTTAAATCTTGTGCATACAATGAACATTGAGTTAGAAATAAAACAAGTATAAGATAAAAATTACTTTTCATGATAAGGCCTTTTTTTAAAATTACCAGACTTTGATTTCATTATAAACAGAATCTCTTTCAACAGGAGTAAATTTAGAATTTTTAATCAACTCTACAAAGTCATTTAAAGGCATACCATTTGCACTAGCTGCTCCTGCTGCACTTTGAATTGATTCTTTTTCAATTGTACCATCTAAATCATTTGCTCCAAACTCTTGAGCTAATAGAGCTAATTTTATTGTTGATGTAACCCAATAAGCTTTTATATGAGGAATATTATCTAAAATGATTCTAGCAATTGACATTGTTTTTAAAATCTCTTGTCCTGTTAAAAAACTTTCTACTTTTAAAAAATTATTCTCTTTTTGATATACAAGAGGAATAAAGGCATTAAAGCCACCTGTTATATCTTGTAAGTCTCTTAGTCTTATCATATGGTCAATTCTATGTTCTCTTTTTTCTACATGACCAAAAAGCATAGTTGCATTACTTTGATGACCTCTTTCATGCCAGATTTTGTGAATATCAAGCCACTGTTGTGAAGTTACTTTCCCCCCACAAATTCTTTTTCTAACACCTTCATCAAAAATTTCTGCTCCACCACCAGGCATTGAATCAACACCACTTTCAATCATTTTAGAAATAATTTCTTCATATGTTAAATTATATTCTTCAGATAAAAAATGAATTTCTGCTGCTGTTAATGCTTTTACATGAATATTTGGATATTTATCTTTTATTTTTCTAAAAATATCTAAATACCATTCTAATCCAGTTTCTGGATTATGTGCAGATACAATATGTACTTCTTTAATATCATTTTTTGAAGACTCTTCAACCATGTTCATAATTTCTTCATGTTTTAAAGTATATGGCTTAGGATTTTTTCTACTTGCACTATATGCACAAAATTGACAAACATCTTTACAAACGTTTGTTGGATTTATATGTCTATTTATATTAAAGTAAGTCTTTTTACCATGTTTCTCTTCTCTTATTTTATTTGCATAAGAGGCTAAGGTAAAAAGATCCAAATCATAAAGTTTTATTGCATCTTCATACGATAGTCGTTCGTTATTATCTAATTTTTCTATTATACTCATCTATTTCTCTTTTAAATTAATATTGATTTTATTTGCATTTTTATTTACAATCTAAGTCTTTAGAATATTTCCCACGGTTTGCTCTAATAATGAAACCCATACATTCTTTTTGTTGATTTATATCATAAAAATTAACCTTATAAACTGTGCTTTTAGCTCTAGTTTTCTTATCTTCTACATTCATTTTATTTATTACTTTTATATTTTCTATATTTTTATGCCCCAAAGTAGCCAGTACTTCTTCCATTTTCATATTTTTCGTTTGTACAATAAAAATAAATCCTGCACTACAAATTAAAGCCATAATAAGGATTATAAAAATACTTTTTTTAGGAAGCTTCCTTACTTCTATCTCACTCATATTTTCATCTCACATAAAGGTCTAAATGTATCATCTTCTTGTTTATAATACTCAATTTCACCTGTAGCAATATTATAATACCAACCATGTATTTCTAATTTATTTTCTTCTAAGAGTCTTTTAACATCAGGATAAGTTAATAGATTATCAAGTTGATGTCTTATTGAATTTCTCTCCGTTGCTCTATACATTTCTTCTTTATTTGTGAAATTTTTATTTTTTAAAGTTGTTTCTTTAGCTTCTTTTCCAAGTTTTAGCCAAGTTTTAATATGAACAAAGGATTCATTATCAGGAATTTCATCATATAAACTTTTACAAGCCCCACAATGAGAATGTCCACAAATAATAATATGTTTCACTTCTAAAACTGCAATTGCAAACTCAATCGCAGCTGCACTACTATGAAAGTCTTCATCATGTTTAAAAGGAGGAACAAAATTACCTACATTTCTTAAAATAAACATATCTCCAGGTTTTGTATCAAGCATTAAATCAGGAGTAACTCTACTATCTGAACATCCTATAAACATAATTTGGGGCTTTTGCCCAAATTTGACTAAATCTTGTAATTCTTTTTCCATTTGGGGAAATTTATTATTTATAAAATCTTCATTCCCTTTTACTAAATCTTTTAATGTCATTATTATTTTCCTAAATTCTTTGTAACTTTTTTATCTTAACTCTTCTAGTATGCTACATGTTTTAGCTAAGTCTTTAGAACTTACATCAACTTTAGCAATTAGCCGTATTATTGCATTTTTAACCGTTGGTTGCCTAATTGCCCCAACTAAAAAGCCTTTTTGTTTTAAAATATCTTGTATTTCTAAAACTTTTTTATTATTTCCAATCTCAATTGGAATAATTAAACTATGTGAACTTATACCTAAATTATCATTTATAACTTGTAAATTCGCACTTATCTTTTCTTTTAATTTTTCTTTGTTTTCTAAAATATATTTTAAAGATTCATGTCCTAGTGCCATATCAAACAAAGAAGGCGCAGTTGTATAAATAACTGCCTTAGCTCGGTTTAGTAAAAACTCAATAATATTTGCTGAAGCTAAAATATAAGCCCCATAACTTCCGTAAGCTTTTCCTAAAGTGCCCATTTTAATATGATTCTTTTTTGGCTTAATCTTATAAAAATCAAAAATTCCAAGTAGATTATCTCCAATTACTCCAGAAGAGTGTGCTTCATCAACTATTAATAAAGCATTTTCTTCATTTGCAAAATCAAATATCTGTTTAGGTGCTAAATCTCCTTGCATAGAATATACGCCTTCTATTGCAATGATTTTTCTTCCTTTGTTTTCTGTATTTTTAAATTTAATTTGTAAATCTTTATAATCATTATGTTTGAAAACTATAACTTGTTTTTCACTTAAGAGTTTTGTTGCTAGCATTCCACTTGCATGATATTCTTCATCTATAAATAAAACATCACCTTTTCTAACAAGGGCTTCAATTAATGAAATGTTTGCTAGAAAACCACTTCCTACTACTAAAGCATCTTCAAAGTTGTTTGCTTTTTTTAAGGTATCTTCAAACTCTTTATGAATTAGACTGTAACCATTAACAAGCATTGAAGCTTTTGGTGAAGTATATTGTTCTTGTAGAACTCTTTTATAAGCATTTTGGAAAAGTTCTTTATTTGATGCAAGTCCTAAATAATCATTTGAGGCCAAATCAATTAGATTTTGGTCATAGATTTTTCTAGTACGAAGGCGATTAGATTTTTTGATACTATTTAATTCTTTGAAGTACAATAGTTTCTCCTCTTAATTTCGCTATTTTATTCAAAAAGTGATTAAAAAGTGTTAAATTTATTTCAATGCTATTGTTTTGCTATAAAGCTTGGTTAAAATTTTTTACCTACTAATTGAAACGTCCTTCTATAGTAGATAAAAGGAGTATTTGATTTATTTCAATACTCCTTTTTTATTATAAAAAACTAAGATAATGCCTTGTTTACCATCAAACTAGCTGTTTCAATAGAAGAGTTTATAAACTCTTTTATTTGTAAATCATTTAGTTCTTTTTTCTCTTTTTTTGTATCAATTCTTACAATAAGTTTTGCATCGCTTTTAAAATTTAATATAGCTTCACAAATAAGCTTTTTTTGTTTTACATCTCTTAAGGTTATTATTATACTAGAAGCTTCCTCTACTTTAAGAGATTCTAAAACTGAATGTTTTTCAAGGTGTCCAAAATAAGCCATAAATCCGATTTTTCTTGCACTAATAACATGTCTTAAATTATCTGAGATAATCACAAAAGATTCATTCTTTTCATCTAATTGCTGAGCTATAACTCTTCCTAATGTTGAATATCCACAAATGATTGTGTGGTTCTTTTTATTAATAGGGGTGATTTTATCAGATTCATAAAACTCAACAACAAAAAATGAAGCAATTTTATAAATATTATTCACAATAAAGGGAGTTAAAATCATAGATAAAACAGTAACTAGAATCAAAAAACTTGCAAGATTTGGATCTAGAATATTACTAGAAGCAGCAAGTGCAAAAACTGCAAAAGAGAATTCTCCTACTTGGCAAAGAGCAATTGCTGCTTTAATAGAATCACTCTTATTGGATTTTCTTCTAATTAAAATATAAATTACTAAAGCTTTTATAAGTACAGTTATAATAAAAACTAAAAATACATAGTGAATATTGCTTAGAAAAAACATAATATCAATTTTGGTTCCAACTGAAAAGAAAAAGGTTCCTAAAAGCAAATCTTTATATGAAGCAATATCAGATTCTACTTTTATATGATATCTAGATTCTGCAATAATCATTCCTGCAATAAAAGCTCCTAAAGAGTATGTGAAACCTAAAGAGTGAGCAAGGATTGAAGTTCCCATAACAATTGATAAGACAGAGGCCAAAAACAACTCTTCTAATCTAGTATTTGAAGCTAAATGTAGTAAGCGGTTCATTAGTCTTTTACCAACTGTAAACATAAAAAGAATAATAAAAAAAGCTAAGAAAAATGTTTTTAGTAAGATTTCATTCAAACTTAAAGTGTCGTTTGATAAAAAGGATATTAATAAGAGTATTGGAATTACAGCTAAATCTTGAAAAACTAAAATTGCAGTTGATTTTTCTCCATAAGGAGTATATATATCTTTTGATTGTTTTAAATAAGTTAAAACAATTGCTGTTGAGGATAAAGAAAAAGCAAGTGCTATTATTAAAGATGAATTTGTATTTATATTAAATAAATATTTGGAAATCAAAAATATTATAGTTGAACTAAGGGCCACTTGTAAAAAACCATTTACAAAAAGAATTTCTTTCATTCTTTTTAATTTTTCAATTGGCATTTCAAGACCAATTGTAAACATTAAAAATACAATTCCAAATTCTGCTATTAACTCCAAAGGATCTAAATTTAATTCTTTATTGAAGTTAAAAGTATAAGCAATTATTATCCCAGTTAGAATATAACCAATGATATGTGAAATAGATAGCTTTCTCAATATTATATTTAATATTGTGGCAAGAGTAAGAGAGGTGAATATTATTAATAATGTATTTTCCATATTTTATTTTATCAAAAATTTGAAATAAAATAAGTAAAACTTTGCATATAAAATACTCAAAGTATGGGAATTAGATATAATAATTTATCAAAATTAAGGAAGCAAATGTTTTCACAAATCAAAAACTTTTTAGCACATGGGAAAGATCATATAATAACAGTAATATTAAAAGGTTTATTTTGGTTAGCTCCAATTGCAGCAATTACTATAATTATAATTTGGATATATGAAAAAATGAATACCTTAACAGGCTACTTTTTCCATATTGTTGGTTTTGAACCTGCACATTTCCCAATTCTTTGGACTTTTATAGGGGTGGTTTTATTAGCTTTTTTAGCTTATATTTTAGGAGTTTTTATTGAAACTGGCCTAATGAATTTTGTTAATAAAATTTATTCGAAGATTCCAGGTTATGGCACAATAAAAGAGCTTATTAATATTTTTAATAATTCAAAATCAGGTGAAAAAAAAGTATTAGTTGTAATAGTTAGAGGGTTTTCAAAAAAAGAATATAATATTGGATTAATGTATTCAACTAAAGAATCAATTATAAAAAATCATTATACAGTAGTTTTATCAATGACTCCAATCCCAAATGGAGGTTTTATGTTTGAAACACATAAAGATAATATTTGGGTAATAGAAGAAGCAACATTTGATGCAAATTTACAATATCTTTTGTCAATGGGAGTTAAGTCATTAGGCGAAATTTTAGGATGTGAAGCTAGAGATATTGATGAATTTAAGACTATATCACAATACTTAGAAGGCAAAGAACATAAAGAATAATTAAATTGAAAAATAAAGTCATTATTTAGCCATTTTTATGACATAAAATTATAATTTTTATGTTAAGCTGTGAAAAGATAAATAACTGCAAGTAGTCATAAAATGGATAATAATAAAAACGTAAGAAATCATATAACAGAACAAACAGTTATGTTCGCATCAATCACAAAATGGATTTTAATATCTTCCTCTATTGGAGCAATAATTGGACTTATTGTTGCTTTCTTTCTGAGGCTTTTAGAATACTTCGAAGACTCAAGAGGTTTATTACCTTTTGAATATTATTACACCCTTCCTTTTGCTTTAGCAATAACCGTATATATTGTAAAAAAATTCGCTCCATCTGCTGAAGGGCATGGAACTGAAAAAGTTATTGAAGCTGTACATAAAAATGCAGGAGAAATAAAACTATCTGTTATTCCTATAAAACTAATAGCAACAGTAATTACAATATTTGCAGGTGGTTCAGTAGGTAAAGAAGGACCTGGGGCACAAATAGGAGCAGCAGCAGCTTCTTTTATTGCAACACTATTTAGATTTTCAAAAAGAGATAGAAAAAAGATGGTGATTTGTGGTATTAGTGCAGGCTTTGCCTCAGTATTTGGCACGCCACTTGCAGGAGCTATTTTTGGAGTTGAGATTTTAATTGTTGGTGTTTTAATGTATGATATTTTATTACCTTCAATTGTTGCCGGATTTTCAGCTTTTTTTGTAGCAAAAATGTTTGGAATAAGTTATACCTATTTTGATTTAGCTTATTACGTTACTTTTGATCTTAATTATGTACTTATAGCAAAAGTAGTTTTAGCTGGAATATTTTTTGGTCTGGTTGCAGATTTTGTTATTACTACATTAAAAGCAATACATAATTTTGCAAAATCGATAGAAATGCACTATATGCTAAAAGCTTTTTTAGCAGGTGTTTTTATTGTATTTTTAACTTTTATATTTGGGGATCATTATCTAGGTTTAGGTTTTGAAACCATAAAAGAATCCATTTCTTCTAGTCATCTTGACCATGAAGGTGTCCCTTGGTATGCTTTTATTTTAAAAACTATTTTCACGTCTTTAACTTTAGGATTTGGTGGTAGTGGTGGAGTTATTACTCCAATATTTTATATAGGCGCCACAAGTGGAAATTTCTTTGGATCTTTAGTTGATGGATATATTCCTTTATTTGCTGCTTTAGGCTTTGTAAGTGTTCTAGCAGGAGCTACAAGTGCCCCCATTGCTGCAATTATAATGGCGGTTGAACTTTTTGGTATTCATGTGGGACATTATGCTGCTTTATCTGTAATTATTGCATTTTTAATGACAGGACATAGAAGTGTTTTCCCTTCTCAACTTTTATCAATGAAAAAAAGCGATGCTTTAAATGTGAAACTTGGTGAAGAAATTGTAAATAGTGATGCAACATATACAACAAGATTTTTTATAAATATAAAAAGAATATTTCGAATAATTTATATAAAAATAAGAAGATGCCGTCGCTAATTTATAAAAATTATTGAAACATAGATTTGTTTTTTTAATAAAATCAGATATGATTATTATAAGAAAAATAAATAAAGGTCTATAAGTGAAAGCTATTATATTATTTGTATTTATATTGAGTTTAACTCTTTTTGCTTCTGAAAAAGTTGCGGGTAAAAGTATTGAAAAACAAAATGATGAAAAGAAGAAAATAAGAATTGAAAAACAAATAAAAATAGAGATGGAAAGAGAAAAAGAGTACGCTCGAAAGCAGTCTTTTTATATAGATTTAGAAGGTGCTAAAGTAAATGAAGAATCTTTAAAAGATGTTCCCGTATTAGAAATTGATGATTTTGATATGGATTCTACTTATGATTAGTTTTACTGATTAATTCAAAAAGTAATATTTTCTAAAAACTCAATATCATTCTCTACCACAATAATTGCATCTATGCAAAAACTGATATTCAATTTTTTTATTTGAAGATAATAATCTACGCTTCTCTTTAGTTTTGAGAGTTTTGATTTAGTAATATTATTAACAGCTATTTCATAATCATCTGCTGATTTAACTTCTACAAAATGAAATACTTCTTCTTTTTCTGCAATAATATCAATTTCTCCTAGTTTTTTGGCATAGAAGTTTTTTTCAATGATTTTAAAGTCTTGTGAGAGTAAGTATTCACAAGCTTTTTTTTCAGCAATATCGCCTTTACTCCGACTCAATTTTTGTCACAATATTTAGAAGAAAAAGAAATAGATGGAAGATTTATCATCCTCCACCAACAAATTGTAATAATTCTAATTTATCATCATTTTTAACAAGATAGTTATTCCATTCATCTTTTTTTACAATCTCCATATTTACAGCTGCGGCCATAACTTTATCTTCGATTTGTAATTCATTAATAATTGATTGAAGTGTTGCATTTTCAGTAAATTGTTTTTCTTCCCCATTAACAATAATATTCATTATATCCCTTTGTATTTTTATGAGCAAATTCTATCTAATTTTTCTTTTATTTCAATCAAATAGGGGTATTTGATTTATTTTTAGCAATTAGATAGTTCAAAAGAGTATAATATTCAAAAATATAAAAGGATTTTTATGAAAATAGAATTGGTTGAAAATATAAAAAATTTTGATATTGAAGTGATATTTATAAAAAATTTTAAAGCTTTAAATAAGCAAACAATAAAGATTTTAAAAGAGTTTAATTTTGAAGCAAAAGAGGGTAAAAATTTACTTCTTACAGATGCAAAAAAATTGTATATAGGTCTTAGTAAATTAAAAAATGAAGATTTAAAAATTGCTGCTAGTAATGCTATAAATGAATTAAAAGAATATAAGTTTAAAAAAATAAAAATAGCTTTAGCCGAAGATAAAAAAGAGTTAGATTTAAAAACTTTAGTTGAGGGTTTACTTCTAGGTTCATATGAGTTTCAAAAATATAAATCAAAAGTTAAAAACAGTAGTTTTGATATTTTAATTGATACAAAAAACAGTAAAAAAAATATAGAAGAATTGAAAAAAGATTTAGAAGATATAAAAACAATATGTTCAAGTATAAATATGGTTAGGAGTATTGTTAATACAACTCCTGAGGATTATACTCCTATAACTATGGCAAAAGATGCAAAAAAAATAGCTGCTAAGAATAATTTGGAATGTAAAATATATGGCGAAGAGTTTTTACTTAATAATGGCATGAATGCTATGTTAGCAGTAGGTCGTGCTTCAAGACATGAAAGCCAATTAATTCATTTAACATATAAACCAAAGAATCCAAAAGGGAAAATAGTTCTTGTTGGAAAAGGACTTACTTATGATTCAGGAGGATTAAGTTTAAAATCATCTACTGGTATGGTTACTATGAAATGTGACAAAAGTGGAGGTGCCGCAGTTTTAGGTATTATGGATTCTTTAAAAAATTTAGCTTATGAATATGAAGTTCACGGAATAATTGGAGCTGTTGAAAATATGATAGGAGGAGAGGCTTATAAACCTGATGATGTTTTAGTTGCAAAAAATAAAGTTACAATTGAAGTTAGAAATACAGACGCAGAAGGTAGATTAGTTTTAGCAGATTGTTTATGTTATGCCCAAGATGAGATTAAAGATATTGATTATATTTTTGATATGGCAACGTTAACAGGTGCTTGTGTTATAGCTCTTGGTGAGTTTTCAACGGGAATTATGGGACATAGTCAAAGTCTTAAAAAGAAATTTGAAAAAGCTTCAAAAGCTTCAGGTGAATTAGTTGGATTTTTACCATATAATAGATATTTACCTGAATTAATAAAAAGCTCCGTAGCTGATATTGTAAATAGTACAAGCTCTAAAGGTGGAGGTGCAATTACCGCTTCTTTATTTTTAGATAATTTTATAAAAAAAGAGAATAAGAAAAAATGGCTTCATTTTGATATAGCAGGAGCTGCATATAAAGAAAGAAATTGGGGATATAATCCTTATGGAGGATCTGGCGCTGGGGTTAGAATGATATTAAAATTTATTGAAAATTTAAATAGTAAGTAGTTTAAACTACTTACTATTTTACTTGATGAGACCGTTCAGAGTTTTGTATCAGTAACAAATAGTCATTAAAATTATATAATAGTTCACCAATTTAGTTTGAAACTTAATGAAAGTTCCAAAAGGTACAGATTGTGGAACTTTTTTACAGCCATTTATAAATAAACCTTTATTTACTCTCAATATACAATAGTTTGTGCACTATTTTAAACACCCATTTTTTTAATTAAGTTAGAGTTGACAGTATGCACCAAAAAAGGTACAATAGTAAATGAAAAAAATACCTGCTCTTTTTTATGAAAATTCTAATGCTAAAAAACCAGTTAGAGATTGGTTACTAGGACTATCAGAAGATGATAGAAAAATAATAGGTCAAGATATTGCTACAGTTGAATATGGTTATCCTATTGGAATGCCAACTTGTAGATCTCTTGGAAATAAACTTGAAGAAATAAGAAGTAATATTTCTGATAAAAGAATAGCCAGAGTAATTTTTTCTGTAAAGTGTGATTATATAATTTTACTGCATGGATTTATTAAAAAGACTCAAAAAACTCCAAAAAGTGAAATAGATTTAGCAGTAAAGAGATTAAAGGAAATAAAATGCAAATAAAACCAAATATGAAAAGTGATTTTGATGAATTCCTACAAGATGAAGGGATACTTGCAGAAACTGAAGCAATTGCTATAAAGAGAGTTATTGCATATCAAATTGAACAAGAGATGAAAAAGCAAGAGATAAATAAATCAAAAATGGCAAAACTTATGCATACTAGTAGAACTTCAGTTGATAGATTATTAAATCCAATGAATAAATCACTTACAATCTCAACATTAGAGGCTGCAACACAAGCCTTAGGAAAGAAATTAAATATTTCTATTTCTTAATTTATTATAATATTTTGTATATCTACAATATTGAGGGTAATTAAGAATTGAAATTTGGAGTATGTTCAATAAGTATAGGTTATTGAACTTGTTTTCGTGTCCAATTTTCTGTAGGCAGATCAATTCTCTTTATTATTGAAAAATCAATGATTATAAATAAGTTCATTTAGCAATATACATTCTTTATCTATATTAAAACCTTTTGATTTCCTTATTTTTTCGCACTTTTCAAAAGCCGTTAAATCCGCGAGTTCTTGTGTGCTATGAGCAAATGAAAAACCATAAACATATACATTTCTATCATCAATAACGGCAGCAAATGCCTTATGTTCATTCATTGATGTTTTAAGAGTTTCTAGTCTATCTTGTATTATAGTTTCACTTAATAAATATGCAATATCACGCTCTATAGCATTAATCTTTTTAGTTTTTTGAGATGTTAGAAAAACTAAAAAAATACCTGCCATTATAAGTGTAAAGCTAAAAAATATTTTTAACATTAAATACCTCCTGAATTAACTAAAAGAACTTTATATAAAAGGGTTAGTATTTAAGAAATACCTAATATTATTATATAAGAAGGAGAAAAATCTTTTTAATTAAAACAATAGTCTTTGAAACCAAAAGAACAAGCTTTCTTGAAAAAGACTTTACTTTGTTCATTGTCTTTTTTTAAGTTTTTATAAACTTCCCCAGCTTTAATACAACCTTTTCCTTTTCCTTTTTCACATACTTTTTCAAAATATGAAATAGCCTTATCTACTTCTTTAACCATTAAACAAGCACTATATTTTTCCCCAGCATCACAAGCTTTTTGATATAACTTAAGTGCCGTATTTATATTTTTTTTAACCCTTTTCCAGACATATATTTATGCTCTAATTCAAAGCAAACTTTTCCATTCCTATTTTTACATTCTTCTTCTAAAAAAGAAACTAAATTATTACTATAAGCCTTAGTCCCTGAAATCATAAATAAGATATTAACTAACAAAATCAAACTAAAGATATTTTTATTGAATTGTAACATTGAAAGCTCTTTTTATATAATTTAAATAATTATATAAAAGTCTTACTTTACATTATGTTAATTTTTTAGACTTGCTATATAATAGTAAAAGTTTAATCAAGAATGTTTCCCAAGTTTTATAATTTTCTTTACAGTGATATTAAATATCCAAAAGAAAAAATAAAATAAAGGGGGACAGTCCCCTTTACCCGAATTACAATCAAATCACTATGAATAAAGGGGGACAGTCCCCTTTACCCTGAAATACTTTGCTAAAGTAATAAATATATTATATACAAATAAAAAAATCATAAAAAAGGATAACCATGTCAGGTAAAATAGTAAATCTTCTTATATCCAAAGATATTAAAAGTTCTATGCAAAAAGTAAATCAAATAATCCTAGAAGAAGGAAAAGGTATTTATGGAGATAGATATTATAATCAAGAAGGAACATTTTCAAACAAAGGGAAAATTGAGCCTGACAGGGATGTAACTTTAGTTGAGATAGAAAAGATAAATGAATTTAATGATAAATTTAATGAAAATATAACAGATGAAGATCTTAGAAGAAATATTGTTGTATCAAATTGTGATTTAAATTCTTTAGTAGATAAAGAGTTTCAAATAGGGAATGTAGTTTTAAAAGGGATAAGACTATGTGAACCTTGTAAATATCTTTCAGAAAAATTAGACAATAAAAAAGTGTTAACTGAAATGATTCATAAAGCAGGATTAAGAGCTCAAATTATCAAAGGTGGAAGTATTGATATGACTTCACAACTAGAGATTTAGTTACCTCTAACAAAACTAGATATTTTTATAACTCATCTTTTGTGTCCTATTTTCTGTTGACATATCAGCATAAACTACAGATGCATTAGTAATTGACAAAATTACGATATTCATATATAATGTAGTTATATAAAGGATATAAAATGACTCAGGCACAAATTAGTAAATATTTAGATATACCATTTGCAACACTTAATGATTGGAAAAAAGAAGATAGTAATAGAAATAAACTATATCAACTTCTTATCAATCTTGAAGAAAAAGAAGTACAAAATAAATTAAGTAAAAAAACTAACCATAGATTCTTTCATATCCTAAATAGAAATATTAATAACTATTCAAAATTTACAGCAGATGATATTAGAGAAGCTTTTGATAAAAAAGATTATCATGAAGCAACACTAAAAGAACAAAGTATTTATTCAAAGTTTTTTAAAGAACTTGAACCAAATGAATTAGATGAATTTATAAAAACTTTTAACATATCAAAAAGAAATATAAAGAGTGTATATATTTCTTCACCTTTTAGAACATTAAAAGGTGTTGCAAAAACTTGGGATAGAAGATTTAGATTAAAACATATTGCTTCAAATATAGAAAATAAAAAACCTCTACCAACTGCTTTACAAAATATTCTTAATAGAAAAAACTTAACTCATGTATGATTTTTCTAAACAAAAAGCTATTCTTGATGCAACTTTATTACTTTTAGAAGAGAATAACTTAAGTGAAGTATCAACACTTGGTGGTGGTACTGCTTTGGCTTCTTATTATTGGAATCATAGATACTCAACTGATATTGATATTTTTATATATGATGAAGTTGATAAAAAACATCTACTAAAAGAATCTAATTGGAGTAAAGAAGTAAAAACTACAATGGAATCAATCGGATATGAAGGTAACTTTAGAAGTCATCCAATTTACTCTGAAATAGTTATAGATGGAGATTGTAAGATTCAGTTTTTTGATGTTGTTAAGAAATCACATATTCCTTATGTTAAAGTAAATCTATGGGGTTATGAACTTTTAATTGATACAGTTGAAGAAATTATTGCTAAGAAGATTTATTATAGAGCTGATAAAGGTAATTCAAGAGATTTATTTGATATTGCAATTGCATTTCATAATGAGCCTGATATTTTAACAAGAACACTTCTAAAAAAAGACAAAGTTCTTACTCTTTTTGAAACTGTATCAAATATTTATGATAAGCAAGAATTAAAAGATTTATACCTAGAAGAAATACACCAAATGAATCCAAATAAAGAGTATAACTTTTTAGCTATTAATACTATTGAATACTTACACAGCATACTTGAAAATATTTGTGGAGCTTATGACATAGCTCATGATTTGTCAACTGAAGAGTATATTGAGATAGAAAGCTATGTCTATACTTCATTGACTTAATAGTGGGTATAGTAAAGGTTGCTCTATAAATAAAAAATAGGACACAAAGTATGAACAGTTTTTACCAATTAAGAGTATTCCCACTAGAGTCATATATATTTGTATGGATTTTAGAATTTTTTTATAATGAAAGTACATATTAATTATATTGTAGATAAAATTATTAATACTTATACTTAGTATTTTTATGAGTTTATCATTAATAGAACAATTTTATTTTATTAAGTTTGATTCTAGAAATGCTTATGATAAAACAAATCACTTATTATGAAAAACTATAGGATACCTAATATGTATAAAAGCATTACATTAAAAACATTAAAATCTGTTTTTAATAATTTTGAAACAATCTTTCATGCCTTACTTCCACATATCTTTTTATTGTTATTATTAAATCCTTTTTTGATATGGATTAAAATTGATTCAACGAAAGAGGGACTTGGAAGACTATCTCTTTATCTAATTTTATATGCCTTAATTAAATATCTTATTATTGCTTCTGCAATGTCAAGAGTACATAGAGTGATTTTGCTAAAAGAATCATATACTTTATCTTTAAGTTTACTAAAATTTAATATAAGAGACTTTCTTTTTCTTTGGTATATTTTTGTTGTGGGATTTGCAGTAGGTTTACCTATAGGATTGTTTTCTATTATAATTGGTTTTTTTAAACTTCCTTTTGTATTAGTTATTTTATTATGTTTACCCTTAGCTATGATACTTTTTTCTAGGTTATCTCTTGTTTTACCTAGTATTGCAATAGATAAAAAAATAAATCTTTTTAAGTCTTGGACTTTGACTAAAAACTATAAGTTTCTAACTTTTTTTACAATTATTATGTTTCCAACAATTTTTTCTTCTATTTTAACTCTTATTTACGGTTTGATAATTTATTTGCTAGTTAAGATAAATTTAAACTTTTCTATTCTTTACGATCTTTTAGAACTTTTTATTACAGTTTTTGTTGTTAGTGCAGTTTCTGCAACATATAAATATATTATGCTAAATGAAGAGACTAAAGAGAGTAATAACACTAAAGATATTTTATGTGAAAGAGTTGATGGGTCATATATTATTACAATAAAAGAAAATTCTAAAATTTCATTTGAAGAGTTACGAAACAAACTTGAAGAAGAATATAATGAAAATGATGGATATGAAGTCTCATTAAATGAAAATAGAATTTTCTTAATTAAAAATGCTAATTTAAATGGGTCTTTTATAAAATTAGAAAAAATTGGAAATAACTTTATTTTAGATTTTCATAATACTTTAAAATCAGATTTTGTTAATGAACTTGAAAATGATATTAATAATAAAAAAGAGATAATAGAAAATAAATCAAAAGAGGATAGTGAAAATAATACATTTCCTATTGTCATAACCTTATTATTTTTATTTATCTTATTTGGATATAGTTATTATCTTTTTGTTTATAAAAAGAACAATTTACTTGTACATAATAATACTAATTTGCATAAAACAATAAAGGATCAAAAACTTAAATTCAATAATCCTAAAGCTATAAAAGAAATTAAATCTGTACTAAATAAATATAATAAGTTAAATAAATACAAATCAATTAGTTTTGCAATAGATAAAGATGGAAAATATGTCTATGGATATGCATATGGGAAAAAGAATCAAAATATAGCAAATAAAATCTCTTTAAAAGAGTGTAAAAGAATAAAACGTAAATATAATATAAAAACTAAATGTGTGATGTATGGAAAAGGGAAAAATATTTCATCAAATATTTTTAAAAAATAAGATTTTTAAAAATGCATTTCTTAATAGATATAGTCTTTTTAAATACTACCCATTATAAGGATTAGAATGAAGTATCATGGAAGTTGTCACTGTGGAGTGATTAATCTGATTCTCAAGATTTTGGCTTGAAGTTGAAACTCTTGCATAACCTACATTCATAATAAATCCTTTGTATTGAACTTACTATTTATCTCATATATTAGAATGATTGTAAAGTAATGTCTATTTTCCTAAAAAGAACAGTTATATTTAGGTATATTTAAATTTATGTAAATAAATATTAATTTAAATTTAAAAATTATACTTTTCGCACAGTACCGCACAGAAAGGAAGATTATGAAAATTGATGATTTATCAAGGAATCAAAGAAAAAAAGGGGATAGTCCTCCCCCCTCTTCAAACAATATATTATTTTAGATAATGGAAATTTAACTTATTCTAAATATCCCAAAAAATAAATAGTATAAAGGTTTAAATGAATAATTCAAATAAAGAATGAGTAATGTATAATAACAAAAATTCAAAAGGTATAAAATGTTAAAAAAAATTATAGTAGTAAGTTCATTTTTTTTACTTGTTTTACATGCATCAAGTTGGGAAAAGCATCCTATTTGGATAAAAATGCAAAATTATAATTGGAAAGAAAATGATAAATTGGCTCAAAAAGATAACTTAACTGGTGAATTAATGGGAATAGGGCTTGGTTCTGGAACTGCTGTTAGGGACCTCGTTAATGCTTTCCCCTTATCAAAAGATTCAAAAATGGAAATGATATTAGAACAATGTAATAATTTATCTAAAGATAAATATAAAGAAGAGTATAAAAATATGAGAGTGCTGTTGTTTTGTGTAAAAAGAGCTAACAGTTAGAGAGTTCTATATTTTTTACAAATTTATTTTATAAGTCAAGTAATAATATTTGAATAAAGGGCACTCGTATCTGCATGATATATTAACTCTTAAAACTCTCTGGATTTATTATATCATGCAGATACGAGTCCCCCCCTTTTTATAAGTCATTGTTTTTTTATATCTTGTACCCTCTAAAAAAACTTCATTTACTCCATAGTCTTTCCACTTAAAAGTTTGGTGTTTTAATTCTTTAAATATAGGAATTAAAACTTTGGAATATTCTTCATATTCCAAAACTAATCCTTTATTGTGTTCATATAGATCAATCTTTAAAAGGTAACTTTACAGAAGATATGATTGTTACACTTAATAATAACATCACTGAAAAAGTAAAATCTGCCTTATTTTTTATTTTGTTGAATAATTCCATTCAAACTCCTTTTTTGTTTTGATATGGAAATTATAAAGTGAGGAAATGACAGGATATGTGGTTCCCTTATAAAGTAGGTTTATTAATTTTAGATTCAATGATTTTAAGTATCTTTTTTGATTCTATAACTTCTGAATGATCTTTACCAAGTTTCTTTTCTTTTATTTTTAAAAGTCTTTCATAAGTTTTAAAAGCCATTTTATAGTCTCCTAAGTTTTCATATAATATTGATATATTATCATACTCTCTGATTGACTCAAAAGATTCTTCACTAAATATTTTTATAGTTATTTCTAGAAGCTTATTATTCCAAGATATGGCTTTTTCTAACTGAGCAATTATTATGTAACATTTTATTAAACCTTGATAGATAGAGATTATCGTTGGATGACTATCTTCATAATGATTTCTATAAATTACTAACGACTTTTCAAATAAAGGTAAAGCTTCTTTGCTATTATTTAAATCTAAATAAACATGAGCTAAAGATATATAACAATTTGCTGTCTTATGATGATTCTCTCCAAAGTTCTCATCAAATATTTCTAGAGCTTTTATAAGTAAAGGTATAGATTTTTCAAAAAATTTTAATGCGGAATAAACTAATGACAAGTTAAAATAACTCTGAGCACAATTTAAATGTTTTTCTCCTAATATGTTAATGTTAATTTCTAAAGCTTGCATAGAAAAACTTAATGCATTATCAAAAGATTCTAATTTTAAAGATAATAAACCTAGATTATTATAGATTCCTGCTATTTCTAGACTTTCTTTAGAAAAAGATTTATATATAGATAATGAATCATTATAAAAATGAATTGCATACTCAAGTTCACCCAGCTCATCATAAACAATGGCTAAATTATTATTTATAGCTGCTAATTTAATAATTAATTCATCATTATTTTCCTTATTTTGATATAATTCTTGAGCTATAAGAAAAGCTTGCAAGTAAAAAGGTAAGCATTCTTTATACTTCCCCAAAGAAAAATAAAGTATGCCAAGACTATTTTGAATCAAAAAGGTATTTGAATCAATTAATCCAAATATCTTTATGATTTTATCTAATAAAGATTCACTTGATTCTATTAAAAGATTATATCTTCCTGCTTCGAAAAAAATTGAATATTTTTTGTAAAACCATTTTGATAATGAGTTAATATCTTTTAATTTAGACTTATGATAAAAAGCTTCTTTAAAAGCTTCTTCTTGCTCTGCTGTAATATTTTTGATATCTAAATCTTCTAATTTACTATTATAGTATTCAAAATAGAATTCATTTACTTCTTTTTTCAAGTCCTCGTCTAAGCAATTAATTAAACTCTTTCTCATTAGGTTGTGGATATAAAAGTTTTCATTATATTCTCGTATAAAAGAAAAATTGTTAAATATACTTAATTCTGTAACAGGGTAAGCTGTATCAAACTTTTTGACAGTTAATTTAAAAAGTTCTTTATTATAAAAATTTGCAATTGCTAATAATTTTAAAGTAGCTTTTTCTTTATCTATATATCGCATAAATCTTTCAAAAATTTTATGTTTTTCAATATTTTGAAAATCTTTTTCATTTGGAACTAAATTCTTTTTCTTCATTTGAATAAAAGTATCAACAGATAAATCTAAATAATAAGGCACTCCATCACTATTTTTTATAATGGTATCTTGTATTAAGCTATCTTCTATTGTACAACTGTCTAAAAAATATCTGGCATCATTATCACTTAAATTACCTATAATATGTTGCTCTAAATCAGAAAACCCTTCTTTATCTTTTTCTATCCAAGAATAATCATCTTCCTCCCATCTAAGCTTTTCTCTTCCACAAATTACAAATAAAACATTTTTCAGTTGAGTCACTAAATTATCTCTTATCCAAATATCTTTTGTCAAAATACTTGATTCTTTTCTTTCTTCTCCCCATAATGATTCATAAGTATCTAAAAATATAACTATTTTTTTACTTGGATTCATCTCTTTAAAGACTTTTATATCATAAGTTAGAAAATCAATAAGCCTCTCTTCAATCTTATCAGCTTCCAATTCTTCTAACTTAGTTAATTCACTTCTAATATTAGAATTAAAATGGTTTTCTTTTACTTTTTCTCCTACATATTTAATTAAATCAACAGATAAAGAGGCTAAGCCGCCAATATTATCTACTATATCTAAAGCACTTGCAAGAATTCCACCTTCTTCAACAAAAGGTAAAGATTCTTTTGATATTTCTATATTTGGATTTGATTTCTTTAGGTATATAATATATGCAATATTAAAAGAAGTAAATGTAATATTAAATCGTTCTTTAAACTTATTTACTATAATTCGATAAGCATTATGTTCTTGTTGATTGTCAGCTTTTTCAAAATCAATCCAACTATAAATTGCGTCTTTATTTTTATCTAAATGTTCCTTTTGTAAGTGTTTTTGAAGTGAAGTTTTGCCAATCCCTCCAACTCCGTAAAAGTGCAATATTGAGTATTCTCTTATATTTACTTGTGCTAATCTTTTTTTAAAGGATGTTTGAGGTTCTTCTCTATCTGTAAAAATTCTTTTTGCATTTAAAGTTTTACTTTCGCTAATATCTCGAGCTTGTTTCCGTGCCATTTTTTTCCTTTTTTAACTAGGTAAATTTTTTATATAGACTATAATTCATTAATTACCTGATTTTTATAATTAATTGGATCTACTACTTCACTATGAGGTATCCTGTAAATATCACTCAACTTGAACAGCGTATCGGTAAACATTTGAACACTTTCAAATTGAAATATTCTCTAACAACATTTTAATGCAAAGTGTTCGAATGTTAATCTATTTTTGACATAAATTTTCTCATAGATGTCCCTTTTAATTCAACTCTATGTGAAGAATGAACAATATTTAATCCTCTTGTTTTCTTATCCTTAATTTTTGACATTTTAAAATTCATTTGTATTTTTCTATTATGTTGGAAAGTATCTTGAGATTCAAGAAGATTATAGAGTTTTTCATTAAATGATAATTTATCATAATTCCTATTTTCAATTTGTCTTAGATATGCTGTTTTAAAACCTTCTAGTTTAAGTTCACTCATTTTATTTATTATAGTTTCTTGATTCATAAATACCTAATCTGTCAACAGAAAATAGGACACAAAATTCTGGATAATCTCTTCTTAACCCCCTAGATTTTGGAACACAAAGTACTCATATTAATCTTCCGTGTTCCTCAAAGTGTTAAACTCCAATTCCAAATAAGCATTGATCATCTTGTACTTGCATCTTTACCCTTAATTATTGTACCTTATTTTATGAGCTCAAATTTAGATATTTTCAATATCTTTAATATCTCCACCAGATAGTTTTTCCATTTTTTCTTCAACTAGGGAAAGAAAATCATCTTTATTTTTTTCATCCATATTATTATCTAACATCTCTCTAATATATTTAATACCATTTGCATTTATTTTTTTAACACTTGCTAAATAATGAACAAAAGAAATAATCTTAACATCGTTTATTGAGTATAGTTTTTTTGAATCTTTTTTTTGAGGTAAAAGACCTTTGTCTTCGTACATTTTTAGGGTTCTTACTTTTGCAGTTAAAAGTTCTGCAATACTACTAAGAGGTAGTATGTCTTTGTTATTATTTAGTAAAGCCAAGCTTTTCCTTTTTATTAAAAGTTTATAATTATATGAAATTATAAATTCAAATAAACTTTATATTCTTTAATATAAAAAAATAAGAGGGATTTTCCTCTTATTTTAGATGTTTATTTGGCTGCTTTGGCTTCTTTAACCCATGCATCAACTTTTGCTGCATTTTTTTCTAGCCATACTTTGGCATGTCTTTGTATATCTTTCTCTTTATTTTGACCATTTGCCATAAGCATATTTTGACCACTAATATCATTTACATCAATTTTGATAATATCAAATAGTTTTGCTATATCTTTATGCTTTGTTTTTACACTTGCATTTGAAACAATTCTTTGATCATTTATATTAAATCCATAATCTGCCCCATTTGAAAGTTTTGTAGAATTAGTGTTTGGATTAGCTGAATGTGTTACTTGTAAAAATACAACATCTTTTCCAGGAACTAGTTTACCACTCACCCAATAAGGAGTCCATGTATAATATAAAATTGGTTTTCCTGTTTTGTAGTTGGCTATAGTATTTGCTAAAAGTGCTGAATATTCACCTTGATTATGTTCAACTGTATCTCTTAAACCATAAGCGTCTAGTTGATGTTCTATAACTTTTTCACATCCCCAACCTGCATTACATCCTGTTAAATTTGCTTTTCCATTTCCATTTGTATCAAAAAGTTTTGCAATCTCAGGTTTCTTTAGATCATTATAATATTTAATATTATATTTATCAGCAGTTTTTTTATCAATTAAGTATCCTTGCGCACAATTTGAAATAAACTTATCATATTGAACTAATTTTTTATCTCCGTCAAGAGCTTTTAATTTTTCATTATGCAAAGGATCCCACATTGAAGCTAAGAAATATACATCGTCACTATTTGCATTACTTGCTATTGTTTGATAAGCAATATCATAATTAACATCATTTGAGCTTATAACTTCATGACCCATTTTCTTTAATACTTCATTTACAATTAGCATTTGAAAAGTTTCTTCTGCTATTGATGACTTAAGTGCATTAACTTTTGCAGCAAATAAGTTTGAGGCTAATACTAGTGAAATAAGTCCACCAACTAATATTTTTTTACTAATCATTTTTTTCTCCATTTTTAATTTTATATATAAAACCAATTGGACCTTTTTGGAACCATTTAGTTTTAATATTTTTGTCTTTTTGACCCATTGCTTGAGTTAATCTATCTAAAATAACTGCAAGAAGTACAATTCCAAGACCACCAACTGCGGCTAAACCAATATCTAGTCTACCAATTCCTCTTAAAACCATTTGTCCAAGACCACCAACTGCAATCATTGAAGCTATTACAACCATTGATAAAGATAACATCAATGTTTGATTAACTCCTGCCATAATCGTAGGCATTGCTACTGGAATTTGAACTTTCCATAACATTTGAGATGAACTTGCACCAAAAGATCTTGAAGCTTCTATTAAATCTTCAGGGACTTGTCTAATACCTAAATTTGTAAGCCTAATAAGAGGTGGAAGTGCAAATATTATAGTTACAATAACTCCAGGGACATTTCCAATTCCAAATAACATTACAATAGGAATTAAGTATACAAAGGCTGGTGTTGTTTGCATTCCATCAAGTATTGGGCGTAAAACTTTATTCACAGTATCACTTTTAGCACTCCAAATACCAAGAGGAAGTCCTATTAAAATTGAAAATAGTACAGCTGTAATTACTAAAGATAAGGTAATCATTGATTCTTCCCAAGCTCCAATAAGTCCAATGATAAAAAATGAAATAAAGGTTCCAATTGCTAACTTCTTAGTGGAAAATTGGAGTGCTAATAAAACAAAAAATAAAATTACAACATATGGATTTAAATACAATAGAAAACTCTCTGTTGCTTTTAATACCACATCAATTGGAGCTTTTGCTGCTAAAAAAACTTCTCTAAAGTTAGCAACTAACCAATTAATTCCATCATTTGTCCAAGAATCAAAAGGAATAACAACATGTTCAAAAGGATTTAAAATATCAAAATCTTTTATTTCTTCAATAGGCACATCAGCTGATGCTCCTGTCCAATCTACAGAAGATTCTTTATTTTCTTGTGCAGTTGATGCATTTCCCCATGGGTCATTACTCATTTTCTACTCCTTCACCAAATACTTTTAATAATCTACTTTTTGATATTGTTCCTTTATATTTACCTTCATCATTTATTACAGCAGTAGGATATAAATGACTTGCAATATCAGAAATAAATTCTGAAATTTGTAAATTTTCATTAATCGGTTTTTCGTCGATTACCGCAGCATGAATAGTTGCTCCAAGCTTTTTTTGTTCTTTTAATGAATCTAAAGTTAATATTCCAATATATTTACCACTTTTTTCTATAAAATATGCATAGTCTTCATCATAATCAGTAATATATTGAAGAGCAGATTTTATACCAGCACCTTCTTTATTAATAATTGTTGGTTTGATTTTTTTTGCAAGATGAGAGGCATTTAATACTGAAGTTACATCAACACCTTTAAAAAATGATTTTACATAATTATTTGCAGGTTCATTAATAATCTCTTCAGGCGTTCCTATTTGAACAATTTCACCATTTTGCATAATTGCAATTCTATCACCTATTCTAATCGCTTCATCTAGATCATGAGAAATAAATACTATTGTTCTTTTCTCTTTTTCTTGAAGTTCTATAAGTTCGTCTTGCATTTCAGTTCTAATTAGAGGATCAAGAGCTGAAAAAGCTTCATCCATAAGCATAATATCAGGATCATTTGCAAGTGCTCTTGCTAATCCTACTCTTTGTTGCATTCCACCACTTAATTCATCAGGATATGATTGGGCATGATGCTCTAATCCTACTTGTTCTAGTGCTTTTTGTGCAGCTTTATATCTTTGTTCTTTGGATAGTCCACTTAATTCTAAACCAAAAGAGGTATTATCAATTATATTCATATGTGGCATTAAAGCAAAAGATTGAAAAACCATAGATATTTTTTTTCTTCTAATATCAATTAATTCTTTATCATTTAAATTTGTAATATCTGTGTTATCTATGATTATTTGTCCAGAAGTTGGTTCAATAAGCCTATTTAAAAGCCTTACAAGAGTTGATTTACCTGAACCTGATAAACCCATAATTACAAAAATTTCACCTTCATTTATTTCAAAACTAGCATTTTGAACACCAATTGTCATCCCAGTTTGAGTAAATATTTCATCTTTACTTAAACCTTTATCTAACATTTTTAAAGCTTTTTTTGGACTCTCACCAAATACTTTAAAAACATTTTTAACTATAAGTTTTTTGTTTATAATATCGATTTTTGACTCCATTTCTTGTGTAGATTTACATATATTATTACATATAAGTCTTAAAGGAATATTAAAAATAGTATTGATGATATCTAAAAATTACATAATAAGTGTAAAATAATTACATTTTTTGTGTAAATTTTATAATTTACTTTTGTAGTGGAATATTTTAATTGCAGATTTTATAAAAGAGTGATTTATTTTGGTCTTTCTACCATATATCCAATCCCTCTAATATTTATAATAAAATCTTCTTTTAGGATTTTTTTAACACGATTAACTTCTGCTCTAATTGTTGCATTATCGATATAATCGTCGTTCCAAACATATTCTCTAAACATATCATAGTTACAAACTAAACTTCTATTAGCTGATAATAAGTCTATAATTTGAATTTGTCTTTTGGGTAAAATTTGAGGTTCATTATTAAAAAATAAAATCATATTTTTTGAATCATAGCCATATGATTTTGATAATCTTTTATGCTCTTGAGGAACTTGACTTGTTTTTAATATTCTATTAATTCTAAGTGTTAATTCTTTTAGATGAAAGGGTTTTTTTAAATAATCATGGCATCCAATATCAAAAGCTCTTGTAATATCTTCAATATCAATAAGTGCTGAGATAAAGATTGTCGGAACCATTTTCTTTTGTATATGCAAATTTTCTAAAATAGTTAAACCATCAATATCAGGAACATTAATATCAAATACTAATAAATCAAATTTTTCTTGGGCTAGTTTTTCTACGCAAGAATTTCCATCTAATGTAGAAATAACAGCGTGTCCTGTTGTTTCTAAATATTGTTTAATTGCCTTGTTTAACATAATATCATCTTCTAAAAGTAGTATTTTCATTAATAACCCTTTGTATTAAGCCTTAAATATATAAGTAAAAGAAGTGCATTCTAAATTTGAAACAAGCTTGATTATTACATTTTCTTCATCACATATTCTTTTTACCAAATTTAATCCTAGACCAAAGCCTTCTTTGGAACGCTCTTCTCTATAATATTCTTCAAAAATTTTTTTAGGATTTTGTATTTTTTTTGATTTACTTGAAACAGTAAAAGTATAATTTTTATCTACTTTTTCAAGACTAACTTTAATTGGTTGATTTTCATAAGTATATTTAATCGCATTAGTTAGAGTATTATCAATAATCCTTTGAAGTTTCATTTCATTGAAATTAATAAACATATCTTTTTCATCAACTTCAAATATAAAATTTGATTCCATTTGATTTGCTACTTTTTCAAAGAAGTATATTCTACTTCTAATAAAATCAACCAAATTAACCAAATGTGTACAATATGTTATTTGATCTTTTTTTACTAAATAGCTTAAATCATCATATATAGAAATTACGTTTTTCATGGCAACTTCAATATTTGAAATATATTCATTTCTTTCATAAGACATATCATACAAATCAATATTACTCATTATCACAGAAAGAGGAGTGTTTGTTTCATGTACTGCATGACTTAAAAAAAGTTTTTGATTTTTTAATAAATCTTGTGAATATTCAATTTGTTTCTCCAAAGCTTTTTTTTGTTCATTTTGGTCTTTTGCACTTTGTTGAATAAGATTTGTTAAGGCTTGAACAGTTTTTGCATATGAAGCTTCATTGTGTTTAACTAGATTCTGATTACTTGAGAGAAGCTCTTTTTTATTATCTAACTTTTCACTTAATCCTACTAAGGTAATAGTTTGATTCATTAATTCATTTCGTTTATGTGTATGAAAAAATTCTGCGTAGGTAAAAAAACCAGAAGTTGGAGCTATTTGAGCAAAAGGTTCAGTTTCAACTTTAATTAGATTTTGCATATATCTTCGTCTTGCCATACATGAATATATAAAAAAAGTTTCAGCTGCATAGTTATTTATATTTTTTAAATATTGCAGAGGATTTTTTATAATCATTTCAGCATTTGCAAAGCCTAAGCGAACTTTATCCCCTTCGTATAAATTACCTCCACAGCCTAAACTTCCATCAGAATATCTTGTTAAAACAGCTCTTGCTACTGACATACCATTTCTTTGTACTATTAAAGGAAATTCTGTATGGGAATTACTATCTCCTAAATATTTTTCATAAAATTCAATAGCTTTCATTCCTGAGATTTGATAAATTCTATTGCCTATTACTTTATTTATTGTATGTTCTATTCCAATTGGAGACCAGTCGTATTTATAATCATTAAATACTGATAAAATATCAGAATTCAAAGATACTGCAACCGCCCCATAATCTAGAATCTTTTTTCCACAAGAAATAAATGTTTGTTTAAATAGCCCATTATCTCCCGCCATTCCACCACAAACCATAATAGAATCATTATAAGCACTTATTCCTTTTAAATATTCTTCGGCATTTGTAGTTGTTCCATCTGTAAATGTTATTAGAAGTTTTGTATTATCTGTAATTATTTCTTTTGCAATTTCATAGCCATTTGTAAAAGAATCTTCTCCTTCAATTATGGCTTTTTTAATAAAAGTTTTTTCAAAAATTGATATTGAGATTACAGTTTTTAAAGTAGAGACTCTTTTGTCTTTAATTTCGCCATCTGTTGTTGTTCCAATACAAATAGCATTTGGTAAGTTTGTAATTAAAGTATTAATTACATATTGCAAAACATTTTTGTCATTTCCGCAAAAAACTTGGATTAGAATATTTTTTTCATCTTTAAATAATTCATAATCTATCTTATCTTTAAAGTGATTATTTTGAAAAGTATAATTGTAGGTTTTCATAAAAATATTGTAACATAATCTATGAAAAAGATTCTAAAAAACTCTTAAATATATATTGCTATTTTATTGCTATTTTAGCCTTGAATCCCTATTTATAGAAGATTTTCCTTCGCTATATTCAGGCTATAATTTAAGAGTAAGCTTTCGTTATGGAAAAAGTTTTAGAGCCAAGAAAATCTCTTTAATTTCTTCAAATAAAAAAAACTATAAGGAAAAAAAATGGCATACACTAAACCTAAATTTAAAGAGCAATATGAAAACTTCATTGGTGGAGAATGGATTCCTCCTGCTAGTGCAGAGTATTTTGATAATATCTCTCCTGTAGATGGTGAAGTATTAACTAGAATTCCTAGATCAAATGAAGCAGATGTTGATGCAGCTGTTGCAGCTGGTGTTTTAGCTTTTGAATCTTTTAAAAATACTTCAATAGTAGAAAGATCTACTTTGTTAAATAAAATTGCAGATGCAATTGAAGCAAACCTAGAACAACTAGCAATTGCTGAGACTTTAGATAATGGTAAAGCAATTAGAGAAACTTTAGCAGCTGACGTTCCTTTGGTTGTTGACCATTTTAGATATTTTGCTTCAGTAATAAGAGCAGAAACAGGTACAGTTGCTGATTTAGATGGAGATACAGTTTCTCAAGAAGTTTATGAGCCTTTAGGTGTTGTTGCACAAATTATTCCTTGGAATTTCCCTTTATTAATGGCTGCATGGAAAATTGCTCCTGCAATTGCTGCTGGAAATTGTGTTGTTTTAAAACCTGCTTCGGCTACGCCAATGGCTATTTTAATTATGATGGAAGAGATTCAAGCAGTTTTACCAAAAGGAGTAATTAATATTATTAATGGAGCTGGTGGAAAAATTGGTAAACATTTAGCAACACATCCAGATATTAAAAAAGTTGGATTTACAGGTGAAACTACGACTGGTCAGTTAATTATGCAATATGCAACTGAAAATATTATTCCTTCTACTTTAGAACTTGGTGGAAAATCTCCAAATATTTTTATGGAATCAATTATGGATAAAGATGATGAATTCTTTGACAAAGCAATTGAAGGTTTAGTTTTATTCGCATTTAATTCAGGTGAAGTATGTACTTGTCCATCACGTGCATTAATTCAAGAATCAATTTATGAACCATTTATGGCAAGAGTATTAGAAAGAGTAAAAGCTATTTCTCAAGAAAATCCATTAGATCCTGCAACTAAAATGGGAGCACAAGCTTCTAAAAATCAAAAAGAAAAGATTTTAGAATATATTAAAATTGGAAAAGAAGAGGGTGCTGAATGTCTAATTGGTGGTGCTGAATATAAAAATGAAACATTCCCAAATGGAAACTATATTCAACCAACAATTTTCAAAGGGCATAATAAAATGAGAATTTTCCAAGAAGAAATTTTTGGGCCAGTTCTTGCTGTTACTACTTTTAAAGATGAAGCTGAAGCTTTAGAAATTGCAAATGACACTATTTATGGATTGGGTTCAGGAGTATGGTCAAGAGATGCCCATCAATTGCATAATTTTTCAAGAAAAATTCAAGCTGGTCGTGTTTGGGTTAACTGTTATCATTTATATCCATCTCATGCATCATTTGGAGGATATAAAAAATCAGGTATTGGGAGAGAAACTCATATGATGATGTTAAACTCTTATAGACATACAAAAAATATTTTAACTTCTTACAATAAAAGTGCATTAGGATTTTTCTAGGCCTTTAGATTAAGATAAAAATATAAAATGCATAGGAGAGTATCTTCTATGCATTTTTTAATTATGATAAAAAGCAAAAAGGAATAACATGGACTTAAGAAGAGTAATTGTTACAGAAGAAGCAAGTAAAATTATTGAAATGCTTAAAAAAGAACATGGAGATTTAGTTTTTAATCAAAGTGGAGGTTGTTGTGATGGAACTGCACCAATGTGTTATGAAAAAGGTGATTTTTATGTTCCTAGTAGAAATGTAAAACTAGGTGAACTTTGTGATTGTGAGTTTTTTATAGATAAAGACCAATTTGAGTATTTTAGACACTCTCAAATTATTGTAGATGTAAAAAAAGAAGATGCTGCTTTTGGAAATTCTTTTTCTGTAGAAATAGACCATGGTTATCAATTTATTTCAAAATCAAGAATCTTCACTGATGAAGAGTATTTAGAATTAAAAAAAAGTGACTCCTAAGAAAGAGGAAAATTTAAAATGCTATTTTTTTACATGAAGCATTTTAAATCTGTCACCCATTCCTGTAGGTTCTAAAAGAATTTTTATTTTTTGTGATTCTCTTAAATATGTAGATTCATCTGTATTTTCTTTTAGTATTTCAAGTAATTCAATAATTCCAAAATCAACAAGTGCCAACATTTGTGTTTTAAAAGAAATATCTTCTATTTTGCAATTTTTAAAACAATCAATAAGATGAGTAAAATAAACATCATAAGTAATATCAGCACTTGCAAAATATTTTTTTAAATCTAGATTTTCTTCAAAAATCGGGAAAACTTCATGATTTGTGTATATTCTTGTGGAAAAATCATTTCGTGGAACTCTATCTCCATAATCGAAAGTTATAAATTCAAATTTTTTGATATTGTTTGAAATATTTTTTATAAACTCTTCATATCCAAGCCCAACTTCACCTTTTGTGATTTTATATTTTTTACAATGTGCTATTAATTTCTCATCAGTACAATCTTCAAAAATTATTTCATGAGCTTTTATATTTTCATTTACATAGGCCATTTGTAAAATATTATCTTTATTTGTATAAACTAATTCACATGAAAAAGCATCAAATATCTCATTTGCAAGAATAAAAGCATGAGGAAGTTTTACTTGGCAAATATCTTTATAATGTTTTATTTTTACAACATCACCAAAACACTCTTTTAAATATTTCACTTGTTGTTCTTGAAGTTTTTCAAACCTTTCAACAATTGCAAAATTTAAAGTTTCTAAAAGTTTTGGATTTAAAGTATAAATAAATTGAATCACATCAGCAAGTAAATAACCATGATGTGCTCCAATTTCAACAATAGTTGTATCTTTAGAAAGAGTTCCTTCTTTAATACTATCTACAATTCTTTTCCCAATGCTGCCACCAAAAAAAGAGGAAGTAGAAACAGAAGTATAAAAATCTCCCTCTTTTCCTATTTGTTTATAGTTAGAATAATAGCCAGCTTCGCCATATAGCCATTTATTAAAATAGTCACTAAATTTTTGTTTTACAATTTTTTCACTTTTTTTCATTTTGAAAGTTTATCAAAAATAAGATATTTATAAGATTATCTTACACAAGCATCGATTATATCATTTTGATTTGCATATAAATAAATCTCAACTCTTCTATTTAAAGCCATATTTGTAGCATTTGTATTAGGTGCAACTGCTTTATTAAAAGAACATCCTTTTGAAAAAATTCGATTTTGTATACCATTATTATAAATAGTGTTTCCTACATTTGATGCTCTTTGTTCTGATAGTTTTTGATTATATTCATATGAACCTCTGCTATCTGTAAATCCTACAACTTGAACAATTGTATTTGGATATTTTTTTAAAACATCTGAAATCTTTGCAATTTTTCTTGCTGCTTCATAAGTAGGTGTTGCTTTATTTGTTTCAAAAACCATACTGTCTCTCAACATAATTTTTACGTATTTATCAGTATTTGAAACAATTAAATCATTATCTACATCTAAAACTGCATTAGGATTATTATTTACATTTGTATCTAATTCATCAGCCATTTCTTTTGCTTGTTGTTCCATTGTGTAACCAATTCCACCACCAACAGCAGCACCAATAGCCCCACCTATAATTGCTCTTTTTCCTTTACTACTACCTTTTGAAGAAGCACCAATTACAGCACCTAAAATTCCGCCAATTAATGCCCCTGTTTGAGTTTTTGACATATTTGTATTATTTGTTGGGGTTTGTGGATTATTTTGTGAAGTACACGCACCTAACATAATAGCTATAAGTGTAACTACTGAAAATTGTTTTAAAAGTGTTAACTTTTTCATGATTTTAATCCTTTTAATTTAGATATTTACATTATAGACTTTTTTCGTGAAATTAAAGTGAACTCTATTAATTAATTTGTAACTCGAATGTAAATCATTTTAGATATAATTATATTTATCATAAATTTATTAGGAGAATCCAAGTGTATAAAACAACATACAAAAAAACAAAAATATTAGCAACATTAGGACCAGCAAGTAATACTTTAGAAACAATTGAAGGGCTTATTAAAGCTGGTGCAAATATGTTTAGACTAAACTTTTCACATGGAACTCATGAATATCATAGTGAAACTTTAAAAAATATTAGAACAGCTATGGATAACTTAGATGTAACAATTGCAGTTTTACAAGATATTTCAGGTCCAAAGGTAAGAATTGGAGAATTAAAAGAACAATTTGAACTTTTTGCAGGAGATGAAATTACTTTTGTAAAAAACGAAATAATTGGATACAAAGAATCAGATAAAAAATATGTAGTATCTACAAATTATCCAGAACTTCTTGATAAAGTAAAAAAAGATGAATATATCTATTTATATGATGGAACAATTAGAGCAAAAGTTATAGAAATAGGAAATGAAGTAAAAGCTGTGATTGAGAATCATGGACTTTTAAGTTCTAAAAAAGGAATCAACTTTCCAAATACAGTAATTGATATTGATGTAATTACTAAAAAAGATGAAGAAGATATAGCTTGGGGTGTTAAAAATAAAGTTGATTATTTTGCAATTTCTTTTGTTCAAAATAAAGAAGATATGTTAAATGCAAGAAGACTTCTTGGTGATTACAAAGGAAAACTTATAGCAAAAATTGAAAAATTTGATGCTGTAGAAAATATTGATGAAATCATAAAAGTTTCTGATGGAATCATGGTTGCACGTGGAGATTTAGGAATTGAAGTTCCTTATTATGAAGTTCCAACTATTCAAAAAAAGCTTATAAAAAAAGCAAACGAAGCTTGTATTCCAGTTATCACTGCAACACAAATGCTTTTATCAATGACACATAATGAAAGAGCAACAAGAGCTGAAATTTCAGACGTTGCAAATGCTGTTTTAGATGGTACAGATGTTGTTATGCTAAGTGAAGAGAGTGCAGTTGGAGTAGATCCTGTTAATACAGTTGAAACAATGGCAAAAATTATTGCAAAAACAGAAGAGATTTATCCATATGATAAGCATGATAAATTATCTTACCATGATAATTTTGATGTTATTCAAGGAACAGCTACAAAACTAGCTGATGATATTGGAGCAAAAGGTATTATTTCTTTAACAAGTTCAGGCTTATCAGGAAGAAAGATTTCTAGATATAGACCTAAAACTAATATTTATATGTTCTCTCACCAAAGAAGAGTTTTAAATCCAATGTGTGGACTTTGGGGTGTTGAACCAATTGCAAAAATTAAAGAAGCAGGTGCTTCTAGAATGATTCAAGTGATGCTTCGAAAATTAGAAGAAAAAGGTTACTTGGATAAACAAGGAACTTATATAGCAACATTTGGTTATCCAGTTGGACAACCAGGTAGTACAAATACAATTAAGATTTTAACTCCAGCTGAGATGAATTATTATTTAAATTTAGAAAAAAAGCCAAAAAAGAAGAAGTAAAACTTCTTCTTTTTGCTTAGATTAGATTATTTTAGAGTATAAATCCAAAAGTTCGATTTGCTCTTGTAAATCGTAAATCTTAAGCTCAATTGATTTTATTCTTTGAGAGTTTGAAAGAGTATCCACATCACTTTGAGTTTTAAGTTCAGCCTCTTTTTCTTCGACGATAATTTCTAGCAAAGAGTTATAAAGTTCATAATCCTCTTTAGCTATATTTTTCTTTCGGTTTAGCATTTTGATATTTGCAATTTTTGTATTATAGAAATTCTCTTCTTCTAAAATCTTATTTTTTAAATCAATTTTTGCTTTTAAGTATTCAATTTTTTGTGTTTCAATATCATTAAAAGTTCTTACATCCAAAGGCATAGAGACAGAAATTCCATAACTATATACATTTGTATTTGAGGGTAAGTTATCTTTTCTTTCATGGTATTGAGTATGACTTCCATTTACACTTATAGTTGGAAGGTATTTAGCAACTGTTATATCTTTAAAATAATCTTTTTGTTCAATATCACTTTTTACTTTTTTTAGTTCTATATTCTCATCTAAAAAAGTCTTTTTATTTGTGATTTTTAATTTTGGAAGATTAAAACTTTTATATTCTCCACTTGCTAGGTTTGAAAAATTATTGTTTAATTCTTCTTTTTGAAAAAGTAAATCTGCAATTGCATTTTTAATCTTATTTGCTTCAAGAATTGAATTATCTAAAAATGAGGTATCTAAAAAACCATTTAATACTTGTTCTTTTTTTCTTGTAATATCTATCTTTGCATTTTTTAAAAGTATTTCATTTTTTGAAATATTTAAATCTATAATATGAAGATTAAAAAGAATAGTAGTTACATTTTTTATTAATTCTTTTTTTTGTATTTCAATATCAAAATTATTGTATTTATATGTTGCATTTGCATATTTAATGGCACTATAAATTCCCCCACTTTTGAAAATTGGTTGATTTATAGTTACTGAACTCTTTACAGAATCATATATATCTCCATAACTTTTTGAGTAAGAAAGATTAATTGGATTAATCCAATCTTTCTTTAACTTACTACTATTTTCTTTATTCTGTTCTTTACTATATTCAAAAAGATTTAATCTATCTTCTGAAAGTATTTGATCATTTTGATTATTTTGTGCATTTAAAAATGCAGGAAATAGTAAAACAGAACAAAGAGATAAAAGTAAAGATTTATTTGATTTTGTTAAGGGCATTTGCCAACCTTTTAAATCCTTCATCTATTTCAATTTTAGAAATAGTTAAAGGTGGTAAAAATCTTAAAGTATTTTTACCTGCTCTTAAAACTAAAATACCTTCATTAAAAGCTGCTGGTATTATTTCTGCTAAGGTATCCGCATCTCTTACTCTAAGACCTCTCATTAATCCTATTCCTACTTCTTGAGTAAAGATATTTTTATTTTCTTCAAAAATTTTATTTAGTTTTAAATTAAAATAGATGATTGTCTCATCTAAGGCTCCTGAGTTTTTATGTTCATCTAAAATATCAAGGACTTTATTAGCAGCGGCTGTACTTAAATAGTTTCCCCCAAAAGTAGAACCATGATCTCCTGGTTGAAAAATATCTTTATGTTTAGTTAAAACAGCACCAATAGGAACTCCTCCTCCTAAACCTTTTGCCATAGTAATAATATCAGGTTGTATTTCATAAAGATTTGAAGCTAAAAATTCACCTGTTCTAAAAGCACCTGTTTGAACTTCATCGATGATTAATAAAATATCTTGTTCTTTTAAAAATTTTGCAAGTTCTTGGATAGCTTTTTTTTCAAAAGGCTGAACTCCACCTTCTCCTTGAACAAGTTCAATCATAACGGCAACCGTTTCATTATCAATTGAGTTATAAATATCATCAATCTTATCATTATAAGAAAATCCATCAGGATAAGGTGCAAAATTTGGAGAATGCATTGAGTTTTGACCCGTTGCTTTAACTGTTGTTATTGTTCTTCCATGAAAAGAATGCTCTAAAGTGATAACTTTATATCTTTTATTTTCAAATTTAGTCTCACCATATTTTCTTGCAATTTTAATAGCTCCTTCATTTGCCTCAGCTCCTGAATTTCCAAAAAAAGTTGCAACATCCATTTGAGCTAATTTTGCAATTTTTTGAGCTAGTTTTGCTTGTGGTTCAATAGCATATAAGTTTGAAATATGAGTTATATTATTTACTTGCGTACAAATTGCATCGGAGAGCTCTTTATTTCCATGTCCTACTGAAACTACACCAATACCTGAGGTGAAATCTATATAATCTTTTTGATTTTCATCGAATAATGTAGCGTTAATTCCTTTTTTGAAATTAACATAATTTCTTGGATAAGTATGTAAAACATACTCTTTATCTAATTGTTCTAACATAAATTGTTTCCTCTTTTTAAGTCTTGAAATTATAACTAATTTATTTAAACAAAATGTTAATGTAATGAGTAATTTAAGTATATATAATTTATACTATTGCAAATTAGGATATAAAGGAAAAGTTTGAAAAAAAATATTTTATATTTTTGTATCTTTTATTTTTTTATTTTTACTTCTTTTTTAGAGGCAAAAGAATTTAAAAATGTATTAATTATAAACTCTTATCACAAAGGTTTTCAATGGAGTGATACAGTAATATCAAATATGCAAAATGTATTTTATGAGAATGATATTTCTAGTACTATATTGTACATGGATGGCTTGAGAATGAACAAGCCAGACTATTTAGCGAAACTTATAGAATTGTATAAGTTACAATTTGAGTATAACAATTATGATTTAATTATTACAGTTGATGAATTTGCTTATGATTTTATATTAGAAAACTACAATGAAATAACAAATAATCAGCCTATATATTTTGTAGGACTCGAACATTTTTCAAAAAAAAAGATTCAGTTATTAGATTTTGAAAAAAAAATATCAGGTTTAATTAAAAAGCGGGCTATTTCTGAAAACTTTGAAATTATTTCTACTTTAATACCTAAAATAAAAAAATTATACATAATCGATAAAAAAAATAAATATATAGATGATGAAGATATTAGTTTTGATAATTTTACTAAAGACTTAAACCTTAAGTATAAAATAGAATATATAAAAGATATTTCATTTGATGAATTAAATAAAAAATTTGCAATTTCTAAAAAAGACGAGGCAATACTTTTTATAAAATTTGATAAAGATAGTAAAGGAAAAGAAGTCACAAATAAAGACAAAATCTTTTTTATAAATAATGCAAAACTTCCTGTTTTTATTACAGATACACAACTTATAGGAAAAGGAGGAGTTGGAGGGAAGTTATTAGATATTGAATCATTAGGAATCCATGCAGGGAAAAATATAGTGGATATTTTAACAGGAGCAAAACAACATTCCTCCATTTCTACTGCTAACTCTTACAGCTATATTTTTGATTATAAGCAAGCAAAAAAATTTGATATTAAACCTCTTTTCTTGCATAAACCTTTTTCATATGTAAATTCCTCACTTTCATATTTTGAAGAGAATAGGTTTTTTATAAATTTTATTTTTATTATTTTCCCTCTTTTTGTTTTTTTAGTAATTGCCTTAATGCATAACCTATTTTTACGAATAAAAAGTAGTAAACTTCTTGAACAAAGAATTCTATTTAATAAAGTTTTATTAAATGCTATTAAAAGTCCTATTCTTTGGCATGATACAAATGGTTCAATAGTAGACTCAAATACAAAATTTATAGAGTTATCAGAATTAAAAAATGTGGATACCTTATCAGATTTTTTAATTAAAAGATTGCCAGAAAATATTGAAAATAAAGAACTGAAAATATATGATAATCAAGGTGAAGAATTAATTTATTTAATTGATAAGACTCCATATAGTGAAGATATTTTTAACACAAGTGGATATGTAACAATTTTAACAGATATTACAAAAGAAAAAAAAGCCTTAAATGAAAAACAAAAACAACAAGGTTTTATTATTCAGCAATCAAAACTAGCAGAGATTGGGGAAATTTTTTCTTCTATTGCACATCAATGGAAAACACCTTTAATTGAAATTTCAACAATAGTGCAATTACAGTCAAATAATTTCCCAAATAAAGAATTAGATGAAAAAAATAATGAATATGTAAATGATATTATGGTTCAAGTAAAATATATGGCAAATACTATAGATGATTTTCAAACGTTTATTATGCCGTCTACTAATAAAAGTGTATTTAATATAAAAGATGCATTAAAAAAGATGATGGAAATTATTCATCATAATATAAAATACAATTATATAAAACTAGAAATAAATGAAGAGACAAAAAATGATTTACAAGTTTTAGGCTATAAAAATGAACTAATGCAAACTTTATTAAATGTTGTAAATAATGCAAAACAAGCAATAATAAGTCAAAGAAAAATAAGAAAATTAAAAGATGGATTTATAAAAATTAATATTAAAAAGATTAAGGAAAGTATACTTATTGAAATAGAAGATAATGCAGGAGGAATTGAAGAATCTAACTTGGATAAAATATTTGACCCATATTTCACTACAAAAGAGAATGGCCATGGAATAGGATTATATATGGCCAAGCTAATTATAGAAGAAAAAATGAATGGAAAGATATATGCAGAGAATACAAATATAGGGCTAAGAGTCTCTATTAAATTAAAAATACAAAAATCGTAAAGGAAGATGTCTTTTTGATAAATAAGCAAAAAGTGGCTAAAATAAAGGATTTATATATAAAATAATAAAGAGGTAAATAATGAGTAGTGAATATAATCACAAAGATTTATTAGGTATGAGAGATTTATCAAAAGGTGAAATTTTTTGTTTTTTAAATAAAGCTAAAGAATTTAAAGAACTTAACAATAGTGATATAAAAAAGTGTAAAGACTTACATGGTCAGACAGTCATAAATGCTTTTTTTGAAAATTCAACACGAACAAGAGTATCTTTTGAAACTGCTGCAAAAAGACTTTCAGCTGATGCTATTAATTTTAGTTCATCCTCAAGTAGTACAAAAAAAGGTGAAACTTTGATTGATACTATTCAAAATATGGAAGCTATGAAAGCCGATATCTTCGCAATAAGACATCCTAATGCTGGCGCTCCTCATATGGTTGCAAAAAATACTGAATCAGCAATTGTTAACGCTGGTGATGGTGCAAATGAACATCCAACACAAGCATTACTTGATTTATTTACTATCTTAGAACATAAAAAGACACTTGAAGGTTTGACAGTTTCTATCATAGGAGATATTTTACATAGTAGAGTTGCTAGGTCAAATATTTGGGCTATGAATACTTTAGGAATGAATGTTAAACTTTATGGACCAAATACAATGATGCCTATTTATTCAGATATATTTAATTGTACAATTTGTAACTCTATTGAAGAGGCTATTGAGGGAAGTGATGTTGTAATTATGATGAGAATACAACTTGAAAGACAGAGTCAGACACTGGTTCCATCAATGAGAGAATATTCTAAATTTTTTGGATTAAATAAACAAAGAATATCTTTAGCTAATAAAAATGCTTTAGTTCTACATCCTGGTCCAATAAATAGAGGGGTTGAATTAAATTCAGATGTTGCAGATTCAGATTGTTCTGTTATTTTGAACCAAGTTGAAAATGGTGTTGCTATTAGAATGGCAGTTTTAAGTATATTAAGCAAAAATAAAAGAGGGTTATAAGAAGTATGAAGTTACTTATTAAAAATGGAACAATAGTTAATAGTGATAAAAGTTTCAAAGCAAATCTTGTTATTGAAGGTGATACAATTGTTGAGATTACAAATGAAGAAGTTGTTGCAGATAAAGTAATCGATGCAAGTGGTAAATTAGTTGTCCCTGGTTTGATTGATATGCATGTTCACTTTAGAGATCCTGGTTTTGAGTATAAAGATGATGTTATAACAGGAAGTGAAGCAGCAGTTGCTGGGGGAGTTACTACTTGTTTACCAATGGCAAATACCTTTCCTTTAAATGACAGTAGATCAATTACTGAAGCAATGATTAAAAAAGCAAAAGACCGAGGATTAATCGATTTACTTCCAATTGGAGCTGTTACAAAAGGCTTTAATGGAGATAGTATTACAGAAATGGGAGATATGCTTGAAGGTGGAGCTGTAGCTTTTTCTGATGATGGTCTTCCTGTAACTAATAGTAGTGTTATGAGAAGTGCTTTAGAATATTCAAAAGGTTTTGGAAGCTTTATTATTTCTCACTCTGAAGATTGTGCTATGTGTCATAAAGGTGTTATGAACGAAGGTGAAATCTCTACAATGTTAGGTCTTCAAGGTATGCCAAGTGAAGGTGAAGAAATTATGGTATCAAGAGATATGCTACTTGCTAAACTTACAAAAGGGCATATTCATATAGCACATGTAAGTTCAGAATGGTCATTAAAACTTATTACCATGGCAAAAAAAGAAGGTATTAATATTACTTGTGAAGTTGCACCACATCACTTTTCTTTTACAGATAGCAAACTTTTAGATTATGATACAAATTTTAAAATGTCGCCACCACTTAGAACTAAGAAAGATGTTGATGCTATAAAAAGAGGTCTTCAAAGTGGATTAATTGATGTTATTGCAACTGATCATGCTCCTCATCATAGTGATGAGAAATCAGTAGAATTTGATAATGCTCCTTTTGGAATTTTAGGTCTTCAAACACTTATTCCTCTAACTTTAAAACTTGTTGAAGAAGGTGTTATAAGTTTAGAAAAAATGGTTGAACTAACATCAACAAATCCAGCAAAGATTTTAAAATTAGATAATAAAGGTAGATTAGAGAAAGGAATGTTAGCTGATATTGCAATTATTGATCCAGAATTTGAGTATATTTATGATGAAACAATCAATAAATCAAAATCAAAGAATACTCCACTTTATGGAGAGAAACTAAAAGGGGCATCTATTCTAACTATAAAAAGTGGTAGAGTCGTTTTTGATTTCCCTAAATGTATGTAAAATAAGTCATGAGAATAATTTTTGGAAATATTTAATTTTTTTATTTTAATAATAGCTATTTTAATAGTTGGATATTTCCTTAAAAAACAGTACGATACTAAAGTAGTGCTTTTAAGTGCTGGTGTTTTTATGGCCATTATCTCTTTTAATCCTATGATGGCATTAAATGCCTTTGCAGATGCAATGACAACAGGTGGTTTAATCCAAGTTATTTGTTCTGTTATAGGTTTTACAGAAGTTATGAAAATAACAGGCTGTGATAAACATTTATTTAATCTTCTAGGAGATATTCTAAAAAAAACAGGAATTTTTCTTATTCCTGCTTCGACACTTTTAACTTTTTCTATTAATATTGCCTTACCTTCTGCTTCTGGCTGTGCCGCAGCTGTTGGAAGTATCTTGATTCCTTTACTTATTCATTCTGGCGTAAAACCAGTAATGGCAGCAACAGCTATTCTTTTGGGTACTTATGGAAGTGTGCTAAGTCCTGGTTTAGCTAGTAATATTTTAATTGCAGAATTGGCAAATATTAGTGTACTTGAAGTAATAAATAATCACAAAATAGCAGTTCTTTTTAGTATTTTAATTGCTTCTTTAACTTTAGGTGCCTTAGCCGTTTATTTAGAAGAGCATAAAGGTTATGTTTCTGATAATGAGAGCTTTAAAATAGACAAAAAAATAAAGGTAAATTTTCTTTTTGCTAGTATAAATCTAATACCTTTATTTATTATTATTTTAGGATTTTCAGGTTTAGTTCCTTCTTTGAAAATGGGAGTAGCCCAAGCTATGCTTCTTGGAGTATTTATAGCTGTAATTTTAACAAGAAGTTCGCCTACTGTTGTTTCTAAAAAGTTTTTTGATGGAATGGGTAGTGCTTATTCAAATATTTTAGGAATAATAATAGCTGCAACAGTTTTTGTTTCAGGATTAAAATCTTTAGGAATAGAAGAATTATTTATTGATTTTATGATATCAAATCCAAGTATTGCCCCAATTGGTGGAACCTTAGGCCCATTTTTCTTAGCAATAGTAACAGGCTCCGGAGATGTAGCAGCACTTGCTTTTAATCAATCTCTTCTCCCTTTTTCAGAATCTTTTGGTATGAGTATTGAAGATATGGGCTCATTAAGTGCAATAAGTGGGGCTATTGGAAGAACAATGTCTCCTCTTGCTGGAGCTGCTATTATATGTGCAGGCTTTGCAAAAGTATCTACTCTTGAATTAGCAAAAAGAAGTTCTTTTGGTATGGTATTAGCGCTTCTTTGTATTTATATTATTTTAGCAATATAAAACATCATATTCATGTCACATTTCTATATTACAATTTCAAGATAAAAAAATAATTTTGGAGGAAATATGGATTTTATAATATCAAAAGTAGAAAAATTAAAAGATGAAATGATTCAACATAGAAGATTTTTTCATCAGCACCCAGAAACAGGTTGGTTCACATTTTTTACTACAGCTGAGATAATCAAAAAGCTAAAAGAATATAAATATGAACTAAAATTAGGAAGAGAGATTGTAAGCCCAGAAAAAAGAGAAGGTTTAGGTTCAAAAGAGGAATCTTTAGCTGCTCTTGCAAGGGCTAGAAAACTATTAGATGAAAAAGACCATGACTTATTAAAGGTAATGGAAGATGGTCTAACAGGGGTTGTTGCAGAAGTTGATACTAAAAGAGAAGGACCTTGTGTAGCTTTTAGATTTGATATTGATGGTGTTGATGTTACTGAAAGTACAAAAGAAGATCATAGACCATTTAAAGAAGGCTTTAGTTCTGATATAAAATCAATAACACATGCTTGTGGACACGATGGTCATATCTCAATTGGTTTAGCTCTTGCAAAAATTATTAGTGAAAATATTGATGATTTTAAAGGAAAATTCAAGTTTATTTTCCAAACAGCAGAAGAGGGATGTCGTGGAGCTGTTGGCATGGAACCTACTGGGATTTTAGATGGAGTGGATTATCTTTTAGGTGCACATATTGGTTTTCAAGCAACACAAAGTAAAGGTGTTATCTGTGGAGTAAATAAATTTTTATCAACTTCAAAATTTGATGTTACTTTTAAAGGAAAATCAGCACATGCAGCAGGAGCACCACAAGAAGGGGCAAATGCACTTTTAGCTGCTGCTGAAGCTGCAATACAAATGCACTCAATTACAAGACATTCAGGTGGTACTACAAGAATAAATGTAGGAAAGCTAATTGCAGGAGAAGGACGAAACGTGATAGCTCCAAATGCTTTTATGGCTTGTGAAACACGTGGAGTTACTACAGAACTAAATGATTTTATGAAAAACAAATGTATGAATATTGTAGAAGGTGTTGCAAAAATTCATAGTGTTGATTACGAAGTTAGACAAACAGGTGGAACAGCAGGTGGAGATAGTAGCCAGTTTATAACTGACTTAATATATGAAAGTTCTTGCGAATCACCTTATATTGAAAATGACTTAATAGTTAAAAACTATGACTTTGGAGCTTGTGAAGATTATGCGCATTTTATGAGAACTGTACAAAATGCAGGAGGACAAAGTGGTTACTTAATGATTGGTACTTTTTTAGATGCTGGGCATCATAATGAGTGCTTTGATTTTGATGAGTATGCACTTCTTGCAGGCTTAGATATATTTTTACGAACAGCTTATAAACTTAGTCAAAAATAATTGTAAATCCAATAAGAATATCCTTCTTATTGGATTTCTTTCTCTAACATAACTCAAAAGTCTCACTGAGTTCACAAACTTATTCTAAACTTTCTCATATCAAAAATAAGGAGAAAACATGGAAACTTTAAAAGTTTTAATTGCTCTTATAACAATTGTAGGAGTGGTATATTTTTTAGTTAAGAAATATGATACTAAATTGGTGCTCTTAGTAGCAGGTGTTTTTATGGCAACTGTGGCATTAGAACCAATGATAGCTTTTGATTCTTTTGCAAAGAGAATGACAACAGGTGGATTAATTCAATCAATTTGTTCAGTTCTAGGTTTTGCAGCGGTTATGAAAATAACAGAATGTGATAAACATTTAATCAATCTATTAGCAGGGTTATTAAAAAAAGCAGGAATATTTTTAGTCCCCGTAGCAACACTTTTAACTTTTGCTATTAATGTTGCTTTACCTTCAGCTGCTGGATGTGCTGCTGCGGTTGGTAGTATCTTTATACCACTTTTAATTTATTCAGGTGTTCGTCCTGTAATGGCAGCTGCTGCTGTATTTAGTGGAACATATGGAAGTATGTTAAATCCTGGATTATCTCATAATCCATTTATTGCAAAACTTGCAGGTATTAGTGTATTAGATGTTATCGATAATCATAAATTAGCCGTAATTGTTAGTATAGTTATAGCTTCAATTGTTTTAGGTATGTTAGCTATTTACTTAAAAGAACATAAAGGTTATGTAAGTGAAGATGAAGACTTTAAAATTAGTACAGATTTTAAAGTAAATCCACTTTTCGCTTTTATAAATATTATTCCCTTAATCATCCTAATTTTAGGATTTACAGGAACTGTACCTATGTTAAAAATGGGTGTTGCACAAGCTATGCTTATTGGAATATTTGTTGCTGTTATTTTAACAAGAACAAATCCTTCAGAAGTTTCAAAAAAATTCTTTGATGGAATGGGTGGAGCCTATGCAAATATTTTAGGGATTATTATTACAGCAACAGTATTTGTATCTGGACTTAAAGCTTTAGGTGCGGTTGATGTATTTATTGATTTCTTAATTTCAAATCCAAATTTAGCGGGTATTGGTGCAACAGTTGGACCATTTTTACTAGCTATAGTTGTAGGTTCAGGAGACGCTGCTGCCTTTGCATTTAATGAAGCTGTTACTCCTCATGCTGAAAGTTTAGGAATGAAAATTCAAGATATGGGATCTTTAAGTGCAATTAGTGGAGCAATTGGACGAACTATGTCACCACTTGCAGGAGCAGTTATTGTTTGTGCAGGTTTTGCAAAAGTAGATACAATTGATGTAGTAAAAAGAACAGCTTTAGGTATGATATTAGGTTTAGTATCGGTATATGTTTTATTAGCAATGTAATAAAATATATCTTTGATAGAATATAATTAGATTCTAAGGTTAAGAAAATGATAAATAATAAAAGATTAGAACATGAGATGGAAGAAGTAAGCAAGTTTGGTGCATTAAAACCAAGAGGTATTAATAGACTTGCTTATTCTAAAGAAGAAAAGGAAGCTAGAGCGTACCTTAAATCTTTAATGCTAGATCTTGGAATGCAAATTCGTGAAGATGCCGTAGGAAATATTTTTGGACGTTTAGAAGGTCGTGAAGATTTAGCTCCTGTTGCTTCTGGATCTCATTTGGATAGTGTTCCTTATGGTGGATGCTTTGATGGAACATTAGGTGTTTTTACAGCTCTTGAAGCAATACGAGTAATAAAAGAAAAAGGTTTTTCTCATAAAAGACCTTTAGAGCTTATTATTTTTTCTTGTGAAGAATCAAGTCGATTTAATATGGCAACAATGGGAAGTAAAGTAATGACTGGAAAACTTGATTTAGATAAAATCAAGTCTTTAAAAGATAAAAATGGAATAAGTATTTATGAAGCAGCTAAAGATTTTGGTTGTGATGTAGATAATTTAGATAGTGCAAAACTAAAAAAAGATGATATATATGCATATGTAGAGTTACATATTGAACAAGGTCCAGTTCTTGAGAATAAACAAATTCCTGTAGGAATAGTAACAGGAATAGCTGCTCCTATTAGATATGAGCTTATAATAAAAGGACGAGCTGATCATTCAGGGGCAACTCCTATGAATATGAGAAAAGATGCACTTGTTACAGCTGCTAAAATAATAGTAGGAATTGAAGATATTGCTTCACAAAAGATTTGGAAGACTTTAGTTGCAACGGTTGGATTTGCAAATGCTGTTCCTGGAGTTTTAAATGTTATTCCAGGGGAAGTAAAATTAGGAATTGATATACGAGATATAGATAAGAATAATTTAGAAAAAGCAGATGAATTAATTATTGAGCTAATTGAAAATCTTGTAAAAAAAGATGACCTAAAATATGAATTGAAGCAACTTTCAAAAGATTATCCTATAAAATTAGATGAAGAACTTGTTGATTTAATTGAGCAAGAAGCAATTGATTTAGGAGTAGAGTATATAAAACTCCCTAGTGGAGCAGGGCATGATGCTATGCATATGCCTGAAATATCAACTTTAACAGGTATGATATTTGTTCCTTGTAAGGAAGGTATTAGTCATAATATTGCAGAAGAAGTTAATATGAATGATGTTTTCCAAGCTACAGAGGTTTTATCAAAAACACTTCTAACTTTAGCAAATAAATAAAAAATATTTAGAAAAAGTAAACTAGAAATATTAGTTTACTTTTTCTTTTGTTATAATAGCCACTTATTAAGATTATAATGGAGATGATATTTGAAGATTCTAGTTCTTGAAGATAATGTACGACTGTGTCAATTAATGAAAGAGTCATTAGAGAAAGAGAATTATAAAGTTGATGTTTTTATGGATGGAGATGATGCTTTAGATGCCATATCAAATGGTTATCAGTGTTTTATTTTAGATATTAATGTTCCTTCTTTAGATGGTATATCAATTTTAAAAACTATTCGAATTTATCATAGTGAAATACCAGTAATCATAATTAGTGCAAATTGCGAACTTGATAAAATAAAATTGTCTTATGAAGTAGGATGTAACGACTATTTAAAAAAACCTTTTTTTATGTATGAACTAATTCAAAAAGTTAAAAAATTATGCATAATTAGGAAAAATACCTTAGATTTGGGAGAAGGATATTTTTATACTTTTTCTTTAAATTACCTAGAAAATCACAAAAATGAAAAAATAATTTTAGCAAAAAAAGAGATATTACTATTAGAATTACTTGCCCAAAATGAGCATAGAGTTGTAAGTTATGAAGATATTGAAGAGTATGTTTGGGAAGGCACCCCTACTACTTTTATCAATATTAGAGCTTTAGTTAAAAGATTAAGAAAGAAACTTCCTGAATCAGCAATCAAAATTATAAGAGGTATGGGTTATAGTTTAGGATTAAATTGTTCATGTGTATTTAGAGAAAAGTAAATAATTTGAATAAGAATGAATTAAAAAAAACATTAAATAAATATGGTTCTTTAAAAGAACCATTTTTTTTTACAATATCATATGATTTAAGTAAGTTTTATATAAAAGCTTTAAAAGACTTGCCCAAAGAGATAAGTTTTGAAATTAATGAAAAAGTATCTTCTAAAATAAGTAAAAAACAAAAAATGGAAAAATATCCAATCTCTTATGAAGAGTACAAAAGAAAATTCGATTTTATACAAAAACAGATAAAAGAGGGGAATTCTTATCTTTTAAATCTTACTTCAAAAACTCTAATTGATCCAAAACTTACTTTAGATGAAATTTATTTAAAAGCAAATGCAAAATTTAAACTAAAGTTTTTTGATGAGTTTGTATGTTTTTCTCCCGAAAAATTTATTGAAATAAAGAAGAATAAAATTTATACTTACCCTATGAAAGGTACAATAGATTCTAATATTTCAAATGCAGAAGCAAAACTTTTAGGCGATATAAAAGAGATGGCTGAACATACAATGGTAGTAGATTTACTTAGAAATGATTTAGGAATAGTGGCAAATAAAATAAAAGTTGATAAGTTTAGATATTGTGAAAAAATAAACGCAGGAGAGAAAAAACTTCTACAAGTAAGCTCTAAAATTTCAGGACAACTAACAGAAAACTGGCATGAAGAAATAGGAGATATTTTAACTTCAATATTACCTGCTGGCTCAATTACTGGAACACCAAAGAAAAAAACTATTGAAATACTTAAAAATACCGAAGGTTTTGATAGGGATTATTATACAGGGATATTTGGAGTTTATGATGGAAAATCTTTAAATTCTGCTGTTATGATAAGATTTATTGAAAAAGATGAAAAAGGTAATCTTTATTATAAAAGTGGTGGTGGAATAACTTGTGATTCAAATTCTATTTTAGAGTATGAAGAACTTCTTGATAAAATATACTTACCTTTTTAAAAATTTTTAGGATGATTAAATGAATAAAAAATATTTTGAAACAATAAAATGCGATGATTACGAAATATTTAATCTTTTATATCATGAAAAGAGAGTTTCAAAAGCTATTGGAATGAATTTAAATTTACAAGATTATATTTATCCTCCAACAAAGCAATTACTTCGTTGTAAATTAATTTATAGTGAAGAAGGAGTTTTAGATGTTCAATATTTTAAATATGAAAAAAGAGAAATAAAATCTTTTAAATTAATTTATGATGATAAAATTGAGTATTCAAAAAAATATCTTGATAGAACTTCTTTAGATGAATTGTTTAATAAAAAAGAAAAAGCTGATGAAATTATTATTGTAAAAAATGGTTTTATAACAGATACTTCTATTGCAAATATTGCAATATTTGATGGAAGTAATTGGCTAAGTCCTAAAAGTACTTTACTAAATGGAACTACAAGAGCTAGAATGTTAGAAGAAAAAAAGATTTTTGAAGAAGATATTACAGTTACAATGTTAAAAAATGCTAAGAAAATAGCACTTATGAATGCGATGATTGACTTTGATATAAAAGAAAATTATTCATTTTTTAGATAAACTCTTTCTTTTAAAATTTGCCATTTATCTACTTTTCCCCAGTATATATTTACTCTTTTATAAATTCTTTTATTTTTTAAAATAAAAGCATCATTTTCATTAAATATAAATTTAGGTTTGAGTTTTTTTCTTATATTAAAAGGTACAACTTTAAAACTTAGATTATCTAAAACTAAAGGCATCGCCTTTTTATTTTCAATATATAATAAAACCATGTGATTATTAGTTTCACCTCTAACTTTTACTTCACTTAAAAATAGTTTTTCTTTAGGTATTCCTGTTTCAATAAGAGTAAAATACTTTGCTATAGCATAATCTTCGCAATCTCCATGACCATTTATTAAAAATTCTTTTGGTGTTGCCCAGTGGTCATCAACATTATATTTTATTGTATCATTTATAGGAAGAATCTTATTATAAAAAGCATTTACATGGGAAAGTTTTTTCATAAGCTTAAAATCTTTTACTTTATTTTTTAATTCCAAATATTTAACTAATCTAATAGTTATTGCTTTTTCATTTGTAGAACTTCTAATCTTTTGAAGGTCCTTATTATTTAAAGTAACACTTTTTGAGTAAAGCAAAGAAATCGAAAGAAATATAAGTAAAAATAATTGTTGCATTAGTTATAATACAAAACTTACATTGAACTTAGGATTAAAAATGATTAATAATATTATAGAAAAAGAAGAATATAGAGATTTAGTAAGTTCACAAATCAAAGACACAATAAATTTTTTATTAAAACAAGACCAAGAATTTGCAATAACTGCAAATATAGAGGGAATAAAATTTGAACCAGAATTGCCAAGTGCAACTTTAAATCAGCTTTCAAAGTTTTCACTTTTTATTTTATCAAACTACACATATTCAACTATTAAACTTGATGAAAATAATTTATATTTTGAAGCAGGTTTTGGAAATGAAAATTTTGGTTCTACAGTAAAAGTTCCTTTTTTTGCAATTTTTCAAATTGTAGTTGAAGAATCAATTTTATTTGTAAATTCTGTGGCTACAGTTGATAAATTTACAAAAGATGCAAAAGTAAAATCTCTTAATGTTTTTAAAAATAATCCTAACAATAAAGACCTTTTAAAATAGAAAAAACTGGAAAATTATAAAATTTGAAATATGAACGTGAAATAAAAACTGCCTTTAAAATATCAATACCTGTTATGATGGGTTATGGTGTTTTAGGCTTTGCCTTTGGCTTATTACTTGTATCTTTTGACTATCCTTGGTATTTAGCACCTATTATGTCTTTATTTATTTACGCAGGAGCTTTACAGTTTGTGGCAATTAATTTTTTTAATGCAAAAGCTGGCTTTATTGATATTGCAATTGCTTCTTGGTTTGTAAATTTACGACAATCTTTTTATGGACTCTCTTTATTAAAAAGATTTAAAAATACAGGAAAACTAAAAGCTTATTTAATATTTTCATTAACTGATGAATCTTATGCCTTACTAACTACAATAAAAGATAATGATCAATTAAAAAAAAGATGGTATTACTTTTTTTTAATGGCTTTTAATCAAAGTTATTGGTTTCTAGGCTCAACTCTAGGCGCGATAGTAGGCTCAAATATAAAATTTAACACAGCAGGCTTAGAGTTTTCATTAACAGCTTTATTTGTTGTTTTATGTATCGAACAATACAAAAGCCTAAAGAATAGTACTCCTTTTGTAATAGGGGCTATTTCTTCATTATTTGCCCTTGTTTTTATCCCAAGTGATAAGATGTTAATTGTTTCAATTACAATTTCTTTACTCTTATTATTCTTTTTCAAGAAAAGGTTAAATGATGAGTAATTATGAAATTTATATAGCAATTATAATAATGGCTTTGATAAATTTATTTACTAGAGTTTTCCCTTTTTTGTTCTTTTCAAAAAAAGAGTTACCTAAGTCTTTAGAGTTTATTGAGAAGTTTTTCCCACCTGTTATTATGACTATCTTAATAGTTTATACTTTAAAAGATATTGATTTTTCTTTATATCCATATGGGACTAAAGAACTTACAGGAATAATTTTCACAGCAGTTTTACACTTTACTTTAAAAAACTATTTAATATCTATATTTTTTGGAACAATTTTTTATATGGGATTAGTGCAGTATCTTTAGAAATAAAAATAAAAGATTTTTAAGATTTTGTAGTTAATTGGAAGTTTAATTTAAAAAGAATAAATAGTTAAAGGGCAAAGCCCATTAAACTATTATTTTAAAGGTGCGAATGGGAATAATGCAGATCCCCAAGTAAGGCCACCACCAAAGGCATCAAATAAAATTGAATCACCAGCTTTTATTTTTCCTTGCTCATAAGCATAGTTCATTGCCATTGGAATTGAAGCTGCTGAAGTGTTTCCATATTTATCTATAGTTACAACAGTTTGTTCTTCATTAAAACCTAAGGCATCACCAACTGATTTAATAATTCTCATATTTGCTTGATGTGGTATAAAATGATTAATATCTTTATTTGTTAAGTTATGTTTTTCCATCATTACTTTTACATCAGCTGTTAAAGTTCTAACAGCAAGTTTGAAAGTTTCATTTCCTTTCATTTTAATACAAGCCATTTTATTATCTAAAACTTCTTGGCTACAAGGATGTTTACTTCCTCCACCAGGAGTTTTAATTAAATCATCATAATTTCCATCACTTGAACAATTTACATCAACAATAGCTTCATCTTTGTTCTCACTTGCAGAAATAATAGCAGCTCCTGCTCCATCTCCAAAGATAAAACAAGTTCCTCTATCTGTATAATCTAAAATTGAACTGTATGTTTCAGCTCCAACAATAAGAACATTTTTTTTCATACCTGATTCAATAAATGCTTTTGCAACTGAAACTGCGTATACAAAACCTGTACAGGCAGCACTAACATCAAAAGCTTGAACAGGAGGTAAATTTATTTTTGAGGCAATTAAACAAGCTGTTGAAGGCATACATAGATAATCAGGAGTTACTGTAGCACAAATAACTAAATCTATATCTTCTTTTGCAAGTCCTGAACGCTCTATTGCTTGTTGTGCAGCTTTTGCACCTAAATCAGATGAAGCTTCATTTTCTTCAGATATTCGACGTTCTTTAATACCTGTTCTTTTTGTAATCCATTCATCTGTAGTATCAATGATTTTTTCGAAATCAAAATTTGTCATAATCTTTGGAGGAATGTATGCTCCAATCGATCTAAATGCTGCGTATGCCATTAAATTTTCCTTAAAAAAAATACAATTAAAGTTTGTATTGTTCTAATCTTTCTTGAATATCAGTACTTAAGCTTGAACTTGCAGCATTAATCGCTTGATAAATTGCATTTTGAATAGCTTTTGGATTTGATTTTCCATGAGCTATAATAACAGGTGCTTTTACTCCTAAAAGAGGAGCTCCACCATATTCTGCATAATCAACTTTTACTTTTAAGTTTTTAAATACTTTTCTCATTAAAACTGCACCAGCAATTGAAATAAGTGATCTTTTCAGATTTTTCTTAATAATTTTACCAATTGTATCTGCAACACCTTCTGCAGTTTTTAATAAAATATTACCAATAAATCCATCACAAACAACAACATCTACAGTTCCTTTGAAAATATCACTACCTTCAACATTACCAGCAAAATTTGGAATTTTTGAAATTAATTCAAAAGCTTCTTTTGTAACTTCATTACCTTTACTTTCTTCTTCACCATTACTTAAAAGTCCTACTAAAGGTTCATCAAGTTGAAGAACGTCTTGAGCATAAACTTGTCCCATAACAGCAAATTCAAAAAGGTTTTTAGCATCACAATCAACATTAGCTCCAACATCTAAAACCAAAGTATTTTGATTTTCACTTGTTGGCATTAATGTAGCAATTGCAGGTCTGCTAACTCCCTTGATTCTTCCAATTCTTAAAGTAGCTAAAGACATAGAAGCACCAGAATGTCCAGCTGATACAACAGCACCGGCTTCTTCATTTCTAACTAGTTCTATTGCTTTATAAATTGTAGATTCTTTTCTTTTAAGTGCATCGGTTGCTGAGTCTGACATACTAATTACATCTTCTGTATGTAGTATTTCAATTCGGTCTTTTAAGTATGAGGGAATTAAAGGCTCTAATTGAGCTTTATCTCCGACTGCTATTGCAGTGAAGTTTAAATTGTGTCTTAGAGCTGAAATCAACCCATCCATAATGGGCTTGGGACCAAAGTCCCCTCCCATTGCATCAATAGCAATTTTAAGCATTATGCTTTATATTCGCCAGTATTTGGGTTAACCATATGAGGCATCTTCCAAGTTCCGTCACTATCTTTTACTGGTTTTTTTAAAGTAATTTTATAGTGAGTTCTTCTTTTAGCTGCTCTAGTATGAGATACTCTTCTCTTAGGTACTGCCATGTCTTCTCCTTAATTAATATTCTTGTTCAATAAATTCACTATCTGCACAATTTGCACAAATGTGATAGTCACTACATATAGATGATAATTCACTTTGAATAATTTCATCAAAATCAATCATATTATCTTCTATTTCTATTACTAAATCATCTGAATCAGAAGATTTAGGTTTATAAATACCATCACTTAATAAAAAATTTATTTTTTCATTTATTGTAATAGTATCGTCTTCACCGCATCTAGAACAAGTAACTGGAGTCTTTCCACTTAGCATTCCGTCGATTTTGACTAAAGATGACGATATTTTACAAAAAGTACCTTCAATTTTAACTGAATTGAAACCAGATTGAAACTCTTTTGGAGTAAATGGTACTTTTCTAAACTCTATTTTCATTAAAAAATCTAGTTAAATAATTAACAAATTTCTTTTGCTGCAAAGAAAAAGTTAATTTCAATTGCTGCATTTTCTAAAGAATCAGAACCATGAACAGCATTTGCATCAATAGATTCAGCAAAATCAGCTCTAATTGTACCAGCTGCTGCTTCTTTAGGATTAGTTGCACCCATTAAGTCTCTATTTTTTGCCATTGCATTTTCACCTTCTAAAACTGAAACCACAACAGGTCCTGAGATCATGAAGTCTACAAGCTCTCCGTAAAAAGGTCTTTCAGCATGAACTGCATAAAAAGCTTCAGCATCTGCTTTGCTTAATTGAATTTTTTTTGTAGCTGCTAGTCTAAGACCATTTGATTCAAATCTGTCTAAGATTTTTCCAACAACATTTTTTGCTACTGCATCTGGTTTGATGATTGATAACGTTTGTTCCATAGGTATTTTCCTCTTATTATTTTAAGTCGCGGATTATACCTAAAAAATAAAAAAAAGGCAAGCAGCACAAAAACTACTCACCTTTTTTTGCTAGATTTAATTAATATATATGATTAGTCTTCAACTACTGGTTGGCCGTCTACAGCACCTTCAGTTGTTGGATTATCCCATACAATACAACCTTCAGTTGGACATGCTTCAGCACATGCTGGCTCGTCATTATCTCCTACACATTCAGTACATGTTTCTGGATTTACATAATAAATATCCTCACCTGTTGGATTTTCATCATTATCTACAATAGATTCAGTAGGACACTCGTCTAAACATGCGTCACAATTAATACAAATATCAGTAATTTTTACTGCCATTTTAACTCCTTGTTAAATTTAAGAAACTTTAGCACAGTAAAAATAAATATATCTTTAAATTAATGATAAGTTTTAGTTATCAATAAAATTAGATAGATTCCAATTATGAGCTAAAAATAGCTTAAGAATTATATGGATAATTTTTATCTTAAAGTAAAATTTGTCTTAAATTTATAAATTTGTATTAGAAACAGTTTTTCATTTAAATAAGTTGTATTATAATTACAGCACAAAAAAATTATAAACAATAAAAGGAATAAAATATGTTAGTAACAAAAAAAGCTCCAGATTTTACAGCAACAGCTGTACTTGCAGATGGTCAAATCGTTGAGGATTTTAATTTATATGATAATATTGGTGAAAAAGGTGCGGTTTTATTTTTCTACCCATTAGACTTTACTTTTGTATGTCCATCAGAAATTATTGCATTCTCAAAAAGAATTGAAGATTTCGAATCTAGAGGAGTTTCAGTAATTGGTGTTTCTGTTGATTCACAATTCTCTCACTTTGCTTGGAGAGAAACTGATGTTAATAATGGTGGAATTGGAAGAGTTAAATATCCACTAGTTGCTGATTTATCTAAACAAATTTCAAGAGACTATGACGTATTATTTGGAGAATCTGTTGCATTAAGAGGATCTTTCTTAATTGACAAAGACGGAACAGTTAGACATTCTGTAATCAATGACTTACCATTAGGAAGAAATATTGATGAAATGATTAGAATGGTAGATACAATGTTATTTACAAATGAGCATGGTGAAGTTTGTCCTGCTGGTTGGTCAAAAGGTGACGAAGGTATGAAAGCTTCTACTGAAGGTGTTGCTGAATACTTAGGTAAACATGAGGGTGATTTATAATAATCACTTTTAAAATATCTATTAAAGGTGTCAAGAATTTGGCACCTTTTTTTATACTAAAAAATATTACATAAAATCACTTTTATTGACAAATTTAAAAATAAAGACTAAAATTACACCACTTAATAAAGATACTTAATAAAAAACTACAAAAAATACATAACTTAATATGTAAATCTAAAAGGCAAACTTACTCATGGAAGAGTCAAAAACTCAAATTAAACCAAAAAGCCAGAAACATTCAAATGGCAATGTTAGGAAAACTAGAACTCACGTTCCTGTAGAAGGCTATAAAATAGAACAACTAAGAGGACTTCCTTTAGAAGAACTTTTAAAAATAGCTAAAGACCTCGATGTTGAAAATCCACAAGAGCTTAAACGTCAAGATTTGATGTTTAATATTTTAAAATCACAAATTGATCAAGGTGGATTTATTCTTTTCACTGGTATTTTAGAAATTAAAGATGGTGGTTTTGGATTTTTAAGAGCAATTGATGGAAATTTTTCTGATACTTCTAATGATTCTTATGTAAGTGCAACACAAATTAGAAAATTTGCATTAAGAACAGGAGATATTGTAAGTGGACAAGTTAGACCTCCTAATAAAGATAGTGAAAAATATAATGCTTTATTAAAAATCGAAGCGATAAATTATCTTCCTATTAATGAATCTAAAAATAGACCACTTTTTGATAACTTAACACCTTTATACTCAACAGATAGATTTACTTTTGAATATGATCAAAATAGAATGACAGGTAGAATGTTAGATCTTTTTGCTCCAATGGGAAAAGGTCAAAGAGGTTTAATTGTAGCTCAACCAAAAACTGGTAAAACAGAGTTATTAAAAGAGTTAGCTCATGGTATTTCTAGAAATCACCCAGAAGCACACTTAATGGTTTTACTAATTGATGAGAGACCTGAAGAAGTAACTGATATGCAAAGATCTGTAAAAGGTGAAGTTTATTCTTCTACTTTTGATTTACCTGCTCATAATCATGTAAGAGTTGCTGAAATTGTAATTGAAAAAGCGAAAAGACTTGTTGAAATGAAAAAAGACGTAGTTATTTTATTAGATTCAATTACAAGACTAGCTCGTGCATATAACACAGTAACTCCTAGTTCTGGTAAAGTACTTTCAGGTGGAGTTGATGCAAATGCTTTACATAAACCAAAAAGATTTTTTGGAGCTGCAAGAAATATAGAAGAGGGTGGTTCTTTAACTATTATTTCAACTGCACTTATTGAAACTGGTTCAAAAATGGATGAAGTAATTTTTGAAGAGTTCAAAGGAACAGGAAATTCAGAAGTTGTATTAAGTAGAAATGCAGCAAATAGAAGAATTTATCCAGCACTTGATATTATTAAATCAGGAACTAGAAAAGAAGAATTACTTCTTACTCCTGAAATCTTACAAAAAACTTGGATTTTAAGAAATGCAATGGCTTCAATGGATGAAGTAGAAGCACTTAAATTTTTATATTCAAAAATGCAAAAAACTAAAAATAATGAAGATTTCTTTGCCGGAATGAATGAATAAGAGAGTTTTTATAAACTCTCTTATCTACTTAAAATACTTCTTTATCCATAATCACAATAAATTTTTATTATATGTAGTCTGATTTGGAAGCATAAAAAGTAAAAAATATTTGGATTTATTGCTAAGATGTAACTAATTGTTTAACAAAATTTTTATAAAAATTTAAATAAAATACGCCTTTTATAAGGAAAGACTATGATAACTATAAAAAAATTAAATAAATATTATGATGATACAAAAGTTTTAAATGATATATCAATAGAAATAAAAAAAGGTCAAATATTTGCAATTGTAGGTCATAGTGGTGCGGGAAAATCTACACTTTTAAGATGTATTAATGGACTTGAAAATTATAAAGATGGTTCATTAAAAGTCAATGATAAAGAGATAAAAGAGCTTGATAAAAATAGTTTAAGAGAATTTAGAAAAAAGATTGGAATGATATTTCAACATTTTTCATTAATTCAAAGAAAAACTGTTTTTGAAAATGTCGCTTTACCAATGCAACTTTGGGGTTATAAAAAAGAAGAAATTTCAAAAAAAGTAAAAGATCTACTTTCTTTAGTTGGATTAGAAGAAAAAATTGATGCTTTTCCAAATCAATTAAGTGGTGGACAAAAACAAAGAGTTGCCATAGCTAGGGCTTTGACTTTAGACCCAGATATTTTATTATCAGATGAAGCAACATCAGCTCTTGATCCAAATACTACAAGCTCTATTTTAAATCTATTAAAACAAATTAATGAAAAATTAAATATCACTATTGTAATTGTAACCCATGAAATGGAAGTTGTGAAACAAATAGCACAAAAAGCTTTATTATTAGAGCATGGAAATGTAATTGGTTTTGATGACACAGAAGAGTTATTTTTAAAGCCAGATGAGAAAATGAAAAACTTTTTAGGTGAAAGTGAAGTAGTTCCAAATAGTGGAATTAACATAAAACTATATTTTCCAAAAGACAATGCCTATCAATCTTTTATAACTGCAATGGCAAGAAAGTTAGATATGGATTTTAATATTGTATGGGGAAAACTTGAAGAGATAAATACTCATATTGTAGGAAATATGGTTATAAATCTAAAAATTGAAGACCAAGAAAAAGTCACAAAATATATAAATGAACATGATATTGTATGGGAGGTATTGTAATGGTTGATATTTTATTACCAGCCTTAGGTGAGACTATTTATATGTCATTTGTTTCTACCTTTTTAGCTGTAGTTATTGGTTTTATTTTAGCTATTATTTTAATATTTACTTCAAAAAATGGTTTAAGAGAGAATTTAAAAGTTTATACTTTTTTGGATGTAGTTATCAATACTTTAAGGTCTTTTCCTTTTATTATATTAATGATTATTCTATTTCCTGTAACAAAATTTCTAATAGGAAAAAGTATCGGAACTTCTGCTGCTATTATTCCTCTTACGATAGGAGCAGCTCCTTTTATAGCAAGACTTATTGAGAGTTCTTTTAAAGAAGTTGAAGAAGGTGTTATAGAAGCTGCTAAGTCATTTGGAGCAAGTGATTTGCAAATCATTTTTAAAATAATGCTAGTTGAAGCCTTACCTAGTATTATTTCAGCAATCACCTTAACTTTAATCACAGTTATTGGATTTTCCGCAATGGCAGGAGCTGTTGGTGGTGGAGGTTTAGGAGATGTTGCTATTAAATATGGATACTACAGATTTCAAACTGATACTATGTTATATACAGTTTTTATATTAATTGCCTTAGTACAGTTTGTGCAAAGTACTGGTGATTATTTATATAAAATTACAAAAAAATAAATTAAAAAAAGGAAGTATATGTTAAAAAATATTTTAAAACTAGCTCTATTAGTTGGAGTTACATTGGGATTAGTTGCTTGTTCAGGTTCTGAAAAACCAAAAGATGAAGTAAAAAAAGAAGAGAGTAAAAAAGTTATTAAAGTTGGAGCAACGCCTGTTCCTCATGTTGAAATTTTAGAAGTTGTTAAACCACTTTTAAAAGCAAAAGGATATGAATTAGAAATTGTTGAGTTTACAGATTATGTTACTCCAAATATAGCTGTTGACGAAGGACAATTAGATGCTAATTTTTTCCAACATATGCCATATTTAAATGAGTTTAATAAAACAAAAAATACAAAATTAGTTAAAACTGTAAGTGTACATTTAGAGCCAATGGGATTATATTCTAAAAAAATAAAATCACTTGATGAGTTAGAAGATGGAGCTACAATTGCAGTTCCAAATGACCCTACAAATGAGAGTAGAGCTTTAGATATTTTAGAAAAAAAAGGTTTCTTAAAATTTAAAGAAGCTCAATTCAAAACAGCACTTGATATTATTGAAAACCCAAAAAACTTAAAAATCAAAGAATTAGATGCTCCTCAATTACCAAGAGTTTTAGATGAAGTTGATGCTGCTATTATTAATACAAACTATGCTTTATCAGCAGATTTAAACCCAATAAAAGACGCTTTAGTTCTTGAATCAAAAGATTCTCCATACGCTAATATTTTAGTAGTACGTGAAGGAAATGAAGATAAAGATTATATTAAAGCTTTAAATGAAGTATTAAATTCAAAAGAAGTAAAAGAGTTTATAGCTTCTAAATACAAAGGTTCAATTGTAGAAGCTTTTTAAGCTTTCTACTTTTAAATGCTACTTTAAAAAGAAGGAAGAACTTCCTTCTTTTTATAAATCTTCCAATTAAAAAAATCTAAAAACCTCTTTATCTTCTTCTTTTAAATTAAAAGCTGTGCAATTTTCATTTTTATAATAAGAAAACTTGCTTTGATTGGCTTTATTTTATTTAACTAAGTAGTTATAAATTTTTGGATATAATCCTTTTTATTTATAAAAAGGTTTTATTTGAAAGTTGGTGTTTTTGATTCAGGTCTTGGGGGTTTAACTGTAGTTCAAGCTCTTGCAAAATCTTTAAAAGATTTAGAGATTTTTTATATCGCAGATACTTTATTTGCACCTTATGGCGAGAAATCAAAAGAAGAAATTTTAAAACGTAGTTTAGATATAACAAATTATCTAATTTTAGAATATCAAATAGAGGCTTTAATAGTTGCTTGTAATACAGCAACCTCGGCTGCAATTAAATATTTAAGAGAAAAATTCCCCAATCTTATAGTAATAGGAACAGAACCTGGAATTAAACCAGCAATGCAAACAACTTTAAGTAAAAATATTGCAGTTTTAGCAACACCTGCTACTTTAAATGGTGAGAAATATCAAGAGCTTCTTAAAAGTCTCTCTGTAGCGCATGAGATTAATGTTTATGGACAAGCTTGCAAAGGCTTAGTTGAACAAATAGAAAGTGGAAAAGTATCCCATATAGATACTCATAAGATGTTAGAAAATTGGTTAAGTCCTATGAAGGAAAAAAATGTTGATACAATCGTTTTAGGATGTACACATTATCCTTTAGTAAGTAATGTAATAAAAGATATAATGGGTGAAAATATAAAGCTAATTGAAACAGGCGAAGCTATTGCAAAAAGATTAGAAAGCCTATCTTCACTTAAGATAAATAAAAAAAGTACAGAATTTAAAATAATAATTTTTTATACAAGCAAAATAAAAAAAGATATGATTAATATGATATTAGAAACGTGGGAAGATGGTGGCAAAATTGTGGTTATGAATAAAGAGGTAAGGAATCAAAATGAGCGATAATAAAAATATTGAACAAAAAGTTTTAGCATTAAAATATAGACCAAAAAGGTTTGAAGATTTAGTTGGGCAAAGTACAATTTCTCAAACCTTATCCCTAGCCTTAGATTCAAATAGATTATCTCATGCTTATCTTTTTTCAGGGCTTAGAGGAAGTGGAAAAACTTCAACAGCAAGAATTATGGCAAAAGCCTTGTTATGTTCAAATGGACCAACTTCTAGACCTTGTGAAGTTTGTGAAAATTGTTTAAGCGCAAATACAAATAGGCATCTAGATATTATTGAGATGGACGCAGCTTCTAATCGTGGAATTGATGATATAAAAGATTTAATTGAGCATACTAAATATAAACCAAGTTCTGCTAGATTTAAAGTCTTTATTATCGATGAGGTTCATATGCTTACAACTCAAGCTTTTAATGCACTTTTAAAAACTTTAGAAGAACCTCCTGGTTTCGTTAAATTTATACTTGCAACCACAGATGCCTTAAAACTTCCAGCAACAATTTTAAGTAGAACTCAACATTTTAGATTTAATAAAATTGCTGATGGGGATGTAATACATCATTTATCGCATATTTTAAATGAAGAAAATATTGATTTTGAAACTCCTGCTTTAGAGATTTTAACTAGGAGTGGGCAAGGAAGTTTAAGAGATACTTTAACTTTACTTGATCAAGCAATTATTTTTTCAAAAGGTAAGATTACTACTATAGCAGTTGTTGATATGTTAGGTTTAATAGAACCAAAACTTATGGATAAAATTTTTGAAGTAATATTAAAAAAAGAGGATATTATAGATCTTGTAAAAGAGCTTGAAAATTATGAAATTTCTCAAGTTTGTGATGAAATGACTATTTATTTAAAACAAAAAATGCTAGAAAAAAATGCAAAATTTGATTTACTTTTATTCGATAGATTTTTTAGAATATTAAGTGATGCAAAACATTTATTAGCCTTAAATTCAGATGGAGGCTTTGTTTTAATTTTAACTTTATCAAAAATGATTGAAGCTACGAATATAAAAACAATTGAAGATATTATCTCTGAAGTAGAGCAAGTTCCATTAAAAATAGAAGAAAAAAAAGTTGACATAGAAAAAAGAATAGATACTAAAGCACAAGAAGAAATAAAAGCCGAAGAAATAAAAATAGAAGAAGAACCTAACTTAAATTTCTCTCTTGATAGTATTGATTCTATCCCAAGTGTAGAACCAATTAAAACACTTGAAGAAGAACTTCCAGAAAAAGAATTTCCAAAAGAAGAGATTGTAGAAGAAAAACATGAAGAAGTATTTGTAGATGATGGTTTTTCAACCCCTTTTGATGAAGTTGCTTATGAACCTATATTAGAACCTCAAAGAAGCATTGAACCTACAATTCAAGCCAATATAGAAGAAAAACCTGCTAGTGTAGAATCTATTGAAGAGATAAAAGAAGAAATACAAGAGATAAAAAAAGAAGAAAAAATAGAATTAGCCAAAGAAAATGATCCAAATAAAGAACTTTATTCAAAATTAACAAAAAAAGTTTTTGAAAGAGATTATGAGCTTGGTGAATTATTTGAAAAAAACTTTATTTATAAAAGTTTTGAAGATAAAAAACTAGAAATAGTATCTTATGCTTTAGGTGATGAAAGAAAATTTTTACTTAAACATTATGGGGTGATAAAGATATTTATTTATGATATTTTCGGAAATGATATTGATATTGAATTTGTAAAAGCCGAAGAAAAATCAGAAGATTTAGCAAAAAAGTCTAACTTCCAAAGCAAAGAAGAAAAACCCGCTGCTTTGGAAGATAATAGTGAAGATTCGGGTTCTATGATTGAAGATATTGAAATAGGTTCAGGTTGTGTGGCAGATATGCATAAAATTTCAAATCCAACGCCTTCACAACAAGAACTTCAAATGAATGATATTTTAAATTCTCCTATGCTAAATCGTGCAAAAGAGCTTTTTGATATTAAGAAAATAACTGTTAAAACTAAGACTTAGTCTTTAAGTTTTACTAGAATATAATATTCCCAATTTAAATTAGATATGCAAAGAAAGGATTTAAATGAAATTAATTAAAATATTAACAGCAAGTAGTTTGCTTTTGAGTGCATTAGCTGCCTCTGAAAGTGTAGATAGTAATGTCTTAAAATTTGAAAAAGAGAGATTTTCAAAAAATAAAAGAATTGAAATTAAAGATGTAAGAATTAATACAAAAAAAGAGATGCCACAAAAATCATGGTATGGATATATTATTGATATTGATGCTTCTATGGGTGGCAATCAAGTTAAAGCAAAAGATGTGGTTTTTTCAAATGGAGAACTTATTGCTCCTGAATTATTTGATATAAAAACAGGAATGCCTTTAAAAGATTTAATGAATCCTACTTTAACAGATAAGTATTATGATAAAGCTAGATTAATAGCAGGAACGCATAAGGCAAAAAATAAAATTGTAATCTTCTCGGATCCTTTATGTCCCTTTTGTATGGATTATGTGCCAGATGTAATTGACCATGTTGCTAAAAACAAAGATGAAATAGCATTATATTATTATCATTTCCCTTTATTAAGAATGCATCCAGCTGCTGGAACTTTAGTTAGATTAATGAATGCTGCAAAACATAAAGGTATAAAAGATATCGAAGTAAAAGTCTATAAAGCAGACTGGGATAAATATTTTGATGCTAGTGAAAAAAATAGTCAAAAAATAATCGATGGTTTTAATAAAGAGTTTAAAACAACTTTTAATATAGTAGATATTAATAATAAAAAAATTAATGATGAGATTGAAGAAGATGTTACTTTTGGCGAAGAAGCAATGATCCAAGGTACTCCGACAATCTTTATAAATGGTGAACGAGATAAATCAAAATTAAAATATGAAATATTAGGAAATTAGAAGATGGATAAATTAATAATCGCAACAAGAAGAAGTAAACTTGCCCTTTGGCAGAGTGAATATGTTAAAGCCGAACTTGAAAAGTTTTACCCAGAGATGGAAATTGAAGTTAAAGAATTCATGACAAAAGGTGACAAAATTTTAGATGTACCTTTAGCAAAAATTGGTGGAAAAGGTCTTTTTACAAAAGAGCTAGAACTTGCAATGTTAGATGGTTCTGCACATTTAGCAGTTCATTCTTTAAAAGATGTTCCAACAAAATTTGAGCCAGGTTTACAACTTTCTGCTGTTACAAAAAGATTTGATCCAAGAGATGCTTTTTTAAGTAACAAATATACTTCAATAGATGATTTACCAGCAGGTGCGGTTGTTGGAACTACTAGCTTAAGAAGACGAATGGCTTTAAAACTTATAAGACCTGATATTGAATTAAAAGATTTAAGAGGTAATATTAATACAAGAATAGCCAAACTAAATGCTGGCGAGTATGATGCAATTATTTTAGCAGCAACAGGTATTCAAAAACTTGGAATTGAAAAAGAAGTAAAATTCTTTTCACCTATTTCAACTGATATTATGATTCCTTCAATGGGACAAGCAACTTTAGGTATTGAAACAACAACAGACCCAAAAATTATAGAGATAGTTTCAGTTTTAAATGATAAAGAAGCTCATATTGAATCAACTATTGAAAGAGGATTTGTTGATACCTTAGAAGGTGGTTGTCAAGTTCCAATTGGAGTAAAAGCTACGATTATTGACGAAAATTCAATTAGAGTTCAAGCAATAGTTGGAATGCCTGATGGAAGCGAAGATATTAGCGAAGACATAACAGCAGATATTGAAGAGTTTGAAACTATTGGACAAAATTTAGCACAAACTTTTATAGACCAAGGTGCTAAAGAGTTATTAGAACGAGCAGAAAAAGTAGCCTTTGTATAAATGCTAGTTTATTGTTACTAACTTTTAGTACAATTTTCTTTTTAGAGTTTACTATTTTTAGGAGAAAAGATGAAAATAAGAGTTGAAGATTGTGTTTATGTGCAAGTAGATGTTCAAGAAAGACTATTTCCACATATTCAAAATAATGAAGAGTTAGAAAAGAATTTAATAACTTTAGTTAAAGGTTTAAAACTACATGAAATTCCTTTTATTATAAATGAACAATATAAAAAAGGAATAGGGGAAACAATTCCTAGTTTAAAAGAGCTTGTTCAAGAATATCCTCATTTTGAGAAAACAACATTTTCTTGTTGTGGAAATGAAGATGGATTAGCTGCAATAAAGGCAACAGGAAAGAAAATTGTAATCTTAGCAGGTATTGAAACACATGTTTGTGTACTTCAAACAGCTTTAGATTTAATAGAAAATGGATTACAACCTGTCCTTGTAACAGATTGTGTTGATTCACGAAAAGATAAAGACAAACAAATTGCTATACAAAGACTTGTTCAAGCAGGAGTTATTCCTACAACTTACGAATGTTTGCTTTTTGAATTAACAGTGAATTCTAAAAGTCCTGTATTTAAAGAAATTTCAAAATTAGTAAAGTAGAAAATTTATATGAAAAAGTTTATATTATTTTGTCTTTTTATTAGTTCAGTTTTTGCTTCTGAAATCAAAGTCTTGAAAAATATAGAAGAATTAAAAGAGAATAAAAATATTTTTTTAATGTTTAGCACAGAGTCTTGTCCTTGGTGTGCTAAGCAAGTATCTATTTTAGAAGATATTCAAAAAGAAAAAAAAGATTTGGAAATTTTTAAAGTAAATGATGATACTTTAGTTTATAAAGAGTTATTAAAAAAATACTCCTTTGTAATTAAATATTATCCCACTTCTTATATTGTTACTAAAGAAGATGGAAATTTAAATATAAATTATGAATTTCAAGGATACCAAAAGAAAAAAAATATCCTAGCTGTATTAAATGATGAAGATAGTTTTTAAACTATCTTCTCTAACTTGAACTATTTAGAATCTTAATCCATTGTTCCAGCAGGAACATGAACATTTCCGTCCATTATAATTCTAGCACTTCTACTCATACTAGCTTTTTCAACTATAAGTTTTCCATCTTTTTGTGAAAGTATGGCTCCTACTTTAATAGCACCTGATGGATGACCAAAAGTAACTGTATTTTTTTCACCACCACCGCTAGCTATATTTACTAAAGTTCCTGGAATACAAGCAGCAACACCAATAGCCACACTTGCTGTTCCCATCATCGCATGGTGTAATTGTTGCATAGATAATGCTCTTACGTGTAAATCCATTTCTGATGCTTTTACTTCTTTACCACTAGATGTAATGAAATCTTGAGCAGGAGATACAAATGCAATTTTTGGAGTATGTTGTCTACTCTCAGCCTCTTTCGGATCTGTAATTAATCCCATTTTCAGGGCACCTGCAACTCTAATTTTTTCAAATCTTGCTAAGGCTTGTGTATCAGAGTTAATATCACCTTGTAACTCAGTACCTTTATATCCAATAGCATCAGCATTTACAAATACAGTTGGAATACCAGCTGTTATCATCGTAGCTTTAAAAGTACCAACACCTTCAACTTCTAAGTCATCAATTAAATTTCCTGTAGGGAATAACTCTTCACTTGGATCAACTGGTTCAACAAATTCTAATTGAATTTCTTGGGCAGGAAAAGCAACACCATCAATTTCATAATCACCCATTTCTTTAACCATACCATTTTCCATAGTAACATAACAAAGAATAGTTTTTTTGATATTTGCTTGCCAGATTCTTACACAACAAACACCATTTTCTGGAACGTTATCTACCATTCCTTCATGAATTGCAAATGGTCCAACAGCAGAGCTTAAGTTTCCACAGTTTCCACTCATATCTACAAAATCTTTATCAATAGCAACTTGGCAAAAGTAATAATCTACATCATGACCTTCAACATCTGATTTTCCAACTAAGATAGCTTTTGAAGTAGAAGAAGAAGCTCCTCCCATTCCATCCATTTGTTTTTTATAAACATCAGGACTTCCTACAATTCTTTGAAGTAATTTATCTCTTTTTTTTGAATCTTCTTGTGCTTCTTTTGGTAAATCTGCAATATTAAAAAATGTTCCCTTAGAAGTTCCACCTCTCATATATGTAGCTCTTACTTTAAATTGTGGTTTATAATTACTCATTGTTTTTCCTTGAAAAATATTTTTTAAAACTTTTGAAAAAAATCAAGAGATTTCTTTTAGAAATTTTAACTAAGATCTAAATTCTAAAAAGCATCAGAAGATGCTTTTTAGATAATTATTTATTTAGATGCAATAACATCTTTAGCGAATTTTTGTAAAATACCACCATTTTTGTAAACATCAACTTCAGATGAAGTGTCTAATCTACAAGTAACAGGGAATTCAATTTTTTCACCATTTGCTCTAGTCATTACAACTGTTAAATCAGTTCTAGGAGTAATGTCTCCTAGAATATCAAATGTTTCAGAACCATCAATACTATAAGTATGTCTAGTATCCCCATCTTTAAATTGAAGTGGTAATACACCCATTCCAACTAAGTTAGTTCTATGTATTCTTTCAATCGACTCAGCAATTAAAACTTCAACACCTGCAAGTCTAACACCTTTTGCAGCCCAGTCTCTAGAAGACCCTTGACCGTAGTTAGTTCCAGCAATAATTATTAAAGGTTGTTTTCTATTTGTGTAAGTTTCAATAGCTTCCCACATTCTAGACTCAGTACCTTCTGGCATGATTTTAGTTAAAGAACCTTGTTTAACACTTCCATCTTCATTTTTAACCATTTCGTTAAATAATTTTGGATTTGCTAAAGTTGCACGTGATGCTGTATGATGATCCCCTCTATGTGTTGCATAAGAGTTTAAATCTTCAACTGGAAGACCCATTTTTAAACAATACTCACCAGACGCTGAAGTTGGTAAAATAGCATTAGATGGAGATAAGTGATCTGTAGTGATATTATCAGGGAATACACCTAATGGTCTCATACCTTTAAGCTCAGGCATTTGCATATATTCAGCTTCCCAGTATGGTGGCTTATTAATATATGTAGATTGCGTATTCCAGTTATAGAATGGAGATATTTCAATATCACCTAATGCACTTTTAGCGAACATTGGATCATAAATAGCATCAAACATTTCTGGACGTACTGAAGCTTTTTCAACTGCATTAATCTCTTCATCTGTTGGCCATAAATCTTTTAATGTAATAGGGTTACCATTTGAATCTGTACCTAAAGAATCAGTTTCAATATCAAATCTAATTGAACCTGCTAATGCATAAGCTACAACAAGTGCAGGAGATGCTAAAAATGCTTCTTTTACGTAAGGGTGGATTCTACCATCAAAGTTTCTGTTACCAGAAAGTACAGCAGTTGAATAGATATCATTATCTACAACTTCTTTTTGGATAGCTGGATCAAGAGCTCCAGACATACCATTACAAGTAGTACATGCAAAACCAACAATACCAAATCCTAATTTTTCAAGTTCAGGAAGTAAGTTAGCATCTTTTAAATATGTTTCAACTACTTTTGAACCTGGTGCTAATGAAGATTTAACCCATGGTTTTCTCTTTAGTCCTAATTCATTTGCTTTTTTAGCAAGTAAACCAGCTGCAATAACATTTCTAGGATTAGAAGTATTAGTACATGAAGTAATAGCTGCAATTAAAATTCCACCATCTGGGATTTTAGTTTCATCTTCTTCTTTAAAGTCTTTAATTAAACCTTCTGATACTAATGTATTTGTAGGAACTAGTTTATGAGGTTTAGAAGGTCCTGCTATACTTCTAGTAACATTAGATAAATCAAATTCAATTTCTCTAGCGTAAGTAGCTTTAGCTAATGAAGTTGCCCATAAACCATTTGCTTTAGCATATGCTTCAACAAGTTTAACTTGCTCGGATTCTCTACCTGTTAATGTTAAGTAATCTAAAGTTTGTTCATCAATACCAAACATAGCTGCACTTGCACCATATTCAGGAGTCATGTTAGAAATAGTAGCTCTATCACCAAGATTTAAGAACTTTAAACCTTCACCAAAGAATTCTAAGAATGCAGAAATTACATTATTTTCTCTTAAGAACGATGTTAATGTTAAAGCAATATCAGTTGCAGTAATTCCTGGCGCTCTTACACCAACAACTTTGATTCCGATAACTTCAGGAACTCTCATATATGAAGGATTTCCTAACATTACATTTTCAGCTTCTAATCCACCAACACCAAGTGCATAAACACCAAGTGCATCAACATGAGGAGTATGTGAATCTGTACCAACTAATGTATCAGGAGATGCAATACCATCAATGTTATGAATAACAGGAGACATTTTTTCAAGGTTTATTTGATGCATGATACCATTTCCTGGAGGAATAACATCTACATTATCAAATGCTTCTTTTGTCCAGTTAATAAAGTGAAATCTATCAGCATTTCTTCTATCTTCTGTATCTCTGTTTTTTTGGAAAGCATCTGGATCAAATCCACCACATTCTACTGCTAAAGAGTGATCAACGATTAATTGAGTAGGAACAACAGGATTAACTTTTTTTGGATCCCCACCTTCAGCTGCAACAGCTTCTCTTAAACCAGCTAAATCAACTAAAGCTGTAAGTCCTAAAATATCATGAGTAACAACTCTTGATGGGTACCAAGGGAAGTCTTTATCTGTTCTTTTTTCTATTAATTGTACAAGTGAATCTTTTAAATCTTCACTTGGGCATTTTCTAAGTAAGTTTTCTGCTAATACTCTTGAAATATAGTTTAGTTTTTCAAAAGAGCCAGGAGTAATATCTTCAACAGCTGCTTTTACATCATAAAAGCTTGTGTCAAAACCTTCTAACTTTTTTAGATATTTATCATTTGTCATTTTTATATCCATTTTGTTTGAATTTAAAAGGATGAGCGAAAGCCCATCCTTATAGTGTTTGCCAAAGTGGCACTAGAATATTTTATTAGTATTTAATTTTTTATCTTTGCTCTAAAGGAACGAATTTTAAACCTTCAGGACCGGTATAATTAGCTGATGGTCTAATAATTTTACCATCTTCTCTTTGCTCAATTGCATGTGCTCCCCATCCTGTAACTCTTGAAATAATAAAGATTGGAGTAAACATATCTGTTGGAATTCCCATTTGATTATAAGAAACAGCAGAGAACCAATCAAGATTTGGAAACATTTTCTTTTGTTCCCACATAATTGTTTCAATTCTTTCAGCTACATCATACATAAGCATGTCGTTATTTTCTTCAGATAGTGTTTTAGCAACTCTTTTAATTACTACATTTCTTGGGTCACTTGTAGTATATACAGGGTGTCCAAAACCAATAATAATTTCTTTTTTTGCCATTCTTGCTTTAATATCTTCTTCTGCTTGATCAGCTGATGTGTATCTTTCTTGAATTCTAAATGCTACTTCATTCGCTCCACCATGTTTAGGACCTCTTAAAGCTCCAATTGCACCAGTGATACATGAGAACATATCTGAATTTGTTCCAGAAATTACTCTTGATGTAAACGTAGAAGCATTAAATTCATGTTCTGCGTAAAGAATTAAAGATACATGCATAGCTTTTACCCAAGATTCTTTTGGTTTTTCACCATGTAGTAGGTGTAAGAAATGACCACCAATAGTATCATCATCAGTTACAACATCAATTCTTTTTCCATTATATGCATAGTGGTACCAGTATAAAAGCATAGATCCAAATGATCCCATTAGTCTATTAATTATATCTTGTGCCGCATCTTTTGGATGAGATTCATCTTCAGATTCTATAGCACCAAGTACTGAACAACCTGTTCTCATAACATCCATAGGGTGAGAAGTTTTTGGTAATTGCTCTAAAGCAACTTTAACACCATTTGGAATATCTCTAAAAGATCTAAGTTTCTCTTTATAAGCTTTTAATTCTTCAACATTTGGTAATTTCTCATGTACGATTAAATATGCAATTTCTTCAAATTCTGCTTTTTCAGCAAATTCTAAAATATCATATCCTCTGTAATGTAAATCATTTCCAGTTTTCCCAACTGTACAAATAGCTGTATTACCAGCTGCTGTACCTGAAAGTGCAACAGATTTTTTTGGTTTAAATCCTGTAGTTGTAGTACTCATATTCTTTTTCCTTTTCCCTAGTTTATTTAATTATGTTATTTTAAAAGATTACTTAGATTTTCCAGCTGCAAATAAAGAATCCATTTTTCTTTCATAATCATGGTAATTTAACATATCGTAAAGTTCCATTCTTGTTTGCATTAGTTCTAAAGTACCTTCTTGTGTACCTTTTTCTCTTAAGTCTTGGTATACAGTTAAAGCAGCTTTATTCATTGCTCTAAATGCTGATAATGGATAAAGTACCATTTCAATTCCAACTTCACCTAATTCTTCAGTTGTGAACATTGGAGTTGCTCCAAATTCAGTAATATTTGCTAATACTGGAACACTCATTTGATCAGTAAATTCTTTATACTCTTTTAATGTATGAACCGCTTCTGCAAAAATTGCATCAGCTCCAGCTTCAACATATGCTAATGCCCTAGCTACTGCTGCTTCTTGACCTTCAGATGCATGCGCATCAGTTCTTGCAATGATATAAAAATCAGGGTCTAATTGATTTTTAGCATCAACAGCTGCTCTTATTCTATCACACATTTCTTCAGTAGATACTAACTCTTTATTAGGTCTATGTCCACATCTTTTTGCAGCAACTTGATCTTCAATATGTAATCCAGCAGCACCAGATCTAATAAATTCTTTAACAGTACGTGCTACGTTAAATGCATGTCCCCAACCTGTATCAGCATCAACAATTAATGGTGTATCACAAATTGATGTAACTCTTCTAATGTCAATACATACGTCTTCAATCATAGTCATACCTAAATCTGGTAAACCATAAGATGCATTTGCAATTCCTCCACCTGAAAGGTAAATTGCTTTGTATCCTACTTTTGTAGCTTGTAATGCTTGATAAGCATTGATAGTCCCAACAATTTGTAAAGGAGTTTCTTCACTTAACGCTTCTCTAAATTTTTTACCTGCACTCATGTATATCCTTCGTTGTTTTAGTTAGGAGTATTATACAGCAGTTTATTATTTAAGTAATGTATAGTTTTTGTTTTAGAAATTACAACTTTTTATTATAAATATCTAATATGTACAATATTTGTTCTTATGTATTAAATTGGTACAATACCAAAGAAGTTTGTATTAAGGTTATAAAATGGTATTTAAAAATGGTATTGAAAAGTTTATAGAGATATTTAAAAGATCAAATTTAAGCATATCAAAATTTGCTTCATTAATCCAAAAAGACAGAAGAACAGTTACTTCTTGGATAGATAATATTGCAGATATTGAACCAAATGATGATGTAAAAGTAAAGATTTGTAATATCTTTAGATATCCAGATTTTATTTGGGATGAAGGTTGTAGTGGTGAAGAGTTTATTAAATCAATAACACAAATTCCTCAAAAAGAGGTTCGAATTATTGATGAAGATTATCAAGGGCGTTTAAAATATCTTATGGATTTAGAACAAAATAGACGATTTGTAATTCAAGCACAATTTCCAGGGCCCATGTATAGAGATACTGCTGTTAAAAAAGTGTATAGAACTAAAACCTCTCCAGAGATTGAAGAGTTAAAACAAGCAAGAATAGAACAAATGCTTCGATATGATTATGATACTACAGAATGGTATTCTATAAAATCAGTATTAACATTTTGTTTTGCAACGATTGGCAACTTTTATACAAAAGATGAAAAATTGAAAATTCTTGAACTTATTTATGAATTATTTAACAATAACTATAATAAAAAATTATTTTTATTTGATTCTTTTTCAAGAAAAATTTATGGAATGGAAACTACTTATATTTCAATTAATGTTAAGCAAAAAATTCTTTTTTTCAAATCTCCCATTGAATCTGTTTTTATAGAAATTAGAAATAAAAATCTAGTAGAAAGAATGCACAAGTATTATTCTTCACCTATTGAAGCACCTTCTCATGTAAACTTTCTAGAATCTATTAAGATAATAAAAATTTTACAAGATGCGGTTATGTATAATAATTCACTAGCACAAGCTTATGAGACAATAAATAGAACAACAGATTATGGAGAACTTTTTTATCATAATTTGAGTATTGAGTTGCAAAAACAAGTAAGTCAACCAAAACCTGGACAAAAGAGGTACTAAAATAAATGACTTCAAAAGAAAAATTATTAGAAGTTACTTTTAATGAAATATACGAGAATGGGTATTATTCAACTTCAGTTGATAAAATTTTAAAAAAAGCAAAAATGAATAAAGGTTCTATGTACCATTATTTTAAATCAAAAAAAGAGCTTGTTTTATCTGTTATTGATGTGCATATATACGGATATATTAATAGTAAATATTCTGTAATTTTAGATGTAAATGAAAATTATGTGGATTCTATTTTTAAAGTTTTAAAAAATACAGACTCTTTTAATTTTATATATGGATGTAGGTTAAACTCCCTAGTTCAGGAACTCTCACATCAAGATGATGATTTTAAAATAGCTTTAGAAAAAGTCTTTTTTAGATTTGAAGAGATATTTGAAGAAGCATTAACAAAAGCAAAAGAACAAGATGAAATAGAGCATAATAATATTAAACAACTTGCAATTTATGTAGTTGCTTCCATTCAAGGTTGTTTATCAAGTGCTCAAAAATCACAAGATGGTAATATTTTTGAAAATTGTATTCTTCAATTGGAACATTATTTCAATCAGATTAAGAAAAAGTAAGATTTTTTAATTTATAATCACTTTAAAAGCTATTATTATCAAGCCTAGTATTTTAATAAAAGTATATTCAAAATATGCTACTATCTTTTCATGAATAATAAACAAAAAATCCTAAAAAATACTTTTGGACATGATAATTTTAGAAGCTTTCAAGAAGAAGTAGTTGATACTATATTAAATAAACAAGATGTTTTAACTATATTACCAACTGGTGGTGGAAAATCACTTTGTTATCAACTCCCAACTCTTCTTATGTCAGGGGTTACAGTTGTAATCTCTCCACTTATTGCTCTTATGCAAGACCAAATAAAAGCTTTGAATGACTTAGATATCTCAGCTTCGATGATTTCTTCATCACAAACAAATGATGAAAATTCTTTTACAATGCAAAAACTTCTAGCAGGGGAATTAAAATTTATATATGTAGCCCCAGAGAGATTTACTTCAAATGAATTTGTAGGTATTTTACAGCGTATTAATATAAACTACTTTGTGATTGATGAAGCTCATTGTGTTTCTGCTTGGGGACATGAATTTAGAGCTGAATATAGAAATTTAGATAGATTAAAAAGATTTTTTCCAAATACTTCTATTTGTGCATTTACTGCAACTGCAACTAAAAAAGTTGAAGCTGATATTTCTTCTAGTTTAAATTTAGAAAATCCAAAACATTTTCGTGCTAAAACCATAAGAGATAATCTTGATATAAGAGTTGAACCACGAATAGGAAATGGTAAAAATCAGATAATAAACTTTCTTAAAACCCATAAAGGTTTATGTGGAATTATATATACTTTTACACGAAAAGAAGCAGAAAGTACCGCAAAATTCTTAAGTGAAAATGGTTATAGTTCAAAAGCCTATCATGCAGGTTTAAGTGCTAAAATAAAAGATGAAGTTTATGATGATTTTGTATATGAAAAAATTGATATTGTTGTTGCCACTATTGCTTTTGGAATGGGAATCGATAAATCAAATATACGTTTCGTAATTCATACTTCTTTACCAAAAACCTTAGAAAATTACTACCAAGAAATAGGTAGAGGTGGTCGTGATGGTCTAATGTCTTATGTTTATTTGTTATATTCAAAAGCTGATGAGGTAAAAAGAAAAATACAAATAGAAGAAGCTATTGATAATTCATATAAGCAAACAGGACTTGATAAGCTTGAAGCTATGTATAGATATTGTGTTTCAAATAATTGTAGACATAAATTGATTGCTAAGTATTTTGAAGATGAAATTGATGATTGTAAAACTTTGTGTGATAATTGTACTAGAGGAGAAATTGAACTTTGTGATGTAAGTGTAGATGCTCAAAAACTTCTATCTGCAATTTATAGAACAGAGCAGAAATTTGGAATAAATCATATTGTTGATGTATTAAGAGGTTCAAAAAATCAAAAAATTTTAGATTTTGCACATAACAGCTTAAGTGTTTATAATATAGGACATGATAAAAGTAAAAATGAATGGATAGCAATTTGTGATAAATTAATTGATGATGAAGCCTTGAATTTAGGTGAATTTAGAGCTTTAAAAATCACAAATCTTGGAATGCAAATTCTAAAAGGGACTCAAAAAGTTTTAATTGATTCTGATAAATTAGGATTATTAGTAAAACAAGAAGAAGAGGAAATAGAATTAAGTTTTGATGAAAAGATTTTTGAAGAGTTTAAAACATTAAGAAGAAAAATAGCTTTGGAGCATGAAGTTCCAGCTTATGTTATCTTTGGAGATAAAAGCTTAAAAGAGTTTGCCTTAAAACTTCCTATTACAAAAGAAGAAATGTTAGAAGTAAATGGAGTAGGGCTTGTTAAGTTTGAAAAATATGGAGAGCCTTTTTTAGAGCTTTGTAAAAATATTAAAGAAGAACATAAAGAAAAATTAGATGAAAATCCAATATTAAAAAAGCTTACAAAAACATACTTGGAAAGCTTTGAGCTAATAGAAGAGGGTAAAACTTTAGAAGAAATTTCACAAATTAGAGATTTAGGAATTACTTCTGTGTTAAGTCATATTTCACTTTTAGCCAAACATGGTAAAATATCAAAAAATAAAAAAGAAGAGCTTTTAGAGCCATTGAAAGTTCCTGAACTTATTACTCAATGGATAAAGCAAGGTTTAGAGTATGAAAACTTTAAAGAATTAAGACAGTACATGTATATATATGAATACTTGCAGAAGGAAGAAAATTGAAACAATATTTAGATTTGTTAGAGCACATTTTAGAAAAAGGTGTAAAAAAAGAAGATAGAACAGGTACTGGTACAATTTCAGTTTTTGGATATCAAATGAGATTTAATTTAAGTGAAGGTTTCCCTCTTGTAACTACAAAGAAAACACATTTAAAAGCAATTATATCTGAGCTTTTATGGTTTATTGAAGGAAGTACGGATGAAAGAAGATTAGCAGAAATTAATTTTGGTGAAAAGCGTGAGAATATAATTGATAAAAAAACTGTATGGACAGCTAATGCCAATGCTCAAGGAAAGGCTTTAGGATATATAAATACAGATACTGTAAAAGAACTAGGACCTGTATATGGTGCTCAATGGCGTTCATGGATGGGAACAGATGGAAAAGCAATTGACCAATTAGCAGATTTAATTAATCAAATAAAAACTAATCCTGATTCAAGAAGAATGATACTCTCAGCTTGGAATGTGGGAGAGATTGAAAAAATGGCTTTACCTCCTTGTCATACTTTTTTTCAGTTTTATGTGGCCGAAGGAAAATTATCTTGTCAACTTTATCAAAGAAGTGCAGATGTATTTTTAGGTGTTCCTTTTAATATAGCTTCTTATGCTTTATTAACAATGATGATTGCACAAGTTTGTGATTTGGAAGTAGGGGATTTTGTTCATACTTTTGGAGATGCACATATTTATTCAAATCATTTAGAACAAGTAAATTTACAGTTAACAAGAGAAGCTTTTTCAAAGCCTAAAATGAAAATAAATAGTAAAATAAAAGATATAAATGATTTTAAAATGGAAGATTTTGAATTAGTTGATTATGAATGTCATGAAGCTATTAAAGCTCAAATGGCAGTATAAAAAGTAATAAAAAGGCAATAAAAATGATAATTTCAATGATTGTAGCATATGGTAAAAATTGGGAAATTGGTTTAAATAATCAAATGTTATGGCATATAAGTGAAGATTTTAAAAATTTTAAAACTATTACATCAGGACATCATATTTTAATGGGAAGAAAAACTTTTGAAAGTATTGGAAAACCTCTTCCAAATAGAACTTCTTTAGTTTTGTCAAATTCTGGATTTGAACATGAAGGAGTACATACTTTTAATGATGTTCATAAAGCATTTAATTTTGCAAGAGAATCAGCAGAAGAAGAACTTTTTATAATAGGTGGAGCAAATATTTATGAAAGTTTGTTTCCTTATGTTGATAAAATGTATTTATCTGAGGTAGATTTTGAAGGTGAGGCTGATGCTTTTTTAAAACCTATTGATTTTTCAACTTGGGATTTATCAAAAGAAGAAATATATGATGAGGTAAGAGAAAACGAAAATATAGAGAGCCCAGCTTGGAAATTTAAGGTTTGGGTAAAAAAAGATTAAAGGTAAAATATGACTTTTGAAGATATTGATTTTAATGAGCTTTACATAAAGCAAAAAGAGAAGTCAACTTTTAAAATGAAATCACAAGAAGCTTGGGATAAAAAAGCTGTAACTATGAATAAAAGAGTTCATAACTCTATTTACAATGATGAGTTTTTAGCTTTAGTTGATATAAGTGCTTGCGAAACTTTATTAGATGTGGGTTGTGGGGTTGGAAATTTATCTTTAAAGCTTGCTCAGAAACTAAAAGAAGTTAATAGTTTAGATTACTCTTTAGGTATGCTTGAAATTTTAGAACAAAATGCAAAAGAAAAAGAGATAAACAATATTAATACAATTAATAAATCTTGGTATGATTCTTGGGATGATGTTCCTAACACTGATATTGTAATTGCTTCAAGATCAATGGAAGTTACTAATATGAAAGAGGCTTTACTTAAGTTAGATAATAAAGCTAAAAAAAGAGTTTATATTTCATATAAAGTTGGAGGTTCATTTTTATCAGATGAAATTCTAGAAGCTATGCAAAAAAAAGTTATAAAAAAACCTGATTATATTTATGTATTAAATATATTATATTCTTTAGGAATTAATGCAAAAGTTAATTTTGTAAGAAGTGAAGGTCGTAATACTGTTTATACTTCAAAAGAGGATTTTATCAAATCAGTTTCTTGGAGTATTGGTGACTTATCTAAAGATGAAATCATAAGCTTAGAAAAGTATTATGAAGAAGTAATTAAACATAAAGAAGAGACTGTGGATTATGTTAAATGGGCAGTTATTTCTTGGGATAAATAAGAGATAAACTCTCTTATTTTATCTCTTTTTTATAATAAATCAAAAGTTTCAGCAAGACTTCTAGCAATAATTTTATAGTTTCTTATTTCTAATAATCTTTCTTGTCCTTTAATACCTACTTTAGCAACATCTTCTTTTGAAAGACTGATGATATATTCAATTTTTTCTTTTATTGAATTTTTATCGAATTTACAAAACCATGCATCAAAATCATCTGTAAAAATTGTATTATTATTTGCATTATTTGTCATAATACAAGGAACAGCAGATGAATAATAATCCATTATTTTCACAGGAGTTGAAGTGTTAAATAGAGGAATCTCAGGTAATATTGAAACCCCAATATCAGCAGCTGCAATTAAATCTAATAGTTCTTGTTTATTTTTTGCATTATGTATTTCTACATTATTTGCTAAAGTACTATAAGAATTTACAACTTTAGAAGCATATTCAGGATCTTTTGTAGAAATAGTTAGTTTCCATTCTTTACTTCTAACATCGTTAAAAGCTTCTAAAACAGTTTCAAATTCTCTTAATTTATCTAAAGTTCCTGCATAAAAGAATCTTTTTTCATCTTTTTCATGTTGTAAGTTTTCATGTAAAACTTCTGGATCAATTGCAGGTGGGCAAATAAAAGTTTTAGTTGTAACTCCTTCAAAATATTCATCTTGCATTTGTTGTGAAGTTGGCATAAATATATCACATTGGTTAATCATTTTTGTTTCTGAATATGTTGTTAATGTATTATTTAAATACTTTAAAAAGCTAGCTTTATTATTAGCTTTCTCAACTTGCATTTTTGCTCTTCTTTTTGGAAAAGACAATCTATATCCAACTTTAAAATCATATGTACCACTTTGGGATAGAACATGTTTTAAAATCTCTCCACTATTTCTTACAATTACATAGGAATATGAAGAAATATCAATATCATTATTTTTTAACTCTTGTAATACCTTTGCTTTATCCGCAATTGGTAAAATAAATCTATGGTCATCTTTCTTTTCAAAAATAGATTTAAATTCACTAAAATATACAATATCAATTTCGAAATACTCTTTTAAATATTTTTCAAAAAGTGGCCCTATAAAACTATGGTCTGTGTATTCACTTTGATCAGTAATATATAAAAATTTTTTCATTTTTTAACTCCAATAATAAAATATAAGAAATTATATATACATATAGTTGCAAAAGAAAAGCATTTCTAAGAGATTACTCTTTTTTAAATTTTATTTCAGCTAAAATAACTGCAAAAATAATCAATATAGCCCCAGTTAATTGAATAGAAGTTAAAATTTCATTTCCTACAAAATAACCATAAACTCCTGCACTAACTGGCTCCATCGAGAAAATTACTGCTGTTTTTGTAGGGGTCGTAAATTGTTGCATATATGTTTGAATTAAAAAAGCATAAACAGTTGCAACAACAGCTGTAATAAGTACAGCTTTTAAGAAAATATAATTAAAATCTAAGTTAAAAGTTACACTATCTAAACTTAATGAAAATATTAAAGAAAGAATAGTAACGGTTAGAAATTGAAATAATACAAGCATAAAAACATTTACTTTTTTAGAGTATTTATCAGTAAAAACAATTTGTAAGGCAAAAAATGCAGCACAAATAAGTCCTAGTAATTCACCTGTACCAATCTTCAATTCTCCACTCATAGTCAGTAGATATAATCCAAAAACGGCTAAAATAGAACCTATTAGGACCATTGGTCTTACATGTTGTTTAAAAAGTATAAAAGCTAAAAATGGAACAATTATTACATTTAATCCTGTTAAAAAAGCAATAATAGAACTTTTTGTAAATGATAAACCAAAGGTTTGTGTAGCAAAGCCTGAAAAAAGGAAAATGCCTAGAATTACTCCATAAATAATGGCTTCTTTATTTAATTCTTTAAAATATTTATATGAAATTATTGCCATTAGTATAGTTGCAATTCCAAATCTAAAAAATAAAAATGCATAAACTGGAACAGTTTTTATAGCATCTTGAACCATCAAAAAAGTTACTCCCCATGATATAGCAACAGTTAATAAAAGGAAGTCAGCTCTAAGCTCTAGTAGTTTTTTTTTATTCAATTGTTCTCTCCAAAATTTAAAAAAAGATTATATCTTTTTATAGATAAATTTAAAAATTTCGTTTTAATTGTATAGTTGTTACACATTAATTTAAGTTTAACACGTATTATTATAATATTATGTTCTAATCTAAAAAAAGAGAGCTAATGAGTGATAATATTATAAATATGGAAAAAATCAATAAATTTTTTGATGATTTCCACGTCTTAAAAAATATAAATTTTTATGTGAAAAAAGCTGAAATCGTAGTTGTTTGTGGACCTTCTGGTTCAGGTAAATCCACACTTATCCGATGTATTAATGGTTTAGAAGATATTGACAATGGTAAAATAATTGTTGATAATATTGATATTCACGCAAGCAAAAAGAACTTACAAGAAATTAGAGGAGAAGTTGGAATGGTATTCCAACATTTCAATCTTTTTCCACATTTAACAATATTAGAAAATATTACATTAGCACCAGGTTTAGTTAAAAAGGTAAAAAAATCTGAAGCTAAGAAAATTGCAATGGAATTACTTGCAAAAGTGAAACTTGAAGAGAAAGCTAATTCTTATCCAGGTGATTTATCAGGTGGACAAAAACAACGAGTTGCAATTGCAAGAAGTCTTGCAATGAAACCAAAAGTTATACTTTTTGATGAACCTACTTCTGCCTTAGACCCTGAAACAATTGGAGATGTGTTATCTGTTATGAAAGATTTAGCACAAGAAAATTTTACAATTGTATGTGTTACACATGAAATGGGTTTCGCAAAAGAAGTTGGTGATAGAATTGTTTTTATGGATGAGGGGGTTATTGTTGAAGAAAATTCACCAAAAGAGTTCTTTAACAATCCAAAAAGTGAAAGAGCAAAGAAATTTCTAAAAGAAATATTAACGCATTAAGAAAGTTATGAAGGACAAGAAAAGAAGATGAAAAAGATTTTAGTAGTAGTTTTATTAATTTTAAATATTAATACTTTATTTGCAGATGATATAAATATGTGGAAAAAATCTACATTAAATAAGATATTACAAAAAGGTGAGTTAAGAGTTGGATTAGAACCTGGTTATATGCCTTTTGAGATGAAAGATAAAAAAGGTAGATTAATTGGTTACGATGTTGATATTGCAAAAGCAATGGCAAAAGCAATGGGTGTAAAAATAAAATTTGTACCAACAACTTTTGATGGAATTATTGCAGGACTTATTACAAATAAGTTTGATGTAATTATATCTGGAATGACAATTACACAAAAAAGAAATTTGAAAGTTAATTTTTCTGATCCATACATTGTTGTAGGACAGACATTATTATTAAACAAAAAATTAGAAAATGAAATTAAAGATGCAAAAGCTTTAGATAATGAAAAATATACAGTAGTTGCAAAACTTGGTCAAACAGGTGAAATTGTTGCAAGAAAATTTTTTAAAAAAGCAAAAGTAATTACATTTGATACTGAAGGACAATCTGTTTCTGAAGTTTTAGGTGGAAGAGCAGCTGCATTTATTAATGATAAACCATTTAATACTGTGTTTATGGACAGTAAAGGTGGAAGTAATTTAGTTCATTTAGATAAGTCACTTACTTATGAGCCTTTGGCATTTGCTATTAGAAAAGGTGATCCTGATTTCCTTAACTGGTTAAATAATTTCTTAAAACAAATTAAAGAAGATAAAATAACTAATTTAGACGGAAGATTATATAAAAAATGGTTTATTGATACAAAATGGCTTAAACAAGTCCAATAGTAATTAACGAAGATCAATCTTAACAAATTAAGGAGTAAAGATGAAAAAACTAATTTTGGCACTTGTGGTATTTGCTACTGTAAATTTATTTGCAGATGACATGAATTTATGGCAAAAGTCAACACTTAACCAAATTGTACAAAGAGGTGAATTACAAGTATGTATGGAACCTGGATATATGCCTTTTGAAATGAAAGACAAAAAAGGTAGAATTATTGGTTATGATGTGGATATGGCAAAGAAAATGGCTAAAGAAATGGGAGTTAAACTAAAACTACTTCCTACTGCATGGGATGGGATTATTGCAGCTTTAATTACTAATAAATGTGATATTATCATGTCGGGGATGACTATTACTCAACAAAGAAATTTGAAAATCAATTTTGCAAATCCATATATTGTTGTGGGACAAACAGTTATGATGAGAAATGGCTTAGCTGATAAAATTAAAACAGCTGCTGATTTGGATAAACCTGAATATACAATTGTAACTAAACTTGGAGTCACAGGTGAAATTGCAACTAAAAAATTCTACAAAAATGCAAAAATACTAACTTTTGAAACTGAATCAGATGCTGCTTCTGAAGTATTAGGTGGTAGAGCAGATGCAATGGTTTATGATCAACCATACAATGTGTTATTTATGTCTGATAAAGGTAAAGGTAAATTAGTTCATTTAGATATACCTCTTACATATGAGCCTTTAGGGTGGGCTATTAGAAAAGGTGATCCAGATTTTCTTAATTGGTTAAATAATTTCTTAAGACAAATGCAAGAAGACAAAGTTCTTAATTTCTCTGATGATTTATATAAAAAATGGTTAGTTGATACTACTTGGTTGAAAAGAGTTCAATAATAAATGGGGAAAAGACATCAAAGTTTAGCACAAAATAAAAATCTAGGGCATTTAATTGCCTTAGCTTTTTATATATTAGTAGGGTATTCTTTATACATAGCAGCATCAAACATGAATTATGTTTGGAAGTGGAATTCTATTCCTGATTACTTTATGTATACAGAAATAATTACTCAAGAAGCACCAAGTGATGGTAAATTAGTTCAAGAAGATGGTGTATACTATATTCAAAAAGCTGATGAGAAAGTAATATTAAAAGATTTAGATAGTAATTATGACTTTGATTATACATTAGGTGAAGATGTTTATGAAGGCGATTATATTGCTACAAAGAATGAAACAAAAATAGGTCCCGTTTTAAAAGGACTTTTAATAACACTAAAAATATCATTTTTTGCTGCAATTCTAACTTTTTTTATAGGTATTATAATTGCTTTAATGAAATTATCTTCTTATCAGTTTTTAAAAGATATTGCTACTGTTTATATTACTATAATCAGGGGAACTCCTTTACTTGTACAGATTTTCCTTTTCTATTTTATTGTTGCAAATATCTTTGAACTTGAAAGATTTGTAGCTGGAGTTTTGGCTCTTGGTATTTTCTTTGGTGCATATATGGCAGAGATTTTAAGAGGTGCTATTCAATCAATTGACAAAGGTCAACTTGAAGCGGCTAGTTCTTTAGGAATTTCAAATTTTCAAGCAATGAGATATATTATATTACCTCAAGCTTTTAAAAGAGCACTTCCAACTTTAGTTGGAGAGATGATTGCCCTGGTAAAAGACTCGTCTTTAGTTTCAGTTATTTCTATTACAGATTTAACAAAAGTTGGAAAAGAAATTGTTGCTAATACTTTCTCTCCCTTTGAAACCTGGATAGTAATTGCACTTGTATATCTATGTATTACCTCCATTCTAAGTTATATTGGACATAGAATTGAAAAAAATATGATAGCTAGTGGTGGAATGAACTAATTGGAATTAGTTCAAAATTTTTTACAGCAAGGAATAACATTCTTTGCTATTATGGACCCAATAGGAATTAGTGCCCTAGCTTTATCTTTATTGAGCACAAATATTACAAAAACTGAAATGAATTCAGTTGCTAAAAAATCAACTCTTACTATTTTAATAGCTTTTTTTGTTGTTCTAATAACTGGAGATTTTATTTTAAGAATTTTTGGAATAGCAGAAGATTCATTAAAAGTAATGGGTGGAATAATTCTTTTATTAATGGCAATATCAATGGTTAATGGAAGTACGAAAGAAAAAACAGAAGAAGAAGTTAAAAATAATGAAGACCTTGCCATTATTCCAATTGGTATACCAATTGCATTTGGTACAGGATTATTTACAACAATCGTAATTTTTAAACATCAAGCTGAAACTTATATTGATTTAATTTCTATATCTCTAGCCTTTTGTGTGAATGCTTTACTTTTTTACTTAGTATTAAAAAATTCTATATATATTAAAAAATATTTGGGATTAACGGGTCAAAATATTATTACAAGACTAATGGGGCTTATTGTTGGTGCTATTGCCGTTCAGTTTGTGATCTCAGGGATTGTAAATTTAACAAAGAGTTATTTATAGATGGAAATTGACGTATTTCTTAAAGGTTTTATTGTAACAATTACTTTAATTGTTGCAATTGGAGCACAAAATGCTTATGTATTAAAATTAGGTCTTTTAAAACAACATGTTTTTAAAGCTGCTCTTTTTTGTATATTTTCTGATTTTATTCTAATAGCTTCAGGGGTTTATGGACTTGGGTACTTTATTCAAGGCAAGCAAATTTTTATAAACTCAATTGCAATTTTTGGAATTGCATTTTTATGTTTTTATGCTTTTTTATCTTTCAAATCTGCTTTTAAAAATGAATCTCTAAAAATTGATGATGAAATAAAAACTAACCCTTTGAAAAAAGTGCTTAGTTTACTTTTTGTATTTACTTATTTAAACCCACATACATATTTAGATACAGTTTTACTAATTGGTGGAATTGGAGCAAATTTAGAGAATAGCTTTAAATTATATTTTTTATTTGGTTCAGTTTTAGCTTCTAGTGTTTGGTTTTTTACTCTTGCTTTTGGCTCTAGATTTTTAATTCCTTTATTTAAAAAACCAATTACTTGGAAAATATTAGATATTTCAATTGCTATCTTAATGTTAATTATTGCATATACTTTAATTGACTTAATTAAATAAAACATACAATTATAAAAATTAAATAAAATTTTTTAATTTATTTAATTACTAAAAGTGTTAATAATTTAATCATGATAAAATCGCTCATTATTTTGCAAGGTGAGTTTAATGTACAAAAAAGCTAAAAGCTTTTATTTTGAGAACAAAAAATTATGGGTTGATACGCTTATATTAATATCCTTGATAACGCTTACCTTTATTCTCTTTCTTAAATATGAAGTATCAAATACTGTATCAAATTTTATTAGAGATAATAATTTAGATGTATTTGTTGCAACTTTAGCAATAAGTTCTATTTTAATGCTAATTTTTATGATAAAAAGATTCATTGAACTACAAAAGATTATAAAATTTGCAAATACCGATCCCCTTATTGGAATTATAAACAGAAGAAAGGGCTTAGAGTATATTACAAATGAAATAAATGGCTTGAAAAATTCTGATCATAGCTCTTCTTTAATTATGTATGATATAGATGATTTTAAAAAAATTAACGATATTTATGGGCATGATGTAGGTGATTATATTTTAAAAGAGTTATCTACAATAATTGAAGATCATACAAGATTTGAAGATATGATAATAAGATGGGGTGGGGAAGAGTTTATGGTTATTTGCCCCAATACTAATTTAGAAAATGCAATAAAATTAACTCAAAGATTTAAGAAGTGTGTGGAAGATAATATTTTTGAAAAGAAAATAAGAATCACTGCTAGTTTTGGAGTAATTGAGTTAAATAAAAATGAAGAATTTTCAAAACAAATTATAAAAGTAGATAAACTTTTATATAAAAGTAAAAAAGAGGGAAAAAATAGAATTTCTTTTTAAATTCTTTTTTCTTACTAAAATATATCTTTAGAATAATAGAGTATAATAATTTTTTTAAATAAGGATAAAATATTATGAAACAAATTATATCAACAAAAAAAGCACCAGCAGCTATTGGACCATACAATCAAGGTACATCGTTTGAAAAGCTTGTATTTTTGTCAGGTCAAATTCCGTTAAATCCAGAAAATATGGAAATAGTTGAAGGTGGAGTAAAAGAACAAACTAAGCAAGTAATGGAAAATCTTAAAGCAGTTTTAGAAGAAGCAAACTCTTCATATGGAAATGTTTTAAAAACTACTTGTTATTTATCTGATATGGATAATTTTCTTGCTTTTAATGAAGTATATGCAGAGTATTTTGGCGCTTCAGATGCACCTGCACGGGCTACTGTTGCAGTTAAAACATTACCTAAGAATGTTTTAGTTGAAGTAGATGCTATAGCTTTTAAAAACTAGAGTTTAACTCTAGTTTTTATTAAATTACTAAAATTTTAAGCTTAATCCAACTCTTTGTTTTTCTAAGTCAATACTTGAAATTTTTATTTTTTTTAATTGTTGATTTATACTTAAAATTTCACTTGGGTGCGAGACTCTTTTTTCAGATATTTCGGAGATATGTAGTAAAGCATCATTTTTTAGACCAATATCTACAAAAGCCCCAAAGTCTGTTATATTTCTTACCACTCCACTTATAATAAAGCCTTCTTTTAAATCTTCGATTGTATTTATATCTTTTGAAAATTCTACTTCATCAAATTCAGCTCTTACATCATAACCTGGTTTTAAAAGCTCATTTATAATATCTTTTAAAAGTAGAGGAGGGCAATTCAACTCTTTTGATATAGCTTCTATTTGAATCTCTTTTAAATCTTCGATTTTATATTTTTCTTGGAGAATTTTTGCTACATCATAATTTTGTGGATGAATAGCTGTATTATCAAGTATTGATTTTCCATCTTTAATTCTTAAAAAACCAACTGCTTGTTCATAAGCTTTATCTCCTATTCCTTTTACTTTTAGTAACTCTTCTTTTGAAGTAAATTTTTTAATTTTATTTTTGTGGGAAACTATATTTTTTGACATAGTTTCACTAATTCCTGAAATAAATGAAAGGAGTTTATATGAAGCTGAGTTTATATCAACTCCCACTTTATTTACTAAATCTACAGTTACATTTTCTAGTTTTAAATTCAAATCTTTTTGGTTTACATCATGCTGATATTGTCCAATTCCAAGTGATTTTGGCTCTATTTTTACTAAAGCTGCCATTGGATCTCTTAATCTTTGAGCAATTGAAATAGCTCCTCTTATTGTTACATCTAAATTGGGATATTCTTGTATTGCAATTTTAGAAGCTGAGTAAACACTTGCTCCTATTTCACTTACAATTGCATATTTTATGTCTAAATCATTTTCTTTTATTAACTTAGAAATAAAGCTTGCTGTTTCTTGTGAAGCGGTTCCATTACCTATTGCTATTGAATTTATTTTGTATTTTTTTATTAGTTCAAGTATGGTTTTAGCAGAATTTACAAAATCCTCTTTTGGCTTTGTAGGATAAATCACTTTTGAGTCTAAATAATCACCATTTTCATCAATAACAGCTAGTTTACAACCAGAAACGTATCCTGGATCCATTCCTAAAATCACTTGATTTATAAGAGGAGGTGTTAGAAGGAGTTCCTTTAAATTTTTCCCAAAAAGAGTTATTGCCTCATTAGCAGCCTTTTCTTTTAAATTTGCTAATACTTCTCTTTTTAAACTAGGTAAAAGTAATCTTTTTAAACCATCTTTATAACTTAGAAATACTAACTCTTTACTACTATTTGCATTTGCTGGAATTTTATATTTTTTTATATTTTCTAAAATATGATTTTCATCAAGTTCAATTTTTACTGTTAATTGTTTTTCATTTACAGCTCTTAAAATAGCCAATACTCTATATGATTTAATATATTTTACTTTTTCACTTACTTTTTCAAAGTTTCTATATAGTCCATTTTTATCAAAAGTTTTTGAAGCTTTTGTTTCTAAAACTCCATGATTAAAAATAAGATTTCTAATAATCTCTTTCGTTCTAAAATCATCTGCATATCTTTGAGCTATTATATCACTAGCTCCGCTAATTGCATCTTCAATTGTTTTAATCTCTTTATTTAAAAATGATTTCGCTTTTTGATTTATTTCTTGAGTAGTGTATCTCATGGATTGAATTATATTAGCAAATGGTTCTAATCCATTTTTTATTGCATTACTTGTTCTTGATGATTTTTTATCTTTAAAAGGTGCGTAAATATCTTCAAGTATTTGTAGAGTTTTTGCACTATTTATATGAGTCTTTATTTTGTCATCCAAGAAGTTTCTCTCTTCTAAAATAGAAATGATTTCTTCTTTTCTTTTTAATAATTTTAAAGAATAGTTATAAATATCCTCAAACTCTCTAAGTTGTTCATCTGTTGCATTTGAAGTTAAATCTTTTCTATACCTTGCAATAAAAGGAATAGTACATCCTTCTTCCAAAAGTTTTAAAATATTTTGTATAGTGGCTTCTGAAAAAGAAGTTTTTTCTTTTAAAAGAGCTAGTAAGTGTTTGTTTAAGTTTTGAATCAAAATTCATCTCCAAGAATTATTTCTTTAAAGTCACTTCTTGTATTTTTAAGTGCCTTATTAGATTTTGCACGAACTGTATAAACAAAAGAAAATTTTGCTTTATTCGTATTATTTTTATTTGCATGATGTAAGGTTTTACAATGAAATAAAACTACATCACCCTTTTGTAAATTAGTATGTACTTTTTTTTTGATTAATTCTCTATTTTTTGGATTTTCGTCTAAAAAATTACTTTTTTCATCAAACTGATTTTTTTCTAAATGAAGTTTATGTGAAGAGGGAATAAATTCTAAAAGTCCATTTTCTAAGTATTCATCATCAAGAGCCAACCAAACTGAAACTAAATTATCATTTTCAAAATTCCAATAACGTCCATCTTGATGCCAAAATGTTCGTGTGCTATCTTGTGGTAATTTAGTCATAATTGAGTTATGATGAGCTAATGTTAATACCGGTGTATCATTTAAAATTTGTTTTAAAATAGGTCTTATCTCTTCATAAGTCATCCATTTACGGAAAATTTCTTCTCTATTATATACTTGTCTTAGTCTTCTAACTGTGATGTTATCTTGATTAAGATTCATATACTCTTCTTCACTTTCAATGGGAGCAATTTTCTTATCTAAATGCTCTTTAGTTTTTTTTAGTATTTCATTACAAAGTTTTTCTGGAACAAAATCTTTTAGAACTAAAAAACCATTTATGTTAAAATTATTTATTTCTTCTTGGCTTAATATCATGATTTCCTACGTTAATTTAAGTTGGTAATTCTACTTTAGTTTTTATATTACAAAGGTTAATTACTAATAAATTCTAAATTTTTATTCAACTATTTTAAGTTAAAACTCTCTATACTTTCATTGCATGAGAATTGATCAAAATTTATCACTTTGGAGAAAAAAAATGAAGAAATTTTTATCAGTTGTAACTTTAGGTGCACTATTAACAACAGGTGCTATGGCAGAAAATAAAGGCTTAAATGTAGTTCTAACAGCCCAAGATGGTCAAACTCAATTAATGGCTATGGTTTTGTCAATGATGACTTTAAAACAACATAAAGCTGTAAATATGACTCTTTGTTCTGCAGCAGGAGATTTAGCTGTAAAAGGTAAAAAAAGTCCAGTTTTAAAGCCAATAGACAAAAGTCCTAAAATGATGTTAAAAGCAATTATGAAAAAAGGTGCAAAAGTAGAAGTTTGTCCTTTATATCTTCCAAATGCAAATTTAGATAAATCAGTATTACTTGAAGGAATTACAGTAGCAACTCCAGCTAAAGTAGCAACTCAGTTACTTAATAGTGAATTTACAACATTAAGTTACTAGAAAATAAGAAGGGAATTCCTTCTTATTTTTATCTTAATTTATTTTAAGAGTTTTTACTTTCTATTATAGAATCTGCTAATTTTGCAATTTCAAGTTGGGATAATTTAAGAGTTTTTTTACTAAGTTGATCCAGACTTAAATTATTTTCCAATAAAAAATTTGCTGCTAAGTTGTAATTATCTTTATGTTTAATCAAATACACCACTTGATAAATTATTTCATTGATACTAGCATTTGGATTTGCACTAATCATCATCATCTCCATAATCATATTCATAATCGTCATAATCAATTGTAAATATTTTTGGATATCCAAGTTTTTCTAGCTCAATATCAACATTTTTTTCAGAAACTCTATTTTTAATTCTATTCATTATAGCTTCGATATCTTTTTCTTTAATATCATTTGCTCTTAATTCATAAATAAGTGATTCCATATTTTTTTCCATTTATGATTTACTAAGAATTAGTCTATTTGCTAATTCAACAACATCTTTAAAAGTTAATCTAACTGTTCTTAATACGACATCTTCTAATTTAAGATTATTGTCTAAAATTAATTTAATCGCACCTTTATAATCTTGATGATTTTTTATGCAACTACTAATTTGAAAAACTATTTTGTTTATAGGTTCTTCTATTGAATAATTATTTATAAAATCACCATCACATCTTATCATATTCTTTCCTATAAATTTAAACTAAATGATAAAAAAAGTATTTTATACATTTAGACTTTATTTAACAAAATGCTAAGTTTAATTTGTTAGTATAAAGTAACTCTTAATAATAGAGTACAACAATTCCTAAAAACTTTTTAAAATGCACGGCCAAATGCTTTGATGGGTTTTTAGGATTTTTGAACCTCTTCTTTTCTCTTATTAGCATAAAAAAATTACTAATCTGATTTAAAATAGTTTTATTATTTATGAACTAACTGTTTATGTAAAGTTACTAAATCTCCTAGAACCCATACATCAGCAATTTTATCATTATTAAATCTAAAAAATGAAGCTCCGTTATATTTTATTCTATTGTTAGTTGCTTCAAAACCAAAAAGTTCCCCTTTATGTGTTCCATTATATACAGCTCTTGTTGCTAAAAGCTCATTTTCAAAAACCATAATTTCAACTCCATGATACAAATTAGGAATTCCTATTAAGACATTATCCATATACTTTTCAAACTCTTTTTTGCCTTTTCCTTCTACATTAAAAGAGCCTCTAAAAGTAATATTATCATCAAATAATATATCTATATAATTTCTATTTTGTTTATTCCATAATTCTTCATAATATTGTTTTACTAAATTTTTATACAAATTGTTTTTCATTATTTATCCTAAGAGCTATACTAATATAAAATGTAGAATAAGCTATTTTAATAAAATTAATTAGTTTTGTGTTTTTTCTTCAAATTTTTCGATAACTTTTGATTCACAGTCATAGTATGTTTTGTCACATTTTTCAATACATTGTTCTGATTTTGAATCTTCTACTTCTTCACATTTTGCAGAACATGAAACATATATATCTTCACATTTTGCTAATTCATCTTCAATTGTTACATTTGCAAATAACGCTAGTGATAGTAATAGCGTTGATAATAATATTTTTAACATTTTATACTCCTAAAAAGTAATGGACAACAGTTTTGTCAATATAAATATATCCAAGCAGCTTTGAATACAACAAATCTGAAAATCAATAAAGTGCACGGCCAAATGCTTTGATGGGTTTTCAAATACTTAATTTTTTCTTATTCTACAAGCAGAATTATAAAACAAAAAAAAATAAATAAGCTAAATTGAAACTTAAAAATATTCTTGTTTTAAAATAAGCCTATTTAATGGACTTTGTAAAATAAATTTTTGGGAGTAATAGTATTTAATTTAAGAAAAATTAGTAAAAAAATAAATTTTTTTTATCATTTTTTACTAATTAATACATGAAGAGCAAAAACTATTAGTAGTTTTACTCTTATGTTTAAGGTGTTTAAGGATGAACTTCTTTCAAGGCATCTGCAATTGCTGTTATGGTTCTAACTGTTGTAACCCCAGCTCTTTGTAGTGCTGCATATTTTTCAAAGGCAGTTCCTTTCCCTCCATCAATAATAGCACCAGCATGTCCCATTCTTTTGCCTTTTGGAGCTGTAACTCCTGCAATATATGAAACAACAGGTTTTGTAATATGAGATTTGATATATTCAGCAGCTGCTTCTTCTTTAGCTCCCCCAATTTCACCAATCATTACAATTGCTTTTGTAAAAGGGTCTTCTTCAAATCTTTTTAGAATATCAATAAAATCAGAGCCAGGAACTGCATCTCCACCAATTCCTACACAAGTACTTTGTCCAAATCCAGCTAAAGTTGATTGATTAACTGCTTCATAAGTTAAAGTTCCTGATCTTGAAACAATTCCAACTGATCCTGGCATATGAATTGATTCTGGCATTATTCCCATTTTACATTCGCCTGGAGTTATTATTCCTGGACAGTTTGGTCCAATTAGCGTTGAACCATTTAAATCAATTGCAGCTTTAATATCTAGCATATCAATAGTTGGAATACCTTCTGTTATGCATACAATTATTTCCATACCATTTTCACTAGCTTCAATAATTGCATCTTTACAAAAAGGAGCTGGTACGTAGATTATAGAAGCATTAGCTCCTGTTAATCTTTTTGCACATTCAACTGTATTATAAATTGGAAGGTTTAAGTGAGTTTGTCCTCTACGTCCTGGAACTACACCACTAACTACATTTGTTCCATATTCAATAGCTCTTTGTGTATGGAAACTAGCTTGTGATCCAGTTAAACCTTGAACTAATACTTTTGTATCTTTATTTATTAAAATAGCCATTAGTTCTCTTCCTTTTCTGTATTCTTTTTTGAATCTAAGTTTGTTAACTCAATGATTTTTTTAGCCGCTTTATCTAAATTTGCTTCTTCATAAACGGATACACTAGAGTTTCTAATTAGTTCAAGACCTTCTTTAGCATTTGTACCTTCAAGTCTTACAACAATTGGAATATGCAAGTTCATTTTTTGAGCTGCGCTTATAATTCCACCTGCAATAATATCACATCTTACAATTCCACCAAAAATATTTACTAAAATACCATTTACTTTTGTATCTGATAAAATGATTTCAAAAGCTTCAATAACTCTTTTTTCATTTACACTTCCACCAACATCCAAAAAGTTAGCAGGTTCTCCCCCATAAGTTTGAATTAAATCCATAGTAGCCATAGCTAAACCAGCACCATTTACCATACAGGCTATATTCCCATCAAGTGAGACATAGTTTAAGTCTAATTTTTCAGCTTTTAATTCTCTCTCATCTTCTTGTGATTCATCTCTAATTTCATTCATTTTTGCTTGTCTATAAAGGCTTGAATTATCTACTTGTACTTTTCCATCAAGACACATTAAATAACCTTGTTTTGTAATTACAAGTGGATTTACTTCTACTAAAGATAAATCATTTTCCACAAACATTTTATAAGTTTTTTGTAGTAAATCAATCATTTGAGCAGATAATGTTTTGTCTAATCCTAAATCATCACAAATTTGTCTACATTGTGCTGGCATAATTCCAACAACAGGATTAATAGGATTTCTTAGAATTTTTTCAGGACTTTTTTCTGCAACTTCTTCAATTTCCATTCCACCTTCAGAAGATGTAATTATCATAATTCTTTGTGTTGTTCTATCAACTGCAAAGGCTAAATAAATTTCATCAAGAATATCACAAGGCTCTTCAATAAAAATTGAGTTTATTGGTTGTCCTTTGGCGGATGTTTGGTTTGTTACTAATCTTGAACCTAAAAGTCTTCTAACTTCTTCATTAGCTTCACTTTTAGATTCAACTAATTTAACTCCACCAGCTTTCCCTCGTCCACCTGAATGAACTTGTGCTTTTATAACCCATTTATCTTTTCCAATTGTTCTTAATATATCGTCTAATTGTGAGGGATGAGTTAATAATTTTCCTTTTGTAGTAGGAATATCATATTTTCTATATAAATTTTTTGCTTGATATTCATGTAAATTCATAAAGTACCTTTTCCATATTTTAGTATATCTTTAAAACAAAGATTATTTTAATGGCTTTTTATACCAAAATATTGATGATACAGGGCTTAATTTATTTAGATTTGTTTAGTTAAAAGGAAGAAGAGGAAGATTTAATCTTCCTCTATAAATAGTTTTTATAAATTTTATAAAGATGGCGATTTAATTACCATCATTTTTTCATTTGAGCATTCTTCCATTGAATGGTGAATTCCACCCATACCAAGTCCAGAAGCTTTAGCTCCTCCAAACGGCATCCAGTCAACTCTAAATGCTGTATGATCATTAACCATAACAGCCGTTCCATTTAATCTTTTTACAGCTCTTAAAGCAGTATCAATATTTTTAGTGAAAACTGCCGCTTGGAAAGAAACATCTAACGCATTTGCTCTATCAAAAGCTTCTTCAATATCGTTGTATGAGTAAATACAAACAACAGGACCAAATACTTCTTTAGTAGATACAATTGCATCATCAGCAGGATTTAAAATTACTGTTGGTTCATAACAAGATGCAGAAATTCTTTTCCCACCAGTTAGGATTTTCCCACCTTTAGTAACTGCTTCATTAACCCATTCTTCAACTCTATTTACTTCGTTGTTATTAATTAGTGGACCAACTTCAGTTTTAGGATCTAATTGATCTCCTACAACTAATGCAGATGCATAAGAAGATAATTTAGAAGCTACTTCATCAACAATTGATTCATGAACAAATACTCTTTGAACAGAAACACAAACTTGACCAGCGTGGTAGAAACCACCTTTTCCAATTGAAGGAATTAAATCATCAATATCAGCGTCAGCTTCAACAATAACAGGTGCAACTCCCCCATGTTCTAAGGCAACTCTAGTTCCTTGAGAAACTTTAGAGTTTAAGTACCAACCAACAGCACCAGAACCAATAAATGTTAAGGCATTTACTTTAGGACTAGTTGCTAATAATTCCCCACCTTTTCTATCACAAACGATTGCTTGTGCCCAACCATTAGGAAGTCCAGCTTCTTTTAAAATCTCAATTAATCTTAAAGCTGACATTGGAGTTTGTGTTGCGGGTTTTATAATAACAGAACAACCAACAGCTAATGCTGGAATTACTTGGTGAACTGCTAGGTTTAATGGGTGATTAAATGCAGAAACTGCAGCAACAACACCAATAGGTTCTTTGAAAGTATAAGCCATTCTATTAGCAGAAGATGATGTATGACCCATCGCTACTTCTTTTCCTTCATAAGATCCTAAAGCTTCAATTGCAAGTTTAACACCATTAATTGCTCTATATACTTCAACTTGAGAATCCATCCAAGGTTTACCACCTTCAGAGGCACAAAGTTTTGTTAATTCGTCAATTTGTGATGACATAATTTCAACAACTTTTTCTAAAATCTCAATTCTTTTGTATTTTGGAAGTGCATTCTCATGGTCTAAAAAAGTAGCTTTTGCTAAATCTAAAGCTGCTTCTACTTCAGGAACTGAACCAAATGGAACAGAACCAACTACGCTATCATCAAATGGTGATCTTACTTCAATTATACTCATTATCGTCCTTCTTTATTTAAATTTATCTGATATTATATCAAACACTGCTTTTTAGCTAATAAATCATTTAAAATTGCATGGTTTAAAGAATAATCTACAGCTAAATCAATAAGGTGAACACCTTTTCCATTTACACATTTATCTAGAACTTCAGCAAATTCTTCACAAGATGTTGGTCTATGTCCTGATGCTCCATAAGCTTCTGCATATTTTACAAAATCAGGGTTTTCTAAATCAAGTCCATAGTTCTCAAATCCCATACCTGCTTGTTTCCATTTAATCATTCCATATGAGTTATCATTTAAAATAATTACTGTTAAGTCAAGTCCAAGTCTTACTGCTGTTTCCATCTCTTGTGAGTTCATCATAAATCCACCATCACCACAAACAGAAACAACTTTTGAATCTGGACTAACCATTTTAGCTGCCATTCCAGAAGGAAGACCTGCTCCCATAGTTGCTAAGGCATTATCTAATAAAAGTGTATTTGGTAAGGCACATCTATAGTTTCTAGCAAACCAAATTTTATAAATACCATTATCTAAAGTTACAATATCTTTGTCATCTAAAGTTTCTCTAATAGTTCTAACTGCTCTTTGAGGTAAAATTGGGAATCTAGTGTCTCCAAAGTATTTTGAAAGTCTAGTTCTAATTTCGTCAGCTAATCTAATATAATAATCAAAATCCCAATGTTCTTGTTTAGAAATTGCATTTGAAATTTGCAACATATTTGTAGCAATATCACCTATTAAGTCCATTTGTGGGAAGTATGTATCATCTACTTCTGATGGGAAGAAGTTTACGTGTAAAACTTTTGTTGCATCAGGTTTATTTTCCATAAAAAATGGTGGCTTTTCAATAACATCATGTCCAACATTAATAATTAAATCTGCTCTTTCAATTGCACAATGAATAAAGTCATCTTTTGAAAGTGCTGCTGTACTTAAACATAATTTGTGATTTTCATCAATTACACCTTTACCCATTTGAGTTGAGAAAAATGGAATTCCAGTTTCATTAACAAAGTCAGTTAATGCACTACCAATTCTATTTCTATTAGCACCAGCTCCAATTAATAATAATGGTCTTTTAGCTTTTTCAATCATTTTAACAGCATCAGCAACAGCTGATTTAACAGCAGCTGGGTATTTAAAATCTCTTACTGGGTAAATATTGTCTTCAACTTCTTCATCTGCAATATCTTCAGGTAATTCAATATGAACAGCACCTGGTCTTTCAGTTGTTGCTATTTTAAATGCTTCTCTAACCATAGATGGAATATTATTTCCATTTACAACTTGTTTTGCATATTTTGTCATTGGTTTCATCATTCCAACAATGTCAATAATTTGGAATCTACCTTGTTTAGATTTTTTAATTGGTTTTTGACCAGTAATCATTAACATAGGCATTCCACCAAGTTGTGCGTAAGCAGCAGCTGTTGAAAAGTTTGTAGCTCCAGGGCCAAGTGTTGAAATACATACTCCAACTTTTCCTGTAAGTCTTCCATAAGTAGCAGCCATAAAACCTGCACCTTGCTCGTGTCTAGTTAAAATTAGTTTTATGTTTGACTCTCTTAAAGATTCTAGAAAATCTAAGTTTTCTTCTCCAGGAATACCAAAAATATATTCAACGCCTTCATTCTCTAATGCTTTTACAAATAAATCAGATGCTTTCATCTTTTCTCCATTTTTTTTTATTAAATTATATGGAAGTTTCACACAATTTGAGTTAAATAAGTGTTAAGTTATAGCAATACTTCATTAACTTGTAACAAATTTTAATAAAGTGCGAATATTCGACACAGTCGACTTTTTAATATTACAATTAGTTTAAACAAAGATATTAGAGTAAACAATTAATAATTAATATTTACTCTACTTATAACATAAAAGTTTATATCTGTTTTTTTATTTTTTTAATATCCTCAATTTTCTTAATATACTGCTCTTTTTTAGATTCTACAAAGCTAATTTGTTCTTTATTTAATTCTAAATATTGTTTTTTTGAGTATTGAATTATTTTAAAAAGGTAATTTCTTTTTGATGTTAAGAAGTCTTCAATTTTTTCAAATCCAAAATTTGCTTTTAGTTTTGTTAGAATCTCATCTTCTCTTGGATGATTAATTGTAAATCTTGTTGGTTCTTTTTCATACAAGGTAACAGATTCTGATATTTGCTGTTCAAAATGAGCAATGGTTGCTTGTGTAGTTTGAATATAAGAGTAAGATAATGCACCATTGAAATATGCAAATTTTTTCCTTAAAGCTGAAATATTTTCTAAAATTGAACGATGATATTGTTTTAAGACATTTTCATAAACTTTTGCTGCAAAGTGTCTTGTGGATGAAAATTCTAAATCTGAGGCAATTTCTCTATTCTTTTTAATAAGTTCATATGGTTCTTGCCATCTGTGAACTTTTTGTTTTATATTTCTGTAAACTGTTCTATATGCTTGATCAGAATTTAATTCTACTTCTTTTAATTGTTTCATGGCACGTCTAAACATTTTATCAATTGTTTGGTCATCATAAAATAGATTTTTGTAAATATTATCTGAATCAATCCAATACGTTTCATATTCAATTTTTTCATACTTATCTTTATTTAAAAAGCCATTCTTTTTTTCAAATCTATATGCTTTTTGTTTTTTTATGTTTTTATATGTTTCATGGGACATTCTTTCCATAATAGCTTCTAAAGAGTTATAGACAGAAAATAGCTCTTTTGAATAAGTTTTTTGAATTTGGTCAAAATCTTTTAAAACATCTTCTTCTGCCTTCGCTAAAATCTCAGTTAAAGAATTGTACACAGCAATAATAGTTTCATACTCTTTTATCAAAATATCACAAATAGCTTTTAGATTCTTTTTAATTGCAAACTCTTTTGATTCAGCAGCTTGAGGAGCAATTGTATTATTAATAAACTCAATTACTTCTTGAATATTTGATTCTTCTAACATCTTATCATTATTAGATGTATCTAGATTATTAATAGCATCTACTTCTTTATAATAGTCGTCAAAATCTTTTGTAATTGAAGCTATATTACCAGTTAGTGCACTTCTTATATTCTTTAAAAGTTTGTCTTGTTTATCTTTTATTAAAACATCATTATGGTGTGCTCTTGATTCTAATGCCATTTTTGCAGATATTGGTGTTATTTGTGAAAAGTATTTTCCAAATTTTTCTTTTACATATTTTGTTGTAGTTTGAATTTGTTCTTCATTAAATTTATCTTTTTGGTTTAAAACACATAAGGATTTATTCTTAAAATGCTCCATATATTCTTCTAAAACTTGGGATTCTGACATCTTTCCAGCATTATCAATCAAAGTTAACCAAATAATTCCTCCAACATCTCTTAATACACTTCTAGTAGTATCTGTATCACTTTGTGATTGAGAGTTTAATCCTGGAGTATCAACAAAAGAAATATCTTTTAGAATTTCCATTGGAGCAAAAAGTGTAAGATATTTAATATCTTTCATTTCATTTTTTCTTTGGTCTGTAAAATCAGAAATTGCTTCAATTGGAGCGTATTCTTGAGCTCCTGAGTAATAGGTAATTTTTAATTTATACTCTTCTCCATAGTTTATAAAATTTACTTTTGAGGTAACAGGAGTAATTCCTGTTGGCAAAATATTTTTTGAAAGTAGAGCATTTAGAAAAGTAGATTTACCTGAAGAAAATTGACCTGTAATCGCAACTTCCATAGGATACATTGCTCGTCTTAATTGCTTATCTAAAATATTTTTTAATTGAACGGAAGGCAAGAATTTATCATCTAATAATTTTGCTTTTATTCTTTTAATATCTCCTATTAAGCCCTTTTCAAATACTTCTTCTTTTTCAATAAATTTTTCTTTGTATTCTCTTACAAAATTACTTAAAATACTCATGCTTTAAGTCCTTTGTTTATCATTTCTAGTTTTTTAATTTTTTTATGAATTTTTAATGTTAATTCATCTTTGTTTATTTCATTCTCTTCAAATGAAGCAATTCTATCTTGTAGTGATTTTTCATCTTTTTTTAATTTATGTTCAAGAACGTTTAAAGGTTCGGCAATTTCATTAAAAAAGTTTTCAATTAAGATTTCTGAAACTTTGTTTGCTTTTTCCATAATATTTTTTTCAATTGGTTCAAATTCTTCTTTTATATACGAAGCAATATTTCTATCAAATTCTGAAAGTTTAGAGGCTTTACTTTTTGATACTTCATTTAAGATTTTTGATATTAAAACTTCATTTGAAGAGGTTAAGAAACCATTTTTAAAATCATCTTGAAAAAATCCTCTTGCGTCAAAATTATCATTTTTATGTCCAATAACAAAACCTAAATCTTGATATTTTTGTTCACAAATTTCTCCAATACTTTGAGATTTTTTGATAAATTTATATCTATAATCTCTTATTATATCGATGATACCATCTTTTATTGCAGTTTCTACTATTAATCTAATTCTTGAGTTTTCAGATCTTTTTTTCGTTTTTTCAAAACTATATTTGATATCTGAAAAAACTCGTTGTTTTATAACATTTTGTAAATCAATAAGTTCAGTTGAAAGGAAATCTTCTAAAGTAGTAACATAATTTTTTGCGTCTATTTTATATAAATTAATATCTTCATTCATTGATTTAAAGATTTTTTCATTTACATTTTTCTTTTTATTAAAACTATCCAAATCTTCTTCAAGTTCTTCTTTTGATTTAGAAAGTAAAACTAATTCATAATTAAAGGATTTTAACTCTTTTTCACAAGTTTTCCCTAATTGTACTTTTGCCCCTTTAATAATTAAATCAGATTTAGAAGAATTAGCACCAAATAAAGTTTCATTTAAATAATCTTCAATTTCTAATATTCCTGTATCTTGAAGAGAATAACCAGCTTTAATAGCTTCTTCACTTTTTCCTGTTCTATGAAAAAGTGCCATTTTCCCAGAAATTGGAATAAATTTAATATGATTTAGAATGTAATCTAATTGAGAATCTTTATTTTGCTCTTTTAATTTTGCTTCAATGGAGGATTTTGTATAAGAAATCACTTCTTCTAATTGCTCTTTTGAAACAGTATCGGCTCTTGTAATAACAATTAATAATTTTGTTATATTTTGATAAAGTAGGGCATCGATTATAAACTCTACATCTTTTAGTGTTGCACTTTGAGATACATTCATTAAATGAAGCATTAAATCACAGTTGGCTAGATATTCTTTTGTAATTTCTTCTCTTTGTATAACAGGGTCATCTAATCCTGGTGTGTCAACTATTTCTATACCATCACTAAGAAAATTTAAATCAGATTTTAACTCTACATATTTTACAAGATTACATTTTTTTCCACTAGCTTCTGCTGATGTGTAAGCTGCTAGATTATTTATATCTACACTTTGACTATATGATTCTTCTTTGATTAAATTAAAAAGTTCATCTTTAAATATATTTTTTGTCTCTTTTACAAACTCTTTAATTGAGTCAATTTCATTTCCTGCTTGCTCAATCCTATCCCACTCACTTTTATTCCAAAAAAATACTTTTGCTTCAGGTTTCCCATATTTAACAATTGTTAAATTTGCAGTTTCCGGAACAACAGCACTTCCTAAAATTTCTTGCCCCATTAGTGCATTTAACATTGTAGATTTACCTGCGTTCATTACGCCAGTTATCCCAATAGAGAACTTTTGATTTGATAAATAATTTGAAGTTTCTTCTAATTCTTTTATAAAATCTTTTGTTATAAAAATATCTTGTAAGTCATCAATTAAAGAATCAAGTTCATGTTTAGCTTCTTTAAAAGGTTTTTTATTTTCAATTTGAATTTCATCAAGTACTTCAATTTCATCTTCTGAAATAGCAAGTTCTTTAGGGTCAAAAAGTGAAATCAGTTTATTATATGAAGTTTTTTCAATTATATTTTCTTTTTTTAAATATTCAAAACTTTTATGCATTTTTTCTATTTGATAGTTTTTAGTATCATTTTTAATTGTCTCAAGAAGAGAGTATTGTAATTGATATAACTCTTCAAGATTTTTAATCTCTTTTGTTGTAATTTTATAAACAAGTTTTTTAAAACTTGATAATGTAATAAATTTTTCATAATCTTTTCTATTTGCACATAATATAAGTGCACAAATATCAAAAAAATCTTCTTTGTCTTTGTATTCATTTGTTTCATAATTTACTGTTTGTAACATATCATTTATCCCATGATATAGTAAAAAGTAATCACTTGTTAAACTCAATTTCCATCCTTTTGGGCTATTAATATTTATTGTCTTTAAAATACAAAAAGCCAATTATCCTCTATCAAATGGGATAATTGACTTTTTATACTTATTTTATTATATGGGAGTTTAAACTCCCATATAATATATGATTATCTAAGTGCTACTAATCTTCTTCTTAAATATGCAATTTTATTTTGTAACGGTAAATGTTTTGGACAATGATCTTCACATGCCATTAAAGACATACAACCAAAGATTCCATCATCATCACCAATTAATTCATAGAAATCCTCAGCTGTTCTTTTATCGTGAGGGTCTACTTCAAATCTTGCAACTCTGTTAAGTCCAACAGGTCCTACAAAATCTGGTCTCATAAGCATAGTACCACAAGAAGCAACACAAATACCACATTCAATACATCTATCTAATTCAAATGTTTGATCAGCAATATCTGGATCAATTCTTTCTTCTATTTTTGAAATATCAACATGATTTTCATCATTATCAACAATCCATGATTCAACTCTTTTTGACATTGCATCCATCCATTTACCTGTATTTACAGATAAATCTTTGATTAATTCAAAGGCAGGCATTGGAAGAAGTGTTAATTTCCCATCAGGATAATTTGCAATTAATGTTCTACAAGCAAGAGCTGGTTTTCCATTTACTACCATTCCACAAGAACCACAAATTCCTGCTCGACATACAAAGTCAAATGATAAATCAGGATCATACTCTTCTCTAATTTTCATTAAAGCAATAAAAAGTGTCATACCTGGAGTTTCTTCTAATTTAAAATCCACATAATGAGGTTTTGAAACCTTTGATCTTGGATTAAACTTTAGTACGGATATGGTTATTTCTCTACCTTTTTCTACGCTCATTACAAGTCTCCTGCTCTTTCATTTTTCTCTTTATAATTCATTGGTAAATCAAATGACATTAAGGCATCTTGAATTTCATGTCTATCTTTACCTTCTGCTTGCATTTTTTCAGTAATCTCATCAACTTCTGCTTGTCTTTTTTCAGATAAGGCATGTTCAATAATCATACCCTTAGCTCCATATCCTCTAAAGGCTGGAGGCATTTCCATAGACATAATATCTAAATCTTCATATGCAAGTGTAGGTTGTGTATCATTTTCATTAGGCCATGAAGTTAATGTTCTATTTAACCAATTTGCATCATCTCTTTTTAAGAAGTCTTCTCGATAATGTGCGCCTCTTGATTCAGTTCTTTCTCTTCCACCTTTAGCAACACATAGTGCAACTTTAAGCATTCTTGGAACTCTATATGCTTCTTCAAGTTCTGGATTTCCAACTTTTTCTTTAGATTTAACATTGATATGTTTAGTTTTTTTAAGTAATTCTTCTAACTCATCAACAGCTTCACTTAAACCTTTACCATCTCTAAAAATACCAACTTTTTCATCCATTAGGTTTTGCATTCTATTTTTAATTCTAAAAATATCTTCAGTACCATTATAAGCTAAGATTTCATCTAAATAAGCATCTTGTTTATCAAGTTCTTTTTGAATAGTAGCAGTTGGAATTGATATATCATTTTCTAAACAATAATCTGCAAAATAGTTACCAATAATCATACCTGCAACAACTGTTTCAGAAACTGAGTTTCCTCCAAGTCTATTAAATCCATGCATATCCCAACAAGCAGCTTCACCACAAGAGAATAGTCCACTTAAAGTTTGAGATTCACCAGTTGGTTTAGTTCTAATTCCACCCATTGAGTAATGTTGCATAGGAAGAACGGGAGCCCAACCTTTTTTACCTTCATCAGCTGGATCAATACCATTAAAGATTTGACAAATTTCTTGTACATCTCTTAAGTTTTTTTCAATATGCTCACGACCTAAAATAGAAATATCTAACCAAATATGATCACCATATGGAGAAGGTACACCTTTACCATTTCTAATATGTTCAATCATTCTTCTAGAAACAACATCTCTTGAAGCAAGTTCTTTTTTCTCAGGTTCGTAATCTGGCATAAATCTATGACCGTCAACATCTCTTAAAATTCCACCATCACCTCTACAACCCTCAGTTAAAAGAATTCCTGAAGGAACGATTGGTGTTGGGTGAAATTGAACAGCTTCCATATTTCCTAAAGTTGCAACACCAGTTTCTAGTGCAATTGCAGCTCCTATACCTTCACAAATTACAGCATTTGTAGTTTGTTTAAATACTCTTCCATATCCACCCGTTGCGATACAAGTACCTTTTGCAACATATGCTTCTAATTCACCTGTAATTAAATCTCGGACAATTGAACCATAACATCTTCCATCTTCATGGATTAATGATAATGCTTCTTTTCTATCTCTAATATCAACATCATGTTTTAATGCTTCATTTGCAACACCAAATAACATAGTATGGCCAGTTGCATCAGCAGTGTAACAGGTTCTCCATTTTTTAGTACCACCAAAGTCTCTAGACATAATTAACCCATGTCTATCCGCATCTTCAGTAATAGTTGTTTTTTTAGCATTAATAACAGCTTCTCTTGAACCTTCTCTAACTCTAGTCCAAGGAACACCCCAACCAGCTAGTTCTCTAATTGCTTTTGGTGCAGTGTGTACAAACATTCTTGCAACTTCTTGATCACATCCCCAGTCTGAACCTTTTACAGTATCAGCAAAGTGCATATCTTCATTATCACCATCAGACATTTTAGAGTTACCTAAAGATGCTTGCATTCCACCTTGAGCAGCAGCACTATGAGATCTTTTAACAGGAACTAATGATAAAACAACAGTGCTTAAGCCTTTTTTCTGTGCAGCAACAGCCGCTCTTAAGCCAGCAAGTCCTCCACCAATAACTAATGCATCACAATAATTAATTTTCATTACGCAACTCTCCCATTATTAATTTTATATTCCATAACTTGTGCAGTTGGCGTATATCTTTCTCCTACTTTTCCAGCAGCAGCATTCTCATATCCTATTTTCATATAAGCAGCAAGGGTAGCAAAACCTAAAATTAAGAAGAACCAAGTTAAAGATTTTTTCCAAATTTTTAATTTTTTTCTAGTGGCTTTTGGATCATCACCATCAAACCATCCCCATTTAACAGCTAATCTGTATAAACCAATTGTACCGTGAAATTCAACAGCTAACAATAAAAGAATGTATAAAGGCCACATCCATTCAGACCATACTCTATCAGCACTTGCATATGGACCAATTGCATCAGAATGTGTCATAATAATATATAAGTGAATTGAACCTAAGAAGAACATAGCAAAACCAGTGAAAGCTTGAACAAACCATAGTTTTGTATCTTCATGATTCATATTATTAGCATGTGCTTTCATTACTTGATATTGTTTAAAATTACCAGGTAATTTTCTCATACCCATTCCAGCATGCACAATAAATATAATAAAAATTACTAATGCAAAAATAGATACTATTAATGGACTACCACCTTCAAATATGAAGCTAGCCTCTAATAATTTTGTAATGTCATACATAAAATCTTTACTAACTAAAATAGACGAGACTAGTAACATATGTCCCCACATAAAAAGACCCAGAATTAAACCAGTTGCACTTTGAATATAATCAAGCTTTGCTGGTACTCTACTCTTTTTTCTTTCTACAGTCTTACCTAAATAACCTTCTATTAGGTCACTCATTTGACATCCTTTCCAATGAATTTATTTGTGTTTGAATAGCAATAGTATAGCTAAATAGTGCTTATAATTAGAAACTTTTTTAAAAATTAATTATGTACAAATATTGTGCGAGAGAGATAGATATAAAACAAAAAAGTCCTATTTATAGGGCTTTTTTGTTTAAGTGGTTTTTATAGAAGCTTTAAAAATATTATACATATATGTTACGTATTCACACATCACTATTTTATAAATAGTGATTGAATAGATAATTGTGTGATATTGATTAGAGTGTCGATATTTAATACAGGTATAAAGAATACAATTGCTGTACCTATACCTCCAAGAACTGTTATGATTGCTAAAAATCCAATTGCATAGGTAGAGATTCTTTTATCATTAAAATCATTTGATAAACACTCTTCTTTTGTTGGATAAAAATACATCATAGCAATTAGTTTAAAATAGTAGTAAACTGAAATAAAAGTAGCAATAATTGCTAAAATAGCTAGTGCTGCAAATCCAGCATTAATTGCTTCTGTGAATACATAAAATTTACCAATAAATCCTACTGTTGAAGGAATTCCTGCAAGTGAAAATAAAAATATAGTCATCATTGCTGCTAAAAATGGTCTTTCTTTTGATAATCCTTTAAAATCATCATAAGTAACTTTAACCTTTGTTTCAGAGATAATATGTGAAATGATTCCAAATGAACCAAGAGCTGATATTAAATATGCTATTAAATAAAATACTGTTGCATATGCTGCGTGTATATTTTGTCCTAGTGCTATAAATGCTAATAATAAATATCCTGTATGAACAATTGAAGAAGCTGCAAGCATTCTTTTTACAATTTTCTGAGTAATAGCTAGCCATGTTCCAAATACAAGTGTAAATATTGTAATGAAGTAAATAATTGAGTCCCAGAAGTCAATCATTGGAGTTATATCTTGAATTATAGCTCTTAAGAAGAATGAAAAGATTGCAATCTTAAATGTTGATGCCATGTATGCAGTGATGATCATTGGAGCACCTCTATACACATCTAATAACCAAGATTGGAATGGGAACGCTGCAATTTTAAATAAAAATGTAAATAAAATTAATGTAAATCCAATATAAACTAAACTAAGTTCACTGTTTGTATGAGAAGTAACAAATAATGATATTTCACTCAAGTTTGTTGTTTGTGTTGCCCCATAAACTAAAACTACACCTAAAAGGTAAAAGGCACCAATAAAAGAACCAAGTACTAGATATTTAAAAATTGCTTCAACTCTTTTACTGTCACTACTATTGTATCCCACCATAATATAAACAGAAAATGATGCAATTTCAAGTGCTATATAAGCTGTAACTAATTCATTTGCATTTGCAAGTAACATCATACCAAATAAAGAAAATAATAAAATAGAGAAAAATTCTCCTTTAAAGTATAATCTTTCTTGGAAATAATGCTCACCGATTAATAAAGTGAATAATGTCCCTAAAATTAATAATATATGGAAGAAATTTGAAAAAGTATCAAAGATTAACACATCATTAAAAATATTAGAATAAGGTCTTAGTGAATATAATTCTCCAAATGGTATAAAAGAAAAAATTAGAGCTAAAACTAAAGCTAAAGATGAAACAATTATATAAGTTTTAGTAGTAAATTTTTCACCATACATACTCATAAACATCAAAGCAACAGCTGCTACTAATACAGTTAAAACTGGTAAAATTTGTATTAATTCATTCATTATTTTAAGGCTCCAATTTGTAAAATATCATTTAAATAATGGGTAACAGTAGGTTCAAATTTATCAATGAAAATATCAGGATAAACTCCCATTAGAAAGATTAAAATAACCCAAGGAGTTAATCCAATAATTTCTTTAATTTTTAGATCTCTAAATTTTAAATCTTTTCCATTATCAGCTTCTCTTTTTTGTAAAATTGCTCTTTGGAACATCCATAGCATGTAAGAAGCTCCAATTATTACTGTAAGTGCCGAAATATAACCTAGTGTATGGTTGAATTCATAAACTCCAAATATAATTAACAATTCAGCAACAAAACCATTTGTTCCTGGAAGTCCAACATTTGCAAATAGCATAATTGCAAAAATCGTTGTAAATATTGGTGATTGTTTAGCAAGTCCACCTAAATCTTTAATCGTTTTATATCCAGTTTCATCATGAATTAGCCCAACTAATAAAAATAGTGCTCCTGTTGCAATTGCATGGGCAATAATTAAATATAAAGCTCCATTAATACCAAATGAATTTAAAGAGAAAATACCAGCAGCAATAAAACTTAAGTGTGAAGCTGAAGAGTATGCAAACATTCTTTTAATGTCGTCTTGCATAAGTGCTGCAATTCCATAATAAACTAAACCAAATAATCCAATAAATACAAACCACGTTGAAAACTCAATATAAATTTCAGGGAAAATAGGAATTAAGAATCTTACAATCGAATAAACCCCAAGTTTAGCCATAATTGATGATAATAAGAAAACTGCACCAGTAGGGGCATTTTTATAAGTTTCCATAATCCATGTATGAAATGGCCAAAGAGGAATTTTAATTGCAAAGGCTGTAAGAAATGCCAAGAATAGCCATATTCTTTCATTATATGATAATGAAGTAATTTGTGTTAAAGAATCATATTGAAATGACCAGATTCCAAACTCATTATGGTATGCAACCCCTAGATATAAAATAGCTATAAACATTAATAAAGAACCAGCCATTGTATAAACTGTTACTTTAATAGTTGTGGCAACTTTATCTCCAAAACCATAAATACCAATCATTAAGAATACTGGTAAAAGCATAACTTCCCAGAAGAAGTAAAAAAGAATCACATCTAAAGATAATAGTGTTCCTGTAACTCCAGCTTGAACTAATAACATATTAATCCAGTAACCTTTTGTTCTACCTTCCCATAATAAAAGATAAGCTGTTGGAATTAAAATAGCAATCATCATTAAAATAGTTAAAGAAAAACCGTCAACACCAATATAATAGTTAATACCATATGAAGTAATCCATGGAACATTTGTGACAAACTGCATACCTGCACTTGGTTCAAATTGAATATAAATTTTAAGTACAAGTGCTAAAATAATTACAGTAGTTAAAAATGCAATATTTCTAACTGTTTCTATATGTTTTGTTGTAATCATCAGAGCAAAAGCAACAACCGCTGGTAAAAAGATAATAAATGATAAAATATCTGCACTCATCTTATAGTCCTAAAGAAAAAAATAAATATATAAATATAGCACTCATACCAATTAGCATGAATGCTGCATAAAATCTTACATTAGCATTTTGTATTGTTGCAACTTTTTTACCAAATTCAATAAATTGGTTAGATGAAGACATAATAAATCCATCAATGATTTTATCATCAATAACTTTATCAATAAATCTTGATATTTTTTTAGCAAACTGTACGAATACAATGTTATAGAATTCATCAACATAAAATTTGTTTGCAATTAAACCTTTTTCTTCTTCAGGTTTAAATACATCAAAGTTTGCATATTTTTTGTAAGCTACAAAAATACCAGAAGCTGCAACAGCAACTGAAACAATCATTAATACATACTCTGTAAGATGAGACATATGAAGTTGTGTTGAATTTAATTTTGATAACCAAGTGTCAACCATATGTTCTCCACCTAAAATTGCAGGTAGATTTAAGAATCCAGCTCCAATAGCTCCAATAGCTAATATTACAAGTGGTATAGTAATTGTTCTTGATGTATAAACATAAGACTTTCCATGTTTATTTGGTGCAATAAATAGAATAAAATACATTCTAAACATATAATATGCTGTTAAAAAGGCTGTAAACATACCAATTAACCAAATTAAGTATTGGCCTTCTTGAAAGGCTGCTGCTAAAATTGCGTCTTTTGAAAAGAAACCTGAAAATGGAGGAATACCTGAAATTGCAATAACTCCAATTAAAAAAGTAGCTGATATAATTGGTAAAGAGGCTCTATGTTGAGCTATTTTAAAGATATTTTGTTGATGATGAAGTGCTATAATTATACCACCAGCACCCATAAATAACATAGCTTTGAAAAAGGCATGTGTTAATACATGAAATAATCCAGAACTATAAAAACCAAGTCCAACAGCTATAAACATATAACCTAATTGAGACATAGTTGAATAAGCAAGAATTTTTTTAATATCTTGTTGTCTAGTTGCAATAATTGCTGCAAATAGTGCTGAAAATGCTCCTATATAAGCAATAAATATACCAATTCCTTCAATTCCAGTATATAAGAAATGAAATCTTGAAACCATATAAACCCCCGCTGTTACCATAGTAGCTGCGTGAATAAGTGCTGAAATTGGTGTTGGTCCTGCCATTGCATCAGGAAGCCACACAAATAATGGAATCTGTGCAGATTTACCCATAGCTCCTACAAATAATAGAAAACCTGAAAGTGCTAGTAATGAAGGTGATGCATTTCCAATGTTTGCTTCAAGTGAGGCAAAATTTAAATCAACTCCTCCTAAAGCAAAGAATAGAGTAACTATCCCTAATAAAAATCCAAAGTCTCCAACTCTATTAGCAATAAATGCTTTATTTCCTGCAAGAACATTATCTTTATCAGTATAATAAAATGCAATTAGAAGATAAGAACATAATCCAACACCTTCCCAACCAATAAATAAAATAACAGGATTATCAGCAAGAACTAGAATTAACATTGATGCTAAGAATAAGTTAAAGTAAGCAAAGAATTTACCAAATCCTTCATCTCCTCTCATATACCCAATTGCATAAATATGAATTAGCCATCCAATAAATGTTACAAACATAGACATAAAAATTGCTAAGTTATCACCTAAAAATCCCATTGCTATATTCAAATTATCAATATGTAACCAAGTAAATAAAACTTGTTTATAAGTATTCCCAGTATCCACCATATCTAAAAATAGTGTTAGTGTAATTAAAAAAGCAATTAAAGGTGTTCCTGTTCCAATAATAGAAAAAACTATTTCAGGAATTGGTTTTTTCTTTATATGATAAAAGTAAAAACCACCATTTAATAAAGCACCTAATAAAGGAGCTAAAATAATCCACACTAATAACGAAGTATCCATCATAGTTTCTCTCCTTGTTTAAGTGTTGTGAAAATATCAGTATCAAGTGATTTTTTTGATCGATATAAAAGTATAATCACAGAAAAGAAAATTGCAGCTTCAGCAGCAGCAATTGAAATTACCATAATAGTTATAATTTGTGGATCCATATTAAAATGATATCTAGCAAAGGTAACTAAAAATAAAGTAACTGCATTTAGCATTAATTCAATAGACATATAAATTATAAAAATATTTCTTCTTGCAATTACTCCAATTACTCCAATAGAGAAAAGAATCATAGAGACAAAAGCATATGAGGTTAGACTAATCATGAGTTTTCCTTATTTATTTTGTTTCTTTTTATTAATACAATTGATCCTATTAGGGCAATAAGAAGTAAGATAGAAATTAATTCAAATGGTACAATCCAATCATTATATAATTGCATTCCAATTGGTTTTATATCTCCAAATGTACCTTCCATAATTTCCATATCTGAATTTGGTAAATTTGATACAGCTTTTAAAATAACAACATTAAAAGGAATCATTATAATTGCACCAATTCCAATCAAAAGATACTTATTTGGTTCCTTTGGTAAGTCATTTTCTTTAATGTTAAGAAACATAAGTAAGAAAAGCATTAATGTCATAATAGCACCTGCATAAACAATTATTTGCACCATGAAAAGGAAAACAGCATTTAATAAAGCAAATAAACCTGCAACTGCTAGAATAGATATAAGTAATCCAAGTGCTGAATACATTGGATTTTTATATACTAACATCATTACAGCACCCGCAATTGCTAATAAACTAAGGGCAATAAAAATAAAATCACTCATTATCAAAATCCTTTGAACGTTCATACGACATAAGTTTTTCTTTATCAACTACGAATTCTTCTCTTGTACTTCCTGTAAAAGAAAATATTCCAGTATCCATTCTAATAGCATCACAAGGGCAAGCTTCAACACAATAACCACAAAAAACACACTCTAAAAGGTCAATTTTAAATTGTTTAGGTCTTTTTTCAGCTTTTTCGTCAAATCTTTCTTCTGCATCAATAAAAATACATTGGGCAGGACATGCAGTTGCACACATATAACATGCAACACATTTTTCACTTCCATCATCCCATTTTGTAAGTCTATGCACCCCTCTATATCTATCTGTAATATCAGTAGGTTGAACTTCTGGATATTGCATAGTTTTTATTTTTGATACATCACCTAAATTTTCTCTGAAGTGTGTAAAAGTTGTTTTCATTCCTCCAAATATTGCAGGGAGGTATAATCTATCTTTTAACGACTTTCCATGTCTTGGTACAATTTTAATTCCCATATTATTTTCCTATTGCTACAACGGTAATAGCAGTAATTACGATATTTAAAATAGATAGTGGTATTAGTACTTTCCATCCTAACATTTGTAGGTGGTCATATCTAAATCTTAATAAAGTCCATCTAATCCAAATAAATACAAAACTCATCATAAAGAATTTTGTAATAAATGTTCCAATTTGAATAACAGCAGTTGCAATATTAGTTCCATTTTCACTTAACCCTGTAGTAAGAAGGAAGATAAATGTAATCATTAATGCAAGAGTAATTCCCCAAAATGCTTTAATTAATATATTTTTTTCTTTTTGTCTTTTGTCTTTTTTATCAAGCCAATTATAATTTTTATTCATCCATTTATGTAATAAAATTGTAGTAATTGGAAGAATAATTAATAAAATTAATAAAATAATATTCATATTACTTTGTAAAGTTTGTGTATCTACCCAAGGAATATGATAACCACCAAAGAATAGTGTTACTATAATAGCTGATGATGCAGCCATCGCAGCATATTCTCCAACTTGGAATAAACCAAATCTCATAGCAGAATATTCAGTATGATAACCAGCAACAATTTCAGATTCACCTTCTGCTATATCAAATGGTGTTCTATTAGTTTCTGCAAATGCAGTTACAATAAAAATGATTGCAGCTAAAGGTTGTAAGAAAATCCCCCATGCTGGAATAAATCCAAATATAACTCCACTTTGAGCGTTAACCATATCTCCTAAATGAATAGAACCATAAGTTAATAAAATAGAGATAATTGATAATCCCATAGCAGCTTCATATGAAATAACTTGAGCTGATGCTCTAATTCCACCTAGAAGTCCATATTTACTTTCAGATGAATAACCACCCAAAATAATTCCAAATACAGATAGTCCTGCAAATGCTAAGAACCACATGATTCCAAGAGTTGTAGGAATAGCTTGCATAATATAACTTTCTCCATCAATAACTAAGTTATCAGCAAATGGAATAACAGCCATAGTTAAGAATGAACAGATAAATACAATAGCCGGGGCAATAGTATATAAAAAATTATATTTAATATGAGAGGGTGTAAAATCCTCTTTAAATACAAGTTTTAACATATCAGCAATTGCTTGAATTAGACCACCAAGTCTAATCCCACCAATAGAAGCTCTATTTGGACCTGTTCTATCTTGAATTAAACCAGCTATTCTTCTTTCCCACCAAACCATAATTGGAGTAGTTCCAACTGATAAGATTTTAGCTAGAAGAATATTTACAATTATTATTACTATTGAAGCAGTACTCATAGATTACCTTTATCTACCATAGTTTTAATATGTTCAATTATTGAAGTTATAGTTTCCATTGGTCTATTTTTCTTCATTTTTGAAATCACCTTTTGTTTGTTTCCTGCAAAGTTTGTATATGTTCCACTTTTTTCATAAAATGATGCAGTTGGTATTGCAACATCAGATTTTGAGATAGTTTCACACTTATGAGAGAAACAGCTTATTACTTTTTTATTTTCTAATAAATCTAGATGCTTATCAAAATAGTTATTTCCTAAGATAACAACTAAAGAAGCATCTTTTACTAAATCGTTAAAGATTTTCTCATCTTCATTTATTTCTAATTCTTTAAAAGAAGCTCTATTTGAACTTCTATCGTTTTTCTTTAAATAATCATCACCAAATGTTTCATCAATATATTGAGGAGAATAACCACTTAGATTTGCTTTTACAACATTTGCTAAGCTTTTTGCATTCTTCATTTCTTCATATGATAAATTTGGATCTAATAAAAATAAAATATTCTTTTTTTCTTCAGTTAAAAGTTTAAATGTTTTTGTAATTGTATTATCAAGTGCCACTTCAGTATTATTTACTAATGGCGTTACAAATCTATTTTCACCTTCATTCTTGTATGATAGTCTTCCTTCATCACACATAAACCAACCATTAACTGCTTTATTAACTCTTGGTTTAAATCTAAATATTTGATCATCTTTATATTTTTCTTTTCTATGATCAACTGTAATATTACAGCCTCTTGAACAACCATTACAAATTGCATCAAAAGTTTCTAAAAACCATACTCTTTGTTTAAATCTAAAATCTTGTGATGTTAAAGCTCCAACAGGACATAAATCTACAACATTCATAGCATATGGATTTGATAATGGACGTCCAGGGAAAATACCAATAGTTGAGTGGTCAGCTCTATTAATAACTCCTAGTTCATTTGTTCCTGTTATATCTGAGCAAAATCTTATACATCTAGTACAAAGCACACATCTTTCTTGGTCAAGCATAACATTACTTCCAAGTTCAATTCTTTTTCTTGCAGTTACTTTGTCTTTTACTTCAACTCTTGAATCATAAAATCCTGATTCCATATAGTAATCTTGAAGTTTACACTCTCCTGCTTGATCACAAGTTGGACAGTCAATAGGGTGATTAATAAGTTCAAGTTCCAAAATATCACGTCTAACTTTTTCGATATTTTCACCTTGCGTTCTTACACTCATTCCCTCTTTAATAGGAGTATCACACGCAATTTGTGGTCTTTTTTGACCTTCGATTTCAACCATACACATTCTACAGTTTCCATCTTTTCCTAAAGCTTGGTGATAGCAAAAATGGGGAATGCTAATATCTCTATCCAAAAGAGAGTCTATTAATAGACTTCCTTTTTCTGCTTCTATTTCATTCCCATTTACTGTTAATTTAACAAGTTCACTCATATTGTGTCATCTCCTTTTTTTGACCGCTTAATTTTTTTATTTACCTGTGTATAATTGTCTAGGTCTAGCAATTTTTGCACTTGGATCTTGTTTTAACTCAGACCATTGAGTAATCCATCCAACAGTTCTACCTATAACAAAAATTGGTGTAAACATTTGTACTGGGATTTTAAGTGCAGTTAGAATTACTCCTGAATAGAAGTCAATATTTGGATATAAACCTCTATCTTTAAAATAATCATCACTTAATGCTGCTTCTTCAACTGCTGCTGCAATATCTAATAATTTAGAATCAAGATTTAATTCAGCTCTTAATTGATCTTGTAATCCTTTTAATGACTCAGCTCTTGGATCTCTATTTTTATAAACTCTATGTCCAAATCCCATAAGTCTAAATGGATCATTTTTATCTTTTGCTTTTGCGATATAAGTTGGTACATTTTTAACATCACCAATTAATCTTAATTGATCCATAACTTTTTCATTTGCACCACCATGAGCAGAACCCCAAAGTGCAGCAATACCAGATGCAATTGATACATAAGGATGTGCTTCTGTAGAACCTACAGCTCTAACAGTTGTTGTTGAAGCATTTTGTTCATGATCAGCATGAAGAGTGAAAATTGCATCAAGTGCATCAACTTCAACTTGCTTAATTTCTTCTGTTAAACCATTTCCAAGATTTTTCATCTTACCACCTGGATAAGCTCTCATCATATATAAAAAGTTTTCAGTAAAATATCTATCTACATCTGGATAAATCATTGGTACACCAATAGAATTTCTATATGCCATTGCTGCAATTGTTGGCATTTTTGCAATAATTCTTCTTCTCATCTCTTTAAATTGATTCTCATCTTCAAGATTTACATGGTCTTTGTATATTGTTGCAAGAGACATAGTAGCAGCTCCAAGTGTTGCCATTGGATGAGCACCATCAGGGAAAGCATCAAATATTCTAATTACCGCTTCATGTAAAAAAGATCTATGTCTGATTTCTAAATCAAAACCTTTTGATTCCACAGGATTTGGTAATCTACCTCTCATTAATAAATAACATACGTCTAAGTATGAATGTTTACCAGCTAAATCTTGAATTAAATGACCTCTATATCTTAATTCAGAATTCTCACCATCAATATATGTAATTTTAGAATCACAAGATGCAGTTGACGTGTATCCTGGATCGTAAGTAAACATACCTGAGTCTTTATAAAAAGTTCTGATATCTACAACCTCAGGTCCTCTTGTTCCACTTATAATGTCATATTCATAAGATTTACCATCTCTATTATCTGTTAATGTAAAAGTATTCTTCCCCATAATATCTCCTTTATTAGTTTAATTATTTTTTATTAAAATGTTCTACAAATTCGTGTCTATATTTGATTACTATACTTTTAATGATATCTTTAACAGCAGGTGCAAATACACAAATTGTTTTACCATTCATAGTTTCACAAACATCTAAAATTGTTTCTAAATCATCTTCTGAACCATTACCATCAATTACTTTTTTTAAAATTGTATCAATCCAGCCTGTACCTTCTCTACAAGGTGTACATTGACCACAAGATTCATGATGATAAAATTCAATTAAATTTTTAGCTACATCAACCATGGAAACATTTTCAGGAATAATCATCATTCCCCCTGTTCCTAAAGTTGAACCAATATCCCACATAGATTCATAATCTAAATAAGCTTTCTCAACTTCTTGGGCTGTTAAAATTGGACAAGATGCACCACCTGGGATTACAGCTTTTAACTTTAATCCATCTTGCATTCCTCCACCAATTTCATTGATAACATCAAGCATTTTATTTCCATATGGCATTTCGTAAACACCTGGATTTTTAACAGGGCCACTCATTGCAAATAACATTGTTCCAGGAGCTTTTTCTGTTCCATATTTTGTATATGCTTCATAACCATTTTCAACAATATGAGGTACAGATGCAATTGTTTCAACATTGTTTACAGTTGCAGGCATATCGTAAAACCACTCACATTCTTTACCATGAGGTTTAAGTCTTGGATGTCCACGTTTTCCTTCTAGTGATTCAATAAGTGCAGATTTTTCACCACAAATATATGCTCCACCACCTCTATGCACAGTAATATCAATTGGAAAATCATATTTATTCATAACTTTCTTTCCAATGATTCCTTTCTCATAAGCTTCATCAATAGCATTATTTAATTGATCAATAAAAAATTTATATTCACCTCTTATATAGATAAATGACTCATGTGCACCAATTGCATAACAAGTACAAATAATTCCTTCAATTAATAAATGTGGATCATATTGGAAAAGTTGTCTATCTTTAAAAGTACCAGGTTCTGATTCATCCCCATTACAAATTAAATATCTAGGACGCTCATCAATTGGAGGCATAAGTTTCCATTTAGGTCCACATGCAGCTCCACCTCCACCTTTTCCTCTAAGTCCAGATTTACAAACTTCTTCTGTAACATCTTCAGGAGTCATAGAAAAAAGTTTATCAATAGAAGAATATCTTCCATTTTTTAAAGCTACTTCTAATTTATGAGAATCTGGGATGTCAAAGTTTTTACTTACAATTTTTACAATATCAGCAGCCATTATTTACACTCCTGAATAATTTTTTTAAGTTTATCAACTGTCAAGTTTTCATGATATGTATGATTTAATGCAATCATTGGCGCTCCACCACAAGCTCCTTGACATTCTACTTCAGTCAAATGAAATTTTCCATCTTGTGAAGTTTCACCTGGTTCTATTCCAATAGTATCTTTGATAAATTTCTTAAGAGCTGGTGCTCCCATAATCATACATGAAAGAGTTTTACATAACTCAATATGATAAGTTCCAATTGGCTTTAAATTAAACATTGTATAAAAAGTTGCAAACTCATAAACTTCAATAGGTGTTTTTCCTAATTTATCAGCTACAAAAACCATTGAATCAGGACTTACCCAACCTTCTTGTTCTTGAACTAACCATAAAGCAGGTAACATCATTGCCTCTATTTTAGGATATTTTGCTGCAATTCTTGCAAACTCTTTTTCATTTTCTTCAGTATATTTAAATTTACTCATTATCTATCAAACTCCCCTGCAATAAAGTTCATACTTGCCATTGTAACAACAGCATCTGCTAACATATTTCCTTCAACTATTCTTGCATATGCTCCAAGCGCATAATAACATGGGGCTCTACATTTTATTTTATATGGAACTCCTGAGCCATCACTTGTAATATGGAAACCTAATTCACCATTTCCAGCTTCTGTTGCTGAATAAAATTCACCTTTAGGTACTTTAATACCTTCAAAAGTAAGTTTAAATTGGTTCATTAAACCTTCAATATTTCCATAAACATCATTTTTACTAGGAAGATAAATTGCTGGGTGTTTTACATTGATTTCGCCACTTGGCATTTCTTTCATTGCTTGTCTAATAATTCTCATAGATTGTTTCATTTCTTCAAATCTACACATCATTCTGTCATAAACATCACCATGACTTCCAACAACTACGTCAAAATCAAAATTCTCATAACCATAATATGGAGTATCTTTTCTTAAATCTCTTGGAATTCCAGCTGCTCTTAAATTTACACCAGTAATTCCTGCACTTATTGCAAAATCTGGTTTAATTATCCCAACATCTTGTGTTCTATCGTGGAAAATTCTATTATGTTCTATTAAAGATAAAGCATCAACAATTGCTTTTTCAACATCAATTAAAACATCTTCTAAATCTTTTTCAAAACCGTCATATAAATCAAACTCTAAACCACCAATTCTAGTATACGAATTTGTAAGCCTAGCACCTGTTAATTTTGAGAATAAATCATAAGCTTTATCTCTTGGAGCGAAAAGATACCAGAAGTTAGTAAGTCCACCAAGGTCAACCATGTTTGCACCATTACATACAAGGTGGTCGGTAATTCTACTTAATTCACCAATTACGATTCTAATCATTTTAGCTCGTGGTGTTATATCAATACCTAACATATCTTCAATAGCTTTTGCATAACCAATATTGTTAAGCATTGCACTACAATAATTAAGTCTATCTGTATATGGAATAATTTGTGAATAATTATGAGTTTCACAAGATTTTTCAAAACCTCTATGTAAATAACCAATTTCTGTTACACAAGCAGTTATTGTTTCACCTTCTAGTGCAACAAAGTTTCTAATTGTTCCATGTGAAGCTGGATGAGAAGGTCCAATGTTTAGCATCATTAAATCTTCTAAATCACTATCTTTATAACCTTTTTTATGAAGAAGTGGAGTCATTTCATCCATTAAATCTTCAGTTTCAGTACAAATTTGTCCTTTTGTAACAGGATAATCTTTTCGTAAAGGATGTCCTACAAATTGGTGGTGATTTAAAACTCTTTTTAGATTTGGGTGACCTTTAAATTTAATACCATATTGATCATAAGTTTCTCTTTCTGCCCAATCAGCAGCAAAATAAAGATCCGTAATTGAATCTACTTCTAAAGTGTCATCATCTACAAAAGCTTTAATTGTAAAATGCTTTTTGAAATCACTAGTTCTTAAAATATAAATTACAGAAAATCTTGAAGGAGTTGCTTCAGGAAATTCAGAATTATCAACAGCTGTTATATCTAATAACAGTGTGTAATCTTCTTCATTTTTAAGTTTAGTTATTGTTGATTTTATTAAAGTAGCATCAATTAACATATCAGGTTTATGCATCTAAAATCCCTTTATAAGTTGTTTTTCTATTTTTTATGATTGATTCATCGTAAGATTTCTTTTGAATATTCATAATTGCATCTAAAACAGCTTCTGGTCTTGGTGGGCAACCTGCAACATATTCATCAACTGGAATTAATTCATCAATCCCTTGTAAGGTTGTATAGTTATCATAAAATCCACCAGAACAAGCACATGCTCCCATAGAAATAACCCATTTAGGTTCACACATTTGGTCCCAGATTTTTTTTAATACAGGTGCTTGCTTATATGATATAGTTCCAGCAACAATCAATAAGTCAGCTTGTCTTGGTGAAAACCTTACAACTTCTGCCCCAAATCTAGAAATATCATATTTAGCAGCTGCTACTGACATAAATTCGATACCACAGCATGCAGTTCCAAAAGCCATTGGCCACATTGAGTAAGATCTTGCCCAGTTAATAGCCTCGTCAAGTTTTGTGGTAACAATTGAGTCACCTAAGTTCGATTCTGCTCCTAATCCCATGATAATGCCTTTTTCTTATACATATATAATAAGCCTGCAAATAGTAATCCTATAAAAATAAACATTTTAATAAGACCTGCAAAGCCAAGTTCTAGAATATTTACTGCCCAAGGAAACATGAAAATAATTTCTACATCAAAAAGTAAAAAACCTATTGCAACTAAATAAAATTTAACAGAAAATCTTATATTTGTGCTTCCAACTGGATTTGTAACACCACTTTCATAAGTGGTATTTTTATATTTATTTTCAGTATTATTTGGTCCAAGGTATTTAGTTAGTATGAATACAGCTACTAAAATAAATGCAATTGCAACAAATATAACTGATGAAAGAATCAGATGTGTTGACATAATCTATCCCATATTTTTTATTGTTTTGAAAATTGTACAATAATTACTATTTGTAAATGAACATATGTTAAAAAAAAGTGACATTCAATTCTAAAGTTGTGAAGAATTGTAATACTCTCTTTTTTTTATGTTAAAAACTTGTAACTATTTTACACAATGCTTTTTCTAAATTTGCCTTTGGTAGAGCACAATTTAATCTAAAATAGCCCTTTCCTTCGGTTCCAAAGCTTAGTCCATCATTTAATGCAACTCTCGACTCCTTTTGTAACTTTTGTTTGACTTCTTCATGGGAACTAGAACACTTGTTAAAGCTTAACCAAAGTAAATAAGTAGCTTCTGGTTCATTAAAATTAATCTTTTGATTATTTTTTTCAAAGTATTTTTTTGTAAAAGTAATATTATTTTTTAAGTAAACCAATAATTCTTCTAACCACTGCTCACAAAATTCGTAAGCAGCCTCTAATGCCACAAATGCAAAAACATTTATGGAGTTAATCTCTCTTTTCTTCACTTCTTTTTGGAATTTCTCTAATATTTCTTTATTTTCACTTATTGCATAACCGCAATTTAATCCTGCAATATTAAAAGTTTTCCCAGGAGAGTTAAGTGTAAGTGTAATATTTGAAATTTCGTTTGATATTGAAGCAAGAGGCGTGAATTTTTTGAAGACTAAATCTGCATGAATTTCATCACTTATAATAATAATATTATGCTTTAAACAAATTTTTGCTAATTCTTCTAATTCTTCTTTATTCCAAACTCTTCCAACTGGATTATGAGGTGAACAAAGTGCAAGTAATTTTGTTTTTGAAGTTATTTTAGCCTCTAAATCTTCTAAATCCATAGTATAATACCCATCTTTTTCTTTTAATGGATTTTTTATTACTACTCTATTATTCTCTTTAATACTTTTAAATAATGGAAAATAAACTGGTGTTTGAACAATTATTTCATCTCCTTCATTAGAAAATGCTTCAATAGCAGCACTATAAGCAGGAACTACACCATTTACAAAACTAATCCAAGAAGTATCAATATTCCAATTATGTCTTTTTTTCATCCAGTTTTTAACTAAAATAAAAGTTTTTTCACTTGGCTTTGCATAGCCATAGATTCCATGATTTGCTCTTTTTATTAAAGCATTATTTATATGTTCAGGCGTTTTAAAATCCATATCTGCAACCCATAAGGGTTGTAAATTTTCTTCACCAAAGTATACATTTAATGCATCATATTTAACACAATTAGTGTTTTTTCTATCAATAATTTCATCAAAATTATAAATCATATATAAAACCTCTACAATCAACTATTTTTTATGGATAAAATGATATAAGATTTATACTAATTATAAGGTTATTTTGGAGAACTAATGAAAGAAGCAATAGAAATATTAAAAAAGAACGACTTATTAAGAGTTATTGATGATGAATTAGATATTTATTTAGAAATACCTCACATTGCATATATTGAAGTTAAAAAAGAAGATTCAAAAGCACTTCTTTTTACAAATGTAGTAGATAAAAAGAACAATAAAAAGTTTGACATTCCAGTACTTATGAATGTTTTTTGTAATGAAAAAGCTGTTAAGCTTTTTATTGGTGATGGCGATAAAATAGGTAATGAAATCCAAAGTTTACTTAAAATGAAACCACCAACAACTATTGGTGAAAAACTATCAACTTTTGGAAAATTATTTGCTTTAAAAAATACAATTCCTAAAAAAAATAAAGGCAAAGGTGAGTGTCAAGAAGTTATTAAACTTGGAACTGATGCAAAACTTTCAGATTTACCTGTATTGACAACTTGGGAGCAAGATGGTGGCCCTTTTATTACTATGGGACAAGTTTACACTACTTCTTTAAATGGTGAGATGAAAAACTTAGGAATGTATAGACTTCAAGTTTATTCAGATAATACTTTAGGCCTTCATTGGCAAATACATAAAGATTCAAACCATTTCTTCCATGAATATAAAAAAGCAGGCAAAAAAATGCCAATTTCAATTGGAATTGGTGGGGATCCTATGTATATTTGGTGTGGTCAAGCACCACTTCCAATTGGAGTTTTTGAATTAATGCTTTATGGTTTTGTAAAAAATAAAAGCGCACAATTAGTTAAGTCAATTACAAATGATATTTATGTACCAAGAGACAATGATTATGTAATTGAAGGCTTTGTTGATACTAGTAAATTAAAAATTGAAGGTCCTTTTGGAGACCATACAGGTTATTATACTCTTGAAGAAGAGTATCCTTTTATGGAAGTTACCGCAATTACTCATAAAAAAGATCCTGTATATTTAGCAACGGTAGTTGGTAAACCACCGTTAGAAGATAAATATATGGGACATGCAACGGAAAGAATTTTCTTACCATTACTTAAAACAACGGCACCTGATTTAATAGATTATTATATGCCAGAAAATGGCGTTTTCCATAATTTAATTTTAGCAAAAATTAAAACCTTATACCCCGGACATGCACAACAAATGATGCATGCTTTCTGGGGAGTAGGGCAGATGTCTTTTGTAAAACATGCTATTTTTGTGAATGAAGAAGCACCTTTATTAACTGATCATGATGCAATTACTAGACATATTTTAAATAGAGTTGATATTGAAGAAATACTAATTACAAGAGGAGTAGTTGATGCTCTAGACCATTCAAGTCCGAAGTTTGCAGTTGGTGGAAAACTTGGACTTGATTGTACAGGTGAAGAAGTAGAAGAACTTGGTATAGATTTGCTAAGTGATGAAGAATTACTTTTAAAAATGCAAGAAATAACAAGTGAAATAAAAGATTTGAAACAATACTTTACTGATACGAAAAATCCAGTAACTGTAATTACCGTTCTTAAAAATAGAAAACAAAAAGAACTTTTCAATGATTTAAAGCCATTATATAAAAACTTAAAAATCTTAATAATAATAGATGCTTCAAATCAAAATGATGTAGATAATGCATATATGTTAGTTTGGAGAGTTGTAAATAATATGGATTCAAATAGAGATATTTTTATTGAAGATAAGACAATTTGTATTGATGGTACAAATAAAAATTCATTAGATAATTTTAAAAGAAGATGGCCTGATGATGTTGATTGTTCAAAAGAGGTAATTCAAAGTTTAAGAGATAGAAAAATTATTGATATTAGTGATGATTTTATAAAACAGTTTCAACTATAATTTATGAAGTTAAAGTGGTTTTATACCGCTTTAACTTCATTCTTGCCATTTTTTTTCACATGATACATGGCATTGTCAGCTCTTGTTAATAATGAGTCTGCGGAATCTAAATCTTTAAATTGGGAAACACCAAAGCTACAAGTAATCTTTTTATTTATGCAAAAATCATATGAACTTATTTTATCCCTTAAAATACAAGCTACTTTTAAAGCTTTTTCTTTATTTGTTTCAGGCAAAACTATTAAAAATTCTTCTCCACCCCATCTTCCAAAGAAATCTTCATTTCTTATATTATCTTTTATTAGGTATGCAATTTTTACTAATACATAATCACCAATAACATGGCCTAAAGAGTCATTAATTTGTTTAAAATCATCTACATCAAAGAAAATAACAGAAAGGTCTCTTTTATAACGTTTTATTCTTGCGAGTTCATTTTCATATAAGGATTCAATTTTTCTTCTATTATAAATATTTGTTAAAGAGTCCATATTTGCCACTTTATTTAACTCTCTTTCAATTTTTTTACGTTTTTTTATTTCTTTTTTTAATCTAAAATTTAAAATCATTACTATAAATAATATAATTAGAAGTGGAATTACAATTTTATATATCCAAGAATAATCAATTGATGCTTGATATATTATTGAATAATATTTTTTATTAATTTCATCTCTTTCTTTACTGCTTATGGTAGAGATTGTTTTGTTAAGAATATTTAACAGAAGTGGATTCTCTTTGTTAACTAAAAGTTTCATATGAAATTTTTTGTCTAAGGTTCCAGATATTTTTATATTTGTAAGAGAGTTTTTTGTTATATTATATGAAAGTAATGGTAATTTATCAATTACTCCAAAAACTTTTTTTTCTGACAAAAGCTTCAAACTCTCTTTGAAATTTTTTGTTTCTATAAAATTAATTTTTGGATATTCCAGTTTTAGGTTCTCATTAAAACTAGAATATTTTATAATAGCAATTTTCTTATTATCTATCTCAGAAATACTAGCTATAAAAGGTTTATCAGTTAATGTTACAATACCAATTGATAGTTCATCTATAGTATTTGTTTTTTTTAAAAAACTATTATTGTCATTTTCAGAAAATGCATATTTTATACTATTTTGATTGTTTTTTAATATGTCAATGGCAAAAGAATTTTTTTCTATAGTTTGTGTATTTGCAGAAATAATTTGTAGTTTTTTATTAATTAAATTCCAATAATCAATTTCAATGCCAGATAGAGAACTATTTTTAATTATTGTAAATGGTGGAAAATTTGAGTTTGTTAAAAGTGTGATTTCATTTTTTTCTAAGTATTCTTTTTCTTCTTTTGTTAAATATATTTTATTTGGATTATATATTAAATCATTAATTTCAAAATTTTTGTTATTGCTAGTTATTCCTAATAAAAAATATAATCTTTTTATCTCTTCAATTTTATTTTGATCAATTTCTCCTACTTTTCCTTCTTTTAAGTTAGCAAGCTTTTTAAGTGTTTCTCCTTCAAATATTATAGCTTCTAATGTTTTATTCTGAGTATTGTATTTTTCATAGATTATTTCTGCTGTTTCATTTATATTATCAAAAGCATATTTCCAAGCTTTTAAGCTCGAACTTTGAAACTTTTTGACTCTTAAGGAGTTGTTATGTAACTCTTTTTTTGAAGTAAAAAGTAAACCTCCATAAAAATCAAAACCATAATCACTTGGATTGTGAATTGTAAAATCTATTCCTTTTTGTTTTAACAAATATGGCTCATTAGATAAATAACATGCCATTGCATCAGTTTTATTATTAATTAAATCATTTATCTTAAAAGAGTGTGGCAAAATATTACTATTCTCAATACTTACCCCTTGGGAGGTTAGCATTGATATTATACTAGGAGAAGATTTTGCATCTTTTGTTAGCATGATTTTTTTATTTATTAAATCAATTGGTTTTTTTATTCCAGACTTATTTAATGAAATTAAAACAATAGGAGAACTTTTATAAATTGCAGATAATAATAGGATTTCTTTATTTTCAAGTGCATCCATTATTAATGAAGATTTTCCTATTGCATAATCAGTTTTTGAATTAAGAATATCATCTACTAATTTAGTATTTGAATTAAATTCTTTGATATCTACATCTAAATTGACATCATTATAAAAGCCTTTCTCTTTAGCAATATAATAACCTGCAAATTGAAATTGATGCAGCCAATCTAGTTGTAATGATATTTTTTCTAATTCTTTTGAATATAAAGTTGATCCAAATAAAATAAAGACTATTATTAAGGTTTTAAAATACATTTAAAAATTATATCTTAAATTATGTAAAATCAATACTTTAATTAATAAGTAGTATAATTATTTTTAATAAAAAATACAATTTAATCTTAATTTGTTATAATATGTTTTTAAAAAGGGAATTAAATGAGTGTAATTTTTGAAGCAAGAATAAAAAATAGAGGTGAGAATCCTCACGACTGGTTTATTGAATTAACTGATACAGGAATCAATAAAAAAGAAGTTTGTAATGATCTAGAAGAATTTTCAATAAAAATAGAAGAATTAGGCTCTTCTTATAATGGGCAAATTGATGAAGTAAAATGGTCTCAAGATGACAATGTTACCCAAGAACAATATTCTGAAATAAACGCAGGTATGAGAAAATACCAAGAGGAATTGAAAAAATGATATTAATGATAGATAATTACGATTCTTTTACCTATAATATAGTTCAATATTGTTTAGAATTAGGGGCAGATTTAAAAGTAATTAGAAATGATGAGCTTACAATTAAAGAAATAGAGGCTTTAAATCCTGAAAAAATAATTATCTCTCCTGGTCCTGCTACTCCAAATGATGCGGGAATATGCTTAGAAGTTATAAAGTATTTTAAAGATAAGAAGCCAATATTTGGTATTTGTCTAGGACATCAATGTATTGCACAAGTTTTTGGAGCAGAGGTAATTAAAGCTAAGAATATGATGCATGGTAAAACTTCCAAAATGAAAGTAGTAAAAGATACTTTACTTTTTAAAGATTTGCCAAAAGAATTTACTCAAACAAGATATCATTCTTTAACAGTAAAAAAAGAGAATCTTCCTTCTTGCATAATTCCAACTTCGTACAGTATGGATGATAATGAAATTATGTCGTTAGAAATAGAAAATAGAAATATTTATGGTGTTCAATTTCATCCTGAGTCAATTATGAGTGAGCATGGATTTAAAATTATAGATAATTTTTTAAGATCATGATTTTAAAAGATAGTACATATAAATACATATTTTACTTAGTTCTATTTATAGTATTATCTATACTACTTTATACAGCGAATACCTTAAGCATATCATATAAAGAGGCCTTAAACGTATTTATTAATAATTCTTTATTAACAGTTTTAACGAATAGTTCAATTTATTTATTTGGACAAAATGATATAGCTTTACGTTTACCTTTTTTGATTTTTTATCTTCTTAGTGTTTTATTAATGTACCAATTAAATGAAAACTTCTTTAAGAAAGAAAGTGACAGATTAATTTCTATTACAATATTCATGATTTTGCCAGGTCTTCTTAGTGCTTCAATATTAGTAAATAGTGCAATTATTGTAACTTTTTTTACACTTTTGTATATATATTATTATAAAAGAACAAATAAACATTGCTATGTTTTGTTATTTCTTTTTTTATTTATAGATAATTCTTTTGCAATTTTCTTCCTTGCAATTTTCTTTTATGCTTTAAGTAAAAAAGATAAAACACTTTTGTTTGTATCTCTTTTCCTTTTTGGATTATCTATGGGAATATATGGATTTGATTCAGGTGGTAAACCCAGAGGCTTTTTAGTAGATACCTTTGCAATTTATGCTTCAATATTTTCTCCTTTATTATTTATATACTTTTTTTATACGATATATAGAAGTGGAATAAAAAATGAAAGAACACTAGTTTGGTATATTTCAACAACTTCTTTAATATTCTCACTAATTTTTTCTTTTAGACAACAAATTTATATAGAAGATTATGCTCCTTTTGTAGTAATATTTTTACCTTATATGCTTAGGACATTTTTACATACTTTAAGAGTTAGACTTCCACAGTTTAGATATAGGCATAATTACACACTTCTTTTAGTTCTATTTGTACTTTTTATAAATGTGACTTTGACAATTTTTAATAAACCAATATATTTATTATTAGAAAATCCAGAAAAACACTTTATATATAAGTATAACTTTGCAAAAGAAATAGCTCAAGAATTAAAAGTAAAAAATATTAATAAAATACAAAGTGATGAAAAAGAATTACTACTTAGATTACAATTTTATGGAATAGAACAAGGAAACGAATATTATATTACTTATAAAAAACCCTTTTCTTATGATATAAAAATACCAATTGTCTATCTAGGAAAAGTCTTATTGACAATATATGTAATTAAATATTGATGAAAAAAGCTTTTTCTTTATTAGAAGTTATCTTAGTTATTACTATTTTAATTTTTATAGGAAGTTTTTATGTGAAGAAATCAAATAATAGTGACTTAGAGTATGCAACTAATAGAATTGTTTTGTATTTAAAGCAAGCAAGATATCAAGCTTTAATAGATAATAAAGAAAAAATTGAAAATGAACTTTGGCATAAAAGAAGATGGACTTTAAAGTTTTTTAGATGTGATAGTAATATTGGCGGTTTATATTACACTATATATACAGATAAAAATGAAAAAGGACATCCCGGATTAGATGAAGCATTAGCAGACCCACTGACAAATAAAAAAATCTATTCAACAAATAAATGTATATATAAAAAAAATAGTTCTAAATATGTTTTACTAACAAAAGAGTTTGGAATAAAAGAAATAAATGTTTCGTGTAATAAAACAAGTAGTTTAGGGCAAATATCTTTTGGAAATGAAGGAAAAGTATATTCTAAATTAAGTTCATATAAAAATGAATATTATGAATATGAAATTACTTCAAAATGTATAATTACTCTAAAAGACCAAAATAATGACTCTCAAGAACTTATAATAGAACCAAAAACAGGCTTTGTTTATAAGAATTAGGTGCAAAAACATCACAAACTCCATAAAATTCAAAATTTAAGCAGAATGAAAGAATAAATCCTTGACAAGGGGGGAGAAATCTATTATAATTCCCGTCCAAAAACAGACGAACGACATCAAACGAGAGTTAGATGGAGAGAGTGTGAG
>JAQYVX010000070.1 GCA_030145305.1 Halarcobacter sp. | reverse complement strand
GATACAAAGATAGAACCTTTTAACAAAGGGCTGTTCAAAAGAATTTTGTTCGGTGATAAAACAAACATTATTCAGTATGACTCTACCGGCCGACTTGTTGGTACTAATTATGATAACGAAGCTTTTTTTGATTCTTCAAACACTATTGAAAAAGGTAAATTTTATTTAAATACATCAAGTTCAACTACTAGCTATTTTTCTACTATAGTTGAAAAAGGCGGTTTGGTTTATGGTAAAGTTATTTATCTTCCAGATATAACTCTAAAAGACGCTATGAGGACATTTTTGTTCCTCCCTTTTGTTATGATAGGTATTTTCCTTTTGACTATTCTTGCTATGATTTTTATTCTTTCTAAAATACTTACTAGTGGTATATTAAAACCTCTTAAAGAATTAAATTATGCAGCAGATATGATTGCAAACGGAGACCTCGACTACGAAATGACGTATTTTGATGATGATGATGAAATCGGAAAGTTTTGCCATGAATTTGACAAAATGAGACTGCGACTTAAGAACACTCTTGAGAAACAAGTTCTTTACGAGCAATCAAGAAAGCAGTTAATTGCAAGTGTTTCACACGACTTGAGAACACCTCTTACTTCTGTAATCGGTTATGTTGAAATGTTACAGGATGATGTTATCCAAGATGAAGAAATGAAAAAGAATTATCTTGAAATTATTAATAAAAAATCGAAACAATTAAACCTATTAATTGATGATCTATTTACTTTTTCTAAAATGGAGCTTGGCGAATTCACCATTTCTCCTAATTTATATAATTCAAAGTACTTATTTGAATCTCTTTTAAAAGATAGAGATGTTGATCTAAAAGAGTCAAGTATTAAGCTTATTGTAGAACACCCTTTTCCAGTATGCAACATAAAGGTTGATGAACACAGAATTAACCAAATTATAGAAAATTTAATAAGTAATGCTAAGAAATTTACTAACTCTTATATAAAAATATACTGTAGATGTACAGAACACTTCTTAGAAATATATGTAGAAGATGATGGTTGTGGAATTCCTGAAGAGAGCATTCCTCACATATTCGAGCATTTTTTCAAAGTGGACACATCAAGAACATACTCTAGCAAAGGTTCCGGACTTGGTCTTGCTATATGTAAGCAAATTGTCGAAGCCCATGGTGGAGCAATTAGTGTAAAAAGCAAGCTAGACGTTGGAACAACGTTTAAAGTTAAGATTCCAAAATTTAAAAATCCAGATAATCAATTCCAAGATTGGGACTAAAAAAAGCCTTAAAGTCATTATGAACTTTAAGGCTTTTGTTTATTCTTTTATCTTATATTTCTACTATTGTTTTATCAGAGAGCTCTTTTTTTATAACAAATCTTAAATGACATATAAAAACTACTAAAAATATCATACCAATGCCATACTGCACCATTTGTGGTAAAACTTTATTAAGCACATCTGAAAATATTCCAAATGACATAACAAAGCCATTATTTATAAAATGAACGTATATAGCATATTTAAGTGATTTTGTTTTATAAAATACATAACTAGCCAAAAGTCCTAAAAGAAATGCATTTATTCCTTGAGCCATATTGAAATGTATAAATGCAAATAAAAAAGAAGACGTAACAATCGCTAT
>JAQYVX010000069.1 GCA_030145305.1 Halarcobacter sp. | reverse complement strand
TCTATAAAAGCATATGTAGATGGACTTAAGAGCGGTATAGCTGATGATGAAGAAAAGAGAAATAAATATATTTCTGTTATAGCAAAGAAAACTGATAGTTTAATATATTTAATAAATGACTTGTTTCAACATTCTCAAGCAGAACTTGAAGAGCTTAAGATGTGTTTTACTGAAAGCTATAGTCAAGAGTTTTTAAATAAAATAGTACAAAATATGAAATTAGAAGCCCAAAAAAAATCTATAAAGCTTTATATTGATGAGCCTATTGCTAATGTAATTATTTCTGTTGATAAAATAAGAATTGAGCAAGTTATAATGAATCTTATACAAAATGCCATAAAATATACACCAGAAGGTGGAGAGGTGAATTTTTGTACAGAGATAGAGGGTAAGAACTTAAAAATAATAGTTAAAGATAATGGGTTCGGTATATCCCAAAGAGATTTACCTTTTATATTTGAAAAGTTCTATAGAGGAGAAAAATCCAGAAGTAGAGACTTTGGGGGAGCGGGATTAGGACTTTCTATATGTAAATATATTGTAGAGAAACATGGTGGAATTATAAATGTAATTAGTAAAGAAAATATGGGAAGTGAGTTTTCTTTTACTTTACCGATATAGGTATTCCAGTTCAACTATACTTAATGAATTCTTAATAAATACATAAAGGTTAGTTAAGTTATGGTGTTTAATATTAAATTATAGGAAATCCTATAATTTATTTTTTTAAGGAGATATGGTGAATGAAAAATGTAATTATAAAGACTAGAGATCTATGCAAAACTTATATTAGTGATAGTGAAAGTTATCATGCAATAAAAAACATTAATTTAGATATATATGAAGGTGATTTTACAGTTATAATGGGAAGTTCAGGCTCGGGGAAATCAACCTTGTTATATCTTTTAAGTGGTCTTGATTCTATAACCTCTGGTGAGGTGCGTTTTCAAGATTTACTTATTGATAAACTTAAAGAAAAGTCTATGGCTAATTTTAGAAGAAAGAGTATAGGCTTTGTATTTCAAGGAATTAATTTGGTACCTAGTCTTTCCATTTTTGAAAATATAGCTGTTTCAGGATATTTAGCAAATAAGAATAGGAAAAAAGTGGATGAGAAAGCAAAGGAGCTTTTAAATCTTGTAGGACTTAGTGAAGAGCTAAATAGATTGCCTTCTAGAATATCTGGTGGTCAACAGCAAAGAGTGGCTATAGCAAGAGCACTTATAAATGAACCAGAAGTTATTTTTGCTGATGAGCCCACTGGAGCTTTAAATTCTTCTCAAGGTGAAAATATCCTAAATATATTAACAGAGTTAAATACTAAAGGACAAAATATAGTTATGGTTACACATGATATAAAGGCTGCTTGCAGAGCAGATAGAATTTTATTTATTAAAGATGGACGCATAAGCGGGGATTTGAAATTTCCTAAATTTGAAGTTGGATTAATGGAACAAAGAGAAAAGGCATTATTTGATTTTCTTACAGAAAAGGGGTGGTAGTATGAGAAGCATATACATCATCATCCTAAACAATATAAAAAAGAGAAAACTTCAAAGTTTTTTAATTACTCTAATAATAATGGTAAGTTGTATAATGTTTTTTATTTCCCTAGGCATACTTACA
>JAQYVX010000068.1 GCA_030145305.1 Halarcobacter sp. | reverse complement strand
TAAAAGGTAAAATGTCTTTTGATATACCTATCCCATTATCAGATATGGCAACAACAACTTTTTCATTTTGCTCCTCTAAAGATATCTTTAATTTTCCTTTTCTATTTTTATCTAAATATTTGGTGCCATTAGTAATAATATTCAGTATTACTCTTTTTAATTGCTGAGGATCTGCCATAACAAAAATCTGTTTTTCTTTATACTCAAATTGAAGTTCAATTTCGTTTTTATTTAAATCAAAGCTTATTTCTTCAACACAATCTTTTAAATATTCCGTTATATTAACCTTTTGAAAGTTAAAAGGTACTTTTTTTAAATCTAGCTTAGAAAATAAGAATAATTCTTCAATTAATTTATCCATATTATCCGCTTTAGCACTTATTGTATTTATATATCTTTCCATTTTTTCAGGAGTATCTGCTATTCCATCTTTTATACCTTGAATATATCCATTTATTGAGGTAATTGGTGTTTTTAGATCATGAGATATATTTGAAATTAATTCTTTCCTATTTTCTTCATATTGTTGCTGTTGAAGGAGTGATTCTTTTAATCTTATTCTCATTTCTTCAAAAGATTGAAACAATTCTCCAATTTCATCCTTTGAATTTATACTAACTTCATAATCTAAATTACCTTCTTTTATTTCATTTGCTGCTATCCTCAGTTTATTCAATGGATCTACTATCCCTTTACTTACAAAATAAGTGATTAATCCGTGGGTAACAATCAATACCACTATAACAAATAAGAATATTATTATTGAAATTTTATTTATTTGATCAATAATAGAATCTACTCTAAACAAGATTGCTATACTTCCAGTACTACCGTCACTAAAGTAAAAATCTTGTTGCTCAAATAGATGTAGCTCATTCTCAAAATCACCATCATCTATATCTACTGTATTTTCCCCAAAATCATTCAAATATTTATTATGGTTAAATCCTTCAATGGTTTCTGATGCATAAATTTCATCACTATTTTTCAACACTACAATTCCAGCATCTATATTTAATAATACTTTGTCAATATCTTTTAAGAAATCTACATCTTGAAGGTTATCGGGATCATTTACAATAATATTATTTATCTCTCTAATATATGGTTGAGCTATTTTAGGTATATCTTTTATGTTGATTTTTTCAAAAGTACTCGAAAGAGATTTTTGATAATTATTTATATAATGCAATCTTGCAGTGGCTATTAGTATAGATACTAATATGACTGGTACTAACACCATTGCAATATGTGAGTATTTTAGTCTGGATCTTATTGTCATATTTTCACATCCTTTATAAATGACGACTTAAAGAGTGTCGTCATTTGTGTGATATGCGTTAGCACGCATATGAGGCGACTAAAGTCGCGTGAGAGGCACGTTATGCCTGTGAGGTTCGCTTTGCTCACGTTAAGGATGATTTTCTTTCAGAAAACCTTTGAATTAAGCCTTTATCTGCTTCGCAGATTGGAATAATGAATTTTGCTATGCAAAAGGAAAGAAAATCAAATTCTTAGCTTTTGCTTGCGAAAGGTTTCCTTTACGCAACGCAGTTGCATCTCAGGGCAAAGCCCTCTCACATGCGCGAAGCACATCTCACATACTCTTTAGCGTATATCACAAATAAAATAAGAGTTTTCATTCACCTTTT
>JAQYVX010000067.1 GCA_030145305.1 Halarcobacter sp. | reverse complement strand
ACTTATTTTTGAAGGCTTCAATAACCCTTTCTTATCATAAAATTGAACTGTTCTTACAGTAACTTCACACATTTTGGCCAGTTCTCCACTGGAGTAATATTTACTCATATTCATCACCTCAAAACCAGTTTACACCATTACTCTACGTCACAAGCAATACCTGACGTTGCGTCACAAGTAAATTATTTCAACTTTACGACAAATACTTATTTGTTCAGCTCAAAATAAGGTTCTTCTCCTTTTGTATCTTCGAACCATTTCATTCCCATAAACTCAAACCCTAATTTTTCTAATACTCTTTTTGATACATTATTCCTTGGATCTGTAGATGCTATAATTTTCTTGATTTTTAAATTATCACGAACATAATTAATACATGCATTTGCTGCTTCAGTTGCGTACCCTTTTCCCCAATATTTTTGCCCAAAATGATATATCAGTTCAATTTCATAATCATTTTCAGTAGGATTAAAACCGCAAGCACCTATAACTTCACTATTTTCTTTTAAGCTTACTAAAAAGGGAGAGAATCCTTTTTCATTCTGAAGGTTTATATAAAAGGCTATTGCCTTTTGCTCTCGTTCTCGACTACCTGCTCCAGCACAATATTTCATAACCTCTTCATTTCCCCAAAAGTCCAGTACTGAATCTATGTCTTCAGTCTTCAATGTTCTTAATAATAACCTTTCTGTTTCAAATGTTACCATCACAAAATCCTCCCTTAAAATTCAGTATAAAATAAACAACTTAATATTTTTATATCAATCGAGTTTTAATTACAATATATAAATCATCAATATCCATGGAAATTTGCCTTTGATAAATAGTCAATATTTTAGGATTACCTATCAAAAATCTTCTAAAACAATTTCTATGCCCTAAAATATTTTTCATGTTTTGAGGTAGTATTCCAATAGCTTTGCCAGCAGTATCCTCATACTTAAACACTTCTTTAACTTCTCCCCACTTTAACATATCCACTTTTGGTGAGAAAATATTAAAGTCAACCTTTATGCCATAATCATTTATCACCACCACAGGTTTCTTTTTAAAATAATTAATAGTACTCAATATAAATAAGCAAACTCCCAATATAACTATTAATATGAATAAAACCTTAATAAATATTCTTTTGAAAAGTATTCCAACTAAAATAAGCACTGAAAATGTTATAAGACTCGTCTTGATTTCACCTTTAAAGTTAAAATATTTATCAGTATCGATTCTTATTTTTTTTATTTTTCTTATTCTAGAAAATTGAGATAGTGATCCTCCAATAGCTGTCCCAATAAATCCTGGTAAAACACTGTAATCAAAATCACCATCTAAAATAGCTATCATACCAATAGCAATGAGAAATATACAAAGAACTACTACTAATATGTATTTTTTCTTGCTTATAGTTAATATTATTTCATTGTTATTTTCAGTCATAAACCCTCCTAATTTGGAAAACTACCATAAATACGTGCCGTCGTGTTTCCCGACGGCACGTATTTGAAATTAATGTTTAAGTTTTTCTATTTCACTTCTTCATTCTCACTAATCATTTCTTCTTCTGCTTCTGATTTTATTTGAGTTAATTCCAAATTATCAAAGCTTGATAAATCTATACTAGAATTTTCATTAATATAATAAGTAATTTTAATGCTATCCCCTTCT
>JAQYVX010000005.1 GCA_030145305.1 Halarcobacter sp. | reverse complement strand
GGCTTAGCAGTAACAGCACTATTTTTCACCCATGTTTATATGTCAGTATTTGCAATTAAAGGTGCAATACATTCAATAATAACAGGGTATAAAGAAGAAGAAGAAGTTGAAATTCTTCACAGCTCTTATTACAAGAGATTAAAAGAAAGAAAAGAAATATAAAACTAGTCTCCTTGACGGAGACAGTTTTTTTTAATATAAAATATGCTAATTTTGCATAGTTCAAAATATTAAAATATGCAAGAAATGCATATTAAGAGGATAAAAATGGATAATTCAAGATATTTAAAGAAAATAATAATCGATAAAGTTGCCGGAGACCAAGTTACAGAAGTTGAAGATGTAACGATTGAAGAAGCGAGATTAAATGTTTTTTTAAATGGTGAAAAAGCAATTTCAATGATGTGTATTCCAATCGATCAAAAAGCTCATGCCCTTGGCTTTTTGATGAGTGAAAATGTAATTACATCAATGGATGATGTAAAAGAGATTATCTTAAGTGAAGATGGTTTAAGAGTTGATATCAAAGCAGCAGTTGATGAAAGCTCATTAGATAATTTATATAAAGAAAAAACACTTGTAAGTGGTTGTGGTGGAGGAGTTACTGGTAATATTGCTGGAAGCTTAGAAATACCATTTAATCAAACAAGTTTTGTGATTAGTCCTGAAGTAATCAGCAGAGAAGTAAAAATATTTTATGCTGAGAGTGAATTATATGTATTAACAGGCTGTGTTCATAAAGCAATGCTTTATTTAGAAGATGGAAGCACAGTAACTTCTGAAGATATTGGAAGACATAATGCAATTGATAAAGTTGTAGGAAAGTGTAAATTACAAGGTTTAGATACAACAAAGTCAGTTCTTTTTGTATCTGGACGACTTAGCTCAGAAATGGTTGTAAAAGCTGTTATGCATAAAATACCAATAATTGTATCAAGAACAGCTCCAACACATTTAGGAGTTACCACAGCTCATACTCATGGCCTTACCTTAATTGGTTTTGCAAGAGGGCGAAAAATGAATATCTATACTCATTCTGGAAGAGTAATAAATTAATAGAAAAAAGGATGAATTGTGAAATCAAAAATTAAAGTATGGGTTGAAGACGACAAAGGAAATTTAGTTTTTGGTGGAGGAAAAACTCAGATTTTGGAACTAATAGAAGAAACAGGTTCAATATCTGAGGCATCAAAAAAAGCAGGTATGAATTATAAAAAAGCCTGGAGCCATATAAAAATATTACAAGAATATATTGATGATCAACTTGTAATTGTAAATAAGGGAAGAAATTCAGGTGGTACAGTTTTAACACCAAAAGCAAAAGAGATAGTTAAAAATTTTAAAACATTTAGAGCAGATGTAAGAAAATTTAGTGAAAATAGATTTAATGAATTATTTATGAAAGACGAAGAAATGATTAACTGTAGTAAGGAAGATGAAAAATGATAAAACTAAATTCATTACAATATCCAAAGGTTTTAGAACTAAATTTTAATGATGAAATTACAATGCATCCATTAAAAAGTAATGATCTTATTGAAAAGAGAATTAAAGATTTTTCATTGAAATTTGGCTTTAAAAATCTTAAAACTTTCTCTTTTTCAAAAGAGGGAGTTTTAACTTTGATGTTAACTCTAATGAGTGATAAAAAAGGAAAGATTTTAGTTAGTTTAGGTGAAAGTGAAGTAATAATAGAAGCTGCTAAAACTTATAAAGACTTAGGTTTTGATTTAGAATTTATTCCTTTAACAAGACAAGGACATTTAGATTATGAAAAAATATCAAAATGTGAGTTAATTTTTGCATCATCTTATATTATGGATACCTATGTAAAAGTTGATTTAGAAAAAGTAAAAAACTTAAGTAATGCAAAACTAATTTCTAATATAAGTGCTACTTTAGAAGTAGGCTTTAGTGATATGGTTTTTTTAGATTCTTATAAACTTGCAGGTTATGCAATAGACTCAATTCTTTTATTTAATGATGAACTTGAAGAATCGGTGACTTCCCAAATAAATACAGTTTCAATCTTTCAAGTTCAAAAAGCAATTGCAAACTTTACAAAAAAAACAGACTACAAAAGCTTTTTTATGGAAAGACTTAATGCAGAGTTTAATGATAACATCTTCTATTTTGTACAGCCTAAAGAGTGTTTAGACTATACACTTCATTTTGGACTTAAAGGTATAAAAGCTAGAGAAATTATTAGAACCTTAGCATTAGATTCAATTTTAGTTACAAATGGTGAAGGCTGCTCTTTAGGATTATCAAAACCTTCAAGAATCTTACAAGAAATGGGATATGAAGAGCTTGAATCTAGATGGGCATTAAGCCTTAGCTTTAGTGATGATTTAGATGAAGAAACTATAACAAAAGTTGTAAAAACAATCGCTAAAAAATATAGACAAATAGTAGCTTTAAATTCTTAAAAAAGGAAACAAATGGTTAAGACATTTTTAGATTTTGATATTGCGGTTGAAAAATCATTAAATTGTGCAGAAGTTATAAACTTTATTGAGCTTATAAATATAGAAGATAGTTTAAAAAGAATTATTTCAAAAGATATGTATTGTGTGAAAAATTTACCCTCTTTTAATAACTCAGCAATGGATGGTTTTGCCATAAAAGCTAGTGATGCAGGTAAAAGTTTAAAAGTTAAAAAAATAATTTTTGCAGGTGAAAATGTTGATGCTTGTTTGGAAGATGGAGAATGTTATAAAATTATGACAGGAGCTAAAGTTCCAAATGATGTTGACACTATTATTCCTATTGAAGATGTTGTTTCTTTTGAAGATAATATTGTAACTTTTAAAAATGAAGTCAAAAAAGGTTCTTCTTTGAGATTAAAAGGTGAAGAAAAAGCTGTTGACGATATTTTATTTAAAAAAGGCGATGAAATAAACTCTTCAACTATTGCTGTATTAGCTTCACAAGGAATAACAAAAGTAGAAGTATATAAAAAACTAAGTATTGCTGTTGTTTCCACAGGAAATGAGCTAAAAGAACCTTGGGAAGAAGCAAGTGAAGATGAAATATATAATTGTAATTCTTATGCTTTAATTTCTCTTTTAAAAGAGAAAGGTTTTGATGCAACTTATACAGGAGTAGTTCCAGATAGCTTAGAAAAATCTGTTGAATTTGTAAGTTCTTTGAAAAGTTATGATGTGATTATTACAACTGGTGGTATTTCTATGGGTGATGCTGATTTTGTAGGTCAAGCATTTTTGGATAATGGCTTAGAAATTGCTTTTCATGGAGTAAATATTAAACCAGGTCGTCCTATTATGATGGGAACAATGCAAAAAGGAAATCAAAACGAAAAATCAAAAGAACAAACTTTTGTAATGTGTTTACCTGGAAATCCTTTAACTGCAATGGTAAATATGCATCTATTTTCATTTCCTGTTTTAAATAAAATTCAAGGTGCTAACAAGATTTTTCATAATATTACAGTAGCAGAAAATAAACAAAGTTTTAAAACAAAAGCGGGGCGTGTAAATGTTGTACTTGGATCTTGTAACAAAGGAGAGTTCGAAGTAACAAGAAACAATAAGTATGGTTCAGGGATGATTACCGTACTTGAAGAAAGTAATAGTATTGTTGTCACAAATGAAGATACAGCTTCAATAGAAGCCTCTAATAGTGTAAAAGTGATTGATTTTAATTGTTCATATTTAAAAGAACAGATAAATATTTTTAATTAAGGAAATAAAATATGAGAACGGCGTTATTAAGTTTAGGATTAAGTATTGTTTTAGCAACAAGTTTAGCTGCAAAAGAAAAAATTTTAGTATTTCATGCGGGTTCTTTAGCAGTTCCTTTTTCAGCTATTGAAAAATCTTTTGAAGCAAAATATCCACAATATGATGTACAAAGAGAAGCTAGTGGTAGTAGAGCAGCAGCTAGAAAAATTTCAGAAATTGGAAAAGCTGCTGATGTAATGGCTAGTGCTGATTATAAAGTGATTGATAATTTACTTATTCCTAAAGATGCAAAGTTTAATGCACAGTTTTCTACAAATGAAATGGCAATTGCTTATACTTCTCATGCAAAATATGCAGATGAGATAAATTCAAAAAACTGGCCAGAAATATTCTTAAGAGATGGTGTAAAAGTAGGGCACTCTAACCCTAATATGGATCCTTGTGGATATAGATCAATTTTAGTTACAAAGTTAGCTGAAGAACATTATAAAATGCCTGGATTCTATAATAAATTATTTGGTTATGGTGAAGCATATAAAGTTGGTGAAGAAAATAAAAATAAAGTTATTGTAAGACCAAAAGAGACAGACTTATTAGCACTTATTGAAGCAAAAGCTTATGACTATTTATATATTTATAAATCAGTAGCAGAACAACATGGTTTAAAATATATAACTCTTCCAAAAGAAGTATCTTTAAAAGATAATGAGTTTAAAGATTTTTATAAAACAGCAAGTATTAAAATTGATGGTAAAAAGCCAGGTGAATTTATCACAAAAAAAGGTGCTGCTATGGTGTACGGTATTACGATTCCAGAAAATAAAAAATCTCCAACTACTAAAGATGGAGCTGTAAAATTTGTTAACTTTGTACTTTCAGAAGAAGGACAAGCAATTATGGAAAAAAATGGTCAAGGAAATATTTCTCCAGCTATTATTACTGGAAATGCATCAATTATAGGTAGATAATGAGCTATTTAAATATAGAAAATTTGTCAAGCAGGGTAGATGATTTCCTGCTTGATAATATAAATTTAGAGATAACTAAAAATGAATATTTTGTTCTTTTAGGGCAAAGTGGAAGTGGAAAAACTAGATTACTAGAGACTATTGCTGGACTTAATGAGTGTACAGGAAATATTTTTTATAGGTCTAAAGATATATCAAAAGAATCTTCTGAAAAAAGAGATGTAGGCTTTGTTTATCAAGATTTTGCTCTTTTCCCTAACTTAAACGTAGAAAAAAATATTAGATTTTCTTCAAAATATAAAAAGAATGAAAATGAAAGTGAACTTTTTGACGATATTGTAGATTTTTTAAAACTTGGACATTTACTTAAACGTGAAACAGAAGATTTAAGTGGTGGAGAAAAGCAAAGAGTTGCAATTGCACGAGCTTTATATTCTCAACCTAAAATATTATTACTTGATGAACCTTTAAGTGCTATTGACCCAACTTTTAGAAACTCTATTATGAAAAGTTTAAAAGATATTCATAAAAGATATGATTTAACAACAATACATGTTACTCATAATTTTAGAGAAGCATCTTATTTAGCTGATAAAATTGCAATTATTATGGATGGTAAAATCCAGCAAATTGGAAATGCAGAGGATGTATTAAATAATCCTATTAATATTAATGTTGCTAGATTTTTAGGTTTTAAAAATATTTTCCCTACCTCATTATTAGGCTTAGATAGCACGAATCAATTTTTTAGTGTAGACCCTAATATTATTAAAGTGTCAACTTCTAAAAGTATTGAAGCTGATTATATCTTTGAAGGTTTTTTAGAAGAGTGTATGGGTGTGGTAGATCATTATAAATTATTTGTAAATATTAATAGTTATCAATTTTTTATAAAAATATTAAAAAGAGATTATGAAGGTTGTTATGCAGATTCAAAAAGCATAATTAAAATTGGTTTTGATAAAAAGGATATATGCTTAATATGAGAAGTAAATCATTTAACATAACACTAATTGTATTAGCTTTTATAATTGTATTTTTCTTGTCAGTACCTATTTTAAAAATGTTTATAGGAGTTGGTAGCGAAAAACTACTTATAACAATAAAAGATGGTGAAGTATTAGGCTCTATTTGGCTTACAATGAAAGTTTCTGCTTGGGCAATGATTTTTGTTTTATTTACAGGTATTCCTTTAGCATATTTAATAGCAAGATATGACTTTTATGGTAGAAGTTTTATAGAATCTATTATTGATATTCCTATTATGATACCTCATACAGCAGCAGGAATTGCACTTCTAACAACTTTTGGAGATACTTTATTAGGAGATTTCTTTAAATTTTTTGGAATAGAATTTGTTGGTACTGAATACGGAATTATGATAGCAATGATGTTTTTATCAGCTCCTTTTTTAATTAATGCCTCAAAAGATGGTTTTAGAAAAGTTGATGTGAAGCTTGAGAAAGTAGCAAGAACTTTAGGTGCAAATCCAGTATCTGTATTTTTTAGAATTACTATACCAAATGCAAAAAAAGACATTATTAATGGGGCTTTGATGATGTGGAGTAGAGGACTTGGTGAATTTGGAGCGGTTATTATTTTAGTATATCATCCAATGACAACACCTGTTCTTATTTTTGATAGATTTAATTCTTATGGATTAAATTTTTCAGCTCCTGTGGCAGCAGTAATAATAGGTATTAGTGTTGTAGTCTTTTTAATTGTTAGGTTTATTACTGGGAAATTAAAATGATAAAGATTATGCAAATAAGCTTTATATTATTTAATCTTGTGATAAAGGAGACTGTAGATTAACAAGAAATATTAAATACGACTAAGAATAAAATAAAAAAATACATTTAATTAAAAGGAAAGAAAGAAATGAAAAAAATATTAGTAACATTAGGATTATCAGTAGTCTTAGCAGCAAGTTCATCTGCAAAAGATGCATTAATGATGGCTACAACAACAAGTACAGATAATACAGGTTTATTGGATTATTTAGCACCAAAGTTTGAAAAAGATACTGGAACTACATTAAAATGGGTTGCAACAGGAACTGGAAAAGCTTTAAAAATGGGTGGAAATTGTGATGTAGATATTTTATTTGTTCATGCTCCAGCATCTGAAAAAAAATTTATTGCAACAGGATTTGGTGTTGATAGACAACAAGTAATGTACAATGATTTTATTGTAATTGGACCTAAAAAAGATCCAGCAAGCGTAAATGGTTTAACTCCAAGTGATGCACTTAAAAAAATCAAAGATACATCTGCTCAATTCTTCTCAAGAGGAGATAATTCAGGTACAAATAAAAAAGAACTTTCTTTATGGAAAAATGCAAATGTTGATGCTAAATCTGCATCTTCTTGGTATATCCAAACTGGTCAAGGAATGTTAACTACTATTAATATGGCTGCTGAAAAAGGTGGTTATACAATGACAGATAGAGGAACTTGGATTAAATATATGTCTCAAAAAGGTGATGCTAATACAATGAAAGTTGTTGTTGAAGGTGATAAATCTTTATTTAATCAATACTCTGTTGTAACAATTAATAAAGAAAAATGTTCAAATGTTAAACCAGAATTAGCAAAGAAATTTACAAATTGGGTTGTGTCTGCACCAACTCAAAAAATAATTGCTGACTTTAGATTATTAGGTCAAGCATTATTTATTCCAAACGCTTCAAAATAAGGTTTAAATAAGATATGAATTTATTCGCTGATGGTTTTAATGAAGCTATAAAGTTACTAGTTTCAGGTGATGAGAGTGTTTACTCTGCTATTACTACTACAATTACAGTATCTTCTTGGTCTTTATTAATAAGTTTAATAATAGGCCTTCCTCTTGGCTTTTTCCTAGGATATTATAATTTCCTAGGAAAACCAATAATTAGAACTATAGTTGATACTCTTTTAGCCCTTCCTACGGTTGTAATTGGGCTAATTGCATATACAATGTTATCGCAATCAGGAGCCTTTGGCGAATATAGTCTCTTATTTACAGAACGAGCAATAATAATTGGACAAATAGTCTTAGGACTTCCAATTATTATAGCTTTAACAGCAACTCAAGTTGAAGCTGTTGATAAAAGGCTTTATGTCTCGTTAAAGTGTTTAGGAGCAAATTCCAGACAAATCCTTGTGGCAACTCTAATTGAAGCTAGATTTGGAATTATGACAGCTGCAATGACTGCATATGGAAGAATCATAACTGAAATTGGTATTTCTATGATGGTTGGTGGAAATATTAAATATCACACAAGAACAGTAACAACTGCAATTGCATTAGAAACGGGAAAAGGTGAATTTGTAACAGGAATTGCTCTTGGACTTGTACTTTTTGCTGTTGCTTTAATGGTAAATATTGCACTATCAATGTTAAAAAGGAAATGGACACAATGAGTTTATATGAATTGAATAATGTTCAACAATATTATGATGGAATAAAAGTTCTTAATATTGATAGTTTAATTTTAGAAGAAAATCAGATCATAGGTTTCTTTGGACCAAATGGTAGTGGAAAATCAACACTTTTTTCACTTCTTTCCCTTTCAAATTTACCCACAAATGGCGAAATTATTTATAATGGTGTGAATAATAAAAAAATAGATTTTGAAACAAAAAAGAGTATTGTTATGGTACCTCAAAATCCATATTTATTAAAACGTACTGTTTATGAAAACATTGCTTATGGTTTAAAAATAAGAGGGAAATATAATAATATAAAAGAAAAAGTTCGAGAAGCTTTAACTTTAGTTGGTTTAGATATTTCTTTTGAAAAAAGAAAATGGAGTCAACTCTCAGGGGGAGAAGCCCAAAGAGTAGCCCTTGCTGCAAGACTTATTTTAAAACCAAAAGTATTGATTTTGGATGAACCTACAACAGGAGTTGATACTAATTCTTCACAACTTATTAAAGAAGCTATATTAATAGCAAAACAAAAATATAATACAACTATATTAATTTCAAGTCATGATCATAATTGGCTAAATCATATTTGTGATAGGAAAATTGCACTTTTTCAAGGACATATAGTAGAAAGTGGAAGCGTAAATCTTTTATTTTCTCCTTGGGAAAAAGATATAGATGGAGATTTAGTTAAGGTTTTTGTTGATGGTCAAAGATTAAAAATACCAAATACTAAAAATAAAAAAAGAGATTCTGTTTTAGTAATAGATTCAAATAATATTGAAATATGTAGAAATAATTGTGAAGATTTAATTAATGAAGATACTTTAATTGGAACTGTAAGTTCAATACAACAACAAAAAACTCTTGAATATCTTTTAATTGAATTTATAATTGGAGGAGCATCTTTTAATTGTAGAATAACAAGAAATGAAATGAAAATACAGAGACTTTTGCCTGGTGATAAAATTTATGTAAATATAGATTTTAAAAATATTTGCTGGATATAAAAAAAGCTTAGTTTAAAAATACCAAGCTTTTTATATATATTTAGTAAAGATAAAAAGGCTTAACTATACTCTTCTAGTAGATTTCTATAAAATTGTCTATATTCAGTATTTCCTTCATCTCTTGCTTTCATAGCAGGTCGTGGATGTTCATTTAGTTTTCCAGTTATCATATATGGAACACTATATCCCCAATCTAACTCTTTTTCCAATGAAATCATATGCTCTTCAATAAATTTTAGTACAGGCATTAATTTATATTTTGGGTTTTTTAAGAATCCTAATAATAATTCAGAAGGACAGTTTCCTGCACCTCTACCTAATCCTGATGTTGTTACATCTAAATAACTTGTTCCATACATCATAGCTTCTAAAGTATTTGCATAGGCAAGTTGTAAGTTATTGTGAGCATGAATACCTACTTTTTTACCAGCAGGTTTTGCATAAGAAATATATTTTTCTGTTAATCTATTAATTTGTTCAGGATAAAATGAACCAAAACTATCTGCAATATAAATAACATCAACATTAGTTTTACTTAATGTTTCAAGAACTTCATTTAATTCATCATCAAATGATTTTGATATTGCCATAATATTACAAGTTGTTTCATAACCTTTTGCATGAGCATCTTCAATTAATTCAATAGCTCCTGGAAGTTGATGAATATACGTAGCAACTCTAATCATATCTACCACACTATCTTCTTTTGGAATAATTTCCTCTTTTAAAGTTCTTCCAACATCGGCCATAACAGCTATTTTAGTATTAGTGTCATTTGTTCCAACGATTCTTCTAAGATCAGATTCTTTACAAAAATTCCAAGGACCATACTCATCTTCACTCATAATAGTAGGAGATACATTTTTCCCAATTTCTATATAATCAATACCAGCATTTACACATGATTCATATTGTGCTTTTACAAACTCATCTGAAAATTGATAATTATTAATTAAACCACCATCCCTAATAGTACAATCAAAAACTTTTATATCTTCTCTAACCGTTAGTATAGAACCTTTTCTTTCAACCATTTCTTTCCCTACTTATTATTATTTAGATTTTTAATTAACTTGAATAATAGCTTAATGGCACTCAAATCCTCTTTAAAATTTTGATTTTTTAATCTAAAATCCAAAATCTATTTATTGTTTTTTAAAGCTTCTTCTCGTAATTTATCTTTTTTACTTTTTCTTTTGCCTTTAACAGCTTCTTTACCTTTTTGTTTTAAAGGAGCTATTCCTGTCTCTTCAAAACCTTCAATTTGTTCTTCTAAAAGTTTTACATCACATCTTTTTTCAATTAATTTAAAGTGCTCTTCATTTTCAAAATTTATAAAAGATATTGCTATTCCTGTCTTTCCTGCCCGTCCTGTTCTTCCTATACGATGTATATAATCAGCAGTAGAACGAGGCAAATCAAAGTTTACAACACAGGAAATATCTTCTATATCTAAACCTCTTGCTGCTATATCACTTGAGAATAAGACTTTTATTTTTTTCTCTTTGAACTCTTTTAGGGTGTAACTTCTCTCTTCTTGTGTTAAATCTCCATGAAAAGATTCTGCTTTAAAACCATATTTTCTAAATTTTTGAGCAATATTATCAGCAGCTCTTTTATTTGCCATAAAAACTAATATTTGTTCCCATTTTTCTTTTACTATTAAATGCCGTAAAAGAGGACTTTTATTCTCTTTATTAACTCTTATCACTCTTTGAGTAATAGTTTTAACAATTTGACTTTCATCTTTTATACTTACTTCTATAGGATTTTTTGTGATTTTTGATACTATATTTAATATCTTTGGTGGATAAGTAGCAGAAAAAAGAAGATTTTGTCTTTTTAGTGGCAATACTTTTAATATAGTTTCAAGCTCTTCTTCAAAACCTAAATCAAGCATTTTATCAGCTTCATCTAAAACAAAATATTCAATTTTTGTTAAATCTATTTGTTTTTTATTTAATATATCTATTAATCTTCCTGTTGTAGCAACAATAATATCGCAACCTTTTTGGATATCAAGAAGTTGATCACCTATATTTTCTCCACCAATAATACTTACAATTCTTGGTTTTTTTTCTAAAAATTCACTAAATAATACAAAATTATTTGCTACTTGAAGCGCTAACTCTCTTGTTGGGGTTAAAACTAAAACTTTTAATTTTGCTTTTTGATTTGGATTTCTATGAATTTTTGAAAGTTTTTCTAAAATTGGTAAAACAAAACTCGCAGTTTTTCCACTTCCTGTTTGTGCTTTTGCCATAACATCACAATCTTCTAAGATTAAAGGTATCACTTTTTCTTGAATGGCATTAACTTCTATGTACTTGTTTATTTTTGTTGCTTTTATAAGATTATCTTGTAATTTTAACTCTTCAAATGTCATTATTATTTTCCTAATAAATGTTAGTTTTTATTGTATTATACTTAATTCTATGAAAATAGCTGAACTATTGGATATAATGGCAAAAAATTATAAGGATTTACATGGCAAAGGGTAAGAAAACTCTAATTAAAGAAATAAAATTATTAAGTGAAGATGAAATATTAATAAATGGAAAATCATATATTATTTTAGAAAACACTGAAGATATTTTAAGCGCAAAAACAATGAAAATTTCTTCAAATGGAAATAGAATATTAAGATTTGACGATGAAAAGAAAAAAGCTAGATTAGATGTAAAAAGAGATATTGATATTGTTAAAATCACAATTAATGAAGAAGAAAGAGCTAAAAAGTTTTTAAAAGGAAATGATAAATCACTTATCACAACTGCGGATAAAAAAGAAGTTATAGAAACAGCTAGTTCTTTTATTAAAGCAAGAGCAATTGCCTCAGAATTTGGAAATAAAGAAAGTGTTAATTATGATAAAGAGATTGGTAAAAGTACATTTTATTTAATTGAAGAGATGTAAACTCTTAGAAGTCTGAAATATTGGGCATAAAAAAAGCTAGTCTTTCCAGACTAGCTTTTTTAAGTAAGTAGTTTTATAATTATATGATTATAAAGCAGTTACATTTTCAGCTTGTGGTCCTTTTTGACCTTCACCGATTTCGAAAGTAACTTTTTGACCTTCTTCTAATGTAACTCTACCATATCCTGAATTATTAACTTGTCTATAGTGTACAAATACGTCTTTTCCACCATCTTCTTGTTGAATAAATCCAAAACCTTTTTCACTGTTGAACCATTTTACTGTTCCGTTTACTAAATCTGCCATTTTTTTCCTTTTGTTGTGTACGTTTCAAATAATAAATTCATATTTTTTGAAGAAATAAATAAGTATTTTTGACAAAATATTTAAATATAATAAGATACTATCAAATGTAAAATTAAAATAAGCTAAATTTATTAAGATATTCATGAAAATTTTATTTTATATATTTTGTATTAATTTTTTTCTTTATAATAGACTTATAGCTTTTAAGTTATAATCCGCAGATGCAAGAAATATTTAAAAAACTAGACTTAACAGACTATATAGAATCTTTTTCAAGATTATTAGCAAGAGAAAAATCAATTATTTTAGAAGGTGATATTAATATTCATCAAAAACTAATAAATGAACTTTCATCTTTTGATTTCAAAGAACCACAAAAAGTGCAAGATTTGGATAATGCTTTAATGCATATTCAAAAGCAAGGTGTTTTGAAAGTATATGAAATATATGAATTTGTAAAAATTATAAATTATTTTAACTATCTAAAAAGATTTAATTTTGATGGAAAACTTCAAGAGTGGATTAATAAAATTATTATTCCAAGTGAGATAACAAAAGTAACAGAATATTTTGATGAAAAGACAAATCTAAAATCTGGGATAGATAAAGATTATGATTCTATAAAAGATGCAATTTATCAAAATAAGCAAGAAATAAAACAAAACTTATATAAGATGATAAATAATACAAAACTAAGGTCTTACTTAGTTGATTCTCAAGTCCATTATATAAATGGCGAAGAGTGTATTTTAGTTCGTGGAGGGTTTAATCATATTCTTAAAGCTTCAGTTATTGATAGATCAAACTCTGGATTTTTTTATGTATTGCCTCATAGTGTAAGTTCTTTAAAACAAAAACAAAGTGATTTAATAAATAAGCAAGAAGAAATTTTATTAAAAATATGTAAAGAAATCTCTTCTTTATTTGAAAAAAATTTAATGTTTTTAAAATTTATAAATAAAGAGTTTGATAGATTTGATCATTATCAAGCAAGATTGTTTTTTGCAAAAATTGGGGATAAAAATTTTATTTTACCAAATAAGAAAAACAATAATAAGCTTGTGGATTTTAGACATCCAGCACTTCATGGTGCAAAACCAATTACTATTGATTTTTCAAAATCAGTTGTTATGATAACAGGAGTAAATGCAGGGGGTAAAACTATGATGTTAAAATCAATTTTATCTGCTGTTTTATTATCAAAATATATGCTTCCTTATAATGCACATAAAGATACTCAAATTGGAACCTTTAAAGAAATAACAGCTGTTTTAGATGATCCTCAAAGTGTAAAAAATGATATTTCTACTTTTGCGGGAAGAATGGTAGAGTTCTCTAAACTATTTTCTTCAAAAAATGCAATTGTTGGAGTTGATGAGATTGAACTTGGAACTGATTCAGATGAAGCTGCAAGTTTATTTAAAGTAGTAATTGAAGAATTAATTGAAAAAGATATAAAGATTATAATTACAACTCACCATAAAAGATTAGCTGCTTTAATGGCTTCAAATAAAGAAGTTGAATTAGTAGCTGCTTTATATGACGAAGAGAATAGAAGACCTACTTATGAGTTTTTACAAGGAACTATTGGAAAATCATATGCTTTTGAAACTGCTTCAAGATATGGAATTCCACATTATGTAATAAAAAAAGCAAAAATTGTTTATGGTGAAGATAAAGATAAATTAAATGAATTAATAGAAAGAAGTTCAGCTTTAGAGATTGAATATAAACAAAAAATTCAAAAATTAAATCAAGAAATTGAAGAACATGAAAGATTAAATAGAAATTTAAAAGAAATTAAACAAAATTTAGATGAACAAATTTATATGGAAAAATCAAAACTTCAAAGAGAATATAGTGATGCAAGAGATGAAGCAAAAAAGGCAATTAAATCAAAAATTGCTCAAGGTCATCAGCATTTAAATATAGCTCATGAAAAAGCAAAATCAATAAAAACTCAAAAAGTTCAAGAAGTTGTAGCTGATTTAAAAGTAGGGGATAGAGTTAAATATAGAAGTACAAAAGGTGAAATAATATCAATCAAAGGGAAAAAAGCCTTTATTGAAAATGATGCAGGAATGAAAATGCAAGTTGTTCTAGCTGATTTACAAAGAAGTGGAAATCCTCCAAAAATAAAAGCAAAAGCAAAACCTACTTTAACTGTTCAAAAGCCAGATAGTGGACATGTTAAACTTGATTTACATGGACAAAGGTCAGATGAAGCTATTGAAAATCTTGATAAGTTTTTATCCGATGCTTTAATTGCAGGTTTTGATGAGCTTTTAGTTTATCATGGAATTGGAACAGGTAAGTTATCGTATGCTGTTAAAAAGTTTTTAGATTCACATCCAAAAGTCCAATCATATACAGATGCCCATCCTTCACAAGGTGGGTTTGGGGCTAAAGTTATTAGACTTTAGCTTTAAAAAAGCTAAAGTCTTTAAATCTTTACTTTTTTAAAGATTTAATCATATTTTCCATAACTACATTCGCTTGTTCATTTGGCGCCTCAAGAAAGTTTACCACAATAGAATGCTCAAGTTCAGCAATCCCAATACTTCTAGGTCTCACTGCTATAACTTCCGGAGCCGGTATCTCTTTTCCAAAACAAAAGATGATATTTTTTGCATCTTTTATATCTTCTCTTATTGGACCATTTAAATTTTTAGTTTGTGCATATTGATCAAAAGTTGCAATATAAGTAATTACATCATGAGCATCAATTTTTTCTTTTAAAATAGCTAAAATTCCATCAACTGTATTTGCTACTATTTCATCTTTTTTAAAAACTATTTCAAAAATATGATATTTGTCTTTAAATATTTTTTGTTTCATTTTTTATTCTCCTTTTAGTGTAATAAATGATTTAATAATACAATCCATACGTTCAGGGATATCACTTGTATCCATCTTCATATAATCAGCTTGTATTTTATATATTAATTTGTTTTCAAGTTTGAATTCAAAAACTAAATAACCTGCATAAAGTTTTGCTTTTTCAGATTTTTTACCTTTATCTTCTTTGTCATTTTCATAAATATAATAATCTATAATAAGTTTTTCATTTGAAGGATTAATTTCATCTTGAGTTTTTTGAATCTTTGCAATTTTCTTTATACTATTTTCTAAGAAATTATCAGCTTGTTCAATTGAGATATGATTTAAAATCTTTGTTTCCATATATTTTGAAAATTCGATTCTTGAGATAACTTTATAATTATTAGATTTTAATAATTCAATTGCTTTTGGGATCAATTCTTTATTTGAAATATTTTCAAAAGTTGTTGTCTTTTTTTGACAAGAAACTCTTAGTTCTTTTTTTATTTTTGCTTGATCTAATTTTTGGTAAATTCCATATCCAAAAAAAAGAACAATGGAAAGTAAAATTAAAGATAACAGTTTATTCATAAAAATTCCTATAAGTTTATTTGATGTAAATCATAACTTATACGAATAATAACCTAGTTTATATTATAAGTTAATTAAATAATATAAATATAAAATTAACTTATAATTGTTTATTTAGTTGTTACGTTCAAATTAAAAACAGCCCATTTAAGTTTTCTATCTTTTTGTTTTGTTATCTCTTCTATTTTTATTGACTTCTTATCAAGTTTTTTAAGCTCTAATAAATACTTAGATATGTTTGCTATTCTTTCTTTTGATAAATTTACTAATTCATCATTTGTAACTTTTTGTTTTGAGGCTAAGAATTTACGTAAATATTTTACATAATTCTTTTTATTGAATTCTTTTTTTCCATCTTTGTATTTTTTAGTAAATTGCTCTTCTATCTCATTTAAATTTCTTACTCCATCAATATTTGTATACAAGTCCTCTAATGCTTCTTTATAAGCATCACCTTCAGGTATCTTATCCATTTTCTTTATTAAAAATTGTTCAAATTTAATATCTTGTAAAGCTTCTTTATCTTTTATTTCATCATATACAGGCTTTATTTTTATGGCTAATTTATGCTTTTTAGCCAATATTTTTGCAATACCATCTAAAGACTCTTTTTCTGATGCTAATATTTCACTTTTACCATATTCAAACTCTAAACTTTTTAATTTTTCTTCATCTATTCCTAATAAAGAACCCAAAAGTGAGAAAGGTGAGGTTGCAGCTTTAAGAATTAAATTTGTAAATACTTTCCATACAATTGGAGCAATTGAGAATTGTGGATCATCAAGATTTCCACTTACAGGAAGGTCTATGTCTATAATCCCTTTTGAGTCTTCTAATAAAGCAATTGCTAGTTCAAGAGGAAGATTAACCGCGTCTGGACTTTCTACGTTTTCACCTAGCTTTATATCACTTATTATGACTTGGTTTGATGCTTTTAAATCAGATTTTTTGATATTATATTTTAAATCTAAATTTAGTTTCCCGCTTTCTATCTCTCTTCCTATAAATTTTCCAGTGTATGGAGTAAAGTTTTTAATAGCAATATTCTTAAATAAAAGATTGGTGTCAGTTAAAAGTTTAATATCATTTATATCAACAATTCCTGTGATTTTTGTATATCCATACTCATCAACTTTTCCTTCAAGATTCAATTTTGTTGGTTTTGTATTATTTGAATTTAGTCTTGAAAATTCACCATTTAAATTAGTAATATTTGTTTTAAAATCAATTGGAAGATTTTTATCTTCAAATGTCATTTTCATATCTTTAATTTTAATTGGTCCTATATCAAAAGCAAAATCTGATTCTTCTTTTTTAGACTCTTTTTTTACAATTTTACTTACTTCTTTTTCTTTAGAGTTATTTGCCTTTTTTGTATTTACATCTTGCTTCCCTAGTGTCAAAGAAATATAGGGTTTATTTAAGCTTGAACGTAGAATTTTTAGTTTGTTATTTGATTGTGAAATTTCTTGAATATTAAGAGATATATTTTTTGCTAGGATATCAGTCTTAGAGTTTATATCTTTAAATATTAAATTTGGTTCATATAAATTCACTTTTGATATTTTTATTTGGTCTTTATAATTGTAAATATCATTGATTTTTAGGCTTATCTCTTTTGCTACAAGTGAAGTATTGTTTTTATTATCAACAAAATAAACACTAGGTTTAGTAAGAGTTAAAATATCAATTTTTAATTTTTCATCAACTAGGGAGCTATTTGTTGCAAGGATAGTTAAATCTTTTGTAGTAATGTCCATTTTATTTTTTAAATCATTAAATACTAAAGAAGGAGTTTCTATTTTTGCTTTTTCTACATTTAAATTAGAATCATTAACATTTAATTTTTCTAAATTAACATTTAAAGTATTAGTTGAAAGTTTTAAATTATTTTTCTTGTCACTGAAAATAATAGAAGGGTTTTTTAATGAAGCTTTTTCTAAACTAAGATTATTTCCACTTACTTTTAATTTATTTAGCTTGATATTTATATTTTTTGAATCAAGAGAAATTGCATTTATATCATCATTAAAGTTTATATTAGAGTCCTTGATTGAAAGTAAATCTAGATTTACTTTCCAAGGTTTTTCTTCTTTTAGTGAAGTTTCTATCTTTTCTTCTATCTTTTCTTCCATTTGGGTTTCAACAAAAGTTTCTTGTTTAATTAAATTAGCAAAATTTAATTGATTGTTTTTGTCCTTAACTATTTTTGAATTGAATGAATCAAAATATATTTTATCTATTGATACAATATTCTCAGGATAATTCAAATTTAAGTCATTAATAGCAAATTGTTTTAAAGATAATATAGAATTTTTATCTTGTTTGATATCTAGATTTTTTAGGTCTAAATTAGCATTATTTATTTTGATTTCTAAATGATCTTTAGTATTTAATTTATATCCAAATTTTAGATTTAAATAAATATCTTTGTTTAAATCAAAATTTAAAATATTTTTCTTATAAGCTAAAAATTGATTAGGTTTAAAATTTTTGATATCTACATTTCCATACATTTCAAAAGGAGCTAATCTTAGACCGCCTTTAACTTTTAGTTTTGTATTTTTATTAAGCAAAATTTCTAAACTATGTGAAGCTAGAGTATTTCTAAATGTTCCCATATCATAAAAGGTATAATCTAATTTATCAATATCTAATCTAAATGGCACATCATTTTTTACTAACTTAGTAAACTTTATTTTTGCATTTTCTAAGACAGTTTTATAAACTTGAAACTTAATATCTGAGCTTGATTTTTCTTCACTTTTTTTGGCATTTTCATTTTTAGAAAGTACTAGTTTTTCAAGATTTAAACTTTCATCTTCATATTGAATAAGATTTATATATGGATTAATTACTTGTAAAGCTTTAAAATTTATGTGCTGTTCATGAATTGATTTAGCTAATGAAAAATCAATAAAAAGTTTTTCAATCTCAATTGTTGTCTCTTTTTCATTAAATATTTTTAATCCCAAAGCTGAGAATTCTAATAAAAAAGGATTAAATTCTATTTTCTCTAAACTTGCTTTTTGCGTAATGTTTTCATTAATTATTTTTTCGATTTGTGGTTTTAATATTTTTGGAAGCACTACAAAACCAATTATTGCATAGATCGCAACTAGGCTTGATAAGATAATTAATAGTTTATTCTTTTTCATAAGTAATCCTTTTGTTTCTTCTCTTCTATTATAATAAAATTACGTTAACACACAATAACATTGAGATTATTTCCTAATTCTATCATTTATAATATTCTTTTTTTCTTCTTTTAAAAATCAATAATATCTGTAATTTCTATATTTAAATTTAATTTTAAATACTATAAATTTAGATACAATCCCAAATAATAATAAGGATAGGAAAGATGACAATTATAGAATTATTTCAAAAATTATTACGATTTAAATCAATTACTCCTGATGATGATGGTGCTTTTGCTTTTATAGAAGAATATTTAGGTGACACCTGGTCTTGTATAAAAGTTGATATGGAAGGTGTAAAGAATAGATTTTTTTATAAAAAATTTAATGACAATGCTCAACACTTATGTTTTGCTGGACATATTGATGTGGTTCCAGTAGGAGAGGGTTGGGACATTGATCCTTTTGCTGCTGATGTTATAGATGGAGTTATAACTGCACGTGGAACGCAAGATATGAAAAGTGGTGATGCGGCTTTTTTATACGCTTGTAAACACGCTGATAATTTTGATGGAACTTTAAGTATTTTAATGACTTCTGATGAAGAGGGCGAAGGAACTTATGGAACAATTAAAATGCTTGAGCATTTAAAAGAAATAGATTTTATTCCAAATTATGCAGTTGTGGCAGAACCTACTTGTGAAGAGATTTTTGGAGATGCTATAAAAGTAGGAAGAAGAGGAAGTATAAATGGTTATATTACAATCAAAGGTAAACAAGGCCATGCCGCTTATCCTGAAAAATGTATAAATCCAGTACATAATTTCAGCTCTGTTTTTCCAAAGATTGCAGGACATAATTTAGATAATGGTGATGAATATTTCGCACCTTCAAAAATGGTAATTACAGATGTAAGAGGTGGAATGCAAGTTACAAATGTAACTCCAAATGAATTAAAACTAATGTTTAATGTAAGAAATTCTACAAATACTACAAGAGAAAGTGTAGAAGAGTTTATTCATAAAAACTTAGAAGGCTTAGACTATGATTTTAGAACTACTCAAGCCTCTTTCCCTTTTGTAACAAATAAAGAATCAAAAGTAGTATGTGCTATGGAAAACTCTATTGAAAAAATCTTAGGAATAAAAACAAAACACTCAACAGCAGGTGGAACCTCAGATGCAAGATATTTTGGTGCATTTGGAATAGAAGCAATTGAATTTGGTGTTATAAACGATACTATTCATAGCACAGGTGAAAGAACTAGCGTAATAGAAGTAGAAGGTTTAACAACAATTTATAAAGATTTAATTAAAAATTTTTAGTATAAAATTTGATAAAAAGTATATTTATAATATAATCCGCAAAATTAAAAGCAAAGGAAATAAATGGAGCAATTACCAAACTGTCCAAAATGTGCAGGAGAATACACATACGAAGATGGAGATTTATATATATGTCCAGAATGTGCTCATGAATGGTCACAAGATGCTTCTTTGGAAGAAGATGATTCTTTAGTTGTAAAAGACGCAAATGGTACTTTATTAAGTGATGGAGATGATGTTACTGTTATAAAAGATTTAAAAGTAAAAGGAAGTTCATCAGGTATAAAAGTTGGTACAAAAATTAAAGGTATTAGATTAGTTGATGGCAATGATGGACATAACATAGATTGTAAAGTTCCTGGTGTTGGTGCTATTAAACTAAAACAAGAATTTGTAAAAAAATCATAGGATTAAAATGATAATAAGAGAAATCGAAAACTTAATGTTATTTGGTCTTAGTACTGTAACAAATAATAAAAATGAAAGTAATCCTGAAACTGCAAAAATAGTGAAGTTATGGGAAGATTACGAAGAAAAAAATATTTATGGTGCTACATTTAATAAAAGCAAAAAATTTGATATGTATGGAGTTTATTCAGATTATGAATCTGATGTAAATGGTGATTATAAAGTAACTATAGCAGTAGAAGTTACAAAACCTAAAAATGCAATGATAATTAAAAAACAAAGATATTTAGTATTTAAAAAAGAGGGCGAATTACCTGAAATAGTTGCCGAAACTTGGAAAGAAATTTGGGATTATTTTGAAAATGAACCTAAATATGAGAGAGATTATGCAATTGATTTTGAAAAATATAGTAAAGAGAATTTTGTAGAAATCTATATCTCTATTAAATAATATAGATTTCTTTTATTATGGTAGACGGTTACTTAACCGTTATACCATAGCCTTGAAGCATTGCAGCCCATGAAACTTTATTTCCTTTTGAATCATATACAGAAGGTGTTCCTCTAATTCCTAATTCATTAGCAACTGTCATTTGAGTTTCAAGATTAGTTTTTAATTTTGCTAATTCTTTTTCATCAATTTTTCTATTTATAAAAGCAGGACTATCTTTTGTAATAGTTGTCATTGCTTTAATTTTATCTTCATAAGATTTTTGACTCATAATAAATAGTGAAATATCTTTTGCATCTTTATGAAAATCTAAAGGGAAGAAAAATACTTTGATTTTAACTTTATCTTCAATTTGATGAAAATAAGATTCAAACTTTTTACAATATGGACATTCAGGATCTGTAAATAATATATATTCATCTTTCCCTTTTCCAAAAGTTAAAGCTTCTTTTCCTTTTGTAATTGATAAATCAACAGGAACTTCTAAAGGTTGACCGTTATCTGTACTAAGTACGTCCCCTGAAATTAAATATTTTTTATCTTTTGTTAAAAAAACTTTATCTGCTTTTCCTCTAACATTTACATTTAAAAGATAAACACTACCTGCATCATAACCTTGACTTATTGTTACTTGAGCACCTTTAAATAAAGTAAGTGCCTCAATCTCTTTTATTTCATCTTGTGAAATTTTTGTAGCTGCATTTGCAAAACTAACAAAGGCTAAAGCAATAAAAATTGACTTTATGATTTTAATCATTTTTTTTCCTAATAATAAATTTGTGACATCATACTATTTTAATGTTTAGAAATCGTGAAGTTTATTATTTTTCAAAGATATTATTTGAACAAAGATTTTCTTCTGTAATTTTGCCAAACTCTTCTACATAAGTAATTCCCCATTTGTACATTTCTTCTAAGACAGGTCTTAACTTTTTACCTGAATTAGTTAAGGAATAGACTACTTTAAGAGGAACTTGTGGAAAAATTTCTCTGTTTATAATTTTCTTTTCTTCTAATTCTTTCAATTTTATAGTCAAAGTTTTTTGTGTAATCTGACTAATAATTGAATGTAATTCTTTAAATCTCTTATCTGAATCAAGTAAATGCCAAATAATAGCAAGTTTCCATCTATCATTAAAAATATCTAAGGTCACTGAAACAGTACATTTATACTTTTTATCATTTATATAATACATAATTAAATCCTTTAATAATAAATTATATCATAAAGTAAATAAAACTCTATTACATACCTAAAGTAAAGTAAGGATAAATTAAGTTTAGTAAGATTATAATTCTTGCAAATAAAGAGGATAAAATATGAAAAAAAATGTACTTATACTAAATGGACATCAATATTATGAGAATATTGCTGAGGGTAATTTGACAAATAGTTTTATTGATTTTGCAAATAAATATTTTATTGATAATGGTTTTGAAGTTAAAAATACGCATATAGAAAAGGGCTATGAAATAGAAGATGAAGTAGCAAAGTTTGACTGGGCTGATTATATTTTTATTCAATATCCAGTTCATTGGATGGGAGTACCTTGGATTACAAAAAAATATATAGATGAGATTTTTTCAGCAGGTTCAGGAAAAGTTACATATATAAATGATGGAAGAAGTAGAGAAGATACTTCTAAAAAATATGGAAGTGGTGGGTTAATGACTAATAAGAAATATATGATTAGTCTTACATATAATTGCCCAGATACAGAATTTGATAATAAAGATGGTTTTTTTGAAGGCTTAACTTTAGATCAAGCAAATTTCCCTGTGCATAAAACCTTCCAATTTTGTGGTGCAAAACCTTTAGAAACTTTTTCAAGTCATGATATTTTTAAAGGTGATTTAGATTTAAATTCAGAGTTAGCAAAATTTGAAAAAGTATTAAATAAGAATTTTTTATAAAATATAGGAGAATAAATGAATCAAGTTATTGAACAATTAAGTAATAGAAAATCAATTAGACAATTTACAGGTGAAAGTGTAAAAGAAGAAGATTTAGAACTTATTATTAAAACAGCGCAAAGATGTCCTACTTCTATTAATGGACAACAAATATCTTTGGTATATACAAGAGATAAAGAAAAAATAAAACAAATTGCAGAACTTTGTGGTGGGCAAGAACAAGTTGCAACAGCAGATGTATTTATAACAATTGTTGTGGATTTTAATAGAACTATTTTTGCTGTTGAACAAGCAGGAGAAGAACATCAAATTGATAAATCAGCAGAAGGTGTTTTAGTAGGTGCTGTAGATGCTGGAATTATGTTAAATGCAATTCAAATATCAGCAGAATCTTTAGGTTATGGTACAACTGCAATTGGTGCTGTTAGAAGTGCTCCTGAGACTATGATAGAAATATTAGATCTTCCAGCTAAAACATTCCCAATAGTTGGTACTACAATTGGAGTTGCTACAAAAGAGGCAAAAGATGCTCTTTTAAAACCAAGAGTTCCTCTAAATAGTTTTGCTTTTGAAGATAAATATAATGATAAGAAAGTAAAAGATGGTGTACTAGAATATGAAAAACAGATGAAAAAATATAGAGAAGATAACAATATGAATTATCTACAATCTTATTGTGAACAAACTGCAAATTACTATAAAAGAGTCTATTTTAGAAAGATAGCTGAAAATTATAAGAACCAAGGTTTTGATTTTAAAGATTAAATAAAGTGTATAATATAAAATTAATTTAAAGGAAATAATATGGATAAAACATTTAATGAAGCGATGGAATTTAGACATGCTTGTAAGATTTTTGATGAAACAAAAAAAATTGATGAAGAAGAATTAAACTTTATATTAGAAGCTGGAAGAAAATCTCCTTCGTCTTTTGGTATGGAACCTTGGAAATTTTTAGTTATAACAAATGAAGAATTAAAAGCAAAAGTAAGACCTTTTTGTTGGAATCAGCCACAAATTACAACTTGTTCACATTTAGTAATATTATTAGCTGCAATTGAAGATGTAAAACCTCAATCAGGTGAACCTATAAGAAAATTTGCAAGAAGAGAAATGCCTCAAGAAAAACTTGACTTTTATGAAGGAATATATTCTTCACACTTAGAAAATACTTTATCAAGCGATGAAAATATTTTTTCTTGGACAGCAAGACAAACTTATATTGCAGCTGGAAATATGATGACAGCAGCAGCTATAAAAGGAATTGATTCTTGTCCTGTTGAAGGTTTTGAAAAAGAAAACTTAGAAAACTTATTAGAACTTGATACTAGTAAATTTCAAGTTTCTGTTGTTCTTCCTTTTGGTTATAGAGTAAATGAACAATCATCACAATTAAGAGAAAAATTTGAAGATGTAGTTGAGTTTATAAAATAAAAGCTAGTTTTTACTAGCTTTATTATAGTAATAAAATTATTGGAAGAAAAAAGTATGTTATAATTGCGCTTATTAAAATAATAAGGTATACAAATAATGAGTAATGAAGAAGTTAAAACTCAAAAATTAATAGTTAAATTTTTCCCAGAAATTATGGTAAAAGGTACAGCTGCTAGAAGACAGATGATAGGAAACTTATATGGAAACATCTTTAAGCTTTTAAGTAGAATATCTAAAGATATAAAAACAAGAAAATTCTTTGATAAGATTGAAGTCACTTGTCCTTTGAGTGTACTTCCTGAAGTAAGAACACGTTTATTGGACACTCCTGGTATAGAACTTGTTTTAGAAGCTTTACAATTTGAAAAAATTGATACTTTGGAACAAATGAAAGTAATAGTTAATGAACATATGTCAAATGAAATTATTGGCAAAACTTTTGTAGTACGGGCAAAACGTTCTGGAACACATCCTTTTAAATCAACTGATATGGAACAAACTATTGGTGGATATATGCTAGCGCATAATGATACAAAAGGTGTTGATTTGCGTACTGCTGAAGTTACAATTCGTATTGAATTAATTCACAATCAATTAAGTATTTTAACTAAAAAGTATAGAGGCTTAGGTGGTTTTCCTCTTGGTTCACAAGGTGAGATTCTATCTTTGATGTCAGGTGGATTTGATTCTTCTGTTGCTTCATATCTAACTATGAAAAGAGGAATGAAAACACATTTTATTTTCTTTAATCTAGGTGGAATGGCACATGAAATAGGTGTAAAACAAGTTGCTTTATACTTATGGAATAAATTTGGTGCTTCTCATAGAGTTACTTTTACTTCAATCCCTTTTGAAGATGTTGTAACTGAGATTTTTAAATCAACACATGAAACGTATATGGGTGTAACTTTGAAAAGATTAATGCTTAAAGCTTCTGAAAGAATTGCCGATGAAATGAAAATTGATGCTCTTGTTACAGGTGAAAGTGTTGCACAAGTGTCAAGTCAAACTTTGAGAAATCTTGCTTTAATTGATCAATCAACAAGAAAATTGGTCTTAAGACCACTTGCTACAATGAATAAACCTGAAATAATTAGTATTGCAACTAATATAGGTACAAAGCATTTTGCTGAGGATATGCCTGAATATTGTGGGGTTATATCTAAAAATCCTGTTTCTCATGGTTCATATGAAAGAATGGAAAAAGAGTCAAAGAAGTTTGATTATTCTGTATTAGATAAAGCTGTGGAAAATGCAATAAAAATAAATGTGGACGAAATTGCACAGGATGTACAAAGTATTGGTCTAATTGAAACAGTAAGTGATATTTCAAGTAAAAAATATACAATTATTGATATAAGACAAGATGAAACTTGTATTGAAACTTGCTGTGAAACACTTAAAATTCCATTTTATACTTTAAAAAGAGAATTTAAAAAACTTCCACAAGATAAAGAATATTTATTTTATTGTGATAAAGGTATTTTAAGTCAACTTCATGCGCAATATTTAAGAGATTCAGAAAATTATCAAAATATAAAAGTTTATAGACCAGAATAAATATATCAAAAAGAGTTACTTATCTCTAAATTATTTTGGATTCTTAAGTAACTCTTTTATGATACAATTGTAAAAATTCTTTATTGGAGATTTACATGATTGAATTAAATGAAAAAAAGATTAGTCATTCCCCTAGATTTTTAATGATCTTATCCCTTCCTTTGGCACTATTCTTATTATTACTTCTAGGTTTTACAAATATTATTCCATTAAAAGTTGAAATACATTCAATTATAATTATTTTTTTAATATTATTGATTTTTATGTTTTTTATTCCTCATAATGCTTGGTATTCTTTTTCTAATTTTAGAAACTCTTTAAGTGATGTTGTTAAAGAAGTAGATAATTATCTTTTAGAAAATGAATTGCTTATCTCAGGAAAGAAAAAATCCTATGGAAATATAGACTCTTTTTTTGAAAAGCATATTAATAATATAAGAAATGACAACTTTTCAAGTATTGCCTCTTCTATCTTTCCCACACTAGGTATTTTAGGTACTTTTACTGCAATTGCTATTTCCATGCCAAACTTTACTGTTGAATCAAAAGCAGCTTTAGAAAATGAAATCACAATTTTATTAAGTGGAGTTGGAACTGCTTTTTATGCTTCTATATATGGAATATTCTTATCAATTTGGTGGATATTTTTTGAAAAAAGAGGTATGACAAAAATTGAAAATGACTTAAATGAAATTAAAAATCAATACAAACAATATTTATGGAATAAAGAAGAAGTTGAGTTATATAAAATTATAGATAATCAAGAAAGAAATGAAAAATTTTTAGAAAAAATTGAAAATGTAATTACTCCTGAATATATATACAAGCTTGATTCTATAGCAAAAGCAAAGCTTGAACTTATTGAAAAAATTGATGAAGAGTTTAAAAATAGTGAACAAAGATTAAGTAAAAATTACCTAACTTTAGCAAAACTTTTTGAAGCTACTTCAATGAAGCAAAATAGTATTTTGGATGATTTTGTTTCCTTACATGCTTCAATTTTAAAAACAAATGAGGCTTTAGATAAGTCTATAAATGAACAAGATAATAATTCAAAAGCCATAAGAAATGAAACTTATTCTGTTTTATCATCTCTTGAACTTGTTTCAAGTGATTTAAAAAGTTTAGGAAAAAATTTAATTGAACATGATATAAAAAGTAAATAAAATGAAAAAAGATAATGCTACCAATTTTTGGATTTCTTATGCTGATTTAATGGCAGGTTTGCTTTTTGTATTTATTTTGCTTATTGGAGCAATTATAGTTAAATATTCTCTTTTACAAGGGGAATCAAAACTTTTAGAAGCTACTTTAAAAGAAGAAAAAATTGCTTTAGAAAAAAATAAAAAAGAACTAAAAGAAAAAGAAGAACGAATTAAAAATGTAGTGAGTAATTTAGAAAAAACAGAAATTGCTCTAGAAGAAAGTAATATTAATTTTCAAAAAACAAAAACTGTATTAAAAGAATCTCTTTTAGAAAATGAAAAATTAAATCTTCTATTAAAAGATGAACGTAGTAAAAATATATCTTCACTTAATAAATTAATAGAAAAAGAGAAAAAGATTGAAGAATTAGCTTTATTAGAAGAAGAGTATAAAGAAAAGATAAATAAATCTTTAGCAGAAAAAACTATTTTACTAGATAATATTGAAAAGTTGAAGATTTTATCAGAAAATAAAGATAAAAAATTAGATGAACTTTTAGAAGAGGTTTTAGAAAAGAAAGCTTTAATAGAATCATTTGAAGAAAAAAGAAAATTTTTGGATGATGAGATAAAATTTATGGCACAAAAATTAGAAGACTCGAAAGAAAAGCATAAACTTCTATCTAGAGATTTAGAATCTACAAAAGAAAAAATCAAAAGTTTTACAGGAATAAAAGTAAGAGTTATTAGTCTTTTAAAAAATAAGCTTGGAAAAAATATTCAAATAGATCCAAAAAATGGAAGCTTAAGATTATCTTCAAAAATTCTTTTTGATGAAGGAGATTTTAAATTAAAAGATAGTTCAAAAGAAGCTTTAAAAAATGCTGTCTATGATTACTTTAAAACAATATTAGAAAATAAAGAAATAAATAAACATATTGATAAAATCACTATTGAAGGGCATACAAACTCAAAAGGTGCTTTTTTATATAACTTAGAACTCTCTCAAAAAAGAGCTTATTCTGTTATGGATTTTTTATTATCTTTAGAGTTTAAAAATAAAGAGAATCTTAAAAAACTAATTGTTGCAAGTGGGAGATCTTTTTTAGATCCTATTTATAATAAAGCAGGGCAGGAAGATTCAGATGCTTCAAGAAGAATTGAAATTAAATTTAGTCTAAAAAATGAAGAAGCTATAAAAGAGATTGCAAATATTCTAGAATAGTTTTAATAAGAAAACTAAATAAAAAACTATATTTTCTCTAACTTTCATCATAGATACTTTTGGATATAATGCCCAAATAACACAGAATGGAGAATTTAATAATATGGTTCAAACAGTAAACCTTAAAAAAGCATACGGTGCAAGAGTGCTTTTTCAAGAGATTAATATAAAGCTAGATACCGGAAAAAGATATGGACTTATTGGTGCAAATGGTGCAGGTAAGACTACATTTTTAAGAATACTAGCAGGTAAAGAAGACGCAACAGACGGTGAAGTTCAAGTTCAAAATGGTAAAAAAGTTGGAACATTAGAGCAAAATCAATTTGCATATGAAGAGTATTCGATTTTTGATACAGTTTTATTAGGTAATAAAAAACTTTATGATGCAATAAAAGAAAAAGAAAGATTATATTTAGAAGAATATACTGATGAGATTGGTGAAAAATTAGGAGAATTAGAAATTGTATGTTGTGAAGAAGATCCAACATATGAATATGATATAAAAATTACAAAAATATTAGAAGATTTGGGATTTCCAGCTTCTCAACAAACTGATTTAATGTCATCATTAACAGGTGGAGATAAATTTAAAGTTTTATTAGCTCAAGTTTTATATCCAAAACCTGATGTTCTATTTTTAGATGAGCCAACGAATAACCTTGATATTGTTACTATTGGATGGTTAGAAAATCAACTACAACATCATGACGGTACTATGGTTGTTATTTCACATGATAGACACTTCTTAAATGCAGTTTGTACAAATATCTTAGATGTTGACTTTAAACAAATTAGAGAGTTTTCAGGTAATTATGATGATTGGTACATAGCTTCTACAGTAATTGCTAAGCAAAATGAAAAAGACACAAGTAAAAAGTTAAAAGAAAAAGAAGAATTAGAAAAGTTTATTGCTAGATTCTCTGCTAATGCTTCAAAAGCAAGACAAGCGACTTCTAGACAAAAACAACTTGATAAACTTGATGTTGGTTCAATTCAAGTATCTTCAAGACGTGATCCTTCAATTATTTTTAGACAAAAAAGAGAAGTTGGTAAAGAGTTATTATTTGTAAAAGATATTTCAAAATCATATGATGGAAAACAAGTACTAAACAATATCTCTTTTACTGTTGAAAAAGATGATAAAATTGCTTTAATAGGGCCAAATGGTATTGGTAAAACAACTTTATGTGAGATTTTAGTAGAAAATATTAAAGCAGATTCTGGTGATATTCACTGGGGTGCTACTATTCAAAATTCATATTTCCCACAAAATGCCACTGATTTAATTACTGGTGATAATACTCTTTATGATTGGTTGAGAAACTTTGATAGAGATGCTGATATAGCAGAAATTAGAAACTGTTTAGGAAGAATGTTATTTAATGGAACTGAGCAGGAAAAACAAGTTCAATCTTGTTCAGGGGGAGAAAAACATAGAATGATGCTTTCTAAAATCATGCTTGAACAACCAAACTTTATGGTTTTAGATGAGCCTACTAACCATCTTGACCTTGAAGCTATTATTGCTCTTGGTGAAGGATTATTAGAATTCCCTGGTTCTGTTATTTGTGTATCACACGATAGAGAGTTATTAGATGCCTATGCAAATAGAATTATTGAAATTCAAGAAGATGGGTCAATTATTGACTTTAAAGGTTCTTATGAAGAGTTTATTGAATCTAAAGCCTAGGCTTTAGATTCTAATATTATTAGTGAGCATGCCTTGTTGACATTCTAGCTTCTCTTCTAGCAATGGCATCATTGTATCTTCTTTTTTCATCTTCTGTTTCAGGTTCAAGCTTAGGAACAGGAGTTGGATCTCCTTCTTCATCCACTGCAATCATAGTAAAATAGCAAACATTTGTATTTTTTAAAGTATGATCTTTTATATCTTCAGAAATTACTTTTATACCTATTTCCATAGATGTTCTTCCTGTATAATTAACTGAAGCATGAAAAGTAACTAAAGAGCCTATTTTAATAGGATTTTTAAAAAGTACCATGTCTACAGATAATGTTACAGCATAAGTACCTGAATATCTAGCGGCACAAGCATAGGCTACATGGTCTAACATTTTTAGAATCTCTCCACCATGTACATTCTTCCCTGTAAAATTTGCTTTATCAGGAGTCATTAACATTGTAATAGTTAAAGATTTTTCTCTTTTATAGTTATTATCAGTCATTTCACAGCCTTTTAGTTTAACTAGATTTATTATAAAGTATTTAACAAAAAACTTAAGTATATTTATTAATTTTTCTTATGATTTATTCAAAAGATATAAAAAAAGTAACATAATGATTGATAGAAGAAAGAAGAATATCTTTTTAAATCATTTCTTCCATTTGATTTTGAGTTAATGTTGTAACTCCTAAATCAATGGCTTTGTCATATTTACTACCAGCATCTTCCCCATAAATTAAATAATCAGTTTTCTTTGAAATTGAAGAACTAACTTTTGCACCTAAAGACTCAAGTTCTTTTTTAATCAAGCCTCTTGATTGAGTCATTGTTCCAGTTAAAACTACGGTTTTACCTTTAAAGACATTTTCCTCTACTTCAATTTTTTCTTCAATTATTGGACTGATTATTTCAAGTAGTTTTAAAACTAGGTCTTTATTAACTCTCATAAATTCACAAAAAGAGTTAGCCATTTGTCCCCCAATTCCATCTAAATTTATTAGAGAATCAAAGTCAACATTTATTACATTTAGTCCAAATTCAAGGCAAATTTGTTTTGAAGCTACTTCCCCTATATGTTCAATTCCTAAAGCATTTATTACTCTATGAAGTTGACTTCCTTTTGTATTTTCTATGGACTTTAAAAGATTATTGATTCTCTTCTCTTTAAAGCCTTCTAAGTCTTGTAAGTCTTCATATTTTAAAGAATATAAATCTAAAATATCATATATTTTCTTTTCTCGTACAAGTTGTTCTACTATTTTTATTCCTAAGCCATCAATATTAAGACAATTTTTTGAAGCAAAATATATAATTGAATTTGAAACAATACTAGGACAATCTAGATTTTGACATTTAATTAAAGTACCTTCATCTAAAAGTTCACTTTCACATTTTGGACATTTTGTTGGTCTTTGTATTTGCTTTTCATTTCCGTCTCTTCTATCTGTAAAAACTTTTGTAATTTTGGGAATAATATCGCCACTTTTTATAATAATAACTTCATCATTTATTCTTAAATCTAATCTTGCAATTTCATCATAATTATGTAAAGAAGCTCTTTCTACTGTTGAACCATCAATTAGTGTTGGCTCCACAATTGCAACAGGAGTTATAACTCCTGTACGTCCTACTTGTTGAATAATATCCTTTATTTTTGTAGTTTTTTCAACTGCTGGAAATTTATAAGCACAAGACCATCTTGGAAATTTTACTGTATGACCTAATTCTTCTTGTGTTTCTATGTCATCAATTTTTATAACCATTCCATCAAGCATCATCTCAATTGAGTTTCTTTTCTCTATTATTTTATGGTATAACTCTTCGATTCCTTCTACTGTAGTAGTTTTTGTAGTCATCGGAGGATGTGCAAAGCCTAAAGAATAAATATACTCCATTTTTTCACTATAATTTTTGTGTTCTAAACTGTTTTGTCCAACACCCCAAACATTGAAAAATAGCTTTCTTTTTGCAGTTATACTTGGATCTAACTGTCTTAAACTTCCTGCTGCTGCATTTCTTGGATTTGCAAAAAGTTGTTCATTATTTTTTAATCTATCTTGGTTTATTTTTTCAAAATCTGATTTTTTAATTACGATTTCACCTCTGATTTCTAAGAGTGATTTTTCTTTTATTTGAAGTGGAATAGAATGAATAGTTTTAACATTGTTTGTAACATCTTCACCAATTGTTCCATCACCTCTTGTAATTGCTTGTTTCAATAAGCCATTTTCATAAATTAAATTTAATGAAGCTCCATCAAATTTTGGTTCACAATAAAATTTTAAATTTGTATTTACTTTATGTGCTCTTTTTATCCAATCTTCTAATTCTTTTGTATTAAAAACATCTTCTTGAGACCACATTCTTGATAAATGTGCTGCTTTAACAAAGCCATCTAAGACGAATCCCCCAACTCTTTTATTAGGTGAATTTGGATGTGATAACTCTGGGTTTTCTTGTTCATAAGCTAAACATTCTCTTGATAATTGGTCATATTCTTCATCAGTAGCAATTGGATTATCATTTACATAATATGCCTTTGCCCAGTCTATTAATCTGTTTATTTTTTCATTATATTCATTTTGCTTCATCTAAATACTTTATTATTAATTTTTGTTTTGTATTGTATCAAAAGTAACTATACATTATTTTTAATTTAGAGTATAATTTATTAATATAGATGAAAAGAGTTATCATGAAAAAGATTTGTATTTTGTTGCTTTTATTTTCTATGTTTTTATTTGCCAAACCTTTAAAAAAGGTTGTTCTTCAATTGAATTGGCTAAATCAATTTCAATTTGCAGGATATTATATGGCAAAAGAAAAAGGCTTTTATAAAGAAGTAGGCTTAGATGTTGAGATTAGAGAATTAGATAAAAATATAAAATTCTCAGAAATTGAAAAAAATGAAATGTATGATTTTTCAATTGCTCGTTCATCTTTGATTATTGATAAAATAAAAGGGCGTGATGTTGTTGCCTTAGCAGCAATTTTTCAACAATCTCCTTTGATGTTACTAACAAGAAAAGACTCAAATATAAATAAGCCAGAAGATCTAAAAAATAAAAAAATAATGATTACTCCTGATGTTAAAAATAATGCTTCAATATTAGCTATGTTGTATTCAAAGGGACTTTATAATAAAGATTTTACCTTATTAGAACATTCTTTTAATATAGAAAATTTGATTAATAAAAAAGTTGATGCTATGGCATCATATTTATCAAATGAGCCTATACTTATGAAAAATAGAAATGTTGAATACAATATAATTCATCCAAAGGATTATGGCTTTAATTTTTATAGTGATATTCTATTTACATCTTCAATCTTCATCAAAGAAAATCCAACTTTGACTATGAATTTTGTAGAGGCTTCTTTAAAAGGTTGGACTTATGCTTTTGAAAATATGACAGAAACAGCGGAACTCATATTTGAAAAATATAATACTTTAAACAATTCAATGATTCATCTAATAAAAGAGGGTGAAATACTTAAAAAATTAGCATATGATAATTATGATAAGCAAATAGGATGTATTGAAAAAGAAAAATTAATTGAAATGGCAAGTATTTTCAAAGTTTTAGGTTTAGTAGATAAAGATTTGGATGTTGATTCTTTTGTTTATGAATTAAATCCCCATGGAACAATTATTTTTGAATTAACGTCAAATGAAAAAAATGCCTTAATTGTTGTTTTCTTTTTTTCTGTTTTAGTATTTATTTTAATATTTATCTTATTAAAAGAGATTAGAAAATCAAGAGATTTATTAAATACGGTTATTAATTCTACAAATGATTATATATTTTATAAAAACAGTAATTTTAAATATATTGGTTGTAATGATGCTTTTGCTAAATTTGTAGGTAAAAGTAAATCAGAGATTATAGGTTGTACAGACGTTGATTTATTTAATAAAAGTAATGCAAAAAAATTTAAAGAAAATGATATAAGAACTTTGAAAGAAGGAAGTTCTCAAATTTATGAAGAATGGATACCTTATCAAGGAGAAGAAGTACTTCTTCAAATAAAAAAAATACCCTTTACTTATTCAAAAAAAGAGGGAAAAGGAATAGTTGGAACTAGTAGAGATATTACTGCATTATATAAAATAAATGAAAAATTAAGAGAACAAACATATATTGATGAATTAACTTCAATCTATAATAGAAAAGCCTATAGTGAGAAAGTTAAAGAGCATTTAGACCTTTTTAGAAGGTATAAAAATGTATTTTCTTTGTTAATGCTTGATATCGATGATTTTAAAAATATTAATGATACTTATGGCCATGATATAGGAGATAAAGTTTTAATAGAAATGACAAAAACAATTAAAAAAAATATTAGAACTAGTGATATATTTTTTAGAATTGGTGGAGAAGAGTTTATAATTTTAATTCCTGAATTAGATGTTAAAAATACATTTACCCTTGCTGAAAAAATTAAAGATGAAATTAGAAATATGAAAGTAATTGAAAATAGTATTATCACTGTTAGTATTGGTTTAGTGCAAGTACAAAAAAATGATAATATCGATACTTTATTTAAAAGAGTTGATGATTTACTTTATAAATCAAAGAAAAATGGTAAAAATTGTATTTCCATATAAAAGAAAACTTATTTACTTATTTAATATTTTGTAAAATATCAACTCTAAAGGGTTTTTGAAAAGTGATCTTTTGATTATTTGAAAGTTCATTAAATTTATCTTTTATTTTATTTTCAAACTCTTTTGAAAAATTATGCTTATTGTAGCTTACGTCAATAAGTTTTGATTTAAAATCTTCAAAGTTTTCATAACTTGTAGGTGTTTGAAAAAATATTTCTTGAAAAAGCTTAAATTGTTCATTTTTTACAGATTTTTCAATAGCTTTAAATGTCTCTTCTCTTACATATTCTTCATTATGAAACATTGAAATTAAATCACTTAAATCTCCAGAAAAAAGAGGTTCACTAATATATGCTAGGGCATTTGGTTTTAGAACTCTTTGTATTTCATTTAATGCTTTTTGCATTTTATTTATAGGTATATGATGAAAAGATTTAAACATCATTATAAAATCAACACTATTATCTTTTAATTTTATATCTTCAGCACCTGAAAGTTTGAACTCAATATTTTTTATATTTAATTCTAAATTCTTTTTATGTTGTACTTCATCAACTTCACAAGCTATAATTTTTCTATTAAAGCCATTTTGTGCAACTTTTTTAGTTATTGCTGCTGCTCCACAGCCTAACTCTAAAATAGTTTTATTATTTAAATTTAGTGTTTCTAATAAATACATTTCTTCAATTGTTTTAGTGATATTTTTTTCTATTAATTTCATTTATATCTTTCATCTTTTTTAATTTATTATACAAAAATAATTTGTACTTTTGATAAATAGAAGAACAATTAGTTATAATTAATTTTTATATGGAGAAGCGATGACTTACGAAGAAATATTTGTTTTAGGATTGACTTTAAATTTAGTGATGTTTTTACTAAATCTTTTTTTAGCCTTAAGAACAATGAACTCAAAAAACAAAGAGCAATTACAAAAAGAGAGTAGGGTTTTAAACGATTTAAAACAAGAGTTTGATAAATACTATCCTTATAGAAAGTATGAAACATTAGTAACATATTTTGTACCTTTTACTGCATTTTTTAGAATGTTGTATAGACTTATAGAGATGAATTCATTTTTTAGTAAAAATGAGGGTACTACAATGGTAGATTATATGGTTTACAAATATCAAAATGATATAGAAATGGCAAAGAATAGATTAAAATAATAGAATTTTACTTAGTAGATATAAAATAACTTTTTTAGAATTATATCTTTTCCTTATAATAAAGTTAATAAAAAATTAACTTATTCGGAGTATAATCCTTTTAAATAAAAAATCATATATGAAAATATATATTTATAATAAGTTTAAAAGGATAGAGAATGATTACATTCCCAGTAAAAACAAAAAAAGAAAATGCGACGGTTTCACCCTTATTTGGAAAAGCAAAATATTTTGCTTTTTATGATGGAGAAAGCTTACAAATTGAGGCTAATCCCTTTGATAATGGTTCTTCATTAATTGATTGGTTTAAAGAAAAAGGTGTTGACGATATTGTCATAAAAGAGATGGGAACAAACCCTTATAAAAAATTGAAGAATACTAATATTGATATTTATTATGCAGGTGATGAAAAAATTACAACAAATGAAATAATTGAAAGTTATAATAATAAAACTCTTAAAATATTAGATGCTTCTAAAATGTCAGAGATTATTAAAAAACATGAAGGTAGTCATTCTCATGGAGATCATGATCATAAAGATCATCATCATTAAAATACAAAGCTTAAAGCTTTGTATTTTATATAGTATGTAAAAAATTTATATTTTTGGATATATCATTTCTTCTGGTCTTACATATTTCTCAAACTCTTCTTCACTTAAAAGCCCAAGTTTAAGTGTTTCTTCTTTTAATGTTGTACCATTTTTATGTGCAGTTTTAGCTATAAGTGCAGCATTTTCATAACCAATATATGGATTTAGTGCCGTTACAAGCATTAATGAATCATTTAAGTATTTATCTATATTTTTTTTATTTGGCTGTATTCCTATGGCACAATTGTCATTAAATGCAATCATTGTATCACTAAGTAATTTTATTGATTGTAAAATATTATAAGCAATGACAGGCTTAAATACATTTAATTCAAAATTTCCTTGACTAGCACTTACTGAGACTGTTGTATGATTTCCCATAACTTGCACAGCAACCATAGTCATAGCTTCACTTTGTGTAGGATTTACTTTCCCAGGCATTATAGAACTTCCAGGTTCATTTGCAGGAATAGTAAGTTCACCAATTCCACATCTAGGTCCAGAAGAGAGCCACCTTATATCATTTGCTATTTTCATAAGATTTGAAGCAAGAGCATTTAAAACTCCACTTAATACTACTTCCCCATCATGTGATGTTAAAGCGTGAAATTTATTTGGATGAGATTTAAATTTATATTTCGTTTTTGTTTGTTTATTTAAAACTTCACAAACCATAGGCGAAAAATCAGGATGAGAATTAAGTCCTGTTCCAACAGCTGTTCCTCCAATAGCAAGTTCAGTGATGTATTTCATGCTATCATCAATCTGGCTTAAGGCTTTATTTAACATATCAACATAAGCACTTAATTCTTGTCCAAGAGTAAGAGGTGTTGCATCTTGGAGATGTGTTCTTCCAATTTTTACTATATCTTTAAACTCATTGCTTTTTTCTTCAAATGTCTTTTTTAGTTTTTTAATTGCTGGGATTAATTGTTTTTGTATTTCTAAAACAAAAGCTATTCTCATTGCAGTTGGGTATGTGTCATTTGAACTTTGTCCTTTATTAACATCATCATTTGGATGAATTAATTTTTCTTTTCTAAAATTACTTCCTAAAATTTCTGTAGCTCTTGCTGCAACTACTTCATTTATATTCATATTAGATTGTGTTCCTGAACCTGTTTGCCAAACTACAAGAGGAAAGTTATCTTTGAGTTTGCCTTCTATTACTTCCTGGCAAGCACTACTAATAGCAGTATATTTTGTATCATCTAATCTTTTTAAGTTATTGTTTACAGCAGAACAAGCTTTTTTTAAATATGCAAAGCCTTCAATAATTTCTTTTGGCATAGTTTCATTTCCAATAGGAAAATTTTCTATACTTCTTTGAGTTTGTGCACCCCAGTATTTATCATTTGGGACTTGTATTTCTCCCATTGTATCTTTTTCAATTCTATAATTATTCATTTATAATCCTTTAGTATATAAAAAATTATATCATATTATTTTAATAATTGTTATCAGAATAAGAAGAAAAAGTAAAGAAGAATATAATTAAAAAGGAAGTGTTGTAAAGTGAAGTAAACTTCACTTTACGAAAGAACTTTTAGATAGTTCTCCATTGAGCTGGTCCTGTTGTATGTATTGAAACACCTTCAGTATCAACAGCTACAGTAACTGGCATATCTTTTACTTCAAACTCATAAATAGCTTCCATTCCCATTTCTTCAAAAGCAATAACTTTTGCATCTTTAATAGATTGAGAAATTAAATAAGCAGCTCCACCTGTTGCAATTAGGTACATTGATTTATATTCTTTAATTAAATCAATTGTTGGTTGCTTTCTTTCAGCTTTACCAATCATTCCCATAATTCCAATTTCCATCATATCTTTTGTAAATTTATCCATTCTTGTTGATGTAGTTGGTCCCGCTGGTCCTACTTTTTCATCTCTAACAGGATCTACAGGACCCACGTAGTAAATAAATCTATCTTTTAAATCAACACCATTTGGAAGTGCTTTTCCTGCATTTTTGTACTCTACAATTTTCTTATGCGCCGCATCACGTGCTGTTAAAATTTTCCCTGATAAAAGTAATGTATCTCCTGATTTAAATTGAGATAAATTCTCTTTTGTTAAATCTTCAATATTTACTCTTTTAATAGTATCCATAGGTAATTCAATATCTGGCCAAAGATCTAAATCTGGCTTATTAAATCTAGCTGGTCCATCACCTTTTAATTCAAAGTGAATATGTCTAGTTGCTGCACAGTTTGGAATCATAGCAACAGGAAGAGATGCTGCATGACATGGATAATCTAAGATTTTAACATCTAAAACAGTTGTTAATCCACCAAGTCCTTGTGCTCCAATACCTATTTTATTAACATCTTCATATAGTTTTAATCTTAATTCTTCTAAGGCATTTTTAGGACCTCTTTGTTTTAATTCATGAATATCAACGCTACCCATTAATGATTCTTTTGCAAGTAACATTGATTTTTCTGGATTTCCACCAATACCAATACCTAAGATTCCTGGAGGACACCAACCAGCACCCATTTGTCTTACATTTTCCATAACCCAATCATAAACACTATCACTTGGATTTAAAACAGCAAATTTAGATTTGTTTTCACTTCCTCCACCTTTTGCTGCAACAGTTATATCTATAGTATCTGAATTATCAACTGTAAAGTGAATAACTGCGGGAGTATTATTTTTTGTATTTTTTCTCTCACCTGCTGGGTCTGTAACTACTGAGTATCTTAAAGTATTATCAGGATCTGTATAACCTTTTGCAACACCAGCATTTATAATATCTTCTAGTTCATTTGTAATATCAAGGTTTGCTTTTGTACCAACTTTTATAAAAACATTTACACTTCCTGTATCTTGACATAAAGGTCTATGACCCATAGCACACATTTTTGAATTAATCAAAATTTGTCCTATAGCATTCTTAGCAGCTTCACCTTTTTCTGTTTCATATGCCTCTACCATTCCTTTGATAAAATCTTCTGGATGATAAAAAGAAATATACTGACATGCGTCAGCAACACTATCAATGATATCTTGTTCTGTTATTTTTCCCATTCTTATGGTCCTTTTGTAAATTTAAACTTGATTATTATAGCTAAAAAGAAATTACTAAAAGGAATAAAAATAGATTTTTTTTAAAAAACTGTAATTATCCTTTATTTTTTAATCATCAAATTAATTTTTAGAAATATTTAATTTAATAATTGTGTTTGCACCTTTATATGATTTCTTTTTGTAACTAAATTCACAATTTGTAATATCAATTGCCCCTTGATACTGTTTTAAAATTATTTGTCTTGACATATAAAGTCCAATTCCTGTACCTTGACTTTTATGTTTTGTAGTAAAATATGGTTCAAAAATGTGTGGTAATACTTTTTCTTTTATTCCACCGGCATTATCTTTTAAATCAATAATAAGAAAATTATCTTTTTCATAAGTATTAACAGTAATTAATCGGTTTTTCTTTCTTGATTTTATTAATTGATCTTTAGAATTATTAATTATATTAATTATAACTTGACTTATTTCACTTTTAACTCCAAAAACTTTACTTTCATTAATATCTTGGATTATAGTTATATCATTCTCTTTTGTCTGAATACTTAAAAGATTTAAACTTTCTTGGATTGCCGTTTTAATACTAAATAAAGTTTTATCTTTATTATTGGAAAAGAAATTTCTAAAATCATCAATTGTTTTAGAAAGATATTGAGTAGAATCATTTATATAGTCTAAACTTGTGTTAAATTCTTCATCTTTTAATATTCCCACTTCTTTTTTTAGTCTTAAGCCTGTTGCCGCACTAGAAATCATACTAAGAGGTTGTCTCCATTGATGTGCAATATTTGCGATCATTTCTCCTACTGCTGCTAATTTTGATTGTTGAGCTAATATCGTGTGTTGGGTTGTTATCTCTTTTAGATAAGTATTTATTTCATTTTGGTAGCCTACAAATCTTTTTTCAAGAATTTTTGAAATAGAAATAGAAATAAAAAGTAAAATTATTGTTAATAGACTAGAATAAAAAACTAAATCACACAAATGCTCATTTAACTTCTCATCTAAAAATTGTTTCTTCTTTTTAAAAATTAAATTTCTTTCATCTTGATAAAAGCCTTTCCCTATTATCCATTCCCAATTTTCAATACTTTTTATATAACTTGTTTTCTTTGCTAAATTATTTATTCCTGATTTTTTTATTTGAAAATAATCTATAAAACCACTTCCTTGTTTTTTTGAAATATCAAATATATCTAAAATAGTTTGTTTGTTTTGAATATCTTTTGCTTCTAAGGCATTCAATCCTATTATTTCTTCATTTTTATGGGCTAAATACTTTCCTTTATAATCTATTATAAAGATGTACCCATTATTCTCATATTTCAATCTTTTAATATATTTTAATAAATCTTTTTTTATATCGTTTTCAAAATCTTCTAAATATTCTCCTGTTCCTATATACCAATTTAAAGGCTCAATCTTTTTGAAAAATCCAATTTTTTTATATTCTGTAAGACTTTTGTCATTTGGTTTATTCCAATACCAAGTATAAAAAGTTTCACTTTTATTATTTAATATTTTATTCATTTCATGAGTTATAAATGTACCTTTGGCATCTTTATAATTCCAAAGATTTTTACCTTCAAGATTTGGAAATGCTGAATTTAATATATTTATGCCATCAAAAGAAAATATAAAGAAATATCCTCTATTATTATTGAACCTTATTGTTCTTAAAGCATCAGTAATTAGCTTTTTAATAGCTACTTTATCTAAATTCTTATTTTCTTGGTAAATATTCATAGCAATATTATAAGCTTCATAAACACGCATTTTAATGCTTTGTTTTAATTTTTTTTCTGTATCTTTTTGTTCATTGATAATATATTCATAAATATTGTTAACTTGATTTTGTATGAGTTCTTTTTTATCTTTAATATACTCTTGTTCAATCTGTTTTTTTTCTTCATTAAACATCTTTTGATTATTAAAATATAAAGCTACGGAAATTATTAATGAAAGAGTAATTATAAAAACAGGGGGAGTGTATTTTATAATTTGTAGTATTGTATCTTCATTTTTACTATTCATTTTGGGACCTTTTCTTTTAGAAGCATATTCAAAAACTACTTATTTAATACACTTTGTATAAAAGTATTTAAATCAGATAAGAAAATATTATTAACTTCATTCATAGTTTCTACTAAGCCTTTAGCGTCATTTGTTGATGTTCTTTTAGTATAGGTAAAACTTTTAAAGAAAACTTTTTCATTATGATTATTTATTAAATAAACTCTTATTGAAAAGTCTGCATAAGAGCTATTTTTAGTAAAAGTATGATTAAAATCTACTAATTGAGATACGATTTTAAAATCACTTTTTACTTTGATATTTGAGCTTGTAATATATTTGTAAGAATTTTTGCTTGTAAGATATGAAGCAATTGTTCTTTGTAACATTTTTGAGGGTTTATCACTCCAACGATTTAATGCATATTTTTCTTTTGAAAAATCGTCTTTTGAGTAAGTAATTGCTTCTGAATTTATACTTTCTAAAGCTTTAGGTTCAAGAACTTGAATAGTTTTATCAAAATATTTTGAAGAAGTATTATCTTTTTTATATTCTAAGGAGTATGTTTTATAAGCAGGAAGTTCTTTTGTTAAGGAAATACATCCTCCAAAAAATAAACTTGAAAATACCAAGATGAAGGATATTTTAAATATTACAATTTTTGTTTTTTTCATTATTCTTTTTCTCCAGGCCCATAATTTATCTCTCTTGTATTAAATAACATATCTCCACCGTTTTGATTGAATTCATTGACAGTTGAATCTATTTGTTTTAAAGTATCTTCTAATTGGTCTAAAACAATATCAATATCTTTTGAGGAGTTTGCTGTTTGTCTTAAGTCTTTTATTAATTTTTTTATATCATTATTAATAAGTGTTCTTACGTCATTTCCAAGTAAATCAAGATTTTTTGTCATTAATTCAATTTTATTAACACTATTTTTAATATCTGTTTTTACAACTGAATCTATACTATTTGTCATATTGTCAAAATTATTAAGGGTTTTTAATAAGTTGTTTTCTAATAAATTATTAACTTTTTGCATCATCTCATCAAAGTTTTTTGAGGAATTATTTGTATTTTCTAATATTTTATTAATATTTTTAATATTTTTTTCATCTAAAAGAATTTCAAATTTTTCAAGAATATTTTCTATTTGTGAACTTATATTTCCAGCACTTGAAGTAATTTTATCAATAAATGACTTTTTCAAAGGAATAATAGCATAGGAATCTTTTTTAACTTCTAATATCTCAGAGTCATTTGTTCCTCCACTAATTTCAATACGTTTATTTCCTGTGACACCTTCTGATTGAATAATTGCATAACTATCAGATTTTATAATACTTGGTTTTGTAATTTTTAGAATAATCTCAATTTGCTCAAGATTTTTTGGATTTATTTGGATATCTTTAATTATTCCAATATTTAAACCTTTGTATTCAACAATTGAATTTTTACTTAATCCTCCAATTGAAGTAGTACTGTATATTCTAAACTCTTTTGCATCTATTTTTTCTAAATCGTATCTTCCCAGCCAGAGTATAAAAACAACAGCAGCAATAACAAAACTTAAAACAAATAGACCTACAAGTGTATATCTAGCTTTATTTTCCAAAATCATCCTTTTGTAATTTTAAGAACTTATTTATTGTAACATCATTTACTTTTAATGCATCCTCATAGGTGCCCGTAATAGCCAGTTTCCCATTTGAAATAATACAAAATCTATCAAGCACTTCTTTTATTGTAATTAATTCATGGGTTATCATAACAACAGTTAGTCCTAGCATATCTCTTAAGTCTAAAATTAAACTATTAAAGGCTTTTATACTAGAAGGGTCCAATCCTGAAGTTGGTTCATCTAAAAAAAGAATGCTAGGGTCTAATGCTAAACTTCTAGCTAGTGCAACTCTTTTTTTCATCCCTCCACTTAATTCTTCTGGATATAAAGTCCCAACTCTTGTATCAAGTCCAACCATTCTTAATTTTGTGTAGGCTATATCATCTATCAAATCTTTTGGAAGTTTTGTATTTTCTTTTAACATAATTCCAATATTTTCAATTACATTTAAAGAAGAGAATAGGGCACCAAATTGAAACAATACTCCCCAATTTCTTTTTATGTAATCTCTTCTTTTCATAGTAAGTTTTTTTATATCTTCTCCAAATATACTTATTTGTCCTTTTTGGATTTCATTTAACATAATTATTTGTTTTAAAAGTACAGTTTTACCACTTCCACTTCCTCCCAAAATTCCAAATATTTCACCTTTGTTCACTTTTAGTGAAATATCATCATGTACTATTTTTTCCCCAAAGGAAGTTGAAATATGTTTTACTTCAATCATTCTAAAATCCTAATTTTATAGATAAAAGAGAAATTATTGCATTTACAATAATAAGCCAAAAAATTGAATCTACAACGGCTTTTGTTGTATATTTCCCTATATCTGTTCCACTTTTAACTTGTAATCCTCTATAACATCCAATTACCGCAATTAAAATTCCAAAAAGTGGAGCTTTTGCAAGTCCTAATAAAATATGTCTAATTTCAACATATTCATAAATTCTATTAATAAACTCTGTATAAGAAATTCCTAAATGATACTTAACAATTACCATTTCTCCTGCTAATGCAGCCATATCAGCAAAGAAGACTAAAAGAGGCATAATAATAATTAATGCAATAATTCTAGGTATAATTATAAATATATCAATATCTAAGCCCATCGTTCTCATGGCACTTAACTCTTCTGTTATTTTCATTGTTCCTATTTGGGCTGTAAAAGAAGAAGCACTTCTTCCTGCAACAATAACTGCTGCTAAAAAGGGTGCTATTTCTCTAAACATAGACATTGTAGACATTTCAACAATAATTATTGAAGCACCAAATTTTCCAAGCTGATCAGCACCTTGATAGGCTGTTACAAAACCAACAAGAAATAAAGCAAGAGCAATAATAGGCAAAATCGGAATAGATGCAACTTCAATTTGATTAACAATAGCTTTAAATCGTATTTTTGAAGGATGTAATAAAAGATAAAATAAATAAGTAAAAATCTTACCCTGAAAAGATAAAAAACTTCCAAATCTTTCTATTGTTTTAATTGATTTTTTACCTATTTTTTCTAAAGAAGAGGATTTATATTCAACTACAGGTTCTTTTTGTGTATAATTTTCTTTATATAAATTAAGCATTTTTTGATGCTTTTCACTTATATTTTCAATTTTTACATTGATTTTATTATTTTCAAAAAGTACAAGGTATTTTATAATAAGAATAATACCAGAAGAATCAACTTTTTTTAAGTTTAAAAAATCAAAGATAATTTCTTTTGAATGTGAATTCTTTACAAAAAAACTATCTATAAATTTAATTTTGTCTACTAAGCAAAAATATTCCCAATTATCAGAAATTTCAAATTTACTCATTTGTTTTATTTATTCTCTTTTTTTAAACTATCTACAATTTCTTTTACAATTTCAGATAATCTTTCAACAGATTTGATTTCAACTTTTTCTCTATTAGAATGGGGATCAAAAATATTTGGACCTATTGAAGCTATTTTCATTTTTGGAAATTTTTGTTTAAAGATAGCACATTCAAGTCCTGCATGAATAGCTTCCAAACTTGCACTTTTATTATACTTTTTATAAATTTCTAAAATATTATTTGTGAATTCATTTACATCAGGCTTCCAGGCTGGATATTTACCATTTGTTTCAACTATAAAATTAAAATGTTCAAGTAAAGCTATACTCTCTTTCTTTATTGAATCGAGTCCTTCATTGGACATAGACCTTGCACTTAATTCTATACTAATTGAGTCTAGATCTGTTGATATTTTAGCTAGATTAATTGAACTTAATACTACACCTAAATCTTTGTCATATCCTCTTACTCCATTTGAAAATGTATAAATAAAATCCACTATATCACTTGTCCAAATATTCATATGTTCAGTTTTAGTATCTATTCTAGTTATACACAAATTTTCATGTGAAATATTCTTTGGATAAGACTTAAAGGCTACTATTGCTTTTACATTAACAGGAATTGAATTTATTCTTTCTCCTCCATTTATGTCTAATAATAAACCATCATTTTCTTTTATCATTTGAGCAATAAGTTTAATTGCATTTGGAGTATTTAGATGGATATTAATCCCACTATGTCCTCCTGGAAGTTTAGAGATTTCTATTTCATAAAGCTCGTAATTTTCATCATTTTTTAGGATGCTTTTTTTATTATTTTTTGCAAAAATATCAATTCCACCTGCACATCCTATACAAATTTCACCTTCTTCTTCACTATCAATATTAAGCATAAATTGTGCATTTAATTCAAGCTCTAAATTATTCGCTCCTATTAATCCTATCTCTTCATCACTTGTAAATAGAAATTCACAGTCATAGTTTTGACTCATTAGGCTTAACATATAAGAACATCCAATTCCATTATCTGCACCCAAAGTTGAATTTTCAGATTTTAAGAAGCCATCTTCTTCTACTATTTTTGGAACACAATTATCAACTAAACAAACAATATCATAATGATTTTGTAAACATAAATTTGCTTTTGAATCTTTTTTTCTACACAAAATATTATTGTAATTATCAGTTAAACATTCATAATTATATTTTAAGGCAAAGCTTTTTACATAATCAATAAAAGGCTGATATGTTCCACTACATCTTGGAACAGAAGTTATTTCTTTAAATATTTCTAAAACATTATTCACTTAAACCCTTTTTTATTAACACTAAATACTAATTTAATATTATTATAACGCAAATACATTTAAATTTGATGAGAGGAGAAAGCTTGGATAATGAGAATATTGCACAAGCTTTAAGCTTTTTATAATGAGATTTGAATATTATTAAGCTACAAAAAATAGGGGATTTTAATGATTATTGATTATAAAGATGTAAATGATTTGAATAGATATAAAATTATGTCAGACACTGTTGTGCCAAGACCAATAGCTTGGATTGTAACGGAAGATGAGGGTATTATAAATGCTGCTCCTTTTTCATATTTTATACCTCTTTCTTCAGATCCAGCAGTTGTAATAGTATCAATTGGTGAAAAAGAAAAAGGAGTACCAAAAGACTCTTTATATAATATTTTGAAACATAAAAAAGCCACAATTTGTTTTGTAAATAAAGACAATATGGAAGATGTAAAACTATGTGCAACTATGCTTGGAAAAGAAGAAAGTGAAATCAAAGAATATGAGATTGATGTTCAAAGACCTTTAGAAGAGTATCCTCCTATGATAAGTTCAAGTCAAACTGCACTTTTTTGTGACTTCTATCAAAAAGTTGAGCTTCCAGGAAAAACTACTCCGATTATTTTAGAAATAAAAAAACAATATTTGGAAGATGGAAGATTAGATGAGCGTTCTCATGTTAATATTGAAAATATAGGTAGATGTGGAGCTTATTTTAAAGCTATGGTTGATGTATAAGCCAAAAGTATAATTTTGAAGTAAAAAAAAGGGGATAGCAAAACTATCCCCTTTTTTTATCAATAATATTTACTGAAAATAAGAATTATTTGAGTCGTGAGCATACTCTTCATCTTGTCTTGGATCTAGTTGTGGTAATTCTGCTCCTGAAGTAACAGGAATGTTTACAAAGACACTTAAGTCTTTGTCTTTTACTCTTTCTTGTGTTAAGGCATAGATACTTAAAATAAGGCATAAAATGAAGAAACTTATAAATAAGAAGTTAGGAGTTAGACTTAATCCCACACCTATTATAAGTGGAGCAAGAAATGAGCCAATTCCATAAGTAAATAGTAAAGATCTACTTATCTCTACAATATCTTTATTTTCATCTACAACATCATTTGCTCTTGCTACGGCTAAAGGATATAGGGTAAATACTGACAATCCTAAACAAAATCCTAGTGTGTATAAATAAATCTCTTCGTTGGCATATAATATAAATAAAAAGGAAGTTACGGCACTAAGAAATGAAGTTATAGAAATAAGTTTTCTTCTTCCAAATCTATCTGAAAGTATTCCTACTGGCCATTGTGAAATTAGTCCACCTATAATTGAAACTATCATAAACTTTGAAACAAGTTCAACAGAGCTACCTTGCATAAGAATATAAACAGGGGCCATTGAGAAAAAACCACCTACTAAAAAACCACTAATAAAACTTGTAACAGTTGCAAGTGGAACTATAGAAAAAATTTTTGGAAAACTAAGTTTTTCAAAAGGTTCTAAAATAGGTTCTTTTATTTTAGTTAGAGAAATAAAAATTACAGAAAATAAAACAAGAGTAGAACCTATTGTAAAAATATATTCTTTAAAGTGATCATCTATATTTAAAAAAAGTTGTCCTAGTGCAGTTGCTAGATAGAAAACTATTGTATAAATAGCTAATATTCGTCCTCTACTTTCCTCAGAACTTTTTTCATTTAACCAGCTTTCTAATATAATCAAAAGAGCATAAAAAGAAAAACCAGAAAGTAATCTCAAAATAGCCCATAATACTTCATTAAAGAAAAGAGAGTGCATTAGAAATGTTATTACCATAAGAGCTGCAAAGGCTGCAAAACTTCTGATATGTCCAACTGTGGATATAAATTTTTGGCTAAATATTGAAGATAAAACTGCTCCTAAAAAAAATGAGGCATTTATAATACCAATTACAGTATTACTAACTTCTAATTCCTTTAAATATACGCCTACAAATGTTAAAATCATACCGTATCCAATAGCTAAAAAACCTATTGCAAAAAATAAAGATGATATTGGAAAAACAATTTTTTTTAGACTCATGATCTAACCTTTTTATTTTTAATGAAATATTAATAAATGAAATCCTAACGAAAGTATCTTAGGTTTTAATAAAAGAGAGTTTTATCATTTTTTTAAGCAATTGAATTTATCTAAAAATTAAGAGGTTTGAGTACCTCTTAATTTCTATTTGTTTATTTAGAAGCTTTCCCATTCATTATTATCGTTTGATTTTTCTGCTGTTATTATTTTAGCTTCTGTTTTGATTTTTGTTGCTGAAATAGATGTTTTTGGCTCTGAATTAATAGTTTTGTTACTATTAGTAGAAGCCACATCACTTCTTTTTTGAAGAACTTTTTTTGTATCTTTTCCTTCAAAATTATTTTTATCAACATTTTTAACAATTTGAATTGCAATATTATTAGTCTCTTGTGCAATTTCGTTTGTTTTATCTGCAACAGAAGCATTTTCTTGTGTAAATTGGTCTAATTGTCCAACTGCATCTGCAATTTGTGACATACCAATTGTTTGTTCTTTAGCAGCATTACTAACATCATCAATTAAAGTACTAGTATGAACAATTTTTTCTTCTAATTGATTAAATCCTTCTATCATTTTACTACTAATATTTTTACCACTGTTTGCTTTTGATGTTGCGCTTTCAACTAAATCTTTAATCTCTTTTGCAGCTTCAGCTGATCTTGAAGCAAGATTTCTTACTTCTTGTGCAACAACAGCAAAGCCTTTTCCTGCTTCACCAGCAGTTGCTGCTTCAACAGCTGCATTTAAAGATAGAATATTTGTTTGGAAGGCTATTTGGTCAATAACCGAGATAGCTTCATTAATATTTATAACAGTTTCATTAATTTCTTCCATAGCAATAACTGTGTCATTAGCTAAAGCTTTTCCTTCAGTTGCAGAATCTTTTGTTTGATTTGAAATGATTAACATCTCTTGTGCTTTTTGACTAGTTTGTTCAATATTACTTGTGATTTCATCAATAGAAGCAGCTGTTTCTTCAAGAGAGGCCGCTTGAGAAGTTGCATTATTACTTAATGTATTTACATTAGATGTTAATTCATCTGAACTTTGTTGTAACGATAGCCCATCTTGTTGGTTGTCTTTTAACATACTTGAAATCATATTGTTCATTCTAATAATTTCATTTCCAATTTTACCTGAAGTTTGGGCATCAAGATTTGGCGTAAAGTTTCTTTGTGAGTATTGAGATAATACATCACTTATATTATTTAAATTTTTCCCTACTAAAGCTTCAAGATTATTTAACATATCATTTAAAAGATTTTTTAATTCATTAAGAGATTCAGAAGTACTTGATTTATTAATTCTTTTATCTAAATAACCTTCTCCTACAGTATTTACAATTATTTTTACCTCATCAATTAATCTATTGTCTTCATTTATAGCTTGACTGATTTTAGTTACATTTTCATTTATACTATGTGCCATTACTCCAAATTCATCTTTTGAATTAATTGTAATTTGCTTAGTATCTGTTGTCTCTTTATTTAAGTATTTAAAGAAGTCTTCTACTCCTACAGATATTGAAGAAAGATTACTATTTAATTTTCTAACTGAAAAATAGATTACTAAAGCAATAATAAGAATACCTAAAAGTGTTGCAATAATAGAGAAATTTCTAATAAAAATAGCATGAGACATATATTCAGCTGTTGGTGCAGAAATTACAAAAGTCCAGTTTTTCCCAGTATCTAAAATTTCAAATGATTTTGAATAATAAAGTGATTCAAGGTTATCTGTATGTGATTCTTTGAAAAACATATAATCTTTACTTTTTTTCGTATTTTCTAAAATTTGCACATAATCACTATCATTTTTTGCCATAGTTAATAGGTCTTTGCCTAATAATTTTTTATCAGGATGTCCTAAAATTGTTCCAAAACTATCAACAATAAATGAATACCCATGCTCATAAATTTTAATTGAAGATGCCATTTTTGAAAAAGTATTTAGAGTAATATCTACACCAATAGAACCAATAAAATTACCTTTATTATACATAGGAACTGCTATTGTAGTCATAAGAACTTTTACGCCATCAATTGAATATAAATATGGTTTAGTTATATATGTTTTTCCAGCTTCTTTTGGGCCTTTTATCCACTCTAATTCATCACTGTAAACTGAACCAGATTGAACTACAAAATTTCCATTTGATCTTACTACATAAGGATTAAATTGACCTATTTTGTCATAACCATTTGTTTCTTTGTTATCTTCATTTAGCTTAAAGAATAATTCTTTAGGTTTATTTTTAAACCAAATTCCTACAACATCTTTATTATCTTTTAAAATAGCTTTAAAATAGTTAACTACTTCTTCTTCATTTAAGGCAACATTACTATTTAAAGCTTCTTCAAATTTTGAAGACATAGCTTTAGATAAAACTACAGCTTGGCTCATATTATTTTGAATTTGTGCTGCATATTTTCCAGACATTTCATTAACATAGTTTTTTGCATCATCTTCTGCTGTGTCATAAGAATATTTTGTAACAAAAAACATTGTTAATCCAAATACAAATATTGTTACACCTAAAACTTGAAACAATAGTTTATTTCCAAAACTTGATTCTTTTTTCATTTTTTATTCCCCTATTAAAATTTCTACTTAAATTATACAGAAAAAAATAAATAGTTACTAATAATTAGATATTAAGAGCTTGCTAAATTTAAATATAGTTAAATTATTCCACAATTTGGTGTAATTTACTACATTGTGACAAGTGCAAATCCATTCCTGACATATCTTGCATAATATCTTCAAAAGAGTGAAAATGGGCATTATATACATATATATAAATTTCATCTCCTTTTTCTAAAAAATTGTGTTTCCCAAAATCTGTATATGCCGTTGCTCCTGCTGCTATTAATAGACCTTTATGTTTCTTTATATCTTTTAAAAAAGGAGGTAATTCTTCTAAAGGACCAGAATCTTCTTGAGTATTAAATTTATCAATCATCCAATCTTTTAATTGATTAAAGAAGTATGAGTACGATTTTACAGCACTTATTGTCCCATAATCTTTTAGAACACCATTTCTTCTTACAAATGAAGCAATATGAAATCTTGATAGAATTCCATTTTCTTCAAAATTATCAATTTCTATAAATTCTGTTGCTATTCCTTTAGAATTAGAGCCCCAATTTTTTTTTGTGCTTAGTTTATTTCCATCTTGAATTCTGTTAGAACAGTCATTAAATGCGCCAAAAAACCTTGGTTTTAAATCTACTAGTTTTTCATTTTCATAAACAAAATCACAAATTAATCCAACTTCTGCTTCAACTTGTAAATGTTCCATATCATTGTGATTGATTTTATCTGTACAAATAGGGAATTCGCCTAAAAAAGTATCGTGATTTGGGATATAAAAAGGGAAAAGTCCTTTTGGTGCATCTTTATCTTCTGTTTTTATTACTGAAAACTCATCAGCTTCTCCAGCTTCTCCTAAGTGGTTTGCAAAATTTCCTGCAACACCAAATCCTAAATAATCTCTTAATTCTTCTACATTTATATTATATTTATTCATTTTTATGCCTTTTTATTTTTTAAAATATTTGACAATAATTTTTTTGTTTTTGATGATTATTTATTAGAGTGAGAATTTTTAATTGAAGTTTATAGGGTAGTTGATTTTATTGTCTTTAAATCTACCTGGGATATAAACTCTTCTCACTGTAGTAGGCGACCTTGACAGGTAATTTTTTATTATTCATTTTTTATCCTTAAATTAATTTTTAGATAAGAAGATATTCTTCTTATCTAAAATATATATAAAACTTTTTGTCTTAATCTTAATGATTAAGAAAAGAATCTTTTTGAAACTTCTTCTTGTAATTTTGTTCCAGAGAAATTTGCTCTTTGAACTAATTCCCAAAAATATCTATATGTTGCTCTATCATGTAATTCACCATCATATTGAATAGGTCCCCATTCAGCATCTTGTGCAGCTAATAAAATATTTTGTGCAGCTTCAAGTTCTGTAAAGTCAGGTTTCATTGCATCAACAATTGCTGTTACTTGTGTTGGGTAAATTGACCACATTCTTAAGAATCCAAATTCATTTTTAGCTCTTTCAGCGTCTTTATATGTTTGGTATGGATTTTTTAAATCTAAAGTAACATTGTGACAAGGAATAATATGGTTTTCTAAAGCAGCTTGAACAACTTTTGCTTTAGCAGCACCAATTAATCTATGATCAAATTGACCAGGTGATCTCATATTTGATGCAGGAATTGCACCTTGGTAACCTGAAACAAAGTCCATTAATCCAAAGTCAAGAACTTGTACCCAAGGCAAAGTTGCAGTTTTTTCTACATCTCTTAATGCTCCATGAGTTTCAATTAAAACGTGAATAGGAATTTCTCTTGAAATTCCAGCTTCTTTACATTTAGCTTGAATATATTCAACTTGAGTTTTAGCATCTTCATATGAAGTTGATTTTGGAATAGTAATATATGCAAGTTTTTCACCAGCTCCTGGTACTAAAATATCAATATCTTGTCTCCAATCTGGATGATCAAAATCATGAATTCTCGTTCCTGCCATTGCATATTTGTTTGCTTCAGAGTTAACAACTCTTACAATCATATTTGCATGTTCCACTTCTTTACCAGTTTCAGCTCCATCTTCACAATCACAAGTTATATCAAAAACAGGTCCTAATTTTTCTTGCATTTGGAAACCTTTTAAGATTAGCTTTTCGCTACCTGCAAAATGCTCACAAGATGGGATAATTGGTAAATTGTTTCCTGAACCAAATAGTGCTTCGTTAGGGTGTGTCATAATATTTTCCTTTTTTTTATTTATTTTTTTGTTTTTTTCTTTGGAATAACAACTGTATAATCCAAGTCAAGTACTACATTTTTTAAATACTTACCATTTTCATCTTTTGGATTTTCAATTTCAGAAGATTTTTGATTTGTAATAGCAATCGTTCTTAATCTTAATAATCCAATATCGTCTCTTTTATGATCAATAGTTTCTAAAACTTCCGTATAGGCATAAATTGTATCCCCTGCATATGTAGGGTTTGCATGGGCGCCACTATTTATTGCATATATATTCTGAGCATTTTGAAAACCATTAAATGATAATGCTCTTGCCATTGAAATAACAATTCCCCCATACATTAACCTTTGACCCATTGGTGAGCTTTTCATCATGTGATCATTAAAATGTACTTTTGCATTGTTTTGGTATAACTTAGTTGCTAGTGTATGATCACTATTATCAACTGTAATACCATCTGGATGATTTAATCTCTCCCCAGCTTCATAATCTTCAAAAAAGAATTTTCCACCACTTGCATTAGTATCTACACACTTGATTTTAGGAAGATTAATCTCATCTAAAATCGGAGTAGTTTTTGCAAAAGTAGGAACTTCATTGATTCCTGATTTAGTTTCTTTATCTTTCTTATGAACCATAACCCATCTTTTGAAATTTAGAACTTCATCATGATTTTGGTTATATCCAATAGAGTGAACATATACAACTCCACTTTTTCCACTTGAGTTTTCTTTTAGTCCAATAACTGTTGATGTCATTGAAACTGTATCTCCCACATATACTGGATTAGGAAAAGCAATCTCAGCATAACCTAAATTTGCAATTGCATTTAAAGATACATCTTGTACAGATTTTCCAAATGTTAAATGAAACATTAAAGTATCATCAATAGGTCTTTTCTCATATCCCATTTCATTGGCAACTATATCCGATGAATGAAGGGCAAATCTAGAACCAGTAAAAGCAATATATAAAGATACATCGCCTTCACTAATTGTTCTAGGAAGTGGGTGAACAATTTTTTGACCAATAGAAAAGTCTTCAAAAAAGTTTCCAATATTTATTTTTGAGCTAATCTTAGTACTTATTTTAGACATTACTAATCCTTACTTATTAAATAGGTTTTGACCTAAAGATTTATATGTTTCATATAATGTAATCATTTTTTTAGCCCAAACAATTCTACATTTGTCAACAAGTTTATCTTTATATTGAATAACCTCTTTACCTTCTTTTGCAGCTTTTTCGTATAGGCTAATCATTTCTTCATAGTCTTCTACTTCTTTTTGTTTTGGAGTAAAGATATCATTAATATATTCAACTTGTACCGGATGAATTAATGATTTACCATCAAAACCTAAGTTAAAGGCATCTTTAGTTGAATCTTCACAAGCAAACTCATCATGAACATCATTATGAGGTCCATCAATAACTGTTTTTCCATATGCTTTAGCAGATAAAGCAATTCTAGCTAGGTAATTAAACATAGCTTTAGAACCTCTTCTAATATCAATTTGAAGTCTATTAGCAAGAGTATTAGAACCTACAACTATAACTTCAAGTTTTGAACTTGCCGCACAAATATCAGGTGAATTTAAAATTGAAAGTGGTGTTTCAATCATTAGCATCATTGTAAGATTTGGATTAAGTTCTATTAATGCTTTTTCTGCTTCTAAAACTTGCTCTTTTGTTTCAATTCTTGAAAATAAGATTGCATCAATTTCAATATCAGCTGCTAATTCCATATCTTTTTTAAAGTCTTCACTTCCTAAGAAATTAACTTTTAAAATTCTTTCAGAATCTCCAAATTTAGAACCTTCTTCAGCATATACTTCTTTTATAACATTTCTAGCTATTTCTCTTTGTTCTTGTAAAATAGCTTCTAAATCAAATACAATAGAATCAGCTAATACTGATTTTGCTTTTTGTACAAACTTTTTATTATATGCAGGTACAAATAACATTGATCTTCTTGCTTTGTATTTAATAATCTCTTCACCAGTTTCAATTGCATGATATTTTTCATGTAATTGTTTTACAAGTTGTTTTCTTAGAACTTTTCCATTTTTAGTTCTTGGATAATCATTTAGACCAAATATTGTTTTAGGTGCTTTATATTTTGCTAAATTATCTTGTGAAAATTTTAAAATTTCTTGTTCTTTTTCTTCACTTAATTTTTCATGTCCAATTACAGCAATTGCAACAATTACTTTATCTTTTCCAATTTCTAATCCAAAAGCAACACAATCTGCAACAGCGTTATGAGTTTTTACAACTCTTTCAATTTCATGTGGAGATACTCTAAAGCCAAAAGTGTTGATAATATCGTCTTTTCTACCAATAAACCAGATATAACCATCTTTATCTTTTTTAGCATAATCCCCTGTAAAGAAATATCCATCATGTTTAGCTTTAGTCGTTTCATCCTCTAATTGCCAATATTCTAAGAATAATCCTGGATCATCTTCTCCAATACAAATCATGCCTTCTTCTTCAGTTCCAACTTCTTCTAAAGTATCAGGATCAATTAATTTTACAGTGTGTCCTGGTTGAACAAAGCCAGCAGAACCAGGTCTAATTGGGTTATTTATAGAATGTGAAATATAGTAAGAACACTCACTCATTCCAATTGCTTCATAAATATCTTGCTTAAATCTATCTCTCCATAAGCCAATCATTTCATCTGATAAATGCTCACCCGCACTCATACAATATCTCAAACTTGGGCAATCTTTTGCAGAAAATTCTGTTTTTTGAATAATCTGTCTATAGATAGTTGGAACACCAATAAACATAGTACATTTGTGTTTTTTAATTAATTCAATCCACGTTCCTGCATCATTTACACCTTCATAAGCAATTACAGTATGACCATTATATAATGGATCCATAAGAGCAGAACCTAAGACATAAGTCCAATTAAATTTACCAGAATGCATAATTCTATCATTCTCTTTAAAGTTAAACCAATACTCAGTAGCAGGAGTTCTTCCTACAAGTGATCTATGTGAATGTAAAACTCCCTTTGGATAACCTGTTGTTCCTGAAGTATATACTAAATATGCAGGTTCTCCTGATTTAGATTTATAATGATTTGGAGTTTTATCAGTATTTTTTAAAATCTCACTTAACGCATAAAGGTTTATCCCTTTTGGTCTTTTTAATTCTTCTACTGAATCAATCCCAGCAATAATGATTGTTTTTAAGTTATCAACATTTTCTAAATAAGGAACTAGGTTCTCATACATAGATGCAGATAATACAATAGCACTTGCTTGTGAATCTTCTGCAAGATATTTAACTTCTGAACCACTTAAAAGTGTAGAAGTTGGAACTGCAATAATTCCAGCTTTTATAGCTCCAAAGAAAGAGATAGGGTAAGCTAAAGAGTTTTTTAAACAAACTAATACTCTATCTCTTGGCATAATTCCAATTCCTGTTAGGAAGTTACATATTTGATCAGATCTCTCTGATAATTCTTTGTATGTAATTTCATCAGTACCAAGTTTGTCATCTTCAATTATCATTGCTGTACTATTTTCTTTTGATGTTCCTAAATGCTTTGATGTACAATCTACACCAATATTCAAAAACTCAGGTACTTCAATTTTTATGTTTGAACTCATAATTTCAACTCCCTAATTAGATTTGACCGTAAGGCCAGTTTTCTTTAAATGTATGTAATGGCATTCTATTTAATACTTTTAATGCAAATTCATAATCATTTTGATTTAAGCTATTTAAAGCATCTGCTCTTAAAATGTTTTGTAAAGATTTACCAAACATTGGTGGATCTAACATCTCACCTTCATATCTAATTGCGCCACTTAATAATGCATCAGTTTTAATAGCTTCTTTTAATATTGCTATATCTTTATTTATCTCTTTAGGAGAAGGAGTAAAAGCAACTTTACAAATATTAATATGATTTGGAGTAATTACTTGTTTTCCTGTAAGTCCCATTGCATATTCTCTTTGTGCATGTGCATAAACATGTCTTGATGCATCATCACCATGTAAATCTAACCATCTTCTAATATCTTTTTTCTCAACACAAGAATCTGGTAATGAGTTTGGAGTTAATAATACTTCAACCCCTCCAATAACACCTTTACCTTTGATTCTAGCTTCCATAGTAAGGATATTGAAAAATGTTTCTAATTCATCAATCCAACCCTCTGGCGTGATTTTATAAGACATTGCTTTTGAAAAGTCATGGATACCAAATACAACGTGTTGTACTGTTGAATGACTCATTAATTGATCTGCAATTTTAAGAGACTTTGGATGTTCAATAATTGGTTGAATTTGTAAATTACTTCCAATAGAAACTAACCATGAAGATAAATCTCTAATTTCAGCGTCACCATAAACTTCACCAGCTTTTGCTAAAACAATAGCATCGATATGTTTATGAATTTGTCTCAACATTTTTAAGTCTTCTTCGTATTCATCAGTTCTAAAAGGATTAATTCTAACTGCTATTTGAAAATCTCTTGCTGGAAACTTTGGAAGCTCTTGAATTAACAGCTCTCTACTCATAGCTTTTTGTCTACAACCATCTTCTAAATCAAAAAGTACAGTATGTGCTTTTGTTTTATAAGCATGTTTTTGTAATCTTAGCTTTGCTTGTTCCATACTTTCATATGTACCATCTAATGGATTAAATTTAATTGGTGGGTAGTATATTTGAATACCTGGCCATTTTCCCCCAAGAACTGGAGTTAAATCATCATTAGCTGTTAATTTTGATAAGTCTACAAAAGATGAATTCATTATCTTTTCCTCTTTATTTTATTGAATTTTTGTTCTTAAAATTACACAGATTTGTTTCTGATAAAAGAATTAATCCATACAAAATATAAATTAAAACACAAGATAAAAATATAGTTTTTAAATTAAGTTATTTTTTATAAAGCCTGTATAGCTTATATTAAAGGGCTTTAAGAGAGTTTGTTTTTTCAAGTTTCACATACTGAGAAAATAATTTTCTATAATCTTAATTATCAAAATAATTTTTTTTAAATTCTTTCTAATTCTTTTGTAAAAAGGCTAAAGTGTAACATTTTGCAATCATTTTATTAAATAAAAAATGATAGAATTAAGAAAAAAAGAAAGAGATAACTAGTGTATAGTCAAAATAAGTCATTAACAAAAGGTTTACAAATATTAAAAGAAATTATGATTTCTAAGAAACCTTTAACTGCTAATGTATTATGTCAAAAGCTTGATATAGATAAAAGTACAATGTCAAGACTCATAAAAACTTTGATTACAGCAGAATTTATAGAATATAAAGAAAATTCAAAAGATATAATACTTAGTGATTTAACAAGAAAAATTGTAAAAAAAGATGATAGGGAAAAATTAATTGAAAAAACAAAAACTCTTTTAGATGAGATTTTTTATTTTACACAAGAAGCTTCATATTTTGGAATTCTTGATGACAACTCTTTTTTAAATTTAAATCAGGTTGATAATTCGACAAGAGTAATAAAAAATAGGGATTCAATTGGAACTAGGGCACCTTTACATTCAAATGCTTTTGGAAAAATACTTTTAGCTTTTAATAGTGATATTCATATTGAAAATTTAGAATTAAAAAAATTTACAAATAATACAATTACGAGTCAAGGCAAACTTTTAAGAGAAATATCTTTAATAAAAGAAAGAGGTTATGCTATTGGAAATGAAGAACATGAATTTGGCTTAAAGTCTGTTGCTGTTCCTTATTTTAATAAAAAAAATCAATTTGTTGGAGCTTTAGGAATTTCAGGTTTATCTATTAGATTAGATGAAACAACTTTGCATCTTTATGGACAAAAGATTTTTCAAATAGTTAATAGTAGTAATTTATAATTTGATATTTTCTAAAAGTCTAAGTAATTTTTTACTTAGACTTTTTAGTTTAAACTATTAATCTGTTTTTTGATTAGCTAAATATTCATGAGCCATATATGAACTTCTTGCATATGGCGTTGAATGAACAAATTCAAATCCTAAATCTAATGCAATTTTTTTATATCTATCAAATTGTTCAGGTTTAACAAACTCTTTTACTTCAGCATAATCTCCTGATGGAGCTAAATATTGACCAATACTCAAAAATTTACATCCAACTTCTATCAAGTCTTTAAATACTTGAACCATTTCTTCTTCTGTTTCTCCAAGTCCTACCATTAAAGCTGATTTTGTTTTAATTTTATCGCCACCAAGCTCTTTTAGTCTTTTTAAAACATCAATAGATCTTTGATAAGTTGCATTTTTTCTAACTTTGTATAGTGAGGGAACAGTTTCTACATTGTGCCCAATTATAACAGCGCCACTATCAATTACTTTTTGTAAAGATTCTTCTTTTGCTTTGAAATCTGGAATTAAAATCTCAACTTGAGTTCCTGGAGACTCTTTTAAAATATTTTGAGTAACTCTATAAAACTGATCAGCTCCACCATCTTTTAAATCATCTCTAGCCGGGCTTGTAATTACAACAAATTTTAAACCTAATCTTTTTACTGAATCAGTTACTTTTTCAACTTCTGTTAAATCAACTTCCGTTGGAAGACCTGTAAGCACGTTACAGTAAGAACATCTTCTTGTACAAATATTTCCTAAAATTAAAAATGTAGCATTTTTCTTTGCATAACACTCTGAGATATTCGGACATTTTGCTTCTTGACAAATTGTATGTAAGCCATGTTCTCCCAATAAATCTTCCATCTCTTTTTGAGCATTTGGGATTAACTTTTTTCTTAACCAAACTGGCTTTTTAAATTGCACTTTAGTTGAAACCTTTGTTTCATTTGTAGTCATATTTATCCTTTAATAATTTATTCTTTTTTTCATTTTCTTCTGTTGTTAATGAAGAGTAAATTAAATCAACATTAAATGTCTCATAAAACGATTCAATTAATTTTATTTTTGCTTCTTCAAAATCAATATTTATATTAAAATCTTCTAAGGTATAACCAATTTTTTTATCATAAATTAGACTATTATCTACACTTTTTTTACTTTTTAATGGTATAGAACCATGTTGAAAAATGAGTTTTCTTGTTCTCTTTTGTGCATTTCCACCTATTTTTTTACTATTTACTAAAATATCATAGGCTTCAAAACCAACTTGACAATATTCATTTTTAGATAATATTACATTTTCATCATCTTTTGCAAATTTTGCATCTAATCCTAGGTTCTTATAAAAAGTCAATATAAAAGAACATATTTTTTCATAAGATTTTTTTATATTTGACTCTCCTAATAAATGACTTGGAATAACTAAAGAATACGACAAGTCATGTCCATGAAATAAAACTCCACCACCTGTTATTCTTTTTGCATAATCATCTTTGAAGTCTTTAGTCTCTTCATTTGAAGAATAATCCTTAAAGTCTTGAGAAACACCAACAGTAAAGGATTGTGTCCAATTATAAACTCTTAAAATAGGCTTGTCATTTTCTTTGAAACATGAGAAAAGTGCTTCATCAATTGCCATGTTATTTTTTGCATTATTCTTATCGTTTTTTATAACTCTAAATATAGATTTTTCTTCTATCATTTTTTTATGTTTTCCATTTAATAATATTAAAATTACTTATAATTCTTTAGAAATAAATAAAGAAAAAAAGTATAAAATAATACGCTTTTTTTCATTATAATTTCATTTGTATACAAGTAAACTTAAAATAATAAGTTAGCGTATTCTAATTAAAAATAAATTAAGAATAAGAAAGTATCATATGCTCACAATTCGACGAAGTCGTGCGAATAGGTATACGATTTCTACATAGTGAACATATGTTCATTAGAAATGAATGTAATAATTTGCAAAATGAATGAAAAAATTTACAAGGAAGAATAAATGTCAGATTTAAACTTAAATGATGTCGATCCAGTTGAAACCCAAGAATGGATGGACGCTTTAGAAGTTGTAATTAAAGAAGAAGGTTCAGAGCGTGCGCATTACTTATTGGAAAAGTTAATAGATAATGCTAGAAGAAATGGTGCTGATATTCCGCATAGTGCTAATACTGCATATTTAAATACAATTCCTGTTAATCAAGAACCAAAAATGCCAGGAAACAGAGATTTAGAAAGAAAAATCAAATCTATTGTTAGATGGAATGCCCAAGCAATGGTTTTAAGAGCTTCTAAGAAAAACTTAGAACTTGGTGGTCATATTGCTTCATTTCAATCTTCAGCTACATTATATGATGTTGGTTTTAATCACTTCTTTAAAGCACCAAATGAAAAAGATGGGGGAGACTTAGTATTTTTCCAAGGTCATATTTCTCCAGGTATTTATGCAAGATCTTTTATTGAAGGGCGATTAAGCGAAGAGCAAATGGATAACTTTAGACAAGAAGCATTTAAAGATGGTCTTTCTTCTTATCCTCATCCTAAACTTATGCCAAACTATTGGCAGTTTCCGACTGTATCAATGGGACTTGGACCAATTCAAGCAATTTATCAAGCAAGATTTTTAAAATATCTTACAGATAGAGGAATAAAAGACTGTAGTAATCAAAAAGTATATTGTTACATGGGTGATGGTGAGTGTGATGAGCCTGAGTCTTTAGGTGCAATTGGACTTGCTGGACGTGAAGGTTTAGATAACTTAGTATTTGTTATAAACTGTAACTTACAAAGATTAGACGGACCTGTTCGTGGAAATGGTAAAATAATTCAAGAACTAGAAAGTAACTTCAGAGGAAATGGTTGGGAAGTTATTAAAGTTGTTTGGGGTAGACATTGGGATGCTTTATTAGATAAAGATAAAACAGGTAAGTTAAAACAATTAATGGAAGAGACTGTTGATGGTGAGTACCAAAACTTTAAACAAAAAGGTGGAGCTTACACAAGAGAGAATTTCTTTAATAAACATCCTGAAACTGCAAAACTAGTTGAAAATATGAGCGATGATGAAATCTGGAGATTAAACAGAGGTGGTCATGATCCAATTAAAGTATATACAGCATACAAAAAAGCACAAGATACTAAAGGTAAACCATCTGTTATTTTAGCAAAAACTGTTAAAGGTTATGGAATGGGAGCAGCTGCTGAAGGTAAAAATATTGCTCATGGTGTTAAAAAAGTTGATACATCAGTATTAAGACAATTTAGAGATAGATTTGAAATTCCTATTTCAGATGAAGATGTTGATAACTTAAAATACTATATCCCAGATGAAGATTCTGCTGAAATGAAATATATGAAAGAAAGAAGAGCTGAACTTGGTGGTTTTGTTCCTCAAAGAAGAGCAAAATTTTCAACAGCTTTAAATATTCCAACTTTAGATAAATTTGATGCAGTTTTAAAAGGAAGTGGTGATAGAGAAATTTCTACTACTATGGCGTTTGTTAGAGTATTAAATATCTTAGTAAAAGATAAAGAAATCGGTAAAAAAATTGTTCCAATTGTTCCTGATGAAGCAAGAACTTTCGGAATGGAAGGTATGTTTAGACAATTAGGTATTTATTCTTCTGAAGGTCAAAAATATATTCCACAAGATAAAGATCAAGTAGCTTATTATAAAGAAGATAAAAAAGGTCAAGTACTTCAAGAAGGTATTAATGAATTAGGAGCTATGGGTTCTTGGGTTGCAGCTGCAACTTCTTATTCAGTTAATGATTGTCCTATGATTCCATTTTATATTTTCTATTCAATGTTTGGATTCCAAAGAACAGGTGATATTTGTTGGGCTGCGGGAGACCAAATGGCTAGAGGTTTCTTAGTTGGAGGAACTTCAGGTAGAACTACATTAAATGGAGAAGGTTTACAACATGAAGATGGACATTCTCATATAATTGCAAATACAATTCCAAATTGTGTTACTTATGACCCTACATATGGTTATGAAGTTGCTGTTATTGTTCAAAATGGAATTGATAGAATGTATGGTGAGAAACAAGAAGATGTATATTTCTATCTTACAACATTAAATGAAAATTATAAACAACCTGCAATGCCTGAAAATGTAGAAGAGGGTATCTTAAAAGGTATTTATAAATTAAAAGATGTAGAAGCTAAAAATGACTTTAAAGTAAAACTATTAGGTTCTGGTTCAATTTTAGAACAAGTAAGAGTAGCTTCTGAAGTACTAGCAAGTGAATATGGAATCGCTTCTGAGCTTTATTCTGTTACTTCATATAATGAATTAACAAGAGAAGCACAAGATGTAGAAAGATATAACTTATTACATGTAAATGAAGAAGATAAAGTTCCATATATTGATCAAGCTCTAGGGGAAGATAATGAAAATATTATTATCTCAACAACTGATTATATGAAATCATATTCTGAGCAATTAGCTCCTTTTGTAAGTGGTTCATTTAAAGCACTAGGAACTGATGGTTTTGGACGATCTGATTCTAGAGCAAACTTAAGATCATTCTTTGAAGTTGATACTGATTTCGTTGTATTTACTACTTTAGCTCAATTAGCTAAAAAAGGTAAAATTGAAAAAGCTGTTTTACTTGATGCAATGAAAAAATATAATATTGATCCAGAAAAAATCAATCCATTAAAAGCCTAAGGAGTAAAGGATGAGTACTATTCAAGATATTTTTATTCCAGATTTAGGAGGAGATACTGACGTTGATTTAATTGAAGTTATGGTTAGTGTTGGTGATGTTGTTGAAGTTGAAGATGGTTTAATTACTTTAGAAACTGAAAAAGCATCAATGGATGTTCCAACAACTCATGCAGGAGTAGTAAAAGAGATTTTACTTGAAGTTGGAGCAAAAGTTAATTCTGGCGATTTAATTGCAAGAATTGAACTTCAAGGTGAAGACTCTTCTACGGAAGTAGAAGATACTAAACAAACAGAAGAAAAAACAACAAGTCCTTCAGAAAAAGAAACAAATGAAGTAGAAGAAACAAATGATTCTTCAGCTTCATCTGCTCCAATGGATTTAAAATCAGCAGAAAAAGAACTTCAAGCAATTTCAGCTTCAGGAGCACAAGTTTCTTGTCAATTTGTAAATGAACAAACAATTTGTTCTGTAGTTGAAGAAGTATTTATTCCAGATTTAGGTGGGGATAAAGATGTTGATTTAATTGATGTCATGGTAAGCGTTGGTGATACTGTTGAGTTTGATGAAGGTTTAATTACTTTAGAAACAGAAAAAGCTTCTATGGACGTTCCTGCACCATTTGCAGGAGAAATTTTAGAAATACTTGTAGAAGCTGGAGCTAAAGTTAATTCCGGTGATTTAATTGCAAAAATGATTAGAACAGTTGTAATGGAAAGTAAAGTTCCAACAGCAAGTGTAAACTCTGCAAAAAAAGAAGAAAAAGTAGAAGAAAAAGCACCTACAACTATTCAAGCAGTTGCAGCTACTAGTTCTACTGAATCAACAGCAGTTTTAACAGAAAAATCTACAAAAGTATATGCTTCTCCATCAATTAGAAGACTTGCACGTGAGATTGGCGTTGATTTAAGTTTTGTAAAAGGAACAGGTAGAAAAAATAGAATTGTTAAACAAGATGTTAGAGATTATGTTAAAGAGCAACTAAATAAACCAGCAGTAAAAGCTGGTGGTACAGGCTTAGGATTTAATTTCCCTGAGTTAAAAGAGGTTGATTTCTCAAAATTTGGTGAAATTGAAACGATTGAATTATCAAGAATCCAAAAAATCTCAGGACCAACATTACATAGAAACTGGGTATCAATGCCACACGTAACTCAATTTGATGAGTGTGATATTACGGAGATGGAAAACTTTAGAAAAGAACAAAATGCTATAGCAGATGGCTTTAAATTATCTCCTTTAGTATTTGTAGTAAAAGCTGTTGCAAAGGCCTTAGCTTTACATCCTAAGTTTAATGCATCTTTAACTCCTGATGGTCAAAGCCTTGTGATGAAGAAATACTTCCATATTGCAATTGCTGTTGATACGCCAAATGGATTAGTAGTTCCAGTTATAAAAGATGTTGATAAAAAAGGTTTCAAACAAATTGCTATTGAAATGGCTGAGATTTCACAAAAAGCAAGAGATGGGAAATTAAAAGCAACTGATATGCAAGGTGCTTCATTTACTATTTCTTCTTTAGGTGGAATTGGTGGAACTTATTTCACTCCAATTATCAATGCTCCTGAAGTTGCTATTTTAGGTTTATCAAAATCTACTATGAAGCCTGTTTGGGATGGTGAGAACTTTGTTCCAAGACTTACTTTACCTTTATCATTATCTTATGATCATAAAGTAATAGATGGCGCTGATGGTGCAAGATTTACAACAACATTGTCTAAGCTTTTAAGCGACATTAGATTGTTGAGTTTATAAGGTGTCTATGATGAATGAAGTAAAAGGACAAGTATTAGTAATAGGAGCAGGACCTGGTGGGTATTCTGCTGCTTTTAGATGTGCAGATTTAGGTTTAGATACAGTTTTAGTTGAAAGACATCCAACTTTAGGTGGAGTTTGTTTAAATGTAGGATGTATTCCTTCAAAAGCATTACTTCATGTTGCAAAAGTTATTGAAGAAGCTGAACATGTTGAACATGCAGGTGTAAAATTTGCTAAACCTGAGATTGATTTACCAGGTGTTGCAGCTTATAAATCAGGAGTTGTTAAAAAACTTACTGATGGTTTAGGCGCAATGGCTAAGATGAGAAAAATTAAAGTAATTCAAGGTGTAGCTAACTTTATTGATGATCATTCTGTAATGGTTGAACATACAGATAAAGAAGGTGAGCAAACAAAAGTTACTTTTGATAATTGTATCATAGCAGCAGGAAGCCAAAGTTCTAAAATGGGATTTATTCCTCATGAAGATCCAAGAATTTGGGATTCAACAAATGCCTTAGAAGTTAAAGAAGTTCCAAAAAGATTACTTGTAATGGGTGGTGGAATTATTGGACTTGAAATGGGTACTGTTTATGAAAAACTTGGTTCAAAAGTTGATGTTGTAGTACGTGGTCCTCAATTAATGACAGGAACTGATAAAGATATTGTAAAAGTATATACAAAAGCAAATGAGAAGAGATTTAACTTTATGTTTAAAACTCAAACTCAAGCAATCATTCCTAAAGAAGAGGGTATTTATGTTGAGTTTAAAGGTGATAATGCACCTAGCGAACCTCAAATGTATGATGCTGTTCTTGTTGCTATGGGAAGAACTCCAAATGGTCTAAAAATTGGACTTGAAAATACAGGTGTAAAAGTAAATGATAAGGGTATGATTGCTACAGATAATCAATTAAGAACTAATGTACCTCATATTTTTGCTATTGGTGATATAATAGCAGGTCCAATGTTAGCTCATAAGGCTGTGCATGAAGGTCATGTTGCTGCTGAAGTAATTGCTGGACATAAAGTATTCTTTGAGCCAAAACAAATTCCAGGTATTGCATATACTTTCCCTGAAATTTCAACTGCTGGTATGAGTGAAATTGAAGCAAAAGAAGCTGGTATTAACTATGAAGTTGCATCTTTCCCTTGGTCAGCTTCAGGACGTGCTATTGCATCTGATGTTGCAGGAGCTGGACTTACGAAACTTATTTTTGATAAAGATACTCATCAATTAATTGGTGGGGCTATAGTTGGAGATAATTCAGGAGAACTTCTTGGAGAAATTTCATTAGCCTTAGAAATGGATTGTGATGCTGAAGATATTGGATTAACTATCCATGCTCACCCAACTTTACATGAATCTGTTGGTATGGCCGCTGAAATTTTCCACGGTAGTATTACTGATTTACCAAACGCAAAAGCTGTAAAAAGAAAGTAATTTCTTTTTACAGTAAACAATAATAAAATAAATAAAAAGAGGTCACTATGTCTGTGTTTACACGTAGGTATCAAAAAACTGGCTTCACTTTTGCTTTAGCAATATCTTTTATATATTTGCCTTTGTTATTAGGTGTATTAGAGGTAAATAAGTTTATCCCTAATAATATAATTAACTTAATTATATTTATTGCATTTTCAACAACTTTTATTACTACAATAAACTACAAAATTATCTTATCTGCAAAAAACAAAACTCCTAATTTTGCAATAAAATTTTTATTAGCTCCTTTTAATATACTAATAATGATTTTTATATATTTTTTATTACCTTTTGAAATACATGTTAATGTTTTTATTTTTTCTTTGATTTTTTTGGGAATTCCTTGGTTGTATTTTTTTAGAAAAATTGTAAAAAATCATTGTTTTTCTCTAAAATTATATCTTAGCTCTAAAGGAAGAAAATAAAATTATATAAAATCAAATATTCAAAGTTATTACTTAAAATAAATCCTAAGAGAACTTAAATCTTACATATAATCAGCTTATAACCCATAATATCATATAATCAAAACTTGCACATAATTTAATAAATATAAAAGAGTAATATGATTCAACTATCAAATATATCAAAACATTTTGGCGAGAAAGAGCTTTTCTCTAATCTAGACTTTAGAATGAATTCAGGCGATAAAATAGGGCTTGTAGGAAGAAATGGAAGTGGTAAATCTACACTATTTAAAATGATTCTTGGAGAAGATACTCCTGATGAAGGTGAAATTTCAATTCCAAAAAACTATAAAATTGGTGCTTTAAAACAGCATCTTGAATTTTCAGAAAAAACATTAAGAGATGAAACTGCACTTGCACTTAGTGAAGATGATAAATTTTCAATTTATAAAGTTGAAAAAATACTTTTTGGTCTTGGTTTTTCAGAAGAAGATTTAGACAAAGATCCTTTATCTTTCTCAGGAGGATACCAAATTAGAATTAATCTTGCAAAACTACTTATAACTGAGCCAAATCTTTTACTTCTAGATGAGCCTACAAACTACCTTGATATTTTGTCTTTAAGATGGTTAAGAGTTTTTTTAAAAACTTTTGATGGGGAAGTTATACTTATTACTCATGATAGAAATTTTATGGATAGTATCACTACACACACGATGGGGATTATAAGAAAAAGTCTATTTTTAATTGAAGGAAGTACCCATAAGTTTTATGAGCAATTAGCCTCTAATGATGAACATCATCAAAAGCAAAAAGTTACACAAGACAAAAAAAGAAAAGAGCTTGAAGAGTTTATTGCTAAAAATAAAGCAAGAGCTTCAACAGCAGCTCAAGCACAATCAAAAGTAAAACTTTTAGAAAAAATGGATCAAATGGATTCAATTGTAGAAGAAGCTACTTTGGAATTTGATTTTAATTTCAAGGAAACTCCTGCTAAAGTTTTATTAGAAGTAAAAGATGTAAGCTTTGGATATAGTGTGGATAATGTACTTTTTGAAGACATTACTTTTGCTTTAAAACAAGGTGAAACCTTAGGAATTATAGGGAAAAATGGTAAAGGAAAATCAACTTTACTTAATACAATTGCAGGTGAGTTAAAAGAACTAACTGGAAATATTGATTATCATGGAACAACTACTTTCGCACATTTTGGTCAAACTAATATCTCTCACTTAAATCCAGATAGTACCATTATGGATGAAGTTTATTTAGGAAATCCAAAACTTGGTGAAGCAACGGTTAGAAGAATTTGTGGTGGAATGATGTTTAGTGGAGATGATGCTAAAAAGAAAATATCTCTTCTTTCAGGAGGAGAGAAAAGTAGGGTAATGTTAGGTCAAATTTTAGCAAAAGATGTAAATTTACTTTTTCTAGATGAGCCCACAAACCACCTTGATATGCAATCTATTGATGCTTTAACAAAAGCAATTAAAAAGTTCAAAGGTTCATGTATAATTGTAACTCACTCAGAAGAATTATTACGTCAAGTTTGTGATAGACTTATTGTTTTTGGAAAACAAGGAGCTACTTATTTTGATGGAAGATATAATGAATTTTTAGAAAAAATTGGTTGGGATGAAGAAGAAGTTGAAGAAAAAGTAAAAACTAAACCAAAAGTAAATAAAAAAGAAAATAAAAAAATTAGAACAGCTTTAATAACAGAACGAAATAAGACAACAAGTCCTCTAAAAAAAGAAATCGAAAAAATAGAAAATCAAATAATAAAAATAGAAGATTTAGTAGAAAAAGAACAAGCTGAATTAGTACAAGCTTCAAATGCAACTGATAATGCAAAAGTAATAGAACTATCCAAAATAATTGCTACTCACGAAAAAGAGGCAGAAGAAAAATTTGAAGAATTAGAATCTAAACAATTAATACTTGATGAGATTTTAGAGAAGTATGAAAAAAAATTAGCGGAGATTTAGACCTATAAAAAAGAGATTTTTATTGCCACCAAGTAATAAAAAATCTCTCAATAATTGTTTCACCATTTTTTATATATTTAGACCAAACAAGTGGTGAGGCATTAATATTTATAAAAAACTCTATTTCATTTTTTGCTTCTTCATAACTATTCCAAGTTTTATTTGATTTGGGGTTACTTAACCAATCAAATCTATGTGGGAGAAATAAATCCATTTTTCTAAAAGATTTGTCTGTTAGAAACTCTTCAAAACTTATAAAATATCCAATAATACAAGCATTGTTTATTAGGGACATTTTTTTATTTTTTAGATGTCTTGGAAGAAAAATATTACCTTTAAAAAGTATTTTTTGCTCTATATTATTTAAATCTATATTTTCTAAATAAGGTTTTGTTTCTTCTTTAAAAAGTAAAGGAAATTGTTTATTCTTGAGTTTTTCTAATTTTAATACTAATGTATCACTTCTATTTGGACCTATATATCTATTTATTTCATTTTCAAAACGTTCATCATAAATATAAAATTTGTACTGTAATTCTATATGAATATACTTTTTTCTTTTTTTATCAAAGATGATGAAATCTAATTCACCTAGGGTGTTTTTTTTATGAAATATCTGTTTATTTTTAAATATTATTTCATAAGTAGTTGAGTGTTTTAGTATTGATTCAAGAAAAAATTCGACTCTTTTCCCTAAGGGAAGTTTTTTTAATATTTTAATATTAGATATATCAAAATTATTAATATCAATATCTTCTAAGTCAAATATATCAAGGCCATAAAAAGAGTTCTTGAATAAAGATGGTGTCTTATAAAACCCTTTAAATTGATTGTACAAATTAGCACCTATTTTTATTTTAATTATACTAGATTTTATATTTTAAAGTGATATATAACGTTTTATATAATATAAAAAGTGTATAATTAATAATTAAAAAATTAGGATTATTATGCAAGTCTCAAGAGCAGCTACTTTAGAAGAGTTTGGTAAATTAAAAATAGATACAACAACAAGTCCTATTACAGAAAGTAAATTTGATAGTTTATTAGAAAAATTACAAATAAAAGATTTCTCAGAAGAAGATAAAAACTTATTTCAATCAATTATTAAAGATAGAAAAATTACAGAAGAAGAGTATAATAATTTAAGCTACTCTCAATCTAAAAAATTAAATCAGATTATTTCAAGAAGTGATTTATCAGGTAATTTTATACCAGATACTTTTGTTTTTTTTGAAAAATTATCAATGGCACCATTAATCTCAGTACATAATATTAGTGATGACGATATATACAATGAAGCGGTATTTAATACTATTAAGAAATTAAATCTTTCACAACAATCTAGTTTATCTATTTTAAGTGAAATTGGTGGACTAATTAATGAAGAAGAAAAAATCAATTTTGAAAATAGATTAAGTGCTAATCAATATGACTCAGGAATACGATATAAAACTTATATGGGCTTAGATATGGAAGAGTTAGTTCTAAGTCGTTTAACTCAACTAGAAAAAGATTTTTTGGAAACTTCAGATAAGGAAGTTAAAAAAGATTATAAAATGATTATGAATATTTATAGTCAAATACAATTTGAACTGGATAAAATAAAGTTTAAAAATGAAACCCAAGTTGAACAATATACTAGAAATAATAAACCTAATCCTTTGAATAATTCAGAAGTAATAGAACTTTATAATAGAGTATTAAAAGAGCAAGAAAATAAAGAAGAAAAAGAGTTTGATAAATTATTAGATATTTTAAATATAAATAATATATCAATTGAGGATAAAAAACTATTTAGAAATATTTTAGAAGATAAAAATTTATCAAATATTGAAATGGATAAACTTTCTTTTTCTCAAATGAAAAAAATCAATCAATTGATTTTTAGAGAAGATGAAAATGCCAAAATTATAAATGATACTATCATTACTTCTAATAATAGAATTAAAGCAATTTTATCTACTACTGAAATAAGTGATGATGATAATTTTAATGAGCTATTATTTAAAACTGTAAAATCTTTTTCTGAAATAGATGAAATTAATAATTTCTTATCTCCTATTATAAATATAATTGCTGATAAGTTTACTAACTTTGATACTATAAATCAAATAAATTCTGTAGAACAAGATATAAATAAAGTCTTAGATACTTTAATTGAAGAATTTTATGAAAATTGTAATAATCCTAAATTTAAAGAGAGTAAAGAGTATTATGAAAATAAAATAAATCAGTATAAAGATTTAAAAAATCATTATAATAAACTATAAAAGTAGATAAAAATAAGCATAGTTTAGCTCTTTCTTCTAAATTGTGCAAAAAGTGGATTATGGTCAGAAAGTCCGTGATCTTTGTCTATGGAAGCTTCAATTAACTCTAAATCTCTATAAAATATAAAATCTAAATTATTTCCCATAAAAGATTTTACATCTTCATTTCTTTTAAACGATACCATTTTAAGCCCTAGCTTTTCTCTTAGTTCATGAAGTTTTTGCAGTCGTTTTTTATTCCAAGTATTAAAGTCTCCTGCTACTATCATAGGCCCTTTTTTTGTTTCTAGAAGTGTTGAAAATCGCTCTAGTTCTTTGTTGAAGCCCTTATTCTCACGAAAATTTATAGCATGTACATTCAAAATGACTAGGGTTTCTTCATCTTCAAAATTATAACTTGTGATTAACAAACTCTTATGTGGACCTATAATAGTCTCTTTTTCTTCCGAAAGGTATGCTTTTGCTGTTTTTGATTCAACCTTACTAGCTGTTAATACTCCATAAAATGTTTTTCTAACTTCTAAGTTAGCTGCCGCGTCAAAGGCAAAGTTTTCTAAGGCAAAGTTTTTATCATCTTTAAAATTTGCTTCTTGAAATAAGATAAAATCGAAAGGGAGTTTTATATCTTTTAAATAAGATTTAAAACTACCTTGCTTGGTATTATTTTTATGGACATTCCAACAAAGTATACCAAAGGTATTTGCTAGTGTACTATTGCATTTAAGATTACAAGAACTATGATAAAGTTTTGATGGAACAAACATTATAGTAAGGGTGCGAAGACTTTCATTATATTCTCAAAAGCTTCTCTTAATTTATTTGGTTTTTTCATGCCATTTGTAGAATTGGCCATAAGTGTTTCCATCCATGATTCTAATTGTTGTACAATTTTTTCTGAATAAACAAAAGTCACTACTTCATAGTTAAGAAAAAGGCTTCTATTATCTATATTTACAGAACCAACCATTCCACAGATATTATCAAATAATATTGCTTTTGCATGAAGCATTTCACCCTCATAAAGCATCACATCTACACCTATTTCATCTAATTCTCTCATATATGAACTTCTTCCTATATCTGCTAGTAAATTGTTAGAATGTCTAGGAGTGATAAGTTTTATATCTACGCTTTTATGATGTGCAATAATTAAAGCTTGTATGATATTTTCATCAGGGACAAAATAAGGAGTTACTATCCAAATACGATGTTTAGCGTTATAAATAGCATTAAGTAGTGTTTCATAAAGTGCATCAGCAACTATATCAGGTCCTGAAGGAACAACTTGTACAATATCATTTCCATCATATTCAATATTTTGATTTATCTCTTCTTTTTTTGTATCTTCAGTTGCATAAGTCCAGTCATTATGAAAGATAGAATAAAAATGATAAACGCCAGGGCCTTCAAGTTTATACATTAAATCTTCCCAACGCATTGTTCCATCTTCCGTTCCCATATACTCATTACTAAGATTCATACCGCCACTAAGTAATATACTTTGATCAAAGAGGTAGATTTTACGATGATTACGAAGATTAATATAATTTTGAAATGGTCTTTTTAGAATAGGCGTAAAAAATGCAACTTTTGCTCCTGCTTTTTTTAGTTCTTCAAACTTATTTTGATTAAAGTACATACTAAAAGAACCTACAATATCTAATAATAATCTTACTTTTATGCCTTCTTTTGCTCTTTTTGTAAGAGCATCTAGTAAAACCTTAGTTGTTTTATCAAATTTAAATACATAAGTACAAATATCAATAGTATATTTTGCTTCAGCTATTTGTTTTAACATTATTTCATAAGCTTCTACATCTGAAGTTATTAAACTAATAGTGTTTCCCTTACTAGCAGGAGGTATACCATTTTTTTCCAAAAGAGAAAGTATACTATTTTTAGAAGGGTCTATATTATAAGGTTCATGATGACTAATTTTAGATAAGCGAACCTGTTCTTTTTTATAACGAGGATTACGCTTACGAAAACCTATAAGAAAGTACAGAGGTACCGTAATAAAGGGTAAAAAAATAATAGCCATTACCCACGAAGTCATACTTGTAGGTGAGCGTTTTTGATAGAGTATATGTCTAATAGCTGTAAATACTAATAAGCCACTAACAATAATAAAAATATAGGTAAAAAATAAAAGAGTGAATGTCATAATAGCCTTAAATCTTCTTGTTTAGAATATTATATCATATCAAAAATCTTTTTTAGTTTTCACTTTTTGATAATTATTTCTCTTTTTTGATACATCTTACGCCGTATCTATCAGCTTTGTAATACCATGTGTCTCTTCCTTGAACAAAATAAAAAGGATAAGCTGCCTGTTTATTATCTTTTACTTCATCACTAGTCCAATATGATACTGAGATATTAAAACCATCTAAATCAGCAGCTCTATTATTTGCATACCAAAGTTTTTGGAAAACTTTTTTTGAAGGTAATATTGCATTCCTATCTTCACAATATTTTATTGCTTCTTCCCATTTCATTCTAATAGGGGCTTCTTCTAACCATATTACTTCTGCAAAAAGAGAGCTTAGTAAAATTGTACTAATTAATACTGTTTTTTTCATTTTTAACCTTTTATATCAAATAATTCATTGGTAAAACCCTTATACCAATCTTTTGCAGTTGTAAAATTTTCTTTGCTTAAAGAAGAAGTTTCACTAATTGCAATCATTTTATTTTTATATTCATACTTATGACTAACCCAGGCTCCCTTTGTTTGTGTAAGAATTGAATAACAAACATTTCCTGGTAAGTTTTTCTTATAATCAAATACTTCATTATTTATTCTTGCATTTATATCAGAAGCAAGTATATAAGCACAAGAACTTGCCATTTGAGCTGATTTTGGAAAAGGATATTCTCCTTGGGCATCACCAATTACATAAATATTTTCATCAGTAAGAGTCTGATATGTTGGTTTTCTAAGTTTTACCCATCCTTGAGTATAAGTTTCTATTTTTGCTTTTTTATAAAGCTTATTAGCTTTGTTTGGAGGTATAATTGAAGCTTCTTCAAAAGCTATTTCTGAGGTAATATATTTATTGCTTTTTTCATCAAAGTTTTTTGTATATATTATTTTTGTATTAAAATCTATATCTTTAAAATTTGTCAGAGGTTTATATTCTATAAAATCTTTGTAATCTTTGTTAAAGGCTTCTAAATAGACTTTTGCCTTTGAAGCTGGTTTTACTCTTGGATCTATTAATATAACTTTCCCATCTATATGATGCTTTTTAAAGTAGTTTGCAATCATACAAGCTCTTTCATATGGAGCAGGAGGACATTTATAAGAAGATTTAGGAAGTGTAATTACAAAATTTCCACTTTTAAAGTTTTCAATCATTTTTTTAAGTTTTAAAAGTTCGCTTCCTGGTTTTAAACCTGCTGGGGCTTTTAAAATAACTTCTTTTATCTTTTCTTTATTTTTTCTAAATATCTTTTTATAGTTATAATCAATTCCTAAAGTCATTACTAAATAATCATATTTAAGTATTTGATTTGAAGTTTGTACTATTTTTTTATCTTTATTTATATCTAAAATAGTTTCATTTATAAAATTGTAGTTATATTTTAAAACTGCCGAATTATAATCAAAACATAAAGATTTATAGCTTATTCCATCTATTTCGCCTAACCAAGCATTTGAAAAGGGACAAGATATAAACATATTGTTTTTTTCAACAAGAGTAACATTTAGATTTGGATTTAATTGTTTTAAATATTTAGCAGTGCTTAATCCAGCAAAACCACCGCCTAAGATTAAAATATTAGTTCTTTTAATTTTCGTTTCTTTTAAGCTAGACGCTTCAATTGAATTTGTTAATAAAATTGAAGCTGTTATGATAGAAAGTTTTATAAAAGAACGACGTTTCAATTTAAGAAACTCCATTTTCTTCTAAAAATTTTTGCCAATCTTTTGTATTATATTTACCTTCATGTAAACCTTTTACAAACTTCATAAAAGTAATCATTTGAGCAGGATGTGCATATCCAGGAACTTGGAAAATTCTATTCCAATGTTTATCAAAAATCACTATATTTGGAGTTGATTTAGCAGCAAAAGCCATTCTAAGGGTTGTAGTTGTCTCTTGTTTCTTTTTTTCACCAACTAAATAATCTTGTTCTCTTTCTCTATTTATTAGATAAATATTAAACTCTTTTGCTAAAGTATTCATCTCTTTATTTTCTTTGAAATCTTTTTTTAAAAGTTCACAATATGGACAAGTGTCACTTTCAAAGATAAACATAACACCTTTTCCTTTTGCTACTAATTCACTTCCAGTTTTAAATAAATCACTTGCAAGGATTGAGCTAGTTAATAGTAGAAAACATAATAATAGCTTTTTCATTATTCAGCCTTTTTTTTAATTACTTCAATTTTATTAGCTATATAAAAATCTCTTAAAGCTTCGTAAACTTCACCATTTTTTCTATCTTTACCTTTCCATTTTCCTTCTGCCATGAAATCCATAGTAACTAAAAATTGTTTTGTAGGAATATATCCAGGCACTACTACAACAGCTTTTCCATTTGCATCAGTGAAAATTATAGTAGGCGTTGCTTCAATTCCATAAACTGCAATCATAGTTTTAGTATCAACATCCATTAATTCACCTTCATGAAATTGTTTATGTCTTAAATTTTCATGAGCTCTAAAGTAATAAGAAGAAAAATCCTCTTGTAGTCTTTTTTGTAAATCAGCACTTGCTTCAATATCAGCTTTTAATCTATCTGAATATGGATCTGTATTTGTTCCAAAAACTAATATCATTTGTTTCCCATCAGGTGAGACTTTTGCAACATCTTTAAATACTTTACTCACAATAGAGGCATGTTTTGTATATACAGTTTTTTCTGTTTCTTTTTGTTTAGCTATTTCTTTTTCAATATCTTCTTTTTTTGGCATTGCAATTTTTTCTGTAGCTTTTTCTTCAATGACTTTTGCTTCAGATGTAGCTTTGTCCCCACAAGCTGTAAATAAAATTGATGCTGTAATAATAGAAGCCAGAGCTGTTTTTGATAAAATTTTAGTATTCATTTTTTTCCTTTTGAATTTATGCTTAATTAGATTAATAGATATGATATTAACATAATTAAAAATAATTTAAGATAATTTAAAATCAAAAAGAGGGATAATAAAATCCCTCTTCTTTATGAAATATTCAAAAGCTATTTAGCAGCCTTATTCATTATTTCATGCATTTTGTTAATATGCTCTTTTGCATTTAACTTTTTGTCTGTATTTAGTTTATTCCATAGTTCATCATTTTTCATATTTTGATGACATCCCATACATAAACCTGTTTTTTCCATTCTTTCTCTCATGTCTTGATCAAGTGGACGTGAAGCTGGCCAGTGAGTTCCTACTGTTTGAAGTTGTTTTCCTTCTCTAGTTACTACTTGCGACCAATCATAATCCATACCTGGAATACCTTTCATTTGAACTGTTTTATTTGCAGGAATAAATTCCCCAGTTGCAAGGTTTTGTAAGTCCATGTATTTATCTTTACCTTGATGTTTCATAAATTGTCCATCTTGGATTCCGTATCCTAAAGTTTTAGGATTAGAGTGACAAGATTCACAAGATCTAGCTTTTCTACCTGATGTATGAGGTTGAACAGGAGACATATCAGTTCCTGCAACTAATGAGCCATTTGGTCCATCAGGAACTTGAGCTTGTTTATTAAGAACTAATGTTTTACCATCAGGTCCAATTACTGTAAATGTAACTTGACAACCAGGCATGATTGGAGTTACAAGACCTTCTCCATTAATTCCTAAGATTGGGTCTTCCCATCTTAAGTATGATCTAGTTTCACTTGGTTTTCCAAATAGTTTTTTACCTTTTGTTCCAAGAATTGACTCTGAAGTTTCACCATTTTTAAAGTTTGTAGACCCAGATGCAATCCAGTCAGTTTTTGATTTACCTGGAGTATAATCAACTTTAATATGACAACCATAACATTGTGGAGCCCAATCAGAGTGACATGCATAACACTCTAGGTTATCCATATGTGCTTGAATTTTACCCATTGCAACATCTGCATCTTGTGATTTCCAAGAATCAGTATCAGCTTTATATCTTAGTAAAGGAACTTCTAAATCTTTCCCAGAAGCTAAGTGAGCGATTGCTTTATTTGAACCTTTAACTTTTACAACATTTCCTAAAGGATTCCCTCTAGTTGATAATAAGTATCCATCTTGTTTAGGATAAACAGTACCTTGAGTCATAAAGTATGGTAAATCTTGAGCCATTCCTCTTGGACCTTCAGGAGTTTCAATACCAAAGTTTTCACCAAAACCTATATTTAATTCCCATGGATATTTGTCATTTGTACCATGACAATCTGAACACTCAATTTCAACTTGACCTAAAGTAGTACCAAATAGTGTACCATCACCATGCATATCTACCGATGTGTGACAATCTTGACAAGTCATACCAGCTTCAAAGTGTAAGTCTTCTTTAATGTGTTTATATCTTTTACCATGATGTTTAGATTGTGATTTTCCACCTTCTTGTAATGGTGAACCATAAGGTTGCTCCATTAAACCAACATAAGAAACACCGATTCTTTTCCCTCTATTGTGACAAGAGTTACAAGTTTCAGGGTGAATACCAGAAAATTCCATACCAGATGGTGTTTTAACTTTAGCTTCTCTAGTTCCTTGAATCATATGAACTAACATATGTCCATGTTCTGATTTGTCAATTGTAGGGTCAGTACCTTCATAAATACCTTCGTTTCCATATGGCATATGACATGCGGAACATCCCATACCTCTCCAGTCACCTCTACCTTTTCTACCTCTTACACCAATATGACATCTTTGACAGTCAGCTCTTTGGTAAGTAATAGAAGCCATGTAACCAATCTCTTCTTCAGATTTATTTTTGAAATCTTCAGGACCTGTTGGAGGTAATGGAAGTTGTTTAAGTTCAGTTGGGAATTGGTCAGGATATTTATCGATCATTTTTACCATATAATCTTTATAAACTTTTGTTCCCCAAGCTGGTTCTTTACCATCTTCATCTTTTATATCATAGTTAGCAAACTTAGTTTTTTTAGTTGGCTCACTTCCCCATGAATGCAAGTTACCTTGAATCTTACCAGCTTCTGTAGCCATTAAAGATTTTTTAGTATTTGCAACTGTATCTGCATGACAGATACCACATGTTTTATCTGCAATCCAAATAGATCCTGGATCTCTAACAAAATCAGCTAATCCACCAGCATGAGCTTTAGGTGCACCTTTGTGTGCTCCTGAAACTGTACCGTCTTCTGGATTACCACCATGACAAACAACACAGCCTGCGGTATCTCCTAGTGCTTGACCCATAGCAACAATTTGTTGCATCATATCAGATTTTTCATCTCTGATAGACTCAATACCTTTGTGACACTTGATACACGAATCACCACCTTCAACCGCAGCCATTTCAACTTTTCCTTTTGAATGCTCAACAGCACCAAAAGCAAGAGTTGAAAGCATTGCAGTAACAAAAGCGATTTTAGCAATTCTAAACATCGAGCTTTTCATCTTCTTCTCCTTCATTTTTGTTAGGATACACCCAACTATTTATGAAGTTTAACAAAAGAAAGTGCTTCTAAAGTGCCAAAGATAATAAAATATATCTATTCTATTAAATTAATAAAAATTTAAGTTTAATGCTTGATTCTAATCAATTTTTATTTATTTTCAATTCGTTAGAATAGAAAAAAGGGACGAAAGGCTTTATTTATGAAAAAGTATTTATGTATTTATTTTTTATTAGCTAGTTTTCTATATTCTGAGGATTTTTCTTGGCAAAAAGGTTTAAGTTGGCAAAGTGATTTAAATGAAGCAAAGCAATTAGCAAAATATCATGATAAGATAATTTTTCTTTTTATTGAATCTAGAACATGTTTTTATTGCCCTAAGTTAAAGGAAGAAATTTTTAATCAAGAAAAGTTTCAGCAAAAGATTAAGCAACACTTTATTCCTGTGATTTTGGATAATTCCTTAGATGCTGATTCTGATGTTGAAAATACAGGACAGTGTCCGCCAAGGCTAACAGTTTCCATGACCCCTGCTATTTATTTTATGGGAGCAAATGAAGAAAAGTTTTTACGTAATGGAAAAAAGCATATGATTATTTATGGAATGTGGAATTTAGAACAAATGTTAGAATGGATGAATGATGCTGTTTTAAAAGACAAAAAATTAAAAGAAAGAAGCTTAATAAAATGAAAATATTTAATAAAATAATCATATGCATATTTTTTATATTTAGTTTAAGTATTAACTTAGATGCAAAAAAAATAAGAGGTGAATATGCTACAAAGAACTTTTTAGGACAAGAGTATTATTTAAAAAATTGTTCATCTTGTCATGGGGATGGAAATAGAGGAGGGAATATGTCTTCTATTCGAGAATGGAAAATGATGTTTGACAATAATGCAGAAGAATTGATTTATTTACATGAAGAAGATGAAAACAATATAGCTTTAATAAAATACTTAAAAGGAGAGAGTTTTAATAAACAAAGTAAAATAATGCTAGAATTTTTGCAAGAGTTTGCTTATGACTCAGAACACATACCAACTTGTAATTAAGAGGTAATATGAAAATACTTTTGCTAGAAGATGATGATTTTATTTGTGAACAGGTGAAAAGTTATTTTGAATTAAATGACCACAAAGTTGACTTTTATAATGATGGACAAACATTATTAAATAATGCAGATTTAACTCTTTATGATATTTTTTTATTAGATATTAATACGCCTCTTAAAAATGGAATAGAAACATTAACCGAGATTAGAAAAACAAGTGATACCCCAGCTATTTATTTAACAGCTATGAATGATTTAGAAAATGTTAAAAATGGATATGCAGCAGGGTGTAATGATTATGTTAGAAAACCATTTTTATTTGAAGAATTAGAGCTTAGAATTAATCAACTTATTCATAAAGATTGCTTTGATACTATAAAAATAAATGAAAATTATTGTTTTGATTTATGTAATATGGAACTGTTTTATAAAAAAGAACCTGTTCTTTTAAATATTCAAGAAAAAGAGTTACTTTATTTACTTGTAAAAAATATTGGAGTAGCGGTTGATCCAGAAATAATTAAAAATTATGTTTGGGAAGAAAAAGATGTTTGTGACAATACCTTAAGAACAAAAATTAAAAAATTAAGAGCAAAACTAGAAAATAATTTTATTGTAAATATTAGAAATATTGGTTATAAAATAGAAAAATTATGATTGAAGTAAAAAAATTATCAAAAGAGCATAAAAAATTTGGAATTAAACTATTCTTTTCTTATATTACTTTTGCACTTTTATTAGTAAGCTCCATAACTATAATACATATATATTTATCAGATGATTTAGCTCTACATAAATTTGAAAGAGAAGTGACTTTACAAAGTAGTGAAAAGAAAAAAGAGTTTGATAGTTTCTTTAAAAAAAGAAGAGATGGAATCTTGGCAATTGCTAGAAATGAATATTTTTTGCAATACACTAACGAGGGCACATATAATTACTATATTGATTTACTTTTTTTGACTATTATGGAAGCAAATAAAGAGTATATGCAAATGCGATTTATTGATAAAAATGGTTTTGAAAAGTTACGATTTGAAAGAGAAAAAAACTCCCAAGAGCCTTATAAAAGACTAAAGTTACAAGATAAATCAAATAGATATTATTTTCAAAATGCAAAATTAACAAAAAATGGAGAGGTTTGGTTTTCTCCAATTGACTTAAATATTGAACATGAAAAAATCGAAAAGCCTAATAAATCTGTTGTTAGAGTTGCAACACCTATTTATACAAATAACAACTTTCAAGGTATTTTAATTATCAATATTTTTACAAAAGATCTTTTTGAGAGTATTACAAAATCGACAATTTATGATATATATATTACTGATAATGCAGGATATTATATGAGACATAAAAATAAGGCATATAATTGGTCTTTATATAATTCAAAACATAGACTTGATCACGATTTTGAGGATGAAATTGTATATGAAATACAAAAAGATAATTTAAATGCTAGGGTACTAACAAATAATATTTTTGTACAGCCTTTAAGTTTAGAAAATCAAAGATTTAATATGATTTTAGTTGAAACAGATAAGTCCATAAAAGAGATTGCTGATAATAATAATAAAATGATTATAGCCATTTTGATTTTCTCATTTTTCATGGCAATTATTTTTAGTATAATTTTCTCAAATCCTTTAAAACGTATGTATGCAATTGTTGTTTCACAAGCAGAGAAACTCCATGATTTAGCTATAAATTTGGATAAAAAAGTAAGAATAGAAACATTAAAAAATGCAAAAAAAGATAGACTTTTACAAAATCAAAGTAAATTAGCAGAGCTTGGAGATATGATAGGAAATATAGCTCATCAATGGAGACATCCATTAACAAGACTATCTTTAACCTTACAGAACTTAAAAGCCTTTCAAGCTAAAGGAAAACTAGGAGATAAGTTATTAAATGAGTCTTTGGATAACTCTTTACATCAAATTGAATTTATGTCAAATACTATTGATAATTTTAAAGATTTTTATAAAAAAGATACCAATAAAAAAGATTTTCTTATTATTGAAGCAATTGAATCAATATTAAAAATTATTGGGCCTACTTTGGAACATAATAATATAGAAATTATAATTACAGATGAAAATAATTTATCTATATTTGGTAATAAAAATGAGTTCTCACAAGTTCTTATGAATTTAATTGTAAACGCAAAAGATGCTTTTGAAGATAAAAATATTGCTTCCCCAAAAATAGAAATAAATATACAAAAAATAGAAAAAAGAATTAAAATTGAGATAATTGATAATGCAGGTGGAATTGAAAAAAACATAATATTAAATATTTTTGATCCATATTTTACAACAAAAGACTCAAAAGGAACAGGAATAGGGCTTTATTTATCTAAAGCAATAATTGAAGATAAAATGAAAGGTAAATTGAGTGTAGAGAACAAAGATAATGGTGCTGTTTTTACTATATATTTAGAATCTACATAAAGAATATTTTTTAAGATACTCTCTCTTTCTTTTTAATTTTTTCAACAACAGAAAAAAAAGTTTCAAGTAAATTTTTATAGTCAACTGGTTTTGTCAAAAATTTATACACCCCAATGTCTATAAGTTTTAATAACTTTTCTGATTCAGTATGAGCGGAAATTATAATAATTATTTGTTTTGAATTTAATTCCATTATTCTTTTTGATAATTCAATACCATCTAGTTTTGGCATACTTAAATCAGTAATAACTAAATCGTAATTATTTGGGTTTTTGATGTAATTTTCATATGCTGTAATTCCATCCTTTTCAATTTGTATATCTGTGAAAAAATTTTCAAGTAATTTTAAAAGTTGAATTCTAACTTCTTCATTATCTTCTACGAAAAGAACTTTTAAAGTACTAGTATATTTTATTAATTCTTTAAACTTTTCTTCCATTTTCTTCTTCCTTATTTTTATTAATCATAGGTAATTCAATTAAGAAACTAACACCTTGGTCTTCATTTATAACTCTTAAATTCCCATCACAATGGTCATTTATAATAATTTTACTCATATAAAGTCCAAGTCCAGTTCCATTTTTTTTATTTTTTGTAGAGAAATATGGATCAAATATTTTCTCCAGTATTGTTTCTTTTATTCCTCCACCATTATCGTGAATTTTAATTATAGCAGTATCTTTTCCTTCTGTATAAGTTGTAAGTGATATAATTTTATTTTCTTGATTTTTCTCTAATAAAATATCTTCAGAGTTTTTAAGAATATTTAATACTACTTGTTGTAATTCATTTGAATATGTATATAAAGAAATTTTTTCATTAAAATTTATTGTTAGTTTAATATTATTTGCTTCCAATGAAGTTTTTATAATGTTCAAAGATTTAAGAATATTTGATTCTAAATCAAATTTATCTTTTTTCTTATTTAGCATAAAAAAGTTTCTAAAATCATCTATTGTAGAAGAGAGATATTGTGAGTAATCAGTAATTAATTTTAACTCATTTTCAAAGACCTCTTTATCAATTGTTTTACTTACAAACATTTTAATTAATAAGTTATTAGTTGTAGCAGAAATTGCAGCAAGAGGTTGTCTCCATTGATGAGCAATCATTGATATCATTTCTCCCATTTGAGCGTGTCTGCTTTGTTGAATTAATTGTTGAGTATTGATTTCATTTTTCTTTATTTCTTTTCTAATTTTTTCTTCTAAATTTACATTTAAATCTTCTAGCTTTTGCTCTAATGTTTTTCTATTACTTATATCTCTAATTACCATATGAATTACATTACTATTTTCAATTTCAATTGAACTTAATACTATTTCAACCCAAATATGATGATTATGAGCATCAATAAAAATCCATTCAAAACTATTAACTCCTTCAACTAGAGCTTTTTTAATCATTTTATTTGAGAGTGTTTTAGATAACTCTTTATTTGGCTGTTTAAATGGTGATATTTCATAAATTTGTTTATTTATAAGTTCACTCTCTTTGTATTTTAATATCTTTAAAATTGATTCATTAACATCTGAAAAATGACTCTTCCTCATGATTATTACACCATCAGATGATTTATTATATAAGTTTTCAAAAAGTTCTTTTTGCTTTTTTATTTGATTGTTTTTTTCCTCAATTTCATCATTTGCATGTTTTAATCTTTTATTATGTTTATCAAGAACATAATGTCTATAAAATAGTACAACTATTAATAATAAGATTAAAAAAAGAATTTGCCAAAAATATTTATAATCATAGATAGTTTGAAATGACATTGTTATCCAATTGTCATTGATTTTTTTATACTCTTCTTGTGATATTTGATTTAGCGATTTATTTAAAATATTTAATAGGAGTTCATTTTTTATATTAACAGCCATATTTATGTTATATGTCATATTTGTATATCTTGATATATATAGGTTTTTAAGAGCGTATTTAGACATATAATATGAAGCAATAGGTAAAGGTTGAATTGTAAAGTATGCTTTGCCTCTACTAACTGCTTCTAGTGTATCTCTATGATTTGCTGTAATATGAACTTCTAAATCAGGATTTATTGAGTTTAGTAGTTCAATTAAATTTGAATTATATTTAATTGACAGTGTTTTATCTAAGATATCTTCAATACCTGAAACAACAGGTTTATCCTTTTGTGTTATGATTGCTTGTTTATAACTTAAATAAGTTTTTGTAAAATTTGCTTGGCCTATTAACTCTGAGCCATTTGTAACACTAGGTATAAAATCACAAAGATCTTTTTTTAAAAAAGTTTTTGCTTGTTCCCATGAGTTTGTTTTTACAAATTCAAATTTTGTATCTAATAGTTTTTCAATTTTTTTTACTATATCTATAGAAATACCTTGTAGTTCACCATTTTCATAAAATTCAATAGGTTTTATATCACTTGAATGACACATTCTGATTTTTTTGCCATTTAATATATAATCTTTTTCAAATTTATTTAAGAAATTCTTTTCAATCTTTTTTATATCATTTACACCAAACCATTTTCTTTTTAGTTTTAAAAGCTCTTCATCACGGACATTTCTTTGTGCTTTTTCTAAAATATCCCTTAATATCAGTTTTTTCTTTGAAGTTCCAATACGAATAAGACTAACCATACGGTTATCATCAACATAACTAGTTGGAGTTACACCTGAAATGTTATTTACAGCAATAACATAATCTAAGACATTTTTTTTACCAATTGTTGCATCAGCTTTTCCTAAAGAGAGTTGTTTAAGAGCTTCCAAGGAATCAGTAACTAATATTTGTTTGATTTTAGGATAGTATTTAGTAATAGCATTTTGTGCAAAAAAACCTTTTGGCATAACTATAGTTTTACCACTAAGTTTCTCAAGAGAATCAATATATTCTTCTCCTTTTTTTACATAAATAGCATTTGCTGCGGTATGGAAAATAGAAGTAAAGGCAATATCTTTTGCTCTTTGTTCATTTTTTGATATATTAATCATGGCATCTAATTTATCATTTTGTAACATAATCAAAAACTCATCCCAAGAATAACCAGAAATATATTTGACTTCTATATTAAGCTTCTTAGCAAGAAGATTCATATAATCAATAGAAAAACCTTTTGCTTGGTTGTTTTCATTATAATTGTAAGGAGGCCAATTTGTTTCATTATGTAGCCTTAGAGGAGTATTCTTTTCTAAGAAGTTTTTCTCTTCTTGTGTTAAATTAATATCTTCATAAGCAAATGCATTTAGAGAAAAAAGGAAGAAAATCAGTAAACTATAAATTATTGTATTTTTCATTTTCTATTAATCTTATTTCTTTATAAAAAAGTTTTATATTTTAATTTATATCCATGGGAATAAATTGATTCAAAAAGTTCATAATCAAGTTTGCTTTTCAATCGTGAAACTAGATTTCGTACTCTTCTATTATTTGCACTAAAATCAAGAAAAATATATGTTTCAATTTCATTATATGTTTTTAAAGCACCTTTAGAATTAATAAATAGAGTAAAAAGTTTTATTTCATTTTTTGTAAGTTTTATCTCTTTTTCATCTTTAGTTAACAAAGACTCTTTTACATTCCAAACAAAATCATTATCTAAGTGAACAATATGCTCACTAGAACCTGTTAATCTGTTTTTTTCAATAATAATCATTAATGAATTAGAAATTTGTTCTATATTATAAGGTTTTAAAATATAACCATCAACACCTGCATTAATTGTTTTTAGAAAATAATCAGTATTACTATGTGCTGAGAATATCAAAACTGGAATATCTTTATTAAATTTACGTATTTCCATAATCATGGAAATACCATCAAGTACTGGCATCTCAATATCTGTTATTATTAAATCAAAAGATGTAGACTCATATTTATTATTTAATTTAAATAATTTAAGGCCATCTTCTCCATTATTAGCTATTTCTATATCATTAAAAAAAATCTTTAACATTTTTATAGTTTGATTTCTAACATCGATATTGTCTTCTATATACAGAACACTTAAGTTTTTAGTTGTGGATATTATTTTACGTAATTTATCTTGATTCATAATAAACATCACCTTCTTTAATAATATTATTATATAATAATACTTATTTTAAATAGATAAATATATGAGAAGTTACTTTTAAAGTTATATTTTTTCTTAAGTAAGTAGCAGATAATAACTAAACCAAAATGATGGTTTAGTTATTAATAAGGTTTTATTTTTTGTTTTGTTGAATTGCGTCTTTTAAATCTCTATTTTTGTAAGCTAATGCAATTGTGACGAAAACACCAGCTGTAATGTAATAAACCCACATAGGAATAGGAACAGGGTCTCCTGTTGCATATGAATGCATTCCAGATAGATAGAAGTTTACTCCAAAGTATGTCATCAAAATTGTAGAGAACGTCAATAATGAAGCTACAGAGAATACAAATGGAGTATTTAAAGCTTTTACAAATCTTAAATGTAAAACTAAAATATAAAATACAATTGCTACATAAGCCCAAGTCTCTTTTGGATCCCACCCCCAGTATCTACCCCAAGATTCATTAGCCCAAACTCCACCTAAGAAGTTTCCTATTGTAATAGCTGTTAAACCTATAATTAATGCAATTTCATTAATTGAAGTAATATGTTTAATCGTTTCATCTAAATGAGGTCTATTTTTTCTAAAAATAAACATAATCAATGACATAAATCCTAAAATAGCTCCAAGTCCAAAGAAACCATAAGAAGCTGTTAATATAGATACATGAATTGTTAACCAGTACGATTTAAGTACAGGAACTAAATTTGTAATTTGTGGATCGATTGTAGTTAAATGTGCTGTAAACATAAATATTCCAGCAACTATAACAGCCGCACTTAAAGCTAAAAGTGATTTTCTAAAGAAAATAACTCCTGCAAATACTGCTGACCATGAAATATATAACAAGGATTCATACGTATTTGACCAAGGAGCATGTCCTGAAATTAACCATCTAAATCCCATACCAAAAGTATGTGCTGAAAATAAAGCAGCTAATAATATAAAGAATACAAAAGTAGTTTTTCTAGGTTTAATATTAGGATTAAATACAACTATAAAGGCAACAATCAACATAATAAAACCTAAAATTACATAAGCTAATGTGATTTTTGGAAAAATATTTATTTTATTAAACATAATCTCATTATTTAATTGTGTTTGTGAAGGCATAATATCAGCACCAACAGTTGATTGATATTTTACAATCATATCAATAAATCTATTTGATAAATCCCAATCTTCATTTGCAACAGAATTTATAAATCCTCTAATTAAAGACTCGATTGCTTTTTGATTAGCCCCTTGAAAAGTCTTAATAGCATCTAAAGGTGCATACCATCTATTATTGTCATTTATTCCTTGTTGAGGGAACATTCTAAATAAGTTACCATTAAAAACCATATATGAAATATTAAGTTTTTCATCAAGTTTTATAATATCTTTTTCAAAAGTTCCTCTTTCAATTGGTTTAGTTATAGATGCAGCTTGTGCTTCTTTTTGAAGTAAGTATTTTCCATCTTTAAAAACTTCTGAAAATGCAATAAGTTTTCTTGTTTTTTCAACACCTAAAAGTTTTTTAAGTCTAGGAGTTTTTATTTTAATCATTCTTACATTTCGCCAAACTTCAGGTCGTGAAAGCATTCCTAAAATTATTTGATCGGCATTCATACCGAACATTGAAGTTTTTCCAGATAATTTGCTTAAAATTTCATAGTTTAGAGTATTTAATGGTTTCATTCTTCCACCAGTACTTTGTACAACTATTTTAGAGAATTTTTCAGCTGTTACTTTTGTTTTTTCTTTAAAATTATCTAAATAAACTTGCATATCATTTTGTGTAGTCTTAAATTCAAGTCCACGATTTTCATCAGCAGCTTGTAAAGAAGTACTAGAAAAACCAATTAATAAAGCCGCAACAAAGGCAGCAGCATTTATTTTACTTACATATTTAGTTAATTTCCAAAATCTAGATTTTTTATCAAAAAGATTCCAGATTAATCCTAGAGTTAATAGAAAATATCCTAAATAAGTAGGCCATTTCCCTGGGTCATTGTTAACAGAAAGAATTGTTCCTTTTTCATCTTGATCGTATGAACTTTGGAAAAATAAGAAGTTTCCTTGATGAAGTGTTCTATTCATAAATATCCTATAATCGAAGCTTTCTTTATCTTCGTTGATAACTGTAACCTCAGAAGCATATGATGAAGGAGCCATACTTCCTGGGTATCTATCTAGTTGGAAGTCTTTAAGTTTTATTGAAAATGGAAGTTCTAAGACTTTTGAACCATATTCTAAACTTACAACAGTATCTCCAAAGTCTTCAATTTTTGAAATACCTTTTTGACCTCTTTTCCCTGGTAATCTAACAGTTTTTGTTTCACCATTTAATGTTAAGTCAATAGTCAAAATACCCATTTCTGAGCCACCTTGTTTACTAACTATGTAATCAAGATATTTTATATTTAAACTTTTATCATTAAATTTAACATCATAATTAAAACTATTTAATTTTTGTGAAATAGCTTCAACTATACTCATCTTTCCATCACTAGCTTCCATACCTTTTCTTAAGGTTGAAGCTGCAAATTCTAAAGGATATTCTTTATAAAAACTTCCATTTTCTTGTTTTATTTTTACTTGTAAATAAGGTTCTAATGAAATCATTCTATTTTCAGTTGCACCTTCTCTAATATGTATAATTCCTTCATAACCAATGTATCTAGTTACTCCTGCTCCAATTAAAATTACAACAAAAGATGTGTGAAAGATAAATCTTGCTGGACTTCTCCACATTTTATATTTGTAAATAATAGCTGCCATATTAATTGTTGTAAAAATTAATACCGCTTCATACCAAATATTGTTGTAAACTAATACCCTAGCTGTGGAAGTACCATAATCATTCTCAATGAATGTTGCAATAGCAGCACCTAAACCTAAGGTGGCTAATAAAATAAGTGTTGTTTTAAAGGAAAACAAAACATCTGTGAGTTTTTTCACGTAATATCCTTTTTTTAGAAAATTTATCTATTATACTAATTGAGGTATGAACTTTTTGTGTAGTTTTCTACACAGAGTCAAAAATTCATAAATTACTGTAATTATAAAGTAAAAATCTCTTTATTTTATTGATTATAATCATCTATTTAATAAATTATCATTATAATTGCATTATGGATTTAGAAGAATTAAAAAAGAAAAAAGAAGATTGCAGATCTTGGAAAAATGTTCAACCTTGGTATGACCAGTTATTAAAAGTTTTTGAATTAAAAAAGGATAATTTAAAAATTGATTATGGTGATTGGTTTTCTATTGGAAAAAAAGAAAATCTTAGCCCTCAAGAGTTTGACTTAATAGTAGAGACAGCAAAAAAATTAATACCTTGGAGAAAGGGTCCTTTTAATATATTTGGACTTGAAATCGATAGTGAGTGGCAAAGTAATATTAAATATAATTTAATAAGACCCCATTTTAATTTAAAAGATAAAGTAGTTGCTGATATTGGCTGTAATAATGGTTATTATATGTTTAGAATGCTTGAAGATAAGCCAAAAAAACTTGTTGGTTTTGATCCTTCTGCTTTAACTTTGCATCAGTTTGAATTTATAAATCATTTTTTAAAATCAGATATTATTTATGAAATGCTTGGTGTTGAACATCTTGAATACTATAATCATAAATTTGATTTTATTTTTATGTTAGGTGTTTTATATCATAGACCAGATCCAGTAGGAACTCTTAAATCTCTAGCTCGTGGCTTAAATTCTAAAGGTGAGATTTTAATTGATACTTTTATGATAGATGGAGAAGAAGAATTATGTTTAACTCCAAATAAGAGATATTCAAAAATACCAAATATATATTTTATTCCTACAATTTCAGCTTTAAAAAATTGGCTAAGTAGGGCAGGATTTGAAAATATAGAGGTAATAGCAATTACAACGACTACTAGTGATGAACAAAGAAAAACATCTTGGTCTTTTGATCAAAGCTTAGAAGATTTTTTAGATAAAGATGATTCAAGTAAAACTGTTGAAGGTTATCCTGCTCCTAAGAGAGTTTATATGAAAGCTAGAAAAATACAATAGATTTTAAAATAATTCTATTGTATCTTCTTCTGATAAATCACTAAATTTGAATAATTGACTTCTGCCTTTATTTTTTGCTTCATATAAAGCTATATCAGCATTTTTTATTGTTTTATCAATTGAATCATTTTTGTCATATGTTTCATAAACATCAATTCCTATACAAATAGTTTTTTGTAAGGTATCTCCATTTTCATTAACAGAGATTTTAATTTTGCTAAAGTCATTAATTATATTTTCAGAAATTTTAACTATTTCATTATAATTATTTGAACTTAACATAGAAACTAGAAACTCATCTCCTGTCAATCTTGCAACCATATCAAATTCTGAAATATTTGTATGAATAACTTTTGCAAGTTCAACTAAAACTTGATCTGCAATATCATGGTCAAATTCATCAACAATTGCTTTATAATGATCAACACCTATCATGATAAAATAAATATTTTTGTACTCTTTTCTTGATAAAGCGATTTGTTTATTTAGGTTTTCAATTAAATAATGTCTATTATATACCTTTGTTACAGAATCTAAAGATAGAGATTCAATAAAGTTTTTCTTTATAATTCCATTTTGGATAATTGGTGAAATTTGGAAAAATGCTGATTCTATTACATTATATTGTTTCGACATCATTTCATAATGAACTTTTGATGTAGCAGAAAAAGAGATTATGGCATTTAAATTTGTATGTGTATTAATTATAAAGAAAAAAGATAGGGAGTCATCTAAATAAAATTCATCACCTTCAATAAATATATTTTCTCTATTATTTCTTTCAATATCAAATAATGAAACAGTTACATTATCAACATCAAAGTTTTCATTTAACCAAAGATATATATCTTCTGCCATTTGTTTAATATTTGATGAATATTGTAATTGATCATATAACTTATAAATTTTTTCTAGTGCAAAATACGAATCTTCGTTATTTGCAGATGATTTTATCAATTCTAATATATTATTTTTCATTATTATCCTTAAAATAATTCAATATTATCTGCCTCTTTTTGAAATTTAAAGTACTGACTTCTTCCCTTGTTTCGTGCTTCATATAAAGCAATATCTGATGATCTAAATATATCATCTATCACTTGTGCATCATCAGGATAAATTGAAATCCCAGTACATATAGTTTTCCTTAAGATTTGATTTGTATTTTCGTTCACAATAACTTTAGCATTTTTAAAGTTATTTATTATTTTATCTGCAATCATTATAGCATTATTTTCATTACTTATATTATGCAATATAATTAAAAATTCATCTGATTCAATTCTTGCAACAATATCTGATTCTCTGATCGTTTCTTCTAAACTTTTTGCAAGTTTTTTTAAAACTTTGTCTCCTATATTATAATCGAATTCATCAATTATAGCTTTAAAGTGGTCAATGCCAACTTTCAAAAAGGCAATCTTTTTATCTTCTCTTTTTGATAAAGGCAAAACACTTTTTAAGTATTCATCAATATATTGTCTATTATAAAGTCCAGTTAATGAGTCTTTCAAAGTCATCTCAACTATTTTATATTCCAAGTATTTGTTATAAATTGTTTGAGATATAATATGAAAAGTCATTTCTAACAAAGATAAAACTGCCGAAATATTATCCTCTTCCCTCACTTTATATAAAATTAAAATTTTTAGCTGATCCTTTCTATTAAGTTTTATTAAAATTTCTTTTTTTCTATCATTCTTTTCGTCTTTAGAATTTAAAAAAATCTGTGTATTATTTATTTCTACAGCAAAATTATTAATAGCTAAATCTTTCTCTAAATATGATGATAGATATTCAAAAATATCATCAAGTTTTTTTAACCCAATTAAATGATCGTTTAAAGCAATAACACTTTTGTAATTGTATGTATTCATATTATTAATATTTTGCACGCTTAATCCTATAAGTAACGCTTCCAATTAATTAAGGAGCTTCTTTCTGCTTGTAAAGTAGTTGATAATCCATGTCCTGGGTATATTCTTATATTTTTATCCCAAGCTAAAATTTTGTCAATACTTTCAATCATACTTTGTGGATTTGAAAATTCAAAATCAGTTCTACCAATTGAGCCATTAAAAATAAAATCTCCTGAAAATAGAGTATTCTCTATTTCAATTGCTGAACAGCCAGGAGTATGTCCTGGAAAAAAATGGAATTTTACTTTTACTCCCTCAAAATCAAACTCTTCATCTGGTTTAACCAAAACATCTGCACAAGAAGGAATCATCCCAAAATTATACGGATCTTTTTGAAGCATAAAGTTGTCCTCTTCAGGTGTATAGATTTTTAAACCAAATAAATCACTAACTTCTTTATTTGACCAAACATGGTCAAAATGCCCGTGAGTATTTAAAATAGCAATAGGATTTTTAACATGTTGTTTTATCCATTTTGTAGCTCCAACACCAGGGTCTATTATAAAATCTTTGTTATCTACTGTGATAATGTAACAATTAGTTTGATATTCACCCATTGGTTGAATTTTTATTTCCATTATTTTTAATCCTTACTTAGATAGAATCATATATAATAGTATATATAATTAGAGCTGTAAGGAAGTTTATGAAATATTATTCTACTTTGGAAAAGATAATATTAGAATCCAATCCTAAAATTAAAATAGAAAAATTTAAAGAATTTTATAAGTTTTTTTTAGAAAATAAATTAACTTTTGAAGAAGATTATCTTGCATATGAAATGCAAGAACCTTCATATGAAAATATCTTAAAAATTGTCTTACCAAAAGATGTAAAACATATAAAATATGTAAATACAAAAGAGGGTAAAATAAATCTATTGCATACAATTGCACATATTGAATATAGTGCAATAGACATAGCTTTAGATGCTTCTTTAAGATATAAAAATATGCCTAAAAATTTTTATGAAGATTGGCTTGAAGTTGCGAATGATGAAGTTAGACATTTTTTAATGCTCGAAAAACTTTTAGAAGAACTTGGTTCTTATTATGGGGAGTTACAAGTTCATACAAATTTATTTGAAGCAATGAAAAAGACTCCTGATTTACTTTCAAGAATGGCTGTAATTCCACGATATTTGGAAGCAAATGGCTTAGATCAAAATCCAAAAATTATGGAGAAATTAAATTCAAATTCTGATTTTTTTAATAAAAAGATTTTGAATGCTTTAGGTATTATTTTAAAAGAAGAAGTCGACCATGTCACAAAAGGGGATAGATGGTTTAAGTATGAATGTACACGATTAAATTTAAAACCTGAACAAACATATATAGAGATTTTGGAAAGAATATATCCTGGTTCTACAAAAAGAAAACAATCATTAAATATGGAAGCTAGAAAGAAAGCTGGATTTTCATGTGATGAGTTGAAGTATTTGTCTAAAAGAGATGATTGTAATTAAAAAGTTAAATAAATAAAATATAAATAAGATAGAAAATATTTCTATCTTATTTTAAAACTAAAACTTAGAATTGGGAATAGGGTAGTTTTCAATAACAAAATCGATATCTTTATCTCCCCTTCCACTTAAGTTTACAAGAACAGTTTTGTCTTTTGGTAATTTTGAGGCTAGTTTCATAGCAAATGCCACAGCATGAGCTGATTCAAGTGCTGGAATTATACCTTCTAATTGAGATAACTTATAAAAAGCATCTACCGCTTCTTCATCATTACATAAGCCAACATTTGTTCTACCTATATCTTTTAAATGAGCATGTTCAGGGCCAACTGAAGGATAATCAATACCAGAACCAATTGAGTAGACAGGAGCTGGCTCACCTTTTTCATCTTTTAACATAATTGAATTAAAGCCATGCATAATACCTTCTTCTCCATATGTCAAACTAGCAGCATGTTCTCCTAATTTTTCTCCTCTACCCATTGGTTCTACTCCATATAGATTTACATCTTTTTCATCTATAAAAGCAGAAAAAATTCCCATTGCATTTGAACCGCCTCCAATACAAGCTACAATATTATCAGGCATTTTCCCATTTTCATGTTCTTCAAACTGTTCTTTTACTTCAAGACCAACAACACTTTGAAAATCTCTAACCATCATAGGAAAAGGATGTGGACCTACGACTGAACCAATACAATAAATTGCAGTATCTGATTGGGCTACATAAGATTCAAATGCAGAATCAACAGCTTCTTTTAAAGTTTTTAAACCATGTGTAGCAGGAATAATTTTAGCTCCTAGAATTTTCATTCTAATTACATTTGGATGTTCTTTTACTATATCAACTTCACCCATATGAATTTCACACTCTAAACCAAAATAAGCAGCAGCAGTAGCAAGAGCAACGCCATGTTGTCCTGCACCAGTTTCAGCGATTACTTTTTTGAATCCCATATGTTTTGCCAAAATTACTTCAGCCATGCAGTGATTTAATTTATGTGCTCCTGTGTGATTTAAGTCTTCTCTTTTTAAATAAATTTTTGCACCACCACAAAAATCAGTAAGATTTTTAGCAAAACTAATTGGAGTAGGTCTTCCTTGATAATTCTTTCTTACATATTTTAGTTCTTCTAAAAATTTTGGATCGTTTTTTAATTCATTGTATACTTTTATAATATCAGAAAAAGGTTTTTCTAGCATAGGGGGAATAAAAGAGCCTCCAAATTTACCAAAGTAGCCTTTATCATCTGGAGTTGTTTCTAAGTAGTTAGACATTGTAAATTCCTAAAGATTTTATTTTACGAAAATATATTATAGGTTATATTTTTTTAAATATCTCTTTAGGAATTTTAAAATAGTTTTATTTTATGAAAACCACTTTTTAACTTTTTCAAACATTCCTTCAAAGTTTGATTCATGAGGTTTACTCTCTAAACCAAAACTTTCGTGAAGTTTTTGTAAAAGTTCTTCTTGTTCGCTTGTTAAAGATTTTGGATAATTTATTTTAATTTGAACAATTAAATCACCTTTTCCATAACCTTGAACTGATTTAACACCTTCATTATGAAATTTAAATTGTTCTTTATCTTTTGTTCCTGCAGGAATTTTAAGTTCCAATTCTCCTCTTAATCCAGGAATTGTAATAGATGCTCCAAGGGCTACTTGTGTAAAGAAAATAGGAACTTCAATATAAATATCATCATCATGTCTTACAAAATGAGAATCTTCTTTTACTTTAATTTGTAAATATAAGTCACCTCTTGAACCATCAGGAGCTATATTTCCTTTGTTTGAAACTCTAATTCTAATACCGTCACTTACTCCTTCTGGAATATTTACATCAAAATTATCTTTTTTTGTTTTATATCCTGTCGCATTACACGTTTTACATTTAGTTGTTGCTGCTTGTCCTGAGCCTTGACAATGAGGACAAGTTTGAGCAAAAGTCATAAATCCTTGTCTTGTATGAACTTGACCTTGTCCACCACAAGCAGAACAAGAACTTAGTTTTCCATTCTTTGCTCCTGTTCCTTTACAATCAGTACAGGCATCTTTATAAGAATATTTTACATCTTTTTGGCATCCAAAAATTGCTTCATTAAACTCTATTTCAAGTTCAATTGCAACATCCAAATTATAATTATATGTTTTTCTTTCTCTTTGGCTTCCACCAAATCCACTAAATCCTGAGCTACTAAACATTTCTTCAAAAATCGAACCTAAATCATCAAATCCACCACTTGAGAAACCACTTCTTTGTCCATGACCTTCAAGACCAGCTTTACCATATCTATTGTACAATTGTCTTTTCTCATCATCACTTAATACTTGATAAGCTTCATTTACCGCTTTGAATTTTTCTTCTGCTTCATTATCACCAGGATTTTTATCTGGATGATATTTCATAGCCATTTTTCTATAAGCTTTTTTAATTGTAACTTTATCACTATCTCTAGTTACTTCTAATAATTCATAATAATCTATTTCAGTCAAATCACTAACTCCTAAATAATAATAATTTTCCGCGATTTTATCTAAATATCTATTAAGATTAGATATAATCCACGAATGAAAAAAGGCTTAGAAAAATTTTATGATTTAGTTGATGCCTTTGAGTCTTTACCTACAATTGGTAAAAAGTCAGCTCAAAGACTTGCTTATCATATCGTTATGAATGATAGTTATAGTGGTATAAAAATTGCACATAGTATTGAAAATGCATTAAGAAATATTAAAAAATGTCTAAAATGTGGTTCCATGAGCGAACATGAAATTTGTGAAACATGTTTAGATGAAAGCAAAGATAGAACAAAAGTTTGTATTGTACAAAGTGCGAAAGATATTTTTATTATTGATGAATCAAAACAATTTGACGGTTTATATTTTGTTCTTGAAGAGCTTGAACCTGAAGCAATTGATAGATTAATGGAGTTTATAAAACAAAACGATATTTGTGATGTTTTATTTGCAATCACTCCTTCTTTATCAAATGATGCATTTATACTTTATATTGAAGATAAATTAAAAGATTTCAAACTTACTTTTACAAAAATTGCACAAGGTGTTCCAACTGGAGTTAGCCTTGAAAATGTAGATATTTTATCTTTAGCAAAAGCAATACAAAGTAAAGTTAATATTTAAAAATTGGTAAATAATAGTATGGAAAAAAGAATAGTATGTCAAAAATGTAAATTTTATTTTGTAACTTGGGAACAGGCGAAACCTCATGGCTGTAATGCTTATGGCTTTAAATCAAAAATAATTCCTTCTATGGTAGTAAAAAATAGCAGTGGAGTTAGTTGTTCTTTTTATCAACTTAAGAGTACTTAATTTATGAATAAGAGTCTTTTAAAGAAGCATACTCCTTTATATTCAAAAAATATTTTAGCACTAATTAAGTATTGGATTAAAAATAAAAATATTTTAAATATCTTAAAAAAACATGAAATAAAAACTGAAACTTTTGTAAAAAATTATGGCATAGCTATTATTGAATATTTTATTGCTGTTGTAAGAGAAGAGGAAAAAATTGGCTCATGCCCTTTTATTGATGAACTTCTTATTTATTTAAAAGGTAAAGATGTTACTAGTTCTGAGTTATTTATAATTTGTTCTGGTTTAAGAAATTCATTTATTGAATTTTCATATGATTTTGAAATAATTAGTTTAGAAATAGAAAAAGAAATAACTTATTTATTTGAAGAGAGTTTTATAGGAATTTTAGAAAAATACTCAAAGTCAATATTTGTATTACAAAAAGAGATAGAACAACATAAAAATGTTTTAGTTGAGCAATCAAAATCCGCAGCAATGGGAGAAATGATTGCAATAATTGCACATCAATGGAGACAACCTTTACAATCAGTATCAATTTTAGTGCAAAAACTTCCTATTGTAAAAATGATGGAAGGTAAAATTGAGGATGATTTTTTAGACGAAGTAGTAGAAGAAGTTGTAAAGCAATTAGTTTATATGAGTAAAACTATTGATAATTTTAGAGATTTTTTTCTACCTAATAAATCAAAAGAGTTTATTTCAATAAAAAAGCTTTTAGATAAATCTCTTGAATTTACCTCTTTATTTATTAAAAATGATTCTATAAAAATTAACATTCTTGCAAAAGAAGATTTCGAAATTTTTATTTATGTAAATGAACTAATTCAAGTTCTAATTAATATTTTAAAAAACTCAAAAGATGCAATGCATGAAAGTAATATTAGTAATAAAGAGATAAATATTAAATATTATAAAGAAAATTCTTTTGCCATTATTGAAATTGAAGATAATGCCAGAGGAATTTCTCAAAATATTATAGAAAAAGTATTTGATCCTTATTTTTCTACAAAGTCAAATAAAAATGGTACAGGATTAGGATTATATATGAGTAAAACTATTATTGAAAAACATTGTAATGGCAAAATTAGTGTTTCAAACTCAAAAAATGGTGCATTATTTAAAATAACTTTACCTATGTCGTAGTATTTGTTCTTAAGTAAAGTGATTTTTAAGTAAAATATCTACTTTATTTTGTTTTTAATTTAGGAGTAATAATTTGTTATATAAAGATTTAAGAGATAGTATAAAAACAATTGGCTTTTTGACAGTTGAAGATTTTGTACATTATATTGGAGTAACTCCATCAGATATATTAGAATGGGAAGCTAAAGATGAAGTTCCTTATACAGTTTCACTAATTATTCATTTATTAAAAGGTGATAAAGATTTACCAAATAATATTAATTTAGATAGCTTAATAGAAGAGTGTCTTCCTTTGGCTGAACTTCTTGAAGAAGCTTCATCTTTTCCACATAAACTTGAAGAAATGTTTTTATTACAAAAAGAGTTAAACGACTCTACAAATGGTAAGAACTGGGAATTGGGTCAAAATAAATTTGGTAAAGATATAAACTGGTTAAGATGTATTCATATGGAAGTTGCAGAGTTAATTGAATCAACACCATGGAAACATTGGAAAAATATAAATGCTGAACCAGATATGAATAATATTCATGTTGAACTTGTAGATATTTGGCATTTTTTAATGTCATATATTTTGCAAGAAACAAATGTTCCAAGAGCTGTATCTTTAGTAAATACTCATTGTATTTATGAAGCGATTGAGGATGTTGATGTTAAACCTATGGTAAAAGAAGCAGAAAAATTATCATATATTGCTTTAGCAATTGAGACAGGGAATATGCCTTCATTTAGTGGAATTGAAAGATTTATTGATCAGTTCTTTAGATGTTGTAAAATTTCAGGTTTATCATTTACTTGGCTTCAAAAACTTTATATTGGTAAAAATTGTTTAAATAAATTTAGACAAGACCATGGATATAAAGAAGGTACTTATATTAAAATATGGAATGGTGATGAAGATAATGTAATTATGGTTTCAATATTAGAAGAGTACGAAAGCATTGATTTCAATCTTCTATACACAAAACTTGAAGAAGCTTATCCCAAATCTTAAAAGAAGAGTATAATTACTCTTCTTTTATCTTAACTATATTCATTTTTATAAGCAACATAACTAGCAGCATGCTTGATTAAACCTTCTACTTCTTCATTACTTAATTCTCTTACAACTTTTGCAGGACTTCCCATAATTAGAGATTTTGGTGGAAATTTTTTCCCTGAAGTTACTAAAGAATTTGCTCCTACAATTGAACCTTCACCTATTACGGCGTTATCTAAAATAGTTGCACTCATTCCAATCAAACAATTATTTTCAATAATACAACCATGAAGCATTACTTTATGTCCAATTGTAACATTGTCTCCAATTATCGTTTTAGAATCTACATCTGTATGAATACATGATAAGTCTTGAATATTAGAATTCTTTCCAATAATAACTTCATTTACATCTGATCTTATAACACATTGAAACCAAACAGAAGAATCCTCACCTATTGATACTTTTCCAATAATATCAGCACTAGGAGCAATCCAAGCACTTGAATCAATTTTTGGATAATGCTCTTTAAATTTTAAAATCATTTTTTTTCCTAGTATTAAAATTTACTTTAATTAATTATATTTTTAGAACTTTAAAATAACAAAAAAAGGGAAATAGAGAAAGCCTCTATTTCCCTTTATATTCAATTATTACAGGTTCTGAATAATTTGGTACTTCGTCATAAGCAAAGACAGCATAATATTTATTTATATCTTTTGCTCCAAAATCATCGAAGGTGTAATCATCTACTCCTGAATACAATTTTTGACCATCATGAGTTGAATAAGGTTCTCTATAAGCATTTTTAATTACTTTTACCCCTACAAAATCTGGATCATCTGGATTATCCCAACTAATTTTTATTTTTCCATTTTCTTGAGTAAGTTTTACATTTTTTACTTTTTCTAAAGGGAATCTTCTTTTAGGAATATGTTCAATAATAAGCTTAGGAGATAAAGATCTATTTTTTACTTCCCATGATACACTTTTACTTTTATTAGCTTTTTTTGAAGAAGTTGGTTTTAGAACAAAAGAAATATCAGCTTTAGCTTTTAGTTTTTCATTTAATGTAATCTCTGAAAAACTATCAAAAGGGAAGTGTTGAGTCTGATTATTTTTAAGTTCAGTTGCACTAACATCATAACCAACATTTTGAATAATTTCTCTATTTGTAATGTCTTCATAATTTTGTTCAATATTTTCATCTACAAACTCTAAATGGAATCTAATATCATCTTTGATGTAGATTTTTGTAGAGTTTAATTCAAAATAAGCTTTTGTAATCATTGTACTATTATATGGAGGTAAAGAAGAGAGATTAAATTCAAAAGTAGAATAAATCTTTCTGCCTTGCTCATCATATCCTGCTGTTATTTCATCAGAAATAACACTTTCTTTACTAACTGTATAAACAGCTTTTGGATAAAGTTCCGTAATTGTAGGTTTTATTGTATATGTTAATTCTAATCTTGGTCTATAAGTAAGTCCATATCCAAACTTTCCATATCCAATATCCCATTGCATCATTTGCTTAGTTCGTCCTATAATTAGTTCAGTAGGCCCTTCTATTCTAAATACAATTTTTTCATATTTATCAGCTACTTCTTGTAGAACTTTACATTCCATTCCTGAAAAATTCCAAGCTCTCCAAATACCTTGTGTTAATTGATGAGATTGGGTTGGTCTTCCTACATATTGTAAAATTTCCATATTCTCTACATCATCGTAATTTGTAATATCACCCATTGTTTCTTGATTTACAATTCCTGTATTCCACTCACCATATTTTTCAATAGTTGTAGAAACTCTATTTATTGGATAAAGATTAAATGAAGCATCTTTAATAAGAGCACCTTCTCCTAATGACTTTACATCAACAGTTACGATTGCATATGAAATACCTTTATTTTCATCAATTCCAACAAAAAGTGAATTAACTCCAAAATGCTTACTATTGTCATTTAAGTTTTCTGCTACATAACCTGTATTTTTGGAATTTGCATAATATGTCCTACTAAATTCATCATAATCACAATCAGTTCTAAGTTTTATTTGTGGATAAAAAGGAGATTTCTCAAAAGTCTTTTTATTTACAACTCTAATATTGTAATAATAATCTTTATTTGAAGTAAGATTAATATCACTAAACTCTAAGTTACTTGTTCTTACAATTAAGTTTGAATTATTACAAAAGTTTTTATCTTGTCTACTTCTATATATTTCAAAGAAAACATCCTTATTTATCTCATAATCCCATTTTAAATTTACATGGTGTGAGCCAATCTCTGTAATTTCAAAAGAGTTAACTCTTGAAACAGAATTATTTTTTGAGTAATTTGGAACTTCTTTAACAGCAGCTAGTAAAGCAGGAATATGTTCTCTTAAGTTTTCATTCATATCATCCATATAATCAGAAATATTTCGTGTACCTACTTCAACAACACTAGAGATAATTCCAAGAGAATGATAAAACTCTCTGCCGCTTCCCGAAATTAATTTTGTAGGTGGTTTCCCTTGATGAATACCATATTCTCTACCTGATATTTTTCTAATTTCTTCTGCCATATTTGCACATAAAGTATTCATATCTGTAGTATCAATAGTATCTTCATGTCTAAAATCATGTGCTGGGAAAAATACATTTCCTTGTGAGTGATAATCAAGTGCAATAGTAATATTTTCATGGCACTCAACAAAATCTCTTAATGCTCTTGTTTCTGGTTCTGAAAATGGTTCTGGTCCTCCATAGACATTAGAAGTAGTTGCTGTTGATTTTACATAACCAATTGGAAAGTTTCTATTTAAATCAACACCATAAGAACCATCTACATTTACTCTTCTGTTTTTTCTCCAAAAAGAAAAGTGATTTTTTGAATACTCGTATCCATCTGGATTTGCACATGGAACCATGTATATAGTTGTTTTTTCTAAATATGCTTGTAAAGTAGGGTCATTTTCTAGATTTTCTAAAATATATGTTGCAAATTCAATTCCTAGTTCATGTCCTACCCATTCTCTAGCATGAATTGTTCCTGTATAAAAAAGTGCAGGTTTAGAATCTGCACTTTTGATATCTTTTGAAATGGTAATTAAATTAATATCTCTTTTTTCCCAAGTCTTTCCAATAGATTCCATTTTGAAATTATTTGGATAGTTTTCTTGAAATTTTTTAAAGATTTTTGTCGATTCATCATATGACCGATAAAGTTGTTTCAATGGCTATTCTCCTATTTTGAATCTAGATTTTAATTGCATTAGTTTATTTTTACCAATACCTTCAATCTTTTGAAGCTCATCTATACTTTTAAAGCCTTCATTTTTATTTTTAAAATCTAAAATGATTTTCGCAAGTTTAGCACCAATACCTTTGATTCTTTTTAAAACAGTTTCATCTGCTTTATTTATATCAACTCTCATATCATCAATGTGTTCATTCCATGTTTCTAATGTATGTTGATCAATTGATTCTAATTCTAATAAATCACTTGAATCAGTTACAATATTATCTTCAATATATTCTTGAATATCTATTGCTAAGTCTTCTTCCATACCATGAAGAGTCATTAAATCAGTTAAGGTAGCTGTATTGAAATTAATTTTATTAATTTTTACATCCGCATTTACATCTTTATTTTGTAAGTCTTCTAATTTTACATGTACAGGTAAGTTATCAAAAGAATATTCTTCAGGGTAATCATTTAGATTATTTAATAATGTTTTTTCCATTTCAAAAGAAGTATCTTTTTCATTTATAAAATATTCACCATCACAAGATGGTTTATATTTACTAAATCCAATATGTCTCATTGTTCTTAATAAAGAAGAATCTATCTTTCCTAATTCTTCCCATGAAAATAATGGTACATGAGGCATAGGGAATTTACCATTTGAGAAATCCCACATTAAGTATTGGCAAATCCAATCTCTAATATAAGGAAATGCTGCAAAAGCGGTAGCACATTCTAAAATATAAGGTTTGTCATCTTTTGAATCAATAGCAATATCACAAGCCCAATACTCTGCTTTTGCTGCTTTACTAGCTTTTACTGCTAACTCAAGAGCATTCATTGGAACCTTGTCATATGACATTGTTCCTCCTTGTGAGGTATTTGTAATCCATTCACCTTTGCCTGAGAAACGCCAAAAAGCACAAACTGGTTTATGGCCTATTAACATTACTCTTAAATCTCCAGAATATTTTAAATCAATTCCATCTTGAGTATATATAGGGTCATATTTCTCTTTTTCAAGTAAGGCATAAGCTTCTTTAAAATTATTTGCTTTATGAACATAATAACCACCATAATTTGATGGTCCATAACTTTTTTTAATAATTTGAGGATAACTTGCCTTATTTTCTAAATAATCATAAGCATCTTTTTTATTATTATGAAAAATCTTTGTTTTTGGTATTGCAATATCATGTTTTTTACAAAATAATGTGACATTTTCCTTAGATTTATTAGGAAATTGAGTTTCTAATGAGGGAACAAATCTTATATGAGGAAGAACTTTTGCTATTTCTCTAAATGTTTCATATGCAGTTGCTGGAATATTCCCAATTAGAATATCAATTTTTTTGGCTTTTACTTCATTTATAAATCTTTGTTTATCATTTCCCCAATGATATGTAACTGTTTCAATTTTATTAGGCCAGCCTTTGAAGTTTGAATGGTCAAAAAATCTTAATACATAATCTAAATATAAAAATCCTAATTTTGGTAATTTACTCATTTATTTATTTCCTTTTTTTACTTTTACTTTTTTCTTAGTTTTGTTATTTACTTTTCTTTCAATTAAGTTAGCAATTAATTCAATTTTTTTATCATTATAGTCAATACCAATTTTTTCTTGTTCTGGAGTAATAAATGCTGGTATTCCATTTACTTCTAAAACAAGATATTCTTCTTTTTTTCTATCATATATAATATCCACGCCAGCAATTTCAAGGCCAGTTATTTTAGCAGCTTTAATTGCAAGTTTAATGACTTCTTTTGGAATGTCTCTTTTAAATACACTTCCTCCACTAGTAATATTGGTTCTCCAATCACTACCTCCTGCTTTTCTTCCATATCCTCCAACAAAAATACCATCAACAATATCAATTCTAAAATCAGTATTATCGTAATCAATAAATTTTTCTACATAAAAGTATCGTAAATCCATTTGATTTAGAAAAGGTAATAACATATCTAAAGTCTCTTGATTCTCAATTTTTGTTAAACCAACTCCACCCCAACCGTCAGTTGGTTTATATACCATTTTATCCCATTGTTTAATAATTTCATTTAAATGAAAAGTATCATCCCTATGACACAATTTATAATCTGCTGTTTTGACATTATTTTTTCTTAGTAATAATGAAGTTTGGAATTTATCTTCAGTTAATTCGAAGGCCTTAAAATTATTAATTGTTGGAAGAATGTTACTTAATGCTTTAAATAAATACATTTGATATTGGGTCTGTTCTCCAGCGTTATAAGAGAAAAATAAATCTAATTTATCTAATTTTATGTCATTCCATGTAATATTACTATTTTCAGCTGTAGCATCACGTAAGTTTATATTAGGGATAACTTCTATTCCTTTATTATTTAATTGTTTAATTAATTTCTCTTGTATAATGTCTCCTCCACCATTTTGATAAAGCCACATACCAATTTTTTTCTTCCCCATATTTCCCTCTCCTTATTTTGATTATTTTTTATTTTTGATAATAACTTAAAATTTTTGTCATCATTTCAATTCTTCGTTCAAAAGAACTTTTTAAGGCTCTTTCTTTTTTAGTATGATCACCATCCCCATAAGGACCAAAGCCATCAAGCGTTGTAACCCCACAACTAGATACATGGTTTGCATCACTAACACCACCTCTTTTTTCTGTAAGAATTTTACAATTCGAAATCTCTTCAAGTTTCTTTATTAAGACTTCTTGATTTTTATTAGCTTCCATAACATCTCTTTGTATTAAGCCTTCAATTTTTGACTTACTTCCTTTTATATAAGAAGTTTCAACAATTTCATTTAAAGAATTTAATAATCTATCTCGTTCGTAGTTTGTTGTATATCTAATTTCAACTATCATTTGGCACTTTGGAGAAATAGTATTCGCTCCAATTCCACCTTCAATTTTTCCAACATTTACTGTTGTTCCTAGTTCAAGATTAGTTAATTGGGATAATTTTTGTAATTTATATGAAGCTTCTAAGTTTGCATCCACCCCTTTTATATATGAAGTCCCTGCATGAGCGGCTATTCCTTCAATTGTTATAGTAAAAGTTCCAACACCTTTTCTTCCTGTTACTATCTCTAAATCTTTACCTGCTGCTTCAAATACAAAACAATAATCATAGTTTTTAGCAATATCTAAAGTAACAAATTTGGAATCATCACTCCCACTTTCTTCATCTGAAACTATTAAAAAATCAATATTTGAGATATTTTTATTCTCTTTATAAATATTTCTTAAAGATTCTACTACGACAATATTTCCACCTTTCATATCACAAACGCCAGGACCATAAACCCAATTATTATCTTGGGTAAATTCTTCAAAGGTATTAGGAGGAAATACGGTATCGTTATGACCTAATAATAATATATTTTTTAGATTTTCTTTTCTTTTTGTGGTGAATAATTGGTGGTTTCCAATCTCTTCTCTTATATATATTGTTTCATCAAATCCTATCTCTTTAAGCCAAGTAGACATAATTTGACCAACCTTATCAACACCTTCTTTGTTTTTTGTAAATGAGTTGATATTTATAATTTTTTTTAAGTCATTAATATAATTCATACTTTTCCCATAGTGAAATATTTAAAGTCAAAATTATATACGATGTTCGTAGCATTATAAAAGCATGTAATTAAATTATATAATTTTAATATACAATTATATTGAAAAGAGGGGGATTAAAGAGGGAGAAAATGGTTAAAAAATAACCATTTTCTGAATTATTTTTTACTTTTTATTTCGAGTTTGACCTGCAATTATAAATCTTAATGCATTAAGTCTAATAAAACCTTCTGCATCTTTTTGATTATATACTTCATCTTCTTCAAAAGTTGAGTGAGCTTCAGAGAATAAAGATTTTTCTGATTCTCTTCCAACAACTGTTACATTACCTTTATAAAGTTTAAGTTTCACAGTCCCTTCTACATTTGATTGAGTTGCATCAATTGCTGCTTGAAGCATTTCTCTTTCAGGTGAGAACCAGTAACCTTGGTAAATTAATTTAGCATATTTAGGCATTAATTCATCTTTTAAATGAGCTGCTTCTCTATCTAAAGTAATAGATTCAATGGCTCTGTGGCCTTTTAACATAATTGTTCCACCTGGAGTTTCATAACAACCTCTAGCTTTCATTCCTACATATCTATTTTCAACAATATCAATTCTACCAATACCATGTTTATTACCATATTCATTTAATGTTTTCAAAATTGTTGCAGGCGAAAGTTCTTCACCATTTATTGAAATTGGATCACCATTCTTATACCCAATAGTTATATATTCAGCTTTATCTGGAGCATTTTCAGGAGAAGCCGACCATAACCACATAGATTCTTCTGGTTCTGCATTTGGATCTTCTAAGCTTAAACCTTCATATGAAATATGTAAAAGGTTCGCATCCATTGAATATGGACTTACAGCTGGATTACCATTTTCATCTAAGTGTTTTTTATCAATTGTAATCCCATGTTTAGCTGCATAATTAAGTAATTTTTCTCTTGAGTTTAAATCCCATTCTCTCCAAGGAGCAATAACTGTAATTTCTGAATCTAGTCCTAAATAACCTAATTCAAATCTAACTTGATCATTCCCTTTTCCAGTTGCTCCATGAGATACAGCATCTGCACCCATTTTATGTGCAATTTCAATTTGTTTTTTTGAAATTAAAGGACGTGCAATTGAAGTTCCTAATAAATATTCACCTTCATAAATTGCATTTGCTCTAAACATTGGGAAAACATAATCTTTTACAAACTCTTCTTTTATATCTAAAACAAATATATTTTCAGGTTTAATTCCCATAGCAAGTGCTTTTTCACGTGCAGGTTCAACTTCTTCACCTTGACCTAAATCAGCTGTAAATGTAATAACTTCAGCATTATATTCATCTTGAAGCCATTTTAAAATAACTGAAGTATCCAATCCACCACTATAAGCTAATACAACTTTCTTAACATCTTTTTTACTCATAAATTTGTCCTACTGTTATCATTATTTTTAAGGCTAATATTTTATCTAAAATTAGTTATAATCTTCATTATGAGAATAGATAAATTTTTAAACGCAGTAAATATTACTAAAAGAAGAGCAGTTGCTGAAGATATGTTAGCGCATAAAGTTGTTTTTATAAACAATCTAGCAGTTAAAAAAGCAAAAGAGGTAAAAGTTGGAGATATTATAGAGATAAAATATCTTGAGAAAAGTGATAAATTTGAAATCTTACAAATACCAACTACAAAATCAACTCCAAAATCAAAAATGGAAGAATATGTTAAAAGAATAGAAGGATAAGTAAATGTTTAATACGACAAAATTAAAGTTTGATGATATATTTGAAAATAAATTATCACAAAAAGAGATAAAAGAATATTTACTAGAACTTTATGAGAGAGGCGAAGTGGCAGCTGAACTTGCAGGTGCTGCTAGTGCTATGAGAGAGCATTTGATTCCTCTTCCTCTTACTGATGAATTAAGAGAAAAATCAATTGATGTTGTTGGTACAGGTGGTGATAAAAGTTATAGTTTTAATATTTCTAGTACAGTATCAATTTTGCTTGCAGCTTGTAATTGTTATGTGGCAAAACATGGAAATAGAAGTGTAACAAGCAAATCAGGAAGTGCTGATATGCTAGAAGTTCTAGGAATAAACCTTAATCTTAGTTTAGAAAATACAGCAAAAATGCTTGAAGAAACAGGTTTTGGATTTATGTTTGCTGCTAATCATCATCCTGCTATGAGGTATATTACTCCTGTAAGAAAACAAATTCCTCACAGAACTATAATGAATATCTTAGGTCCTTTATCAAATCCAGCAGGAGTTTCAAAGCAAGTTATTGGTGTTTTTGATAAAGAGTATATAAATAGAATTGCATCAGCTTTGGAAATGCTTGACAGTAAAAGGGCTATGATTTTATCATCAAATGATGGCATGGATGAAATCTCAGTTTCCGATATAACTCATGCAACACTTTTGATAAATGGAAAGATTACAGATTTAGAGATTAATCCTGAGCATTATGGAATTCCTTTGGTTCATAAAGATGAGATTGTTGGAGGAGGGCCTGAAGTTAATGCTAAAATTACAAGTGATATTTTATCAAAAAACATAAATGGAGCTAAACTTGATATTGTTTTAATAAATACAGCAGCGGCTTTAATAATTGATGAAAAAGCAAGAGATTTTAAAGATGGAATTGAAATGGCTAGAAATGCTATTTTAAGTGGAGCTGCAAAAGAAAAATTAGAGCAGATTATTAGAGTATCTAATAAATTAAGTTAAATTAAGGATTTTTTTGCAAAAAAGTTTCAAATTAGAGTTAAATAAACTTGATAAGCTAGTTTCTTATTTAATAGAGTTATTAAAAGATAATAACTGTATTGTTATTTTAAGAGGTGATTTAGCAAGTGGCAAAACAACACTTGTTAAAAAATATGTAAAAGCTTTAAATTTGGATGATTTAGTTACCTCTCCTACTTTTTCTTTGCAGGCAGTATATTCAAATAATATTTTTCATTATGATGTTTATAACAAAAGCTTAGAAGAGTTTATTTCTTTAGGATTATTAGAAGAGTTTGAAAGAGATGGTATTCATTTTGTAGAGTGGGGTAATGAAAAACTTGAAGAATTATTAAAATCATATGGATTTAATGTTATTCTTCTTGAAATAATAAAATGTGACAATAAAAGGCAATATATTATAAATGAATAAATTAAGAATTGAAGATATTAAAAAAAGTATTAAAAAGACAGAAATCTTACACGGTATTTCTTTAGAAGTTAATTCTGGAGAAATCGTAGGTTTATTAGGACCAAATGGTGCTGGAAAAACAACTACCTTTTATACTGTATGTGGATTAGTGAGTCCAAGTTCTGGAAAAGTTTTTTTTGATGATGAAGATATTACCAAACTTCCTTTACACAAGCGAGCTTTAAAAGGAATAGGGTATTTACCTCAAGAGTCATCTATTTTTAAAGATCTTTCAGTTGAAGATAATTTAATGTTAGCTGCACAAATTGTAATTAAAAATAAAAAAGAACAACATAAAAGAGTTGAAGAATTACTAGAGGTCTTTAATATTGAACCAATACGTCAAAGAAAAGGTGTTTCATTATCAGGAGGGGAGAGAAGAAGAACTGAAATTGCGAGAGCTTTAGTATCAAAGCCTAAGTTTTTACTTCTAGATGAACCTTTTGCAGGAGTGGATCCAATTGCTGTTAAAGATATTCAAGAGATTATAAATCAACTTACTAAAATCGGCATTGGAGTATTAATAACAGATCATAATGTACGAGAAACACTTGAAATTTGTGATAGAGCTTATGTTATGAAAAGTGGTAGTCTTTTAGCTGCTGGAAATGCTGATGAAATAAAAAGTGATGGAAGCGTAAGAGAACATTATCTAGGAGAGAACTTTAGTTTCTAGCCTATTCTATTATATTAATTTGCTACGTTTGTTTCTAAGATAATAACCTTTGAGACAAACGTAGTAAAAACTTTTAATTAAAATTTAAAGACATCTAGCCAAAAATTTTAATAGCATTTTTTAAATCATCTTCTGTATCAATACCAAATGATTTGGAAATAACTTTTACCATTGCTATTTTATGTCCATTATCTATTGCTCTTAATTGCTCAAGTTTCTCAATATTTTCTAATTTTGAAGATTTTAATTTACAAAATTCATTTAATGATTTTTTTGTAAAACCATAGATTCCTAAATGTCCATAATAGCTAGAAGAATCATAATGGTCTCTATGATAAGGAATTTTTGCTCTTGAGAAATAGATTGCATTGGAATCTTCATCTAATATTACTTTAACATGGTTTGGATCATCTGCTAAATTTGAATTAATCTCTTTATAACAAGAAGTTATCATAATATCTTCATTGTTTTTATTTACTTTTTTAACTCTATTTATTACCGCTTCAATTACACTTGGTTCAATAAAAGGTTCATCACCTTGAACATTTACAATAATTTCATCTTCTGCTAAGCCTAGAATATTTACCGCTTCATTGATTCTATCTGTTCCACTTTGATGTGAACTTGAAGTCATAACAGCTTCAAAGCCATAATTATGTGCTAAATCTATAACTTCTTGTGAATCAGTTGCAATTACTACTTTATCTAAAGAACTAACTTGTTTCGCTGTTTTTATAACCATTGGTAAACCTAAGATATCAACTAAAATTTTATTTTCAAATCTACTTGAATTTAATCTTGCAGGTATAATTATCATTTTTTTCCTTTTTTATTTCTATTATTTAATAAATTCTTTTTGCTTATTTAATTGGCAAGGAGATTTTAAAATTCGCGCCAGTATTATAATTGTTTACAGTAATTATTCCATTTAAATGTAAGTTTACAATAATTTTACTTGTGTATAAACCCAATCCTACGCCATGTTTTTCGTCTTTTGTTGAAAAATAAGGTTCAAATACTTTATGAATTATATCACTATTTATCCCACCTGCATTATCAGTAATTTCAAAATATATAGTGTCATTTATTATATATTCAGATATTTTTATTACAGCATTTTTAATATGTTTTTCAACTATTGCTTCTTTTGCATTTGTCAAAATATTTAATAAGACAGTTGAAAGTTCATCAAAATATGATTCAAATTCAATATCATCATTTATTTCTTTTATAATATTAATATCAATTTTTGAATTTTCTTCAAAAATATTAATTGCATTTTTTATAATACTAGAAGGTTTGATTATCTCTTTTTTTGACTTTGGTTCTAAAAATTTTTGAAAATTTTCAATAGTTTTTGATAAGAGGTTTGCTTCACTTTTTATTTTTTCTAAAGTTTCAACAGTATAATCAATTGTTGGGTTATTTTCCATAAGATAATCAAGCTCAAGTTTTTGAGCTTTTATTGAGATTAAATTTAATGGTTGACGCCATTCATGTGATAAGCGTTGTAAAGTTTCTGTCATAATTGATTGTTTTGATTGTTGAATTAACAAGTTGTCTTTTTCTATTATTTCATTTTTTGCTCTTTGTACTTGTTCTTGAAGCATTGAAGCTTCATCATTTAAATTTATTATATTTGTAATATCAAACATTAATGAAGTATATCCTGTGACATCTCCATATTTATTATAAATTGGTTTTATTTTAATATCAATCCAAAAAGCTGTTCCATCTTTTTTTCTTTTTTTTAATTTTCCACTATATTCTTGCTGGTTCTCTAAGGATTTACTTATATTTTTATAAATAATTGCATCACTATCTTTATGAGCAAAAGAGGAAAAAGCTTTTCCTATAATTTCTGTTTGTTCAAAGCCTGTTAGTTTCAAAAAAGCAGAACTGACTTTGGTAATATGTCCATGTAAATCTAAATACATAGAGATAACATAATCATTATGTATCTCATCATCAGATATTAAAGCTGTAATATCTTTTGTATTAATTACGAAAAGATTCTTTTTTAACATTGAAGATATGGTGATTTTCAAATAAACTTTTTTTGTATCTTTTCTTATACAAATAATATCAATCTCAGCTTGATGCTTTTTATTTTTATCTTTTATTTCTAAGGAAGATAAAAAGTTATTTACATACTTTTTTTCCATTAATGAAGTAAAGTTATTATTTATAAGTTCATCTTTTGAAAAGCCAAGAATAGGTACAAAAGCATTATTTACATAAACAAACTTTGTTGATTTATCAATAATCGCAATTCCATCCCATGAATTATTTATTATTTCTTGTAGTTCTTGATTATTTCTTTTTAATTTTTCAACATCTTCTATTTTCAATAGTGAACCTTATTTTTAAGTCTTATTATTATATTATAAAATCTTTAAATAAGACGAAACTAATAGAAATTATCTTATTTTATTTTAAATTTGAAAGAAGTATTTTATGAAAAAAACAATTACAGTTATAGACACTTTTGGCTTTTTATTTAGAAGTTATTATGCTTTACCCCCATTAAAATCGAAAACAGGCTTTCCTACAGGATTATTAACAGGCTTTATGAATTTTGTTTCAAATATTGGAAAAGATTTTCAAACAGACTATTTAGTGTTTGCTTTAGATGCCAAAGGTCCAACTTTTAGAAATGAGATTTACACTGAATATAAATCTCATAGGCCAGATGTTCCCCAAGATTTATTAATTCAGCTTCCAATTGCAATTGAATGGATTGAGAAAATGGGATTTAAAACTGCAATTAAAAGTGGATTTGAAGCAGATGATGTAATTGCTTCAATAGCTTTTGATGCAAAACAAAAAGACTTAGAAGTAAGAATTGTATCCCATGATAAAGATTTATATCAATTGATTGATGATGATAGAGTCTATCTTTTTGACCCAATAAAAAAAACTATTGTAAATGAAGTTAAATGTTTTGAAAAATATGGAGTATATCCAAGTCAATTTACAGACTACCAATCATTATTAGGCGATAGTGCAGATAATGTTCCAGGAGTCAAAGGGGTGGGAGCTAAAACAGCTGAAGCTTTAATCAAGCAATTTGGAGATTTAGACAATATTTATAAAAACTTGGAAAATATAGAAAAAACTAGATGGAAAAATCTTTTAACTGAGGGTAAAGAATTAGCTTATATTTCAAAAAAACTTGTAACATTAGATATGGATTGCCATTGTATTGATGAAATAGAAAATTATACATTACCTTGCGAAAATCCAATTTTGAAGATTTCAGATACTCTAATTGAATATGATTTAAATAGAATTATTGATAGAGTAAATAAAGAAGGTTTAAATTATAAAACTAAAGAACCTTTGAATTATTCTTCAAGTGAGAATTTAAATGAATTTTCAAATAATGTTTCAATAGAGAAAGAAGTTGAAAAATTTGAATATATTTTATTAAACGATGAAAAGAAACTCTTAGAATTAGTAAAATCAATTCCTGCTGATACTATTGTTGCTTTTGATACAGAAACAACAGATTTGGATGTAAAGAATGCGGAACTAGTTGGATTCTCTTTTAGTTTTGAAAATGAAAAAGCTTATTATGTACCTATGAATCATTTTTATTTAGGAGCGCCTACTCAAATTAATAAAGAAATTGCAAAAGAAGTAATAAGTATATTAAATGAGAAAAAACTTGTATTACAAAATTTTAAATATGATTATTCAATAATAAAAAAATCACTTGGAATAGAATTAAAATTATTTGCAGACACTATGATTTTAGCTTGGCTTTTAGACTCAAGTTCTAAAATAGGATTAGATTTTTTAGCCAATAAATATTTTGACCACGAAATGATAGCTTTTAAAAAAATAGTTAAAAAAGGTGAAAACTTTTCAAATGTAGATATAAATGATGCTTGTGATTATGCTGCGGAAGATGCTTTATATACATACAAATTATATTATGCATTACTTAAAGATTTTAAAGAAAAAGAGTGTGAACATTTAATAGAAATTGCGCATGAACTTGAATTTGATTTTGTATATGTTCTTGCTCATATGGAAGAAAATGGTATTAGAGTTGATGTTAAAAAACTAGAAGAATTAAAAAACAGCAATTATAAATATATTCAAGAATTAACTTCAAAAATCTACGAAAGTGCTGGAAGTGAATTTAATATAAATTCTCCTAAGCAATTAGGGACTATCTTGTTTGATACTTTAAAACTTCCACCATCAAAAAAGACAAAAAGTGGTTATAGTACAAATGAAGTAGTATTGCAAAAACTTTTTGATGCACATGAAATTATACCTTTATTATTAAAATATAGAGAAGCTTTCAAATTGCAATCAACTTATATAGAGCCATTATTAAGTCTTGGTTTTAAAAATGATGAAAATAGAATATATACTTCATTTTTACAAACAGGAACAGCAACAGGAAGATTAAGTTCAAAGAATCCAAATCTTCAAAATATTCCAGTAAGAACACCTGCTGGAGCTGAAATTAGAAGTGCTTTTATACCAAGAGAAGGGTATAAATTAATTGGTATTGATTATTCACAAATTGAGTTACGATTGCTAGCACATTTTTCAGAAGACAAAGCTTTAGTAGAAGCTTTTAATCAAAATAAAGATATTCATCAACAAACAGCAGTTAAAATTTTTGGAGAAGAGGAAGCCTCTTCAAAAAGAAATATTGCAAAATCTATTAACTTTGGGCTTTTATATGGAATGGGAAGCAGAAAGCTAGGAGATACTTTAGGAATTCCTGCTAAAGAGGCTAAAAAATATATTGATTCATATTTTGAAGCATTTGATGGAGTGAAAGATTATTTAAAATCTATAGAAGACAAAGCTTTAGAAGATACTTTTGTTGAAACATTATTAAAAAGAAGAAGAATTTTCGATTTTGATTCAGCAAATGCTATGATAAGAGCTGCTTATTTAAGGGAATCAGTTAATACTTTATTTCAAGGAAGTGCTGCTGATTTAATAAAACTTTCTATGATTGAAATCTATAAAGAGTATAAAAATAATGATGAGATAAAAATGCTTCTACAAATTCATGATGAATTAATTTTTGAGATAAAAGAAGAAAAAGTTGATAAAATAATTAAAACTCTAGTTGAAATTATGGAAAATATATATAAATTAAAAGTACCTCTTAAAGTATCACAAAGTATAGGTTTAAGCTGGCAGGAATTGAAATAAATTTTGAAAATATGTAAAATAATTTTATTTTTTAATAATTTTATTTTGACAAAGTCCTAAAAACTTGATAAAATACTAGAAATATTTGATTAAAGAGAAAAATATGCTAAAAACATTAAAAAACATAAGAAAGCTATATAATGCTAAGTTACTTTTTGTTAGTAATGATATAGATGTCAAAAAAACTATAGAAAATGAATTTGATGAATACTTTAAAGAATTGACTTTAGTAGAAAGTGCATCAGAGGTTCTTTTATTACTCAAAGAGAATAATTATGATATGATTATCATAGATACAGATGTTGAAGCAAAAGATTTTGATAACATATGTGCCCAAGTTTCTGAAGCTGCGCCTACTTTACCTAAAATAATTATTTCAAATAAAGATAATAATGAAGATATTGTAACAGCTATAAATAATAGCGCTTATACATTCTTAACAAAACCATTAAGACCTAAAGATATAAAACTTTCAGTTATTATGTGTCTTAATCAAACAAAAAGAGGAGATAAAATAGAATTCCAAAATGGAATCTATTTTGATGAATATAGAGATCAATTTTTTAAGCCAGGTGGAATTTTAGTAGACTTTACTAGATTAGAAAAAGGCTTCTTAAAACTACTTATTACAAGAAAAGGTGAAATTACCGATTATGATACAATTAAAAGTGTTGTTTGGAAAGGTAAAAATATGTCAATTTATACAATGAGAAATATTGTAAATAAAATTAGACAAAAAACTTACTATGAAATTATTAGAAATCACTCAAACCGAGGTTATGTTATAGATGACATGCAGAAGTAATGAGTGTAATACATCATGTAATTTGGAAATAGTAGATGGAAAAAGAAAAAATTCTATCCAAAGAAGAGCTTATTCAAATGTTAGATAATGAAGTTATAGTTGATTCTGGAAAAGGTTGGATGATGGGGAATGAAGAAATAGAAATAATTGCACTTCATGAAATAGACCCTAGATTTTTACAAGATGTAACAAACTCAAAATTTTACAAAATAATTTATAAAGAGGGAAAATAAATAATGTCACATTGTCCATATTGCGGTAAAAAAATTGCCATGAGTAAAGCTTTCTGTTCGAGAAGTTGTAAAGAAAACTACTTTCAGCTTATTGCAATTCAAGTACCAAAACCATTTTTAAAAAGGATTTTTGTATTTTGTACACCAGAGCAAAGAGAAGTAGAGATTGAAAACTTTGCTAATAGACACGGTTGGAGAATAGATTTACTACAAAAAAAGATTGATGAGTTAGCGATAGAATATGGCTACGCAGATTCAATTTAATCCTAGTGAATTCAGTGTACTAAAAGACTCCACACTTTTATACCTAGAAGATGATGAGATAATTCGTAAAGAGACTATCTCTATCTTTGAAAGTTTTTTTAAGAAAATATACTCAGCAGAAGATGGAAAACTTGGTTTAGAACAATATCACCTACATAAAAATGAAATTGATATTATATTAACAGATATTAGTATGCCAAAGATGAATGGCATTGAGTTTATGTCTGAGATTAGAAAAGAAAATAACGAGCTCCCTATATTAATAATCACGGCTTTTAATGATGTAAATCAAATAATCAAAGCAATTAGATATAAAGTTGCAGATTATATTATAAAACCAATGCAAATTAATACTACTTTGAAAATATTTACAAGAATTTTTAATGATCGTCTAAATAAAAAATTAGTAAAAAAACAGCAAAAAGAATTGTCAGTATATAAAAAAATATTAGATACTGAAAATCTTGTTAGTGAAACTGATTTAAAAGGTGTTATTACTTATGCAAATGATATTTTTTGTGAAGTATCTGGTTATACAAAAGAAGAGCTTATAGGACAGCCTCATAATATTGTAAGGCACCCTGATGTTTCACCAAAGATTTATGAAAAACTGTGGGAGCAATTGCAGTCTGGAAATTCTTGGAGTGGAAAGCTTAAAAATTTAAAGAAAAATGGTGAAGCATATTTTGTAAAAGCTACAATTTTTCCTATATTTGATAGTGATGGAAATGCTGAAAAATATGTTGCAACAAGATTTGTAATTACAGATGAAGAATCTGAAAGACATAAATTAAAAAAATATATTATGCAACAAAAGGGTGAACAAGTAAAATATGAGAAAGGGCTTCAAGATAAATATGAAGAAGCAGTCCATTTTGCAAAAATGCAAAAAGATCAACAAGTAGCAAGTATTTTACATGAATTAAATGAACAAATAAAAATTTTAAGAATAAAAAACTCAGATGATAAAGGAAGAGTTCTTTTTTTAGAAAGAAAAATAAAAGAGTCATTAGATAAAAATGATGAACTACAAATAGCATATCAAAAAAGAATAGAAAAGCTTCATAAAACTGCTATTGTAGCTGTAGAACAATATAAAGCTCTTAAAAAGAAAAATTCTTTTATGTCAGAGAAAATTGAGAAATCTCAAGAAGGAATAGTTACTTTACAAGCTTATATTGATGAATATAGGAAAAAAATTGAAAACTTAGAAGATGTAATTGCAACTTTTGAAAAAGAACATGGAACTCTTGGTTCAATAAAAAGTCAATAAATTAGTGTAAAGCTAATTTATTGACTTTTTTTTCATAAATATCAAAATAGCAAAACTAAGAACTGCAAAAATACCTGATATTAACATTCCCATTGTAAGCCAATCTCCGTATAAAAAACCTATTTGAATATCTGGTTCTCTAAAAAATTCGGCTATTATTCTCATAATTGAATACAAAATTCCATAAATTAATGCTAACTGGCCATCAAAGCTTTTTTTATTTCTAATTATAAATAAAATAAAGAAGATTAAAATACCCTCTAGAAAAGCTTCATAAAGCTGTGAGGGGTGTCTTAATGTATTTTCCACTAATATCCCCCAAGGAACATCTGTTTCTCTTCCTATTAGCTCCTGATTAAAGAAATTACCAAATCTTCCAAATACATAACCAGCACTTATACCTAAAACAGCAATATCTGCTAAAAACCAAAAAGAGATTTTGTTTTTTCTACAAAATAAAAATGAAGCTATTAAAAACCCTATAAAAGCTCCATGGTAACTCATTCCTGATATTCCAACATAAACTCCGTTGTAAAAAGGATTGAATATTTGCCAAGGTTTAGTTACATAGTACATTGTGTTAGTGTCATAGAAAAGAATATAACCTAATCTTGCACCTAAAATTACACCAATTTCAGCCCACCAGATATAAGAATCAAATAAGTCATTAGAGATCTTTAGTTTATCATGCTTGATAAACCATTTAGCAACAACAATGGCAGAAAGTAAAGCCAAAGCATACATTATTCCATACCAATGAACAGCAACTGATCCTATGTTAAAAGCCACAGGATCAAATTGAGAATAAATATTTTGCCAATATTGCATATTTTTATTTAGTCTTGTTCTAAAGCTTCTGCTATTAATTCAATTGGATTTTTAAATTGAACATTAACATCAGCTAAATGCAAGGAATTTGTGATTTGCATTCTACAAGCAGAACATTCCGCACTTACGATTTCTGCTTTTGTTTCTTTTATCATTGCAGCTTTTGGAGCACCTGCTGCTTTTGCAAAATCATACTTTTCTGTTTGCATTGTAATTCCACCAAACCCACAACATCTATTAGAATCACTCATTTCTGTTAAGACATAATTTTGTTTTAATAGTTCTCTAGGTTCTTTCCAAACGCCTTGCATTTTTTTAGCATGACAAGGATCATGGTATGTTACAACTTGATTCATTTTTTTACCTGATTTTGACAAGAGTTGTTTTAAATCAGTATTGTTTTCTAGCCATTTTGTTGCTAGAAAAATCTTTTTAGATAAAACTTCTGCTCTTTTTTTCCACTCAGGTTGATTATGGAAGTAATGCTCCCAATCTTTATTAATCATAGCTGAACAGGTAGCTTCAGGAATAATTACTGCATCAACATCATCTATCCATGTTTCAAAATATGCAATATTTTTTTTAGCTAGATAATCAACTGTATCAAAATCACCTGTAAAATATGCAGGTGCTCCACAACATAGTTGTTCTTTTGGAATAAAAATATCAAGTTCAAGTTTTTTTAGAATTTTCACAAGAGAATCACCAGTATTTGTATAAGTATAATTACTCATACAACCTATAAAAATGGCAATTCTATTTTTCTTATTTTCATTTTCTTTTGTAATCTCTTTTTTATTTTTTGCAAAAATATCTTGAGGATATTTATTTAAAAAACTTCTCATGTCTGCAAAGGGTAGGGCTCTGTCTTTTTTTACAATAGGAAGTGAAAATCTTGGAAGTGCTGATTGTTTTGTTTTATCAATTTTTAAAGCACATGTTTGAAACATCCAACCAAGACTTGATAATAAATCCATAGTTTTCCTATTTCTTAATAAGAAAAAGAATAGTTTTTTATACCAAGTAATACCAAATTTTTTGGCAATATCATATCTAACTTGTTCAATTATCATATCCGTTGGTAAATCATTAGGACAAACTTCAACACAGTTTGTACATAAGAAACATGATTCAAAAATATCTTTTGCTGTTTTGTCAAGTTCTAATTCATCTCTTTTATATGCACCTAATAAATCAATAAAACCTCTAGGACTAGAAGCTTCATCTTGGTTTATATTAAAGATTGTACAAACAGGTTTACATTTTCCGCATTTTATACAGTCATCACTAATTTCTGTATAGTCAAATTTATCTAATATATTCATTATATTGTTTTACTAAACCTTCTTTTATTTTCAGGAACTTTTTTTAAGTAAGCATCAAAAGGCATACAAATATTTCTAATTAACATTGTTCCTGTTTGTGTTACTAAAATCTTTCCATCTTTTATTGAAACAAGTTCTGCTTCAATAAATTCATCTAAAGCACTTAAGTCTTCTTTAAAATATTCGTAAAAATTAATTCCAAATTTTTCTTCAACTCTTGGAATATTTAGACTAAAGTTACTCATAAGTTCCATAATTACAAATTGTCTTAAAATATCATCTTCACTTAGCATATAACCTTTAAAGACAGGTAGATTTCCATTATCTAAAGCTTCTTCATATTGTTTTAAATCTTTAAAATTTTGTGCATAATAATCTACACCATTTCCAATAGAAGTAACACCAATACCTATTAAATCAGCACCACCTTTAGTAGTATATCCTTGGAAATTTCTATGAAGTTCCCCTTTTTCTATTGCTTTAAAAAGTTCATCTTCGGGTTTTGCAAAATGATCCATTCCAACCATTTTATAACCATTTTTAGTAAAGAAATCAATTGTATCTTTTAATATTACTAATTTCTCTGATGGTGGAGCAAAAGTTGATTCATCAAATTTTCTCATTGTTTTCATAAGCCATGGAACATGAGCATAATTAAATACAGCAAGTCTATCTGGATTTAATGTCAATATTTGTTTTACAGTTTCATGAAATGTTTTTCTATTTTGATGTGGAAGTCCATAGATTAAATCAATATTGATTGAATTTATCCCTGCATCTCTAGCTATTTGCATAACATTTTGAGTTGTTTCATAAGGTTGAATTCTATGAATAGTTTTTTGAACTTCTTCATCTAAATCTTGAACTCCAAAGCTTAGTCTATTGCAACCACCTTTTTTAAGAACGGCCATATGTTCTTTAGTGAAAAATCTTGGATCAACTTCACATGAGACTTCAGCATCACTAGCAAAATTAGGAAAAGTTGTTTTAAGCATAGTTATAACTTCGTCTAATTGTTCAGGGCTAAAATATGTTGGAGTTCCTCCACCAAAATGCATTTGAGATACAATTCTTGAGGTATTTAATTGCTCTTTTAATAAATCAAGTTCTTTTTTTAGATACTCAAGATATCTTACTTTTTTGTCTTCTTTAGAGGTGAAAATTACATTACATCCACAAAAATAACATGCACTTCTACAAAAAGGAAGATGTATGTATAAAGATAAATTTCTATTATCATCTTGATTTTTATAGTAATTTACTAAATTTTCTTGTGAAAAATCATCTCTAAATTCAGGTGCTGTAGGATAAGAAGTATATCTAGGTCCTGGCTTTGAATATTTTTCAAATTTTTTAAAATCAATCATTTTAATCTTCTTTTATATTTTATTTTGTTTTTTCTTGATTCACTTGATTATTTAACCAAACCATTATACCTTTTTGTGCATGAAGTCTATTCTCAGCCTCTTGAAAGACTAAGCTTTGTGAACTTTCAATAACTTCTTCACTAACTTCATAACCTCTATATGCAGGTAAACAGTGTAAGAAAATAGCATTATTAGCTGCCATATTCATCATATCATTATCCACTATGTATCCAGCAAAATCTTTTATTCTTTTTTCTTTTTCATCTTCTTGTCCCATAGAAACCCAAGTATCTGTTGTAACAACCGTTGCTTGTTTTACTGCTTCTTTTGGATCATTGCTAATAGTAATTTTTGCGCCAGATTCTTTTGCAAACTCTAAAGCTTGTTCTAAAATATCTTGATTTACTTCGTAGTTTTTAGGTGTTGCAATTCTAAGTTCAAACCCTAGTTTTGAAGCTAGCATTAGCCATGAATGTGCCAAATTATTACCATCGCCAATATATGCTACTACTAAATCTTTATCTAAACCTGCTTCTTGAATAGTCAAATAATCAGCCATAAGTTGAACAGGATGATACTCATTTGTAAGTCCATTTATAACTGGAACTTTTGAATGTTTTGCAAACTCTTCTATTTTTGATTGCTCGAAAGTTCTAATCATAACCATATCAACCATTCTAGAAATAACTCTAGATGTATCACTCATTGGTTCGCCTCTACCTAATTGAATATCATTTGATGATAAGAATAAACCAATACCACCAAGTTGATAAATACCAGTTTCAAAACTTACTCTTGTTCTTGTACTACTTTTCTCAAAAATCATACCAAGGGTGCATTTAGGCATATAGTCTTTAAAAATTCTATTTTTAGTTTCAATTTTAATTTTTGAGGCTAGTTCTAGCATCTCTAAAATTTCATTTTTTGTATAATCTTTTAGTGTCAAAAAGTGTCTCATAATTTAACCTTTATATTTTAAAAAGATTAAATTTTATCTAAAAACGATTTACTATTCACTTAAGAAATTACGAATTGTAAATTTTGAAATTATAAAAATCAAGATAAGCTCCACAAAGCCCTATTTGTGACATGTTAGTGACTTTCCATGTTATTATTTTTTAAGACATTTACCTCTATTATTGCAGTCTTACTTTAAGGAAAATATATGATTGACCAAATATTAAAAAGAGACGGAACTTACGAAAAATATGAAGATTTCAAAATAAGAGATGTAATAAGAAAGGCGTTTAAGAGTGTACACACAACATATGACAGTGTTATATATCTAAATGTGATTGAAGCAATTAATAAAAAAAGAGTTGCAGCTGTTGAGGATATTCAAGATTTAATAGAAGTTGAATTATACAAAGCTAGATATTACGAAGTTATGAAATCATTTATGATTTATAGACATATGCATAAAATGCAAAGAGAGCAAATTTTAGGACTAAGTGAAGATACAACATATATTAACTCAACACAGACTATTGAAGAGTATATAAGCGGTACAGATTGGAGAATAAAAGCGAACTCAAACACTGGTTATTCTCATGCTGGGCTTATAAATAATAGTGCAGGAAAAGTTATTGCAAACTATTGGCTTGATAAAGTTTATTCAAAAGAAGAAGGGCAAGCTCACAGAAATGCTGATTATCATATCCATGATTTAGATTGTTTAAGTGGTTATTGTGCGGGATGGAGTTTAAGAGTACTTTTAGATGAAGGATTTAATGGAGTTAGAGGAAGAGTTGAAAGTACTCCACCTAACCATTTTAGAGAAGCGTTAGGGCAAATGGCAAATTTCTTAGGAATTTTACAAAGTGAGTGGGCAGGAGCTCAAGCATTTTCATCATTTGACACTTATCTAGCACCTTATGTTTTTAAGGATAAATTATCTTTTTCTGAGGTTAAGAAAAACATTAGAAGTTTTGTTTATAACCTAAATGTTCCAGCACGTTGGGGGCAAAGTCCTTTTACAAATGTAACAATTGACTGGACAGTTCCAAGAGATTTAAGTGATCAAATCCCAACAAAAAACAAAGTGCATCTTTTTAAAGATATTGAAGATCCTGAATTATTAGATTTTGTGAAACAAAGAGGTCATAAGTCATTAATTGATTTAACTTATAAAGATTTTCAAAAACAAATGAATATGATAAATAAAGCTTTCTATGAAGTAATGACAGAGGGTGATAAAACAGGGCAACCTTTTACTTTTCCTATTCCTACTGTTAATCTTACAGAAGATTTTGATTGGTATGGAGAAAATACAGATTTACTTTTTGAAAATTCTGCAAAAATTGGTTCATCATATTTTCAAAACTTTATTGGAAGCCAATATATAAAAGATGAAAACGGAAAATTAATTCCAAATGAAAAAGCTTATAAACCAGGACATGTAAGATCAATGTGTTGTAGATTACAACTTGATTTAAGAGAACTTCTAAAAAGAGGTGGCGGTTTATTTGGAAGTGCAGAGATGACAGGAAGTATTGGCGTTGTTACTATAAACATGGCAAGACTTGGATACTTATATAAAAATGATAAAAAAGCTTTATTTAATAGACTTGAAGAGCTAATGGACTTGGCAAAATCAACGTTAGAGAAGAAAAGAGTATTTGTAAACGATTTATATGAAAGAGGATTATTCCCTTATACACAAAGATACCTTCCTGGATTTAACAACCATTTCTCGACAATTGGGGTAAATGGAATGAATGAAATGGTCTTAAACTTTACAGAAAAAGAGTTTGATATTTCAAAAGAAGTTGGCTTAAAATTTACACATGAAGTTTTAGACTTTATGAGAAAGAAAATGGTTGAATACCAAGAAGAGAGTGGAAATCTATACAACCTTGAAGCTACGCCTGCTGAAGGAACTACATATAGATTTGCAAAAGAAGATAAGAAGAGATATAGTGATATTTTACAAGCAGGTTTTGGTGAAAATATTTATTATACAAACTCTTCTCAATTGCCGGCTGATTTTACAGATGATGTATTTGAGGCCTTGGATTTACAAGATGATTTACAAGGGAAATACACAGGAGGAACTGTTCTTCATTTATATATGAGAGAGAAAGTTTCTTCTAGTGAAGCTTGTAGAAAACTTATAAAAAATGTAATTTCAAATTATACTTTGCCATATATTACAATTACACCACTTTTTTCAATTTGTCCTAAACATGGATATTTAAGTGGAGAATTTGAATATTGTCCAAAATGTGATCAAGAAATATTAGATGAAGAATTTGATAAATCAAATACAAAGGAGATTAACGATGAGAAGCATAGAGCCTGAGAAATTAAGAGACAAAAGAACAAAATGTATAGTTTATACTAGAGTAATGGGTTACCACAGACCTGTTGAGAGTTTTAATATTGGTAAAAAAGGTGAACACAAACAAAGAGTAAAATTTTTTGAAAAAGATTATTTATAATATAACAAAGTTCACGACTACCGATTATAAAGATCATTTATCTTGTATTGTATGGTTTACATCATGCAATATGAGATGTGAATATTGTTATAATCCTGATATTGTTAATTCAAAATCAGGATTATATACAATTGATGATTTATTGGGATTTTTAAAAAAAAGAGTAGGGCTTTTAGAAGCTGTTGTCTTAAGTGGTGGAGAAGCTACGATGCATAATTTAATAGAAATATGTAAAGAGATTAAAGCCTTAGATTATAAAATAAAACTAGATACCAACGGTTCAAATCCAAAACAAATAAAAGAATTATTAGAAAAAGAACTTCTCGATTTTGTTGCAATTGATTTTAAAGCAACAAAAAATAAATTTAAAGAGATTACAAAATCAAATCTTTACGATAATTTTATAGAATCATTAAATATTCTTGAAAAATCAGGGATAGAGTACGAAGTAAGAACAACTTTGCATAATGATTTACTCAATGTTCATGATATAAATGAAATGCAAGATATTTTAATAGAAAATAATTATAAAAAAGACTACTTTGTTCAAAACTTTTTAGAAGTTGAAAATATTGGTGATTTAAAATCATCTACACAAAAATTTGATCTTTCAAAACTAGATAATAAACTAAATATTATTTGGCGAAATTAGCTATTAATAATATACCCTTGCCCTGCAATATTTTTTATAAGCTCTTTAGCTGTTTTAGCTCTTAACCGTTTTATAAAAGTTCTTAATCTTTCATTTGAAACTTCTTCATTTGCCCAAAGTTTTTCTTTTATACTTTGTGAACTTGTAACATTTTTTTGATTTTCAATCAAAAATGCAATAAATTTCTTTTCTCTTTTTGTTATATTCACAAGTTTTTCTTCTTCAAAAAGATTATTTGTATTTGTATCAAAATAAAAATCTTCATTTAGATATATTATTCTATTTTTGTTTAATTTTTTTGCTAATAAAATTAAATATTCTAGTACTTCTTCTGGATCAAAAGGCTTTATAAAATATTTCGTAATTCCTATATCAATCGCTTTTAAAAGTTTATCTTTATCAGAAAAAGCGCTTAAAACAATAATTGGAGTATCTTCATTTAATTTTTTTATCTCTTTTGTCATCTCTAAGCCATCAAGATTTGGCATCATAATATCAGTAATTACAATATCAGGATTTACGCTTTCAAATTTTTGAAGTCCCTCAGTTCCATCATTTGCAACTGTAAAAGAGAAGAAATAATCAGATAAAGCGTCTTTTAAAAGTTTTGAAATATTTACCTCATCTTCAACATATAAAATTTTAAGCTCTTTTAGCATATTTTCATCTGTATTCATCTATTCTCCTAAAGGTATTTTTATATCAAATTGAAGACCATTTTTATAATTTATTACTTCAATAGTACCATCTAAACTTTTTTCAATAATCATTTTTGACATAAATAATCCAAGTCCTGTACCATTGCTTTGATGCTTGGTTGTAAAATAAGGTTCAAACATTTTATCAATAATTTCACTACTAGCTCCATTTGCATTATCTTTATATTTTATAATTGCAAAGTTATGTTCTTTTATAATAGCAATATTAATCTTCTTTTCTTTAATATTATTACAAATAAAGGCTTCTTTAGAGTTTTGAATTAGATTAATAATTACTTGTGAAAGTTCATTTAATACCCCAAAAACTTCAACTTTTTCATATGAAGTCTTTACTAAGATACTATCTTTTTCAATAAGTTTTTTAGTGATTACAAGTGCTTCATCAATGGCAAAATCTAAGAAAAATTTCTCTTTTGGTTTGTTTGGATTAAAAAAGTTAGAAAAATCTTCTATAGTTCTAGACATATTCTCTATAATTTGTAAAGACTCTTTATAATACTCATCTATTTTCTCTATATCATTCGCTTTCGCGCCTTTTTTGATATTAAACATAGTAATACTAAGTTCAGTTAGTGGTTGTCTCCACTGATGGGCAATATTTGCTAACATTTGTCCTAAGCTTGCCATTCGAGATTGCCAAAACAGCATCTTTTGTTTTTCTTTATTCTTTAGTATTTCTTCTTTTACTCTACATTCTAATGTTTGATTTAATTCTAAAAGCTGTCTAGTTTGATCTTTAACTCTATCTTCTAAAGTTTGATTTAGAGTTTTAAGCTCTTCATCCTTTTTTTCCAAATCCTTTTTTAATTCTACTTCTTTTGTTACATCATATCTTATTGCAATAAATTCTTTTATTTCATCATTTTCATCTAAAATAGGAGTGATTGTTGTATTTAAATATACTGTATCACCATTTTTACATAAATTTCTAGCAGTTGTTTTATATGGTTTTTTAGAAAGTATAGTTTCCCAAAGAACTTTAAATGTTTCTTGAGAAACATCAGGATGTCTAATAATATTATGGTTACTTCCAAGAAGTTCTTCTTTTGTATATCCAGAAATCTTACAAAACTCGTCATTTACAAAAGTGATAACTCCCTTTTCATCTGTTTTAGAAACAATATTAGAGTTTTCAATAGCTTCTTGGTAAGTTTGTCCCATAATATTTAAACTTAGTCTCTATTTAGAAGTTCACAAGCTTCTTTAGCGTGATAAGTAATGATTATATCAGCACCAGCTCGTTTAAATCCTGTTAATGTCTCAATCATAACTCTTTCATAATCAATCAAGCCAGCAGCTCCTGCATGTTTTAACATAGCATATTCTCCACTTACATTATATGCACAAATTGGAAGATTTGAATTATTTCTAACATCTCTAATTACATCCATAAAAGCTAAAGCTGGTTTAATCATTAGAATATCAGCGCCTTCTTTTTCATCTTGTAAAGATTCTTCAAGTGCTTCTAGTCTATTTGCTGGATTCATTTGATAAGTTCTTCTATCTCCAAAAGAGGGTGTTGATTCAGCAACATCTCTAAAAGGTCCATAATAAGCACTTGCAAATTTAGTTGAATATGCCATAATAGGTAGATTTTCAAAGCCATTATTATCTAATGCAGTTCTTAAGGTTTCAATAATACCATCCATCATTCCAGAAGGGGCTATCATATCCGCACCTGCACGAGCATGAACAAGTGCTTGTAAAGCTGAGATTTCTAAAGTTTTATCATTATCAACTGTTTGTGTAACAGGATCTAATATTCCACAATGTCCGTGGTCTGTATATTCACAAAAACATAAATCAGTAACAATAAACATATCAGGAAATTTAAGCTTAATAGCTCTGATTGTTCTAGCAATAATACTCTCATCACATAAACATTCACTTCCAACTGAATCTTTTACATCAGGAACTGCAAATAAAATAATTGAATTTAATCCTATACTTCTTATATATTCACACTCTTTTAAAATCTCGTCAATACTCATTTGAAAAACACCTGGCATAGAAGCAACTTCTTTTTTTAAATTTTCACCTTCTTTTACAAATAGTGGATATATAAAGTCATTTTTATTTAATCTAGTTTCTTGTACCAAATTTCTTAGAGTCTCATTAATTCTTAATTTTCTAAATCTTTTAAACATAATATTTACCTTTGTTTGCTATAATCTCGACATTTTATCAACTTAAGGTTTAAAAAGATATGAATATAGAGAAATCAAATATTGCTAACTTACCTACTAAATACGGAAAATTTAAAATAAGAGCATATAAACAAGGCAATCAAGAACATTTATCAATCATGAGTGAAGAATTTGAAAAAATTGAAATTCCATATGTAAGAATTCATTCTGAATGTTTAACAGGAGATACTTTAGGGAGTCTAAAGTGTGATTGTCAAAATCAATTAGATTTAGCTTTGAAATTTATTTCACAACACGGTGGATTAGTAATATATCATAGACAAGAAGGAAGAAACATAGGTTTACTTAATAAAGTTAATGCTTATGCTCTTCAAGATCAAGGGCGAAATACGATTGAGGCTAACTTAGAGTTAGGCTTTGGTGCAGATGACAGAGACTATTCTATTGTAAAAGAGATATTTGAGGATTTAAATCTAAAAGATATAAAATTTATTACAAATAATCCAAAAAAAATAGATTATGTTGAGTCAATAGGAATTAATATTGTAGAAAGAATTCCCGCAATTACTAAATCAAATAAATATAATGAACACTATATAAATACAAAAAAAGAGCATATGGGACATATGTTTTAATGGCATATAAAAATAGTTTAGAAAACAACTTAAAAGATTTAAATCTTGAAAAAGAATTTTTTACAAGATGTGAGGTTTTTATCTCATTATTGCAAAAATGGGGTAAAGTTCATAATTTAAGTGGAAGATTAACAAAAGATGATATTGAAGAGAATATTATTGATTCTGTTTACCCTTTGAATTTTATTGAGAATTTTGATGATTATGAAAGTTTCGCTGATATTGGAACAGGTGCTGGTTATCCTGGTTTTATTCTTGCTATGGCTAAACCAAATATAAAAGCATACTTAATAGAACCAAGAGTAAAAAGAGTTGCTTTTTTGAATTTTGTAAAAAATTCTTTGGGTTTAGCTAATATTGAAGTAATTGGAAGTAGAGTAGAAGCTATTGAAAATTTAGAAGTAGATTTAATAACTTCAAGAGCAGTTACAAATACCAAGCTTTTATTTGATATTACAAAAAATATCTCAAAAAAGAATAGTTCATATTTATTTTACAAAGGCAGTAATCTTAACGATGAGTTAAATGAAGAAATAGAAGAAGCCAAGTTGGATAATTGTAAAATTGTAAATAGAAAAGATAGAAACTATCTCTATCTCAAAGGAAAAAAATGATATTCAAAATTTTAGCAATAGCTGCTGTACTGTTTTTAATATATATGGTACTTTTTAGAAAAGGCAGAGAAAAGAATATAAGTAAAAAAGAAGATGAAAAGATAGAAGATATTATGGTTGAATGTCCAACTTGTAGTACTTTTGTATCAAAAAAAGAAGCAATTTTAAGTAATGGACATTTTTATTGTTCTAAAGATTGTTTATATAATAAGTAGAGGTTTTATTTTTAATTAAATGGAATTTCTTTCCATAGTTAAAATGAAGACAATAGAAAGAATCCCTTAAAATTGGGAACTAATTTAAAGGAAGTATTATGATATTAATTGGAGATAACTTAATTCCACACAAAGGCTTTTCTTTTATAGATAGCATTTTGGATATAGAACATACAGTTGCAAACACAACATTAATTTTTAATTATGATGAAAATTTACTTTTATATTGTAGAAAAAATTCTTTATGTAGTGCTGTAATTGTTACAAGTATAACTGAAGCAATATATTGTAATGCTCTAAATACACGATATATAATTTGTGATAAAAAACTAGCGAAAGCTATTCAAAAAGTTGCAGAAAACTATATGTTTGATGCAAAAATTTTAGCAATAATTGAAACAAATGAAGAGATAGAAAAAGTTGCCTTAAGTGAGATAGATGGAGTAATTTATACTTCATTACTTAATAAGTGACTTTAAGATAATATACGAAAAATTAAAATAAAAAATTAGAAAAAAATTTAAAAGGTAAAGATAATGAAAGATATTTTAGATGTAGTTGTAGTAATATTATTTGTCTTTATGTTAATTATGTTTTTAAAAGGTTTTAATAAGCAACAAATTGCAAAACATACAAAAAAACTTGAAGAAAACGAAAAAAGAATGAATTCTAAGAAGGACACAGCAAATGAATAAACCATTATTAATAGAGATTGGTGTAGAAGAATTACCCGCAATTCCATTTTTAAAAGAGTTAAAAAATATTGAAAAAAAATGGAGTGATATATTAGAGAAGAATAGATTATTATGTGATTTTGATTTCTTTTATACACCAAGAAGATTAGTATTATGGCATAGAGAATTCCAAATAAAACAAGAAGACTCAACACAAGAACAATTTGGAGCTCCTATTAAGATTGCTTTTAAAGATGGAAATCCTACTGGCGCTGCTTTAGGTTTTGCAAAAAAATGTGGTGTTAGCGTTGAAGAACTTGATAAAATAGATCAAGGAAGAGGAGAAGTTTTATATTTCAAAAAAGAAGTTATTGGAACTGATTCAAAAGATTTATTAAATGAAATGATAAATGAATTTATCAACTCATTAAATTTTGGAAAATCTATGAGATGGGCTTCACGAAGCGATAGTTTTATTAGACCTATTAGATCTTTAGCTGTTTTATTAGGTGAAGAAATTGTACCTGCTGAACTTTTTGGAGTAAAATCATCTAACCATGCTTTTGCACATAGGATGGTTTCATATGAGCCTTTTACTTTTGATTTTGCAGGAGATTATTTTTGTAAATTAGATAAAAATGGAGTTATTCTCTATCCAGATGAAAGAAGAAAAATTATTTTAGAGCAAATGAAAAAAATCGAAAATGAAAATGCTGTAAAAATAGATATTGATACTGAATTATTAGAAGAATTAGTAGCAATTACAGAATATCCTACCGCTTTAATTGGAAAATTTGATAAAGAATTTTTAGAACTTCCTGAAGAGGTTATTGTAACTTCTATGAAAGAACATCAAAGATATTTTGCAGTTTACAAAGATGGGAATTTGACAAATAATTTTATTGTTGTATCAAACTCTAAAACAGAAGATTTCTCATATATTATTGCAGGGAATGAAAAAGTATTAAGACCAAGACTTGCTGATGGAATGTTTTTTTATAAAAATGATAGTAATAATGGTTTATCAAATGAAGGTCTTAAAAAACTTGTATTTGTTGAAGGTCTAGGTTCTATGTATGAGAAATGTGAAAGAGAAGCAAAGATTGCTTCATATTTAGTAAAACTTTTTAACAACTCTACTTCAGAAGTAACTTTAGATCCTATCTTTAATAAGGACTATATAGACCTAGAACTAATCCAAAGAGCTGTAATGCTTTCAAAAGCTGACTTAATGTCAGAGATGGTTTATGAGTTTACAGAGCTTCAAGGACTTATGGGATATTACTATGCAAAAATTGCAGGTGAAGATGAACTAGTTTATACAGCACTAAAAGAGCAATATTTACCAGATGGAGAAGATTCAGAATTACCATCAAATAAATTTTCTAGCATAATAGCTCTCTCATACAAACTTGATAATCTTATGGGACTATTTTCAGTTGGGAAAATTCCAAGTGGGTCAAAAGATCCATTTGGACTAAGACGAGCAGCAGCAGGAATTGTAAAAATTGCAATGGAACACAAACTATCTTTAGATTTAAATAAAATCATTGATGTTTTGGCAGATAACTATAAAGGTTTAGATAAAAAACAATTACTTGATTTCTTTAATGAAAGATTGTTTAAAATTTTTGAGGTAAATCCATCTGTTTTAAAAGCAGTTTTAGGAAGTGGTGAAACTGATATTTATAAAATATCACAAAAACTTTGTGCTTTAAATCCTATTGTTCAAGGTGATAATTTCAAAGAATATGTAAGTACTTTTAAAAGAGTTGCAAATATTATTAAAGATTTAGATATTGATTCAAAACTTGAAGTAAATAAATCATTACTTGAAGATGATGAAGAAAAAGAATTATATGAAAGGTATGCAAAAGTAACAGCAGAAAATTATCTTACATATGATGAAGAATTAGAAGCATTATTTGCGTTAAAACCAAATCTAGATAATTTCTTTGATAATGTATTTGTAAACCATGATGATGAAAAAATTAAGATAAATAGAAAAAACTTAATCGGATTAGTTTATCAAGCCTTTAAAAATATCGCAGATATTAAAGAAATCACGATATAAGCATATTGTAAAATTCTAAGCCCTTACTTAAGGGCTTAGAAATCTAAATCTTATTATTTCATCTCTCCTTTCTTCTTTATTTACCCTTATACAAGGGAATGTTTTCTAATTATTATTTTTAAGTTTTTGATTTTTTAAAAGTGGGTTCAAAGTTTGAATCAGATATTATTTGTATCTTAATTAAAAAAATAACTAGAAAAAGGAACTTTATTGGCTTGTGAAGAGTTAGAACTTTCTATTTTACGAAGTATGGATAAAATAACTACTCAAAAAACTCTAGCGAAAGAGCTAGGATATAGTGTAGGGAAAATAAACTATGTTTTAAAAGCACTAGGGAATAAAGGTCTTCTTAAAATAGAGAATTTTTACAATAACAAAAATAAACTTCAATACAAATATTTACTTACAGAAGAGGGTATGCAAGAGAAAGTAACCCTTACAAAAAAGTTTATAGCTAGAAAGAAAAAAGAGTATGAAGAACTTCAAAGAGAGTTACATAGTTATGAAAAATAAAATTAATAATAAAATTACAAAATGTTTATTTCCTGCTGCTGGATATGGTACAAGATTTTTGCCTGCAACTAAAGCTATTCCAAAAGAAATGCTTCCTGTTCTAACTAAACCATTACTTCAATATGGTGTAGAAGAAGCTATTGAAGCAGGTCTTGATACTATGGCAATAGTTACAGGTCGTGGAAAACGAGCAATTGAAGATCATTTTGATAGATCCTATGAATTAGAACATCAAATAGATGGAACAGCAAAAGAAAGCTTAATGACTGAGATAAGAGATATAGTTCATGCTTGTAAATTCTCTTATACTAGACAGTTAGAAATGAAAGGCCTAGGTCATGCAATACTCACTGGTCAAACACTTATAGGAGATGAACCTTTTGCTGTAATACTAGCGGATGATTTGTGTGATAATAATGATAAATCAGTTTTATCTCAAATGATTGAACTATATGAGAAATACCCTAATAAGTGTATTGTAGCTATAGAAGAAGTACCTAAACAAGATACAAATAAATATGGTGTAATAGCAGGTTCTGAAATAGAAAATAATCTATATCAAGTTAATAATATGGTAGAGAAACCAGATCCAAAAGATGCACTATCAAATCTAGCTATTATAGGACGATATATTCTAATACCAGAAATTTTTGATGTTATAAAAGAAACAAAACCAGGAAAAGGTGGAGAGATACAAATCACAGATGCACTTTTAACCTTAGCAAAACAAGGTAAAGTCTTAGCTTATAAGTTTACAGGAAGAAGATTTGACTGTGGTAGTATTGATGGATTTGTTGAAGCTACTAATTATTTCTATGGAAAAGAGAAATAAAATGATTTTAATAACAGGTGGGGCTGGATATATAGGTTCTCATACTATTATAGAGCTTCATAATGCTGGATATGATTTTATAGTTTATGATAATTTTTCTAACTCTTCAAAAGAATCTCTTAACAGAGTATCTAAAATAATAAAAAAAGATATTCTTTTTGAAGAAGGTGATATAAGAGATTCTATTACTTTAAAAAAAGTATTTAAAAAATACAATATAGCTTCAGTAATTCATTTCGCTGGATTAAAAGCAGTAGGAGAATCTGTAAAAAATCCATTGTCATATTATGATAATAATGTAGTAGGAACGATAAAACTATTAGAAGTTATGAAAGAATTTAATTGTAAAAAAATAGTATTTTCAAGTTCAGCAACTGTATATAATGAAGTAGATACAAAAAAGTTTACTCCATTAAAAGAATCAAGTCCAACAGGGAAAACAACAAATCCTTATGGAACTAGTAAATATATGATAGAAGAAATCTTAAAAGATCTTTTTAAAAGTGATAATACTTTTAAAATAACAATTTTAAGATACTTTAATCCTGTAGGTGCCCATGAAAGTGGAACAATAGGCGAAGATCCAAATGAAATACCAAATAATCTTATGCCCTTTATTTCTCAAGTAGCAGTAGGTAAAAAAGAATTTCTAAATGTATTTGGAAATGACTATGATACAAAAGATGGAACAGGAGTAAGAGACTATATTCATGTGGTAGATTTAGCAAAAGCACATGTAAAAGCTATGGACTACTTAGACTCACTACTAATAAACAATAAACCATTAATTGTAAATATAGGTACAGGTTTAGGCAGTTCTGTTTTAAAAATGATAGAAGCTTTTGAAAAAGCAAGTAATAAAAAAATACCATATAAAATAACACAAAGAAGAGCAGGGGATATTGCAAAATATTATTCTGATTCTTCATATGCAAAAGAAATATTAGGGTGGAGTGCTACAAAAACAATTGATGAAATGTGTGAAGATTCATGGAAATGGCAAAAAAATAATTTAAATGTAAATAAGGAGAGAAGTTAATGAAAGGAATAATACTAGCAGGAGGTAGTGGAACTAGACTCTATCCAATCACTAAAGGTGTATCAAAACAACTAGTTCCAATCTATGATAAACCAATGATATATTACCCTCTTTCAGTTTTAATGCTTGCAGGAATAAAAGAAATACTTATTATCTCAACCCCAAGAGATCTTCCAAGATTTGAAGAACTTCTAGGTGATGGTTCTGATTTAGGTATGAAATTTGAATATGTAATTCAACCAAGTCCTGATGGTCTAGCGCAAGCTTTTATTTTAGGAGAAGAGTTCATAGGAAATAGTGATGTGTGTTTAGTATTAGGAGATAATATCTTCCATGGTCATGGTCTTACAAAACTTCTAACCCAAAGTGTAATAAACGCAAAAGAAGAAAATAAAGCTACAGTATTTGGATACTATGTAAAAGATCCCGAAAGATATGGTGTAGCAGAGTTTAATGATAATGGTGATGTAACTTCAATAGAAGAGAAACCATCTGAACCAAAATCAAACTACGCAGTTATAGGACTCTACTTTTATCCGAATGATGTAGTAAAAAAAGCAAAAGAAGTAAAACCATCTGATCGTGGTGAATTAGAAATAACAACTTTAAATCAAGACTATTTAAATGAAAATAGATTAAAAGTAGAACTAATGGGAAGAGGATATGCTTGGCTAGATACTGGTACTCATGAGTCACTTCTCGAAGCATCTCAATTTATCCAAACTATAGAAAATAGACAATCTTTAAAAGTAGCTTGTCTTGAAGAGATAGCTTATGAGATGGGATATATTTCAAAAGAAAAACTTCTTGAACTTGCAGAACCTTTAAAGAAAAATCAATATGGACAATATTTAATCTCAAGAGCTAAACAGAAAAAGGTGTATTAGTTATGAAATTTACACGAACAAATATTTTTGATGTAGTAATTTGTGAACCTAAAGTTCATGGAGATGGTAGAGGTTATTTTGTAGAAACTTTTCGTGCAGATAAACTAGAAGAGTTTTTAGGCTATAAGATAAACTTTTGCCAAGATAATGAGAGTAAATCTTCAAAAGGTGTACTTAGAGGAGTTCACTATCAACTTCACCCTGCAGCTCAAACAAAACTTGTAAGAGTCATACAAGGAAGAGTATTAGATGTTGCTGTAGATATACGAAAAAACTCGCCAACATTTGGACAACATGTAAGTGTAGAGTTGTCAGCTGAAAATAAAAAACAATTATTAGTCCCACGAGGTTTTGCACATGCATTTGTAGTACTAGAAGATGATACCGTGTTTGCTTATAAAGTTGATTCTTACTATAGCCCAGAGTGTGATAGGGGAATAGCCTTTAATGATCCTGATTTAAATATAGATTGGATATTAAAAAAAGAAGAACTAAACTTATCCCAAAAAGATACCAAACAACCACTTTTAAAAGATACAAAAGATTTATTTGAATTTGGAGTAGATTATTATGCATAGTATTTTAGTGACTGGTTCAAAAGGTTTTATAGGTAAAAATCTTTTAAAAAAAGTTAATAGAAATTATTTTAATATTCTAGAATTCAATAGATATGATTCTTTAGATACACTAGAAGAGTATATTCTTGAAAGTGATTTTATTGTGCATCTTGCAGGAGAGGTACGACCTGACAGTTCATCAAATGAATTTAGAGATTCTAATGTTTCTTTAACTAAAAATATCATTAATTTATTAGAGAAGAATAACTTAAAGACTCCAATTATAATATCATCATCAATTCATGCAAAATTACAAAAAAATGAATATGGTAAAACAAAAAGAGAATCGGAATTATTAATTGAACATTATGCCTTAGAAAATGACATAAAATCAATTGTATACAGACTTCCTCATGTATTTGGCGAAGGTTGTAAACCTAATTATAATTCAGTTATTACTACATGGATATATAATAGTATAAATAATTTAGAAATTAAGGCATTTGATAGAAATATACAAATGACATATATATATGTACAAGACATTATTAATAATATTCTAAAAGATATAAAAAATAATTTTGAAAATACTGAATTATATTATGAACCAAAACTAGTATATAATACTACACTAGGTGAGATAGTTGATATATTATTGGAATTTAAATCTAATATAAATGATAAAAACTACACTGTAAGTAATTGTGATTTTAAACAAAAGCTTTTCGATACATATACAGATTATAATAGGAGTTTAAATGTTAAATAAAAACAGTATTTTAGTAACAGGGGGTGCAGGATTTATTGGTAGTAATTTTGTATCATATTTTTTAGAAAGATATTCTGAATATAATATTATAAATTTAGATTTACTGACTTATGCAGGTGATTTAGAAAACTTGAAAGAATGTAAAGAAAATAAGAGATATAAATTTATCAAAGGTGATATTTGTAATAGAGATTTAGTAGAATTCATATTTTCTGAATATGATATTAGAGGTGTAATTCACTTTGCAGCAGAATCACATGTAGATAATTCTATTAAAAATCCAGGAGTATTTGTACAAACAAATGTAAATGGTACTTTTACATTAATAGATGTATCTCAAAAGTATTGGATGAATAAACCATTTGAATATAAAACTGAATATAAAAACTGTAGGTTTCACCATATCTCAACAGACGAAGTATATGGAACACTAAATGAAACTGATTTATTTACGGAATCAACTCCTTATGCACCAAACTCTCCATATTCAGCTTCTAAAGCATCAAGTGATATGATTGTACGATCATACCAAGAAACATATGGTTTAAATACAGTTATAACTAATTGTTCTAATAATTATGGGCCAAAACAGCACGATGAAAAACTAATTCCTACAATTATAAGAAAAGCTTTAAATAATGAAGCAATTCCAATTTATGGTGATGGAAAGAATATTAGAGATTGGTTATATGTTCTAGATCATTGTAAAGGTATAGATTTAGTTTATCATACAGGATTAGAAGCTAATGTATATAATATAGGTGGAAGAAATGAGAGAATAAATCTTCAAATAGTAAATACTATATGTGAAATTCTTGATGAAAAATATCCAATTAAAAACAATTCAACATTCAACATTCAAAATTCAAGATTGGAGAGCTACAAGGAGTTAATCTCCTTTGTAGCCGATAGGGCTGGTCACGACAGACGTTATGCCATAGACGCAACAAAACTAGAAAATGAACTTGGCTGGAAAGCAGATGAAACATTTGATACAGGTATTGTTAAAACTGTTGAGTGGTATTTGAAGAAATATGGGATAAACAAATGACAAGTTATAAATTAGTAGATTTTAAAACCTTAGGAGATGATAGAGGTTCTCTTATCGCTATTGAAGAGGGTTATAACACACCATTTGCAATAAAGAGAGTTTATTATATTTTTGATACAAAAAAAGGTGTTGAGAGAGGTTTTCATGCCCATATAAACCTCAAACAAATGTGCATAGCGGTAAAAGGTAGTTGTACCTTTATACTTGATAATAGTAAAAAAAAAGAAGAGATAACACTTGACAATCCAAATCAAGGACTTTTTATAGAAGGACTTATCTGGAGAGAGATGAAAAAATTTAGTCCTGATTGTGTTTTAGTAGTTTTAGCTAGTGAACATTATGATGAGAGTGATTATATAAGAGATTATCAAAAATTTAAAAAAGAAGTAGAAAATGGAAAAAAATAAGAAATTAGTTATTGTAGGTTCTGGTGAAACAGGCTTAATTGCCTATGAATATTTTCAATTTGACTCAGACTATGAAGTGGTTGCTTTTAGTGTTAATAAGCAGTATATAACTGATACTATTATATGTGATTTGCCAGTAGTTCCCCTTGAAACTTTAGAAGAAAAATACTCACCAAAGGAGTATGATGTATATGTGGCAATCAGCTCAGGAAAGCTAAATAGAAATAGAACAAAAGTTTATCAAGAATCAAAGGCAAAGGGATATAAGTGTGCAAGTTATATTAGTTCAAAAGCTTTTGTATGGAGAAATGTAGAAGTTGGTGAAAATTGCTTTATTTTTGAAAATAATACACTTCAACCATTTGTTAAAGTTGGAGATAATGTGACTTTATGGAGTGGTAACCATATAGGACACAATTCTATTATTAAAGACAATTGTTTTATATCATCTCACTGTGTAATCTCAGGCTTTTGTGAAGTTGGAGAAAATAGCTTTTTAGGTGTGAATTGTACAATTGAAGATAATACAAAAATAGCTAAAGATAATTTTATAGGAGCAGATGCTTTAATACAGAAAGATACAAGTGAAAAAGACTTTTATCAATTAAAACAGACAGAATTATCAAAAGTAAATACACATAGATTATTTAAAATTAAGGAAGATTGATGAAGTGGGAAAAGAAAGGCTTAGTATATACACCACCTAAGGACAAGAGTTGGAGAGACAATTCTGCATTGACTCCAACTGCATTTTTATTAAATAAAAATGTCATTAGAAACTATGTTAGTTTTAGAGATACAAATGGTACTGGAAGAATAGGTTATGTTGATGTTGATACTCATAATCCATCAAAAATATTAAAAATATCCGATAATCCAGTTTTAGATATTGGTTTAGATGGGATGTTTGATGACAACGGTGTGATTTTAGGAGATCTCATAAAAGTTGAGGATAAAATCTACATGTATTATGTTGGATTCCAACTTGTTAAGAAAGCTAAATTTTTGGCTTATAGTGGCTTGGCTATAAGTTGTGACGACGGAGAAACATTTCAAAGATATAAAAACACACCTATTTTAGATAGAGAAGATGAGGGATTATATATAAGAGCTATTCATTCTGTAATATATGAAGATAATAAATTTAAAATTTGGTACGCTACAGGTAACGGATGGGAAAATATTGATGGAGTAGATTTTCCACAATATGATATAAATTATATTGAATCAACTGATGGTATACATTTTAAAGAAAATGGAATTAAGTGTATTGAAAATAATAAATCTAATTTAGAGTATAGAATAGGAAGACCCAGAGTTTATAAAAAAGACAACTTGTATATTATGAATTTTACTTACGGGACAACTGATGGAAAATATATTGCTGGTCAAGCTACTTCAATTGATGGAATTAACTGGAATAGAGATGATAAAGCATTAGGTATTGAACTTTCATCAGATGGTTGGGATTCTATTCACTTAAGTTATCCTTCTATTGTAATTACTAAAAATAAAACATATATGTTTTATAATGGAAATAATATGGGAAAAGATGGATTTGGCTATGCTGAATTGATAGAGGAATAAATGAAAGTAATTAAATATAATTTATCATATAAAAATATTTGGAATGAGTTTGTTAAGAATTCTAAAAATGGACATTTCTTTTTTCAGAGAGATTATATGGAATACCATAATAATAGATTTGAAGATTTTTCATTGTTGATATTTGATGAAAATGAAAAATTAATTTCTATTTTACCTGCAAATATAAATGAAAATATTTTATACTCACATCAAGGTCTTACTTTTGGTGGATGTGTAGTTGATGATAAAATGAAAACAGAAATTATGTTAGGGATATTTGAATCATTAAAAGCTTTTTTGAAAGAAGAGAATATAGCTAAAATAGTGTATAAAGTTATACCATATATTTATCATATTAAACCATCTGAAGAAGATAGATATGCACTTTTTAGAAATGATGCCAAACTTATACGAAGAAATGTAACTTCTACAATAGATTTAACAGAACAAGTTAGATACTCAAAAGGTAGAAAATGGACAGTAAATAAAGCTAAAAAAGAAGACATCGAAATAGTAGAAACAAATGACTATAAATCATTTTGGCTACTTTTATCAAGTGTATTAGAATCAAATCATGAAGTAAAACCAGTACATACTTTAGAAGAAATGGAAAAACTTGTAGAAATATTTCCTAAAAATATAAAGCTTTTCTTAGCTAAAAAAGATGATGAAGTTATATCTGGAGCTTTGGTATATGAAAATAAAAATATTGTACATACGCAATACCTTGCAAATAGTGAAACAGGTAGAGAGATATGTGCTTTGGATTTATTAATTGATTACTTAATTAAAGAGAGATATAAAGAAAAAAAGTATTTTGATTTTGGTATTTCAAATGAAGATGCAGGTAGATATTTAAACACTGGACTTATTTCTCAAAAAGAGGGATTTGGTGCTAGAGCAGTTGCTCAAGATTTTTATGAATTGGAGATAAAATGATTACTTTTTTAGATTTAAAACAAATTAATGCTCAATATCGAACAGAACTAATAGAAGCTTGTACAAAAGTAATTGATAGTGGTTGGTATATTCAAGGTAATGAGTGTAATGAATTTGAAAAAGAATTTGCACAATATTGTAGTGTAAAATATGCAATAGGTGTTGCAAATGGTCTTGATGCACTTATTTTGATTTTACGAGCTTATAAAAAGCTAAAAATCATAAATGATGGAGATGAAGTGATAGTTCCATCAAATACATATATCGCTTCTATATTAGCAATCTCTGAAAATAATCTAGTGCCTATTTTGGTTGAGCCTGATATAAATACATACAATATTGATGTAAATAAAATAGAACAAAGTATTACTTCTAAAACAAAAGCTATCATGGTAGTTCATCTTTACGGCCAAGCTGTAGAAATGACAAAAATTTTAGAATTGGGTAAAAAATACAATCTAAAAATAATAGAAGATTCAGCACAAGCACATGGTTCATATGATACACAACTTAACAAAAGAGTTGGAAATATCGGAGATGCAAGTGGATTTAGTTTTTATCCAGGTAAAAATTTAGGCGCATTAGGTGATGGAGGAGCTGTTACCACAAATGATGAAGAATTAGCAAATACTATCAGAGCATTAGGAAATTATGGAAGTCATAAAAAATATGAAAATATTTACAAAGGTATAAATAGTCGACTAGATGAGATACAGGCGGCTATGTTGCGAGTTAAATTAAGATATTTAGATAATGAAATAAAAAAGAGAAAAGAGATAGCAAACTATTATCTTGAAAATATAAAAAATGAAAATATAGTTTTACCAAGTGTCACGACTGATAGCGTTTGGCATTTGTTTGTAATACGAACTAATAAAAGAGATGAATTAGAAAAGTATTTATTAGACAATGATATTCAAACACTTATTCATTACCCACTAGCTCCTCATAAACAGGAAGCTTATAAAGAATGGAGTTCTGAAAGTTTTCCTGTAAGTGAACAGATACATCAAGAAGTATTAAGTTTACCAATAAGTGGAATTCAAAGTTTAGAAGATACTAGAAAAGTTGTAAAATTAATTAATGACTTTAGTTAAAACATCTATTCTAACTGCTGTTTCAACTGTAATTACAGTTATTTCTGCATTTATAATAAATAAAGTTGTAGCTATTTATGGTGGACCATCAGGTTTAGCACTAATAGGACAACTTAAAGATTTTGTGACTATGCTTACAAATATATCAAATGGGGCAATATCGCAAGGTATAGTAAAATATACAGCAGAATATAAGGAAATCGAGCAAAAACAAAAAATATTTAGTACTAGTATAATAATAAGTTTGTCCTGTTCAATATTTATCTCTATACTTTTAATAACATTTAATAAGGAATTATCTACTCTTATCTTAAATGATATAAAATATAGTAAAGTATTTATTGTTTTTGGATTTACTATAAGCTTATTCGCTTTAAATATGGTTTTAATGTCAATTTTAAATGGACAAAAAGAAATTAAAAAATTTGTTTTATTAAATATTTCAAATAATATATTTATGCTCTTAATTACTGTTATATTAATTTTTAAATTAAATATTATGGGAGCACTTTATGCCTTAGTCCTTAATCAATCAATTACATTTTTTATAACAATTATTTTTTTATTGAAAAGTAATTGGTTTAAATTAGAATATTTTATTCAAGGTATAGATAAAGTTTCTTTTTTTAAACTTAGTAGATTTTCTTTGATGACTATAGTTTCAATAATAATGGGACCTCTTAGTTTATTATTGGTTAGAAATTATATAGGTGAAAATCTCAGTTGGAATGATGCTGGTTATTGGCAAGGTGTTTGGTATATATCTAGTATATATTTAATGATTATTACTACATCATTAAGTGTATACTATCTTCCAAAGCTTTCTGAGATACAAGATAAGAATAAATTAAAAAATGAAATTATTAATGGATACAAAATAATATTACCTATAGTTATTATTATGGCCATCACAATTTTTACATTAAAAGAGTATATAATATTAATAGCTTTTGATAAAAGTTTTTTACCAATGTTAGAATTATTTAAATGGCAGCTTGTAGGAGATACAATAAAAATTGCATCTTGGCTATTGAGTTATACATTAATAGCAAAAGCAAAGACTAAATATTTTATAGGAACAGAAATAATATTTAGTATTTCATTTGTTCTATTTTCAATATTAATGATTGATAATTTTAATTTAATTGGTATAACTTATGCTTTCGTTATAAATTATTCATTATATTTAATAACAATGATATTAATTACAAGAAAGGAAGTTTTTTAAATGTTTTCAAATAAAATTGCCTATTTAGCTCCTGTTTATAATCATGAAAATTATGTTTTAGAATTATTAGATTCTATTAAAAAAGATATTAGTTTAATTTCAATTGATATAGCCAAAGAAATAATTATTATAGATGATGGGTCAACTGATAATTGTAATGAAGTTATTAATAATTGGTGTATTAATAATAAGAATTTAAATATTAATTATAAAAGTAGAGAAAATAAAGGTTTGACAATTACTTTAAATGAATTGATTCAGAGTACAGACGCTAATTACTTAAGATTGTGTGCTTCTGATGATATCTTAATATCTGGAAGTAGTGAAATTCTACTAAATGAAATACAAAGTAATGTAACTTTATTAGCAGTATGTGGGGATGCAATAATTATTAATAAGGATGGAAAGGAATTGTTTAAAAGTAGTATTGCTTATCATGGTGGTAATATTGAAAAACTAATTGATACAAAAATTTCTTATGATGAATTAATTTTGAATTGGTGTATTGCTGGACCCTCTAGTTTGATAAAAAAAGAATTTTACGAAAATATGAAATACTTAGAAAATGAATCCATTGATGATTTTTATCTTTACTTAAAATTAATCGAACAAAATGCATTAAAAATAATACCTAATAAATTGTGTTATTATAGAGTACATGATACAAATACATCTAAAACCACTAATAATGATAAAAGAATTGAGAATTTAAAAAGTTTTTTAAGAATTATAAAAAATTTTGATTCTTTAAAGCTAAAATATAAATCTATATTAACTGTTGAATCATTGACTATAGCAAAAATTAATTTTTTAGAAAAAAAATATTTAAATTGTTCTTATTATTTATTTAAATATTTGTATTATAGAGTAGTTAATTAATGACACCTACTCCTTTATATGGGTTATTCGCAATATTAATGTATATAATAATTGCATTACAGTATAAAAAGATTAATAAAGCAGTTTTTATTTCTCCTTTATTAATTCAGATTTTGACTTTTACAATTAGTTTTAGCACGGTTATCTTTTTATATAATCAAGGATACATAAATAGTCAAGATTTCTATATTTTATTAATGCAATTTAGTATTTATTTTTTTGTTTTAATGATTACCCCTTATTTTATAAGTTCTAATCATAGTAATTTATCTTCTTATATGAATTTAAGAAAATTTGATTTTCAAATGATAAATTTTATTTTCTATATTAATTTAATTATTGGACTTACTTATGTTCTACTTTTTTGGAGTCTTTATTCCGAAGGTTCTGATAGACTATATTTTAATAAAGACTTTCGAGTTTTATCCCTATTAAGTATTTTAACTTCAATATCTGCAATTTCTACATCAAGTGCAGTATTTAGTAAGACAAAACAAAAAAAATATTTTATTTATTTTATTATTAGTATAATATTAGCATCATTAATGGGATCTCGTGCCTCGGCGATTGTAGGTATATTTATTTTTGCTTTTTTTTATTTTCATTGTAATAAAGTTAATTCATTATTAATCATAAAGATAATATCAGTAGTTGCTCTTTTCCTTATAGTACCAACGCAGATTATGTATGGTAATGCTTTTGAAATAATTATGGATAGAATTATGATGTCAGGAGATATTTATTTATTTTCATATGTAATTGGAGACTATACACAGTTAATAGATTTTTATGATCCAATTTCTTATTTAATGCACCCTTTTAGTAGTATAGTTGGAATTAGAGGTTATGATTATCCTCTTGGAGCAGAGATTTTAAGTACAGCAAATCTTCCAGTTACTGGAGTTGGTCCTAATGATCAAATGCCAATACTCGGATTGACTTTTTTTAATGATTGTATTGTGTGTATAATTATATTCACCTTGTTTTTTTCTCTGTTAATAATGTTTTTTATATTATTAGCATATAGAATCTTTAGAGAAACGAAATTACATTTAACAATTAGAGTAATAGTTTTTACAGTAATATATATACAAGTTATAAATATTTTTATAGGTGTTAATGCTTTTTCTTTTAACATTATTATTGGAGTGTTTGCTATTTGTGTCTATTTCTTTGCATTGTTTCTTAAAGATGTATTTAATATAACGAAGAGAGGAAAAGAATTTGATAAAAAGAGAAAATAATTTTGATGTCATGAGATTATTATTGGCAGTATTTGTATATTTTGGACATTGGAATATACTTACTCAATTTGGAAGTGAACATGTTTTCTTTAACTTACATTCTCATGCAGTTAATTTATTTTTTGTCTTTAGTGGATTTCTTATATTTTGGAGTTATGAAAATGATCAAAATAAATATCATTTTTTTATAAAAAGATTTTTTAGAATTTTTCCTCTTTACTTTATATTAATATTAATACAAACAATATTTTTTATATTTTATTCTGATGGTATATATCTTGACTATATAAAGTATTTTATTTCAAATATAATATTCCTTAACTTTCTGGCACCAACAGTAGCAGATATTTTTGCTAATCTAGAGATTAATGCTATTAATGGAAGTCTTTGGACTTTAAAAAATGAAGTTGTATTTTATTTAATGATCCCTTTTTTATTCATTTGGTATAAAAAACTAGGTTTAAAACTTTTTATATTTATGTATTTATTATCAGTTACATATATGTTTATAATTGATTTTATAGATATTGATAAATTAAAGGTACAGTATCCTGCTCAGTTAAGACTATTCCTAGCTGGAATTATTATTTATGTGCTTTTTGATAAGCTAAAAAAATACAATTATTATTATTTCAGTTTAATTGCTTTAGTATTATTAGTTGTTTTTAATAATAATGAATATTTTTATTTTGTTTTTTACCCAATATGTATATCAGTATTAGTTATTTTTTTGGTGTATATAATAAAAAAAGTAAAAATAAATTTTGACTTTTCTTACAGTTTCTATATTATTCATTTTCCAGTTATTCAGATAGCACTCTATTTTGATATTAATCCCTCTAATCCACTGATTTCTTTTGTTGTATTATTTTGTATTATTATAGTATTATCATATTTATCAGAGGTTTATATCGAGAAATATTTTATCAATGTTGGCAGAACTTTAATAAATAAATTGAAGGAAAAAAAGAATGATTACTAATTCTCAATCTTTGAATGGGTTACAATTTTTACGTTTTATTGCTATATTTCTGGTTATACTTGCTCATATTCCTATACCAAATGCATCTTTAGATTCCTTAATCTTTAGTAATGGAGCGATTGGTGTAGACATATTTTTTGTTATTTCAGGGTTTATTATGATGTATATAACTGTTAATAAATCTAATGCCTTTGAGTTCTTTAGTAAAAGATTTTTAAGAATCGCCCCATTAAATACATTTTTTATAATAATTACTTTACTAATCTGTTATTTATTATTAATGAACCCGGAATACTATGCTAATGCTGACTTTGCTTATCAATATCCTGCCTCAAAATTAGATATAATATATTTTTTTAAATCAATATTTTTTATACATGGATATACTCCTCCAATAAATGGTATTGCATGGTCTTTACAATATGAATTTATTTTTTATACATTATTCTCAGTATGTTTATTAATTAGTGTGAATAAATTTATATTTTTTACTATTTATGGATTAATAATTATAGTAGTTAATTATTATAATTATGGCTTTTTAACTGATAAGAGTTTATTTTCACTCTTTTTTGATCCTTTAATGCTTGAATTTATTCTAGGTACTTATTTATTTAAAATTTATTTAAATAAAAATAAACACAAGAAGTTATAATGTTAGATCTAATAAATAAAAAAATATTAATGATATCACCAAAATTTTTTGGATATGAAATTGATATTAAAGAAGAATTAGAAAGATTAAATGCAAAAGTTTATTATTTTGATGATAGACCTACAAATACATTTTTTATGAAAGTGTGTATACGATTAAATATGAAAGCTTTAATCCAAAAAGAAATTAATGATTACTATAATAATATTATTGAAAATTTAAGAAACAATACTTTAGATTATTTGTTTTTAGTAAATCCAGAAACTGTACATAACTACTTTATTGATAGTATAAAAGTAAATAATCCAAATATAAAAATATATACATATTTTTGGGATTCAATTGATAATAGAAAAAAAGCTTTAACATATTTAAATATATCAGATAAGTTTTTTACATTCGATTCAAACGATAAAATCGTGGATACTAGAATTACTTTTCTTCCATTATTTTATAGTGATAAATATAAACAAATAGCTGATACAAAAACAAATATTACATACGATATTTGTTTTATTGGAACAGTACATAGTAATAGGTATAATATTGTTAAAAATATTGAAAAAATAGCTAAGGATAATAATTTAATAATATATTCTTATTTTTATTCTCCCAGCAAGATATTGTTTTTATTTCAAAAACTTTTTTTAAAAAACTTTAGGTATATAAAACTAAATGATATTTCATTTAAATCTCTTTCAAAAAATCAAGTTATTGAGTTAATATCAAGTTCAAAGATTATTATTGACATTGAACATATAAGTCAAAATGGTTTGACGATGAGAACAATAGAAATGTTAGGTGCAAATAAAAAAATACTTACTACAAATAAAAATATAGTAAATTATGATTTCTATAATTCTAATAATTGCTTAGTATTTAATCGAGATGATATTAAAATTGATCAATCTTTTTTTAAAAATGATTTTAATAAAGTTGATAACAAAGTATATGATAAATATTCATTATCTAGTTGGATTGAATTTATTTTTACTGAAAAAAAAGATAAGGATAATTGATGATTTTAGTTACTGGAGCAAATGGTTATGTAGGTTCCTCATTTATTAAAAGATTTAGCGAAAAATATGAGTTTAGAACATTTTCATTGCAGAAAAATAAAATTGAGATGAGTATTTTTGACAAAGTTGATACAATTATTCATTGTGCAGCCTTAGTCCACCAAAAAATTAAACATTCTGATAATAAATATTATGAAATAAATGTAAACTACCCCTTAAGTTTAGCTAAAAAAGCAAAAGAAAATGGTGTTAAACAATTTGTATTTATAAGTACAATTGCTGTTTATGGTGATGATAAAAAAGTGTTAACTGAAAATACAACTTGTACTCCCATTAACTCATATGGAAAAAGTAAACTTGAAGCAGAAAGAAAGCTTCTTAATTTGAATGATGAGAATTTTAAGGTGAGTATAATTAGACCTCCTATGATATATGGTAAAGATGCACCAGGTAATATTGATAGTTTGGTTAAATTAATACTTAAAATAAGATTACTTCCTTTTGCTTCAATAGAAAATAAAAGAAGCTTTATATCGATACAAAATTTATGTAATATGATAAATGAAGTATTAATACAAAAAAAGTCGGGTATTTTCTTAGCCTCTGATAATGAATCAATAAGTACATCTCAATTAATTAAATTAATTGGAAATAGTTTAGATAAAAATATTTATTTAATTAAAATCCCATTGTTTGAGTTTTTTCTAAAACTAGTTAAACCAAATTTACATAAAAGATTATATGAGAATTTAGAGATTGACAATACATTAACAAAAGAAAGGTTAAACTTTAAGAATAATCTTACTATTGAAGAAGGGATAAGTTTAATGATTAAAGGTGAAGAAAAATGATATATGTTTTTTTATTTGTATTGTCATTTACATTAACATATTTTATAAAAAACTACTACATAAAAAATGCCATCTTAGATGAAGTAAATGAAAGAAGCTCTCATACTACTCCTACCCCTCATGGAGGAGGAATAGCTTTATCTTTAACTTGGTTTATAGGCTTGGTTTATTTATACTTTACAAATCAAATGGAAGCGAATCTTTTTTATGCACTTATTTGTGGTGTTGCTATTGCTATAGTTGGTTTAATAGATGATATAATTGAACTCAAACCAAAAACTAGAATGATTGTTTTTACACTTGCTTCTGCCACTGGACTTAGTATAATAGGTGGATTAGAAACTCTTTCTTTTGGAATATTTGAAATCTCTAATATCTTTGTAACTTCTATATTTGCTATGCTTTTGATATTGTGGTTTATAAATCTTACAAATTTTATAGATGGAATAAATGGATATGTAGGTAGTGAATTTGTATTCCTAAGTTTAGCTGGATTTTTATTATTTGGAGATGCTCACTTTGTTGTTTTAGCTGTATCTGTTTTAGGTTTTTTATTTTGGAATTGGAATAAGGCTAAAATATTTATGGGAGATGTTGGAAGTACTCTTTTAGGTTATAATATAGCTATATTTACTCTTTATTATGCAAATATAGAAACTTCAAATCTTTGGACTTGGATTATACTTTTTAGTCTATTCTGGTTTGATGCTACTTTGACTTTAATAAGAAGAAAGTTAAATAGTGAAAAATTAAGTCAAGCACACAAAAAACATGCTTATCAAAGACTTACTCAAAGTGGATGGAGTCATTATAAAGTAACAAATTATGCTATTCTTGTAAATATTATTTTATTTTTAATTGTCTATTTTATATCAAATATTACTATTGCTTTTCTCTTTAGCTTAATCATTCTTTATATGATTATAAAGTTTATAGATAGTAAGAAAGCTTTTTCATAATTTAAAGCTATTTATATAGTGTTTTTTGTTATTATATGCAAAATATAAGACAAAAAAATAAAGAGTAAAGATAAATAAAATGAGTTTAAATGAGATTAGATAAAAGAATATTAAATTTTTTAGTAATAATATTATTATCCCTAGCTACTTTTTGGTGGTCAATATTTGTTTTCCATGAAGATTTTCATTGGGTTGCACTTGGACTTATTATAGCTTTAAGAATTGTTGCTTCAGTGTTTCTTTTTAAAGATTTTTCTTTATCTTGGAGTAAAGCTACTCAAAAAACATTTTTAATAAAAAGTTTTGTGGTTTTAGCACCTTTATTAATTTATGGGCCAATATTATATGGTGAATTAAGAATTGCCTTTATGCTAAATGAAGCAATGACTTATCTTGTATGTATTAGCTTCTTAATGTATTCATATCACTTTTATATGAATAGAAGTGCAACTGCAAAAACAAAATCTCTTGTAATTTATGGTGCAGGGAAAGCTGGAAATAAACTAGAAGATGAATTTAGAAATTCAGAATACAAAATAAAGTATTTTGTAGATGATGATAAAATCCTTCAAGGAAGAAGTATAGATGGAGTAAGAGTTCTTTCTAAACTTAAATTAAAAAGTTGTATAGGAACAAATGAAAAATATGATCTTTTAGTAATAGCAATACCTAGTGCATCTAAAGAGAGAATAAAACAAATCCATGAAAGATTAAACTCTTATTTTAAAGAGATTAAAATACTTCCTTCTTTAGAAGAAATACTTCAAGAAAATAACTATGCTTCAATGCTTAAAAATGTCTCAGTTGAAGATTTACTTGCACGTCATCCTCAAGATCTTGATAAAACAGCCATTAAAAAGTTTATAAGTGGTAAGAAAATACTTATAACAGGAGCTGGCGGTAGTATTGGAAGTGAAATAAGTAGGAAGTGTGCAAGTTTTGGAGCAGAGCAGCTTATACTGCTTGATCATAGTGAATTTAATCTTTACACGATAGCAGAAGAGTTATGTAAGTATAAACCACATCTAGTAATGCAATCAGTATCAAATCTAGAACAGTTAGATCAAACTTTTAAAAAATATAAACCAGATATAGTAATACATGCAGCTGCATATAAGCACGTACCTTTAGTAGAAGATAATATAAGTGAAGCCATTACAAACAACATCTTAGGAACAAAGACAGCCATTGACTGTGCTATTAAACATAATGTTGAAAAATTTGTATTAATTTCTACAGATAAAGCCGTACGACCTACAAATGTAATGGGAACTACAAAACGAATATGTGAATTATATTTACAAAATGTAAAATCAAATAATACAGAAGTTGTAGCAGTAAGATTTGGAAATGTTCTAGGAAGTAGTGGAAGTGTAATTCCAAAATTTAGAGCTCAAATAGAAGTAGGGGGACCTATTACTGTAACACATCCAGATATTACAAGATATTTTATGCTTATTCCTGAAGCTTGTGAGCTTGTACTTCAAGCTGGAAGTATAGGAAAATCTGGAGAAATCTTCATCCTTGATATGGGTGAACCTATTAAAATAGTTGACTTAGCTAAAAAAATGATTCAGCTTAGCCGTAGAGATGAAGTACAAATAGAGTTTTCAGGACTTAGACCTGGTGAAAAACTTTATGAAGAATTATTAATCGATGATGGTGAAGCAAATACTCAGTACGAGTCTATTACTGTTGCAGGTAAAACTAAATATGACATACAAAAACTAAATGATGACATAAAAGAATTACTTGAAACAAAAAACAAGCTATCTAAGCTAAAAGAGATAGTCCCAGAATTTAATCATAAAATAAATTAGTGATAATAAAATATTTTATGATTTAATTTTAGATTTTTTAATTGCTAACCTATCATATAAATCAAGAATATTTAAATAATCTTGATGATAATCTACTTTAATAAAATCTTCCTCACCATTGAAAATTTTTGTAGCTTGTTCAACTTTTTCTTTTGTAAATACATTATTTAAAGCTTCTTCATAATCTTCCCAAGAAGTTTCATCAATATACATTCTTGTTAGTTGAGCTAATAAGTAAGCTAAGGGTGCAGTTGACATCTCAAATAATTCAATTGCTTCTTCATAATTTCCTAGCATTAAATTTAATTGTGCTTTAAAATCACAAATTGTAAAGTTATTTTTAAATATTACACCAATATATTTTTCAATATTTAAGTTATTGTCATATGTTTCTATTTCATCCAAAATTTCTTCTGGGTTATAATCTTTAAAATTTAAAACCATGTCTCTTAATAATTTCCCAGCATTTGTATTGTTGTAAATCATATCTTCCAAAGGATAAACTTCTGAAACACTTGGAACAATTATTTGACAAGAATAAAATCCTAAATAATCATATTCTCTAATATAAATCTCTTTTTTCATAGTTTTTATAATATTAATTAAATATTCATGTTCTTCATCTGTATTTTTGCCCTTATAAACCCAAGGTGTATAAGAAAATGTTTTTTTAGCAGATAAAAACTCAAAACCGATTTTACCATTTGAGTCAATAAAGTGAGACTCAATATTAGAATTTGTTTGAATTAACTCTTTATTAAAACTTGGTTTTTCAAAAGTTGATAAATCACTTAAATCTCTACCTTGCATAAGTTCAGTCATTGTTCTTTGTAATGAAACTTCCAGAATAGGGTGAGCGCCAAATGATACAAATAAGGTAGATGTTTTTGGGTTTATCAAAGAAATAGCAGTTACAGGAAATTTTCCTTCAAAAGAACAATCTAACACTTCAATAATATAACCTAAATCTTCCAAGGCTTTAATATCTTCATTTAGTTTTGTAAAACTCTTTAAAACCTCTTTAGGAAAAGATGGAAGAGAGTATCCTTCTTTAATAATAGCTATTTTTACATATCTTTCAAAAATCTCACTTAATGATTGTACTTGAGCTTCTTTTGGAGTATTTCCTGTTGCTAAACCATTACTCACATAAAGATTATGTGTTAAATTTATAGGTAAATATGCTTTTTTATTTGTGTTTAAATTTAAAAAGGGCAAAGATACTATTTTGTCAAAATAATCACTATGATAATCTATAAAGTCTTTTGCTTCAAAGGCATTATCTTTGTTATAGAACTTGGCTAAATCTTTGTCTAAATATTCTTCATCAAAAGAAAACAGTTTTTGATCAGGATATGCTTCTTTATTAGGGATATAAAATTCGATAAAAAAATTGTTTGTTTGTAATCTTTCTATATATTCACCAATTGCACTTACTACACTTGCTTTAGAACAAGTGCCTTTACCATTTGAGTAAAGATGTTTTGGTGCATCATTTGAGCTTAAATTTACTGAAAAACAGTTTGTTAAAGGATGTTTTTCCTCTGCAAAAGTGATTTTTGAACCAACACTTTCTAATGTTTGTGTCATTTTTTCTAATGAATCTTCAAGAGAAGAGTTTTTTGATAATATTTTCATTTTCTACTTTTTATTTTTCGTGAGTATATCTGAATTTTGAAATCTATAGCCAATAAATTAATTAAAAAAATATTACTTACAAGTATTTATAATAAAAGTATAAAATTGTAGGAAGAAATGTTAATATAGAGTATGATTTATATAAGAGTCCTCTCTCTATTTTAAAGCAAAATATATAAAATATTTTTGTAGAATAACATTAATAAAATACTAATTAGGAGAAAAAATGCAAAAAGTTTTTTTATCATTATTTATAGTAACTTTCATATTTAGTGGGTGTGCAACATGGAAAGGTGCAAAAAAAGATTCCTCTAACGCATGGCATGTTACAAAAAAAACAAGTAAAAAAGCATGGGAGGCTACAAAAGAGGTCACTAGTGATGCTTATGATTCTACAAAAGAAGTAATTCACGAGGTAACTTCAGATAAAGAGTAAGTGTATATATAATAATATATACTTAAATTCTTATAATTGTAAGAATAAAAATGAAATAGAAAAAAGCGATTTAGATTTATTAATTGGGGGAAAAAGATTCGATTTATTTTTGATTGTTCTATTTCATTTTTATTTCATAAAATGGAGCTGATGATAGGAGTCGAACCTACGACCTGCTGATTACAAATCAGCTGCTCTAGCCAACTGAGCTACATCAGCGATTAAAATTCCTTATTCAGTGATAATATTTTTTGATATTAACAAACAAGGAGAAAAAAAGATATCTTCTGCCCACGATTTGGGACTTGCTAATGGTGTCAAGAGAGGGACTCGAACCCTCGACCTCCGGCTTATGAGACCAGCGCTCTAGCCAGCTGAGCTACCTTGACATAAGATATCATTTTAATTGGTTGCGGAAGCAAGATTTGAACTTGCGACCTTCGGGTTATGAGCCCGACGAGCTACCGAACTGCTCTATTCCGCGGTGTAAAATACTTAAAAAGTGGATGGGGTAGAAGGATTCGAACCTTCGAATAACGGCACCAAAAGCCGTTGCCTTACCACTTGGCGATACCCCAATGTTTTAAGTGACGAAATTATAGTAAAAAAAGTATTTATTGTCAAGGGTTTTTAGATTAAATTTTGGAATTTTTGATATAATAATTTAAAATTAAAAAAATCATTTAAAAAGTAGAAATATGAACGCAGTACAAAGAGTAAAAGAAGCAATTGAAGAAATTCAAAAAGGGAATATGGTTATCATGCTTGATGACGAGGATAGAGAGAATGAAGGTGACTTAGTTTATGCAGCACCATTAAGTACAGCAGAAAAAGTTAATTTTATGGCAACTCATGCCAAAGGTTTAATTTGTGTTTCAGTTACAAAAGAGACAGCAAATAAACTAGAATTAAACCCTATGGTTAATTCGAATACTTCATCGTATGAAACTGCATTTACAGTTTCTGTTGATGCAAGGGATGCCTTAACAGGGATTAGTGCAGGGGAGAGAGATGATACTATTAAAATCCTTGCAAATCCAATTTCTAAGCCTGTAGAGTTAGTGCGACCTGGACATATATTTCCTCTAATAGCAAAAGATGGTGGAGTATTAATAAGAACTGGACATACAGAAGGATCAGTTGATTTATGTAAGCTTGCTGGATTAAATGGAGAAGCTGTCATTTGTGAAATTATGAAAGATGATGGAACAATGGCAAGACGTGATGATTTAGACATTTTTGCTAAAAAACACAATATGAAACAGATATATATCTCTGATTTAGTTGAATATAGATTATCTCATGAAAAATTAGTAGATGAAATTTCAAGTGAAAATAAAACTTTCTTTGGTTCAAACGTAATAAAAAAAGAGTTTAAAGATCATTTAGGACAAATACATACAGCAATTCAATTTGGAGAACTTAATGAAATAACACATGTTAAATTTCATACAGTTATTCCTGATATAAAACTTTTTTTAGATGATGAGAAACTTCATTCTATGCTTAAAACAATAAATTTTTTACAATCAAAAGGTGGAGTACTAATATTTTTAACTGATGAAGTTGCAAATAAAAACTCACAAAAAGATTATGGTATTGGTGCACAAATTTTAAATTCTTTAAATGTTAATAAAATAAAGTTAATGACTAGTGGAGGAAAACACTCTTTTGTTGGCTTAAATGGATTTGGATTAGAGATTTTAGAAGAGATTCAAATAGAATCTTAATTATAAAAATCTAAATAAAAAAAAGGGGAGTAAATAAATTTACTCCCCTTTTTTTTATTGTTAAATTATTATTTTATAATTTTGGACCTGCTGATGTAAAATCGTAATCAGTTTCCAAAGTTAAATATTTTTTTGCATAATTTTCAATATACATACCTGCTAATTTAATCGCAGTTTCATCATAAGATTCTTTATCTTCCCAAGTATTTCTTGGATTTAATACTTTTGTTTCAACGCCATCAAGTGATTTAGGAATTTCAAGATTAAAGAATGGTAACATTTCAAATTCAGAATTTTCAATAACACCATCTAAAATACCATTAATACAAGCTCTAGTATTTTTTATACTCATTCTTTTTCCAATTCCATATGGACCACCAGTCCAGCCTGTGTTAACTAAATAAACATTAACTTTATGCTTATCAATTTTTTCACCTAAAAGTTCTGCATAAACAGTCGGGTTTAAAGGTAAAAATGCTTCACCAAAACAAGAAGAGAAGGTTGCTACAGGTTCACTAATTCCTCTTTCAGTTCCAGCTACTTTTGCAGTATATCCACTTAAAAAGTAATACATTGCTTGTCTTTTATCAAGTTTAGCAACAGGAGGTAAGACTCCAAAAGCATCAGCACATAAGAAAATGATATTTTTTGGATGATCACCTCTCATATCTGATTTGTGATTTTCTATATGATCGATTGGATAAGAAACTCTTGTATTCTCAGTTTTTGATCCATCATTATAATCTACAACTCCATTTTCATCTGCAACAACATTTTCTAAAATGGCACCTTTTTTAATAGCACCAAAGATTTCAGGTTCTGAGTCTGCATCAAGATTAATAACTTTTGCATAACACCCACCTTCAAAGTTGAATACGCCATTATCATCCCAACCATGTTCATCATCACCAATTAAAGCTCTATTTGGATCAGTTGAAAGTGTTGTTTTACCTGTCCCTGAAAGACCAAAGAATAGGGCAGTATCTCCATCTTTCCCAATATTTGCAGAACAATGCATTGGCAATTTACCTTCTAATGGTAACCAATAGTTCATCATTGAGAAAACGCCTTTTTTCATTTCACCTGCATACCAAGTTCCACCAATAAGAGCAACGTTTTCTTCTACATTAAATACTACAAAAACTTCAGAGTTTAATCCATGACTAGCATATGCCATATCTACAGTTTTACAAGAGTTATAAACAGTAAATTCAGGTTCAAAATTATTCAATTCTTCTTCTGTTGGAAGAATAAACATATTTTGAACAAAATGCGCTTGCCAAGCAACTTCAGTAATAAATCTAACTGGTTTTCTACTATCTAAAGAAGAACCACAATATAAATCTGTAACATATAAATCTTTATTACTTAACTGTTTTTTAGATGTAACTTCTAAATCTTCAAAAACATTTTTTGATACTTTAAAATTAATATCACCCCAAGCTATAAACTTATTTGATGGATCTTGATTAACAAAAAACTTATCTTTTGGACTTCTTCCTGTGAAAATTCCAGTATCAATCATTAATGCGCCAGTAGTAGAAACTTTTGCTCCTTCATTCGCAACCGCATGATCGATTAATGTATCCACGTCTAGATTTCTGTACACTTTCCCTACGTTTTCAAGGCCTAGTGAATCTTTTATTTCAGACATTATATTTCCCTATAAATTTAATTAAAATATTGATAATAGTACACCAGCAGCTACGGCAGAACCAATAACTCCGGCAACATTTGGACCCATCGCATGCATTAATAATACATTTGATTTATCATATTCTTGACCTACTTTGCTAACAACTCTAGCAGCCATTGGAACGGCTGATACTCCAGCTGCACCAATAAGTGGGTTTATTTTTGCATCTTCAGCTGCAAATTTATTCATAATTTTTGCCATAATAACACCAGCAGCTGTTCCTGCTGAAAAGGCAATTAATCCAATAATCATAATTCCTAAAGTTTCTAATACTAAAAACTTATCAGCTGCAAGTTTAGAACCTACACCTAATCCTAAGAAGATAGTCACAATATTGATTAATGAATTTTGCATTGTATCTGAAAGTCTCTCAACAGCACCTGATTGTTTGAAGAAATTACCTAATGCAAATGCACCAATAAGTGGTGTTGATTCTGGTAAAAATAAAATTGCTAAGAAAAGAATTACAATTGGTAAAAATAAATTTTCTAATTTATTCACTTTTCTTAATTTTGGCATTTTAATTTTTCGTTCAGCTTCAGTTGTTAAAGCCTTCATAATTGGAGGTTGTATAACTGGAACAAGTGCCATGTATGAGTAAGCAGCAACTGCGATAGCTCCTAATAATTCAGGTGCTAATCTATTTGCAATAAAGATTGATGTTGGTCCATCAGCTCCACCAATAATAGAAATTGCAGAAGCTGATTGTAAATCAAATCCAAGTGCAACTGCACCAACTAAAGAACCAAAGATTCCAAATTGTGCAGCACCACCTAAAATTGCTGATTTAGGGTTTGCTAATAAAGGTGTAAAGTCAGTCATTGCTCCAACACCCATAAAAATCAATAAAGGGAAGAATCCATTTGCGATTCCCATGTTATATATAATACCTAACATACCCGTTTCACCACCAATACCAGCTAGTGGAATATTAGCTAAAAGTCCACCAAAAGCAATTGGTAAAAGTAAAAGTGGTTCAAAACCTTTTGCAATAGCTAAATAAAACAATAGTAAACAAATAGCAAACATAATAAGTCTACCCCATGTTTGCTCAAAGTGAGTCATTAATCTAGCATCTTTCGCATGGGCTTCTGTTGTTAAAATATCATCCCTAGGTGTTACAAAAGCATAAATACCTGTTGTTTCATAAAAAGACTCTAACAATTGACCTAATGATTTAGATTCGTACTCTTTTTTTTCAGTTTTAACTGGTTCTGCTGCAGCACTTGAAGCAAATGCATTTAAACTAAAAACTGCAAAAAATATAATTAGCATTGATGCCATTAATTTTTTATTCATTAATTATTCTCCAAATTCTATTATTCATACTACTTAGCTTATTTTAGCTATAGCTTGACCTTCTTCAACTGAGTCACTTGGATTAGCTAAAATAGCTGAAATTGTTCCTGAACAAGGAGCTTCAACATCAATTTCCATTTTCATAGCTTCTAAAATTGCAACAACATCGCCTTTTTGAACTTTATCACCAACTTTAACCAGTACTTTCCAAACGGCTCCACTAACAGTTGCTTCAACTTCAGCTCCATCACTAGAAATAGCACTTGTTTCTGCTGTAGGGTTTTCATTTACAGGAGTTACTTGAATATCAGCATTTCCTTCTGCCACAGTTACATTAAATTTTTGCCCATCTACAACGACAGTGTAGTTTCCAGTTGCATTACTCATAGTTTTATTTTCTCCTAAATTACATTCTTTATCATTTTCACAAGTTGAATCAGATTTTCTTATATTTAAAGGACTCTCACCTTTTAAGAAAGCGATTCCTTTTTCATCACAAGCTGCAGCAATGAAAATGTTTTCTTCACTTACTTCAATACTCTCTTCTTTTAATCTAGCTTCCCAATAAGCCATAGTTTTCTTTTCATCTCTATCAGCAATGTCTAATGGATTTTCACTAGTTGGCTCTAATTTCAATTTTTCTGAAGCTAAAGAAATAATCTCAGAATCTGGTTCAACTGGTGTTTTACCAAAATATCCAAGAACCATTTTTCCATAACCAGGAGCAATTTGTTTCCATGGTCCAAACATTACATTTGCATATGCTTGTTGCCAATAAAATTGAGAAACTGGAGTTACAGAAGTACCATAACCACCTTTTTCAACCACTTCTCTCATTGCTTTAATTACTTCTGGAAATCTATGTAGTGTTCCATTATCTCTCATCATTTGTGTATTAGCTGTTAAAGCTCCACCTGGCATTGGTGAGAAAGGAATTAAAGGAGATACTTGCGTAGCTTCTGGTGGCATAAAATAATCTTTTAATTGATGCTTTAAAACTTCTTGATATTTTAAAACTTTTTCTATTTCAAGTCCACCTAAATCATAATTCATACCTTTTACAGCATGCATCATTGTCAAAATATCAGGTTGAGAAGTCCCACCTGACACAGGATCATTTGCTAAATCAATTCCATTTGCACCTGCATCTAAAGCTGCTAAATAACAAGCAACTGAAACTCCAGCTGTTTCATGAGTATGAAGTCTAATATGAGTATCTTCTCCCACCAATTTTCTAGCCATTTTTATAGTGTCAAAAACTTTTTGAGGAGAAGAAGTACCTGAAGCATCCTTAAAACATATAGAGTCATAAGGAAGACCTGTATCTAAAATTTTTCTTAGAGTTTTTTCATAAAAAGGTACATCATGAGCACCTTCACAACCTGGTGGTAAATCCATTAAAGTTACAACAACTTCATGATTAAGTCCATATTTTTTTATACATTCTGCTGAGTACTCTAAATTTTGTACATCATTTAAAGCATCAAAATTTCTTATAGTTGTAACACCATGTTTTGCAAACATTTTAGCATGCATTTCAACAAGTTCCCTAGACCCTGTATCTAACATAACAGTATTAATACCTCTAGCTAATGTTTGTAAATTAGCATCAGGACCTACGATTTCCCTAAATCTGTCCATCATCTCAAAAGCATTTTCTTGTAAGTAGAAGAATAAAGATTGGAATCTAGCTCCTCCTCCAAACTCAAAATGAGTTATCCCCGCATCTTTCGCAGCTTCTACAGCTGGAAAAAAGTCGTCCATTAAAACTCTACCTCCAAAGACAGATTGAAATCCATCTCTAAATGTAGTATCCATGACGTCAATATATTTTTTAGCCATTTAAATTAACCTTTTAGATTTTTGTGATGTTGAACAGCAGCTACGATTGCGGCCATTTTTGCAGTGTTATCTGAAGCTTTAGTTGCTTTAACTGGAGATACTTTCTTTTCAGGAAAATATTTACCTATTATTTTTGCTTGTACTTTTAGAACAAGAATCATAATAATTAAAAATAAGAATACAATTCCCATTCCTAATAGCATAAACTTTGCCGCTTCAGCGATTAAATTTGTTTCCATATTACTCCCCGTGCTTACCCTCGTGTAATTAGTAATATAATTTTATATAAATTTAGCTTTAGTAAAATTTAGTTTCCCCAGTATTTCCCATGAATTTAGTAATTTGGCTTATTTGGAGCTTTTTACAAGATTTTAGTACCAAATTCAAGTAAAAAATTATCTATTTTTCCTAATATTTTTATTAAATTACTTGTAGCTTTTTCAATTTGTTGTGCCATTTTATCTCCTCTTGATAAATAATATGACAAATTCTATATAAAATTTTCAAAACACTTGAAAAATATTGCATTTTGTAATATAATTATAAATAAGTTACAAAGAGGAGTTCAAATGTTAATCGTAAGTGAGATTATAGAAAAATTAAAAGATATTTTAAGCCAAGATGGGAAAAATGGAAAGATTTTTGATAAAGATGTGGCAGGAGCCTTAGACTTAAGCCAAGTTAATTTTGCAACTATGAAAAATAGAGGGAAAATTCCTTTTTCTAATATTTTAGATTTTTGTGCAAAAAAAAAGATATCAATTAACTGGTTACTATATAATCAAAATCCAGGTTCTCTTGTAGATTCTACTGATAAATATTGGATAAGATATTATCCTGAAATTAGTGTGAGTGCTGGAGGTGGTGCATATGAAAATGATGATTCTCATGAAAGTTTTGAAGTTCCACCATATTTTATTAATAATTTAGGGGGAAAAGAGAATTTAAAAAACATTGATGCTATAAATGTAATAGGGGATTCAATGGAGCCTACTTTAAACAGTAATAATATAATTTTTATTGATAAAACTAAAACTGATGTTTCAAGAGATGGAATATATGCATTTACAACAAATTATGGACTTTTTGTAAAAAGAATACAAAGAAGAGTTGATGGACAACTTGATGTAATATCAGATAATAAAGATTACCCAATACAAATATTAGAAAAAGATGATGTAAATATTATAGGAAAAGTTGTTAGCTCTTTTGGAATGATATATTAAAAAAAGTTATATTAAAGAGGGCTCATTATTTTGTTTTGATATTTGTTCATATAATTCATCATATGAAACACCAATAAAATAAACAGCATTAAATTGAGTTTTCTTTAAATATATTTTTAATTCATCTAATGAATTAATAAATGTATAATCAATATCTTTATTATCATCTATCTCTTTTGTAGTAATATACAAAATTTTTGCATATTTATATTTCTCTCGTAAATATTTAACTTCTTTTAAAATAAGTTCTTCATTATCTTGAGCTAAAAGAAATTTATCTGATTTGCCAAAATCAATATGGTTTATTTGTTTATCTACAAAAATAGATTTTAAATTATGAAATTTCTTTAATTTATTCAAATCTGCATCAAAATCTAAAAAGCTATAAACATCTAAAAATTCTCTAAGGTATAAACTTGAAATTTTTAATTTAGAAAAATATCTATCTTCGTAAGAAAATGTTGTTTCAAAAATTGAATGTTCTATTAAGTTGTTTACTTTGTACTCTTTTGTATTAAAATCAAAATTTACTGGATAAATTGAATCTAATAATTTTTGGTCATAAAAAATAATAGTATCATTTTCTTCTAAATCATCTAATATTTTAAAGATTTTTGATAGTTTTTTTGGAATAATCTTTATATTCGTATGAACTGTTGGTTTTCTTAAAATATTAAAAAAATCATATGTGACTTCATTACAATAAAAAGCGTTAAGTTTTATATTTGATAATAAATATCTTATTAACTTAATAATTGTTTCTTTTATTGAAACTACTTTTATCCAAGCAATTTCATTATCTGGAATATCAGTGATGTCAATATTTTCATTTGTGATTAATGCAAAAGCACCATTTTCAACAGCCAAAGGAATATCTTCCTTCTTTTGAATTATAAACAAATCTCCTTCTTTAACTTTTCTAGGATTTGTTTTAATTGAATAAATAAAAGAGATTGATGGGTGATTTATTAATCTCCCATCAACAATATCAAGTATAGATGTAATTTGCACTAGCTTATTTTAGTTCCTATTTTCTTAGGAGCTTCTGGTCTTATTAAAGATAAACCATTTTCATCACGTGCCGCCATTAACATACCTTCACTTATCATTCCCATAAGTTTTGCTGGTTTTAAATTTGCTACAACACATGCTTGTGTTCCAATTAAATCATCTGCATTGTAAAACTCTTTGATTCCTGCAAGTATTTGCCTATTTTTTCCTTCTCCTAAATCAACTTGTAATTTTAAAAGTTTTTTTGATTTTGGAACTTCTTGGGCTTCTACAATTGTTCCAATTTTTAAACTTGTTTCAAAAAATTTATCAATTGTAATTAAATTATCATTTTCTTGATCATCAATTTTTGGATTTTTTTCTTCTTTTTTTGTTTTTGAATCTGATTTCTCTTCAGCTTCTGATTTTGACACAATTGTAGGTTTTGATTGTTCTAATAAAATTTCTTCAATTCTAGGAAAAAGTTGTTCAACTTTTGTAATAGTAATATCATCTAAAAGATTTTTTTGTTTTAATATTTTATTATAATTTTCAGTTGTAATTTCTAATCCAATTGATTTAGCTATTTTAGCTATTTTATCTGGCATAACAGAATCTAAAAGTAGGGCAACTCTTGCCATAATATTTGTAATTAAAGCAACTAAAGCCATAGCTTCTTCTTCTTTGCCTTCTTTCATCTTAGCCCAAGGTTCATAATCACCAATTGCCTTATTCGCAATTGTTAAAACCTTCCAAATATCTTCAAGATATCTATTTATTTGCATATTATATAAATAGTCTTCTATATTATCTAAAATTTCACTAACTTCATCTAACTCTTTTTTATGATACTTTTCTACATCTTTAGAAGTAACTTTAAAGTCAAAATATTTTCCACTCATTCCTGAAATTCTATTTAATAAATTCCCTAAATCATTTCCAAGGTCTGAATTGATTCTATCCATTAATGCTTTTTGAGAAAAATCGCCATCTTGTCCAAAAGGAACTTCTCTAAGCATAAAATATCTAAAAGCATCTAATCCATAAGAATCAGCTATTTCTTTAGGATTAACTACATTTCCTTTTGATTTAGACATCTTTTCACCATCTCTAGTCCACCAACCATGAGCTGCAATATGTTTTGGAAGAGGTAACTCTAAAGACATTAAAAATGCTGGCCAATAAATCGCGTGAAATCTTAAAATATCTTTTCCAACTAATTGTGTTGAAGCTGGCCAGAAATCCATATTTTCTTCATCTTTTCCATAACCTAAAGCTGTTATATAATTAAGTAAAGCATCAAGCCATACATACATAACATGTTTTGGTTCGTTCATTGATTCAGGAAGTTTTACACCCCAATCAAATGATGTTCTTGAAATAGATAAATCTCTTAATCCAGCTTTTACAAAGTTTACAATTTCATTCTTTTTTGATCTTGGTAGAATACAGTCTTCACTCTCTTCATACCACTTTAATAGTCTATCTTCATATGCAGATAATTTAAAGAAAAAACTCTCTTCTTTTACTATATTAGTGGGCTTTCCACAATCAGGACAAAATTGCTCGTCTATTAGTTGTTTCTCTGTAAAAAAAGTCTCACATGAAACGCAATAATAACCTTCATAATCACCTTTATAAATATCACCTTTTTCATACATTTTTTCAAATGCCTTTTGGACACCTGCTTTATGCTCTTCATCAGTAGTTCTTATAAATTTGTCATAAGTAATATCAAAATCATCCCAAAGTGTTTTAAACTTTCCCGATACTTCATCTGCGTATTCTTTAGCAGTTTTTCCTCTTTGTTCCGCACTTTGAGCAATTTTTTGACCATGCTCATCAGTTCCTGTTAAGAAAAATGTTTTTGCACCAGTTAATCTTGAATATCTTGCAAGCATATCTGCAATAATAGTTGTATAAGCATGACCTATATGTGCCACATCATTTACATAATAAATTGGTGTCGTTATATAAACATTTTTACAAGTTTGTTTCATTTTCTACCTCTATAATAATTAATTAAAATTCAAATCCGCCGCCAGAGCCCTTATTCATTGACTCATACACAGCTATTACGTATTTTTTTCTAAGTTCACAATCAAAAAACTTTTCGCAAGAATTACACGAAGATAAAGATTGTGTTTCTTGACATTTTTTTAATTCATCAAGTTTTTCTTCTAATTTTAAATCCCATTCTTCTAAACTTTTATTAGCTTGCATTTTCTTTGTATACTTCTTTTACTTTATTTATTTCTTCATTTGAACCAAAAAAACATGGTGTTGTATCATGAATATGCGTTGTTTCTACTTCTAAAGCTCTTTTATATCCATCAGTAGCAGCTCCTCCAGCAACTTCGTAGATAAAAGCAAAAGGGAAAACTTCAAAAAGTTGTCTTAATTTACCTTTTGGTCTATCTGTAGTCCCAGGATAAGAAAAAAGTCCACCGCCTTTTAATAAAATTTGATGTAAATCAGGAACCATTCCACCTGAATATCTAAGATAATAACCATCTTTAAACATTTTATTAACCAATTCTCTATGGTGCGTAGGCCAGCACATTTGTGTTGAGCCAGTTGCAGTTATAGTTCCTCTTTCTTTTAATGTAATATCTTGAATATAGTCAAAAGTATTATTATATAATCTATACATTTTAACTTTGCCTTGTGCAGCTACAACCATCTCAACTCTAGGACCAAATACTACATATACCGATGCCACAATATTCTTTGCTGTGAAATCATTTTTATAAATTCCATAGATTGATCCCACTGATAAGTTAACATCTACTAAAGATGAGCCATCTAAAGGATCATAAGCAATAAGGTATTCCCCATCTTCATGTAAAGAAATAATTTCTTCTTGCTCTTCACTTACAATAGCTTTAATTGAAGGTATTTTAGAAAAAATTTCTTCAATAACGACATCACTTGCAATATCAAGTTTTAATTGAGTATCACCTGTTGAATTTTCATTATCACTTTTCCCTGTATCCCCAACATCAATAATTTTTTGTATTTCAACACTTGCTATTTTTATTGCATCAAAAATTTCATTCATTATATCCTCTTTGCATTTTTTTCTATCCAAGAGATAACTTCTTCTGGATTATTTAAATCTAATTTATCAATATTAGACGGAATTTCATTGGAATTAATTGTATCATCATGAGCTATTGCATCAGTAACTGGGAAATATGTCTCATCTAGTCTATCTCTAAAAATAGAAATTCTTGGAAGAGGCAATGTTTTTAATCCTTCAACTAAAAGAAAATCAAAATCGCCAAAAAGCTCTATGATCTCTTCTATACTAGAAGTACTTTGTTTAAATAATGTAGTCCTAGACGGACTAACAACTGCGACATTTGCTCCCGTTTGAGAGAATTTATCACTATCTTTTCCTGGTTTATCAAACCTAGCTTTATCCTTTGGATCATGCTTTACAATACAAACTTTATAACCTTGATCTTGTAAGATATTAGATACTTTTGCTACAAGAGTAGTTTTACCACTATTTGAAGGACCACTAAATGCAATTGCTAGTTTTTTATAATTCTTATTCATAGGGCTGATTTTATCCAAAGCATGGTTAAAGAAAGTTTATACTTACTTTAGTGTAGAATGCCATTTGTCAATTAACTGGAGTTTATTTATGAAGAAATATTATTTATTATTACCTACTTTATTTTTATTTACAGCTTGTAATAGTACAAGTGCCTTAAATTATTTTGAAAAAGATGCACAAAGTGCAAATGCAATTCAATATACTAAAAAAACAGATTTAATTTATAACAAAGAGATAAATTCTCTGTTGTTTGCTACTTACTTAAATAAAGTTAATAAAAAATATGAATCAAATAAATTAGATAGTTTCGTAGTAGGAATACATTTAGTAAATAAAAGAGAGCATGATTTTATAAAAAATGATTATAGCATTACTTTGAATGGTAATAAAGCTGCAATGATAACTAGACTTGATGAAAATTCACCATTGGTTACATCAATACCTTTAAGAAATAATTGGGCTAACTATTATCTAATAAAATTTGAAAATGATGAATCTCAAAATATGAAAATTTTACTTACTCACCCAATTTTTGGTACGGCACAGATAGATTTTCAAAAATAGAAGAGAGGGTGATTTTTTCTTTACTCTTTTTTGTTAAGTGATTTTGGTATAAATATGTATACATTAAAATATCTTTTAAATACTCTTTCTTTTTATTAGAAATCAACTCTAAACTCAAAAAAGGTTCAAACATACTATTTGTACTTTTTGTAGAAAATAATCCACTTTTTAGTTTTTTATTTAAATACTTATTATTCCCCTCATAAATTAGAGTTGAAAATATTGGATTTGTTGTTTTTTTCTCAATATTATTTATATGTAAATTCGCTAATTTTAAATTATTTTCAATAGAAAATGAATCAAGTTTTTGATTATCAAGGAATAAAGTTGAAGAAGAAGATAAAGAACTAATTAGTTTATAATTTAACTGCATAATACCTAGTTCAAAATTTTCTGATATTTTATTAACTTCAAAATTTGATTTTACTTTCGCAAGAGAATAAAGTAGCGAAACTCTGTTTATATCGTACTTCTCTAATAAAGAATCAAACTCATTAATTCTTTGTAAGAAACTTAAATCAATTGATTCTTTATTTGAAAATTCCCTAACATATAAAGAGTATAAATTTAGGCTATTACTGTTTAATAGTTCATTTAAATATTTTTTATCTGTTGTAATTTGATATTTCCAAAATAGGATTTTATCTACAACTTTTTTATTATTTGTTTTTTCTTTTGCATTATTTAAGTAAATCATTGCTTTACTTAATTCATTAAATCTAATAGCATTTAATGCTAAAAGAAATGAAGAATTATCATCTAATTTACTATCATCAATTTCAATCAAACTTTTTTGTAGTCTTTTTAATCTTAAATCTGTTAGAGAAGTTTGTAAAAATTTTTCAAAATTCTTTTTATCTTTAAAGATTTTTTGAAAAGTTCTTTTAGGAAGTTTATAATCAAAATATTTTACTCTGAAATCATCATCAACATTTAAATATATATTATAAAATTCATTTTTTTCTAGAATTATTAATTTGGTAAAAGGGATAGAAGAAGAAAAGACTTTTAATCTTTTTGTAAAAGTAGGGTATTTATCTTCTGTTTTTTGTTTAATTAACTCTAAATCAACCGCTGAAAGAGTTGATATATCTTCTAAAGAAAAGCCGTTTACAATGCAATCAGCATACGAAGAGAGTAATTCTTCTCTTTTCATATTCATACATTGAGCTACTGCTAAAGTTTCATCATGATTAAATTTTTTTGCAAAATTATAAAACATCTCATTTGTAAGATTATTAACAAAAGATAAAGCTTTTAATGCTTCATCTTTTGTAATATCTTCTTTAAAGTATTTATTGATATAAAAATCTTTTTTTATACCTTTGTTAAGTGTTTCTATTGTTTTAAAAGTGGAAATAGTTATGTTTTTATTCTTTTCTAATTCTTCTGCATTAATAATTAAAAAAAAAGTAATTAGAATTAGAATTTTTTTCATAAATTACATTCCTGCAAATAGTTTTCCTAAGAATGTTTCTAGAAAGATAAGCACAAAAATAACTATAATTGGTGCAAAATCCATACCACCGAAAACTGTAGGAATAAATTTTCGTACAAAAGAATAGGCAGGCTCTGTTAGTCTATACAACATTTGAACAATTGGATTATAAGGATCTGGTTTAACCCAAGTTAAAACAGCTGATATAATAATAACCCATTTATATAAAAAAACAAGACTTAGTACGACAGTGAAAACTGAACTTAATAAAGCATCAATCATTTTATTATTTCTCCTAAATAGTTTTTAATTAAAGGATAAATATCAGAGATATTTGGTCCATCATTTCTTCCTGTTAAAATGAATCTAAGTGGGATAGCAAGACTTTCTTCTTTTAACTTTGTTTGTTCTGATATATATTTTTTTAACTCATCAAAATCATCATAAAAAGGAGCATTATTAATACAATCTTTTATTTTTGTAAACTCTTCTTCAAAGCCTTTACAAGTTGTTTTAGCTGTAAAAATTAGTTTTATTTTTGATTTAATTTCTTCAATTGTACTTGCTTCTTCAGTATATATTTTTCCAAGTTTTCCAATATCAGTATCAGCAAAACCCAAAATCTTTGAAAGTCTCATATCCTCAATAGTTTTAAGATGTTCTTTATTAATAAATCTTAATTTATCAATATCAAATTTAACTTCATCTTTTGATATATTTTTAATATCGAACCATTCTATAGCTTCTTCTAAAGAAAAGATTTCATTTGGAGTATTATTTCCAAGTAATACTAAATAATTTGCAATAGCACTTGGTAAAAAGCCCTCATCAATCAATTGTTTTACAGAACTTTTATCAGTATTACTTTTGTTTAGAATAGCTGGCAAATGAATATATTTTAACTCTTTTTCATAATTCATAGTATTTCTAATATGAATTTGTTTTGGAGTATCTACAAGATAATTTTCTGTTCTTAAAACAGTTGAAATATCATAAAGCATGTCATCAATTGAACAAGCATAGTTATAAGTTGGTGTTTTATCATGATTTAATATAATAAAAGAATCAACATCAATAGGTGTATAATCAAAATCACCTTTTAAAGTATCTACAAATTTAATATTTGATTCAGGTTTCTTAATTCTAACTGTAAATGGAGCATTTACATTTAACACAGTTTCATCGGAAAGCGTTTCACAAAAACCATCATAATTAAATATTTTATTGTTTTTTGTAGCTTCATCTTTTAATTCTTCTAGTTTTTCATCACTACAAAAACATGAAAAAGCTTTCTTCTTTGACATAAGTTGCATAGCAAGTTTTTGATGATACTTCAGGTTTTCACTTTGATAAACAACATGAGAGTATTCAATAGAAAAAAGACTTAGCATTTCTAAAATCTCTTTCTCTTTTCCCTCTATATTTTTTTTCTTATCTATATCATCTATTCTTATTAAAAGCTGTTCATTTAATTGTTTTGACAAAATATAATTAAAAATTGCAATTCTAAGGGTTTCAATATTCATATCTCCTGTCGGACTTGATGCAAATCTTAACAAATTACTTCCTTACTATTGAAAATGATAATTTTTTAATCTCATTATGAGATTTTATATAATTGTTTAAATCTTCTAATTTAAGATTTTCTATTTTTTCCAAATCTATTTGAGATTGTTCTTGCTTTAATCCTCTATAATAATTTGTAAAAGCACGGTTCAACCTTTGACTTAATGTTTCTGTTCTTAAAGGTTCACTTCCTAATAGGAAATTTTTAGCAGCCTCAAGCTCATCTTTGTTAACTCCATTTTTCACAAATTCATTAACAAGTGATGAAACTAATTCTTTTGCTTCATCAGCACTTTCAAGTTTTGTTTGTAAATATCCTGTGAAATATGAATGTGATTTATTCATTGAAACTTGCCCATAAGCTGAGTAAGCTAAACCTCTTTTAACTCGTATTTCTTCCATAAGTCTTGAGCCAAAACCACTTCCACCAAGTATAAATGAAGCTACTTTTGCCATATATGAATTTTCATCTTTTACATCTACATTAAAAGGACTTCCAAAATAAATATAAGCTTGTTCTGTCTCTTTTAATACTGTTTTACTTTTTTTATCACTACTAACTGTGATTTTTTTTAAAATATTCTTATTTTTGTTATCTAATACTTTTACAACATTCTCTATTTTTGAAATAATCTCATCATATTCAAAATCTCCACCAACAACAATAATCAAATTATTTAAATCAAGTGCCAAATTTAAGAATTTTTTTACATCATCTAATTTTATTTTTTCAATAGATTCTATAGTTCCTGAAGAAGGATTTTCTAAAACAGTATCTTTAAAGAGTAGTTTTTTTAAATTTTTACTTGCAGTATAATCAAAATCATTCTCTTTTCTTTTTAAAGAACCTCTTTGAATAGTTTTAATTTTTTCTAATGTCTTTTCATCATAATTTGGGTCTTTTAATAATTCTTTTAAAAATTTTAAAGCATTTTCATGAACATCTTTAATTGACGATAATTCAATAACAAAAGTTTCAAATCCACTACTTGAATGTAAAGAAATAGCTTGATTTTCTAATTTTTGAGCAAAGGCAGTAGAACCTAAACTTTTTGTTCCTTCATTTAGAAGTTTTGCAGAAAGTGATGCTGTCCCACTGTTTTTATTATCTTGTATATATCCGCTGTTTTTGAAGACCAATTGTAAATTCATTATTGGTAGATTTGTATCTTTTTCAAAAACAACAGGAATCTTTGTATTCTTTATTTCTATATGCTCAATTGTAGCAGCCATTAAAAGTCCTTGTAAACATAATATTGTTGTTGTGTATTTTAAAATTGAAAATTTCATTTAATATTTTAAAACCTCTCTAGTATCTCGTAGGCAGTATTTCTTTTTGCTGGTTTTTCATCCACATCAAGAATTAATTGAATCATTTCATCTTGGTTCATACAATTTGAAGCACCTGCTGCTGAAACTACATTTTCTTCCATCATTGTACTTCCTAAGTCATTCGCACCATATTTAAGTGCCATTTGACCTATATAACTACCTTGTGTTACCCAAGAACTTTGTATATTGTCAAAGTTATCTAAGTAAAGTCTTGACACAGCTAAAAGTCTTAAATATCTATTAGAAGACTGAGCTTTTAAATCAGGAATTTCTTTTTTTAATTGTGTATTATCACTTTGAAATGACCACATAATGAAGGCTCTAAATCCACCCGTTTCATCTTGCAGTTTTCTAATCATTTCCCAGTGTTCGATTATTTCTTCATCTGTTTCTACAGTTCCAAACATCATTGTTGCCGTTGTTTTCATTCCAATTGAATGAGCTAATCTATGAACTTCAAGCCATTCCTCTGCATCCATTTTTTTAGGGGCAATTATATCTCTTACTCTATCTGATAAAATTTCAGCTCCAGCTCCTGGAATTGAACTTAAACCTTTTGCTTGTAATCTTTTTAAAACTTCAAGTTTTGAAATTTTTGATACTTTTGCAATAAATGAAATTTCAATTGCTGAAAAAGAGTGAAGGGTGATTTGAGGGAATTTAGTATGAATATGTTCCACTAACTCTTCATAGTAATCAATTTTAAGTTTAGGGTGAACTCCACCTTGCATTAAAATTTGTGTTCCACCAATTTCTAATAATTCTTCAATTTTTTGATCAATTTCTTCAAATTTAAGTACATAAGAGTCTTCATCTCTTCCGTGTCTGTAAAAAGCACAGAACTTACAATCAACCCAACATACATTTGTATAATTTATATTTCTATCAACTACAAAAGTTGTTACTTTTTTAGGATGTAGTTGTTCTTTTTTAGCGCTTGCTAATTTTCCTAAGTCTACTAAAGAAGCATTTTGAATTAAATCCAAAGCTTCTTTATTTGTTAATCTTTTATTTAATATATTCATTTTTTACCATTTCTTTTTTTTATTAGAATGACGAACCTAATGAAAATTCAAAATTAGAGGTATCATCAGTTGATTCATCATCAAGAGGTTGTGCAAAGATTAATTGAAGTGGTCCAAAAGGAGAAATCCACTCAAAAAGTGCACCAACACTTGATCTTGAAATTTCGTCAATATTCTCTTGTCCAATCATTCCATAGTCATAAAATAATCCCCATCTCATTTTTGAATCTGGGATTAAAGGGAAACTAGCTTCAATTGAAGTAGCTGCCATTGATTTATAAGGATCATGAACAATTCCTGTTTCATTTGAAGGGAACGCATAAGATTTAAATCCTCTAAGTGATTTTGTACCACCTAAATATAAAGAATCTCCTTGTTTAATTGAACCATTATCAACTAAAAATTTTGCTTGAACTTTATATCTTAAAACCCAGTCTAAATCATATCTATCTTCTAAAGAGTAGAAGTATTTAAAGTATGATGAACTTTTTAAATATTTTGAATCTCCACCAACACCAGCAAACTCTAATGAACTTCCTACTTTTATTCCTTCTGTTGGGAAGTAATAATCATTTGTACTATCGTAGTTTATATATGGAGTCAATGAACTAGTTATATAATCAGAATCTTTAAATCTATCACTTGGTTTAATGTAATTAGGATTACCAACAGTTTTATATTCACTCTCATATGTATATGTTTCATCAATCATATCAAATCTATATCTAAGACCTGCATTTAAGTTTCTTATAATTTCTCTTCCTGCACCAATTGAAAAACCTACTACATCTTTATCTGAATCAAAAACATCATTATCAATTTCTGTAGTATCACTATGAATATCTATATCTCCGTGATATTTACTATCTCTAATTGCCGGATTTATAAATTTAAGAGAGAAGTCACTTGTGTGAGCTGATAAGTCAGCTGAAATTGAAGCTGAGATTCCTGAACCAAAAAGGTTTTTTTCATTTATAGATCCACTAATCATTAGTTTATCATATGAACCATATCCACCACCAATAATAATATTACCAGTTGCAGTTTCTTTTACTTTTACAATTAAATCCATTTTATCAGAAGATACTCTTTTTTGTTCCAATGTAACATCATCAAAAAAACCACTTCTTTTCAGTTTTGAAATTGAATCATTAAAATCTGTTAAGTTAAATTGATCTCCTGGTGCTAAGTAAACATTTCTTCTAATAACTCTATCTAAAGTTCTACTATTTCCAGATATTTTAACATCTCTAATAAATACTTTATCTCCAGGAATTACATTTAAAATAACATCCGCAGTACCATTTTTTTCATCTTTTTTAATATCATAGTTTACTTGTGTAAAGGCATAACCTAAATCCGCAACTAATGTTTTTATATAATCAACATCTTGTCTTAATTTTTTAACATTAAATACTCTATCTTTTTTAAGTTTTAATTCTGGATAGATATCTTTTGGATCAATAATTTCTGAATTAAGATAAATTGTGATTGTATTTGTATTATATTGAATACCTTCTTCTATATAAAAGTCTAATTCTGCTTGGTTTGAGCTAAAATCAACTTCTAAAAAAGGATTTTCAACCTTTGCATCTAAGTATCCATTTTCAAAATAAAGTTCTTTTATTCTTTTTCCATCATATTCTAATTGATCAGCTTTTAACTCTCCATCGTTTTGAGTTAAAAACCAAGAAGCAAACTCTTCTTCTTTATTTGCCGTACTTTTTTCAAAATCACTATTTTCTAAGTTTTTTGCACCAAAATAATTAACTTTTTTAATAATTATCTCATCACCTTTATTTACATTAAAAGTTACAGAAACAGCACCATCATTAATATTTTCAATATCTACTTCAACAACAGAATTTATATATCCGTCTCTTTCAAGTTCTCTAAGTAAAGCATCTTTTGCTTCTTTAACTTTTTTAGAAGAATACATATTTCCACGACTAATTCCAATTTGTTTCTTTAATGATTCAATATCACTATCTCTACTTTTATAACCATTAATATCAACATTAGCAATAGATGGTTTCTCTTTAAATAAAAATTGTATTTTACCATTGTTATTTGATACAGAAATGTCATCAAAATAATTAAATTTATAAAACTCTTTTATTGCTTTATTGATTTTTTCGATATTAAGTTCTTGTCCAACTCTTAAATCCAATGTTTCATTTGCTATTGAAGAAGAAATCTTTGTCAAATTAATATACTCGATGGAAGTTATTTGTTGGGCTTGTAAGCTTGCAGCTAAAGCCATTGATAATAAGATACTTTTATTTTTCACAATTATCCTTATTTATATAATTAAAGACAGATAATATATCAAAATAAAAATTATAAGAGGGTTAAGATATAAATTATTTTATAGTAAAAAAGATTATTAGGATTAATATTCCTCCCATTTACCTTTATATTTTTATATTCTAGGTCTTAATCTAAATATAAAATTAAATAATAAATTCAATATCAAGGATATTAAAAGATATAATCTTATATTATATATTATTTATATTTAGGAGGACTCAACTTTGAAAAAAACACTTCCAACAGAGCAAATAGGCTCAATCCCTCGAAGAAAAGTATTAATTGATGCATACAAAGATTACAAAATTGGTAAAGTTAGCTATGAAGACTTATCTGCGTTAGCTGAAAAAGAGACCATTATAGTTATGAAAGAACTTGAAAAGTTAGGGTGCCCTATAATTAGTGATGGAGAACAAAGAAAATTTGATGGCTTTGCGCATTATTGTCTACATGACTCTTCATCTTACTCAAATAAAGGATTCACCGTTTATTTTAAAGATGGTCACAAACGTGTTTTTTCACCACATTTAAGTAAACCACCGTTTAAATATGAACAAACAGCAGACGATTTTCTTAAATTTGCATTAAAATATGCAAATGTACCCGTTAAACAAGCTGTTATCTCTCCTTCTATGTTGAGTCTTGTTTATCCACCAGAAGGTATTGAGAATTATACTCATGAAGAATTTATTAATGATTTAATTGAACAACATGTAACAGAGGTAAAACAATGTCTTGAACTTGGAGCACATAAAGTTCAATTAGATTTTACCGAAGCTCGTTTATCATTAAAACTTGACCCTTCGGGGGAATTATTAACTTCATTTGTTGACCTAATAAATAAATGTTTAACACACTTTACAGAAGAAGAGATACAAAAAATAGGTATCCATACTTGCCCAGGGGCAGATATGGATTCTACTCATAGTGCTGAAATTGATTATAAATATCTTTTACCAACTTTATTTAAAATAAATGCAGGTAATTTTTATGTCGCTATGAGCGCTGAAAAGGATATTGACAAGGCATTACGATTAATAGGTAAAGTGATTAAACCATTTCAAAAAGTTTTTATAGGAGTAATTGACCCTTCAAATGAGAAACTAGAAACAGCAGAAGAAGTTTGTGAGTTAATTATTAAAGCATCAAAATTTATACCAATAAATCAACTAGGAACTACTGACGACTGTGGATTTTCTCCATTTGCAGATGATGACTCTACAAACAGAAGTTTAGTTTATAATAAAATTAGAGCTAGAATTCAAGGAACAAAATTAGCTGAAATAAAACTCTTTGAAAAAAGTTGACTAAATGAATGAACTAGATGAAATTATATTTTATAAACATAAAATTGATGAATTAGAGGATCAACTACTTACTCTAGAGCTTGAAAACAATACATTAAAGCAGAAAGTAAAGAGTTATAAATTTGAAGATCATACTTTAAATGAAATACGGCGTTTAGCAAAAGTTAGTGGTTGGGAACTTGATAATTTAACTTATACTTTTAAAATGTCAGATGATTTATCATTACTTCTAGGTAGGGACCCTTCTTCGAAAGAAAAAATTTCCTGGCGTGATTTTTTAGAAATGATAATTGATTCAGATAATCAAAATATAAAAAATGAAATCATTGAAAATGGAATTAGAAAGGGAAAAGATTTAGCTTTTGAACATACTTTTTTAAAAGAAGATGGCAAAGTTATTTTTGTTCAGCACCACTGTAAAACATTTTATAATGCTATAGGTCAACCCCTAAAAACAGTAGGTTTAATTTTGGATATAACTAAAATAACTAAAAGTCAACTAGAATTAAAAAAATCAAATGAAGAAAATAGAAAAAAAGACATACAACTTGTTCAACAATCTCGTTTAGCCCAATTAGGAGAGATGATCAGTATGATAGCCCATCAATGGAGACAACCCTTAACTGCTATTTCAATGCAAGCTAGTAATATATTAATAGATGCTCAACTAGGTATTATAAATAATGAAAGTTTAGAAAAAGAGGTCAATGGCATTCAAGAAAAAACACAACATCTCTCTAAAACTATAGAGGATTTTAGAAACTTTTACAAAGAAGATAAAAAATCAGTAAAAATAAAATTAGAAAATATCATTTTAACATCATTAAATATTATTAAAGCATCATTATTAAATGAAAATATAAAAATAATAGAAGAGTATTACTCAAAAGAAGATATAGAACTTTACGATAATGAGATAATGCATGTTGTTTTAAATATATTAAAAAATACTCAAGATAAAGTTAAAGAAAAACAAATAAAAAATCCATATCTTAAAATTACTACTGAAAATAGAACAATATTAATTTGTGATAATGCAGGAGGAATACCTGAGGATATAATAGAAAAAATATTTGACCCTTATTTTTCCACTAAAGATTTGAAAAATGGAACAGGGTTAGGTCTTTATATGTCAAAAATAATTGTGGAAAATCATCACCGTGGAAAATTGAGTGTAAAAAATACAGATGAAGGCGTATGCTTTATAATTGAATTGGGAATAATATCAAGTAAATAATAACTAGAATAAATCTTCTTCGAACGAATACCTAAAATCTTCTTTTACAAAGATTAAGATATAATATTGTCTTAAAAATATTAATAAAGGTTATAAATTGAATATAGGTATTGTTGGTTTAGGTTTAATGGGTGGTTCTATAGCAAAAGCTGTAAAAAAATATGGTATTGCAAAAAATGTTTATGGTTATGCAAAAAAAGCTAAAACAATAAAAGAAATAGAAGAGTTAAATTTAGTAGATAAAATGATGAATTTAGAAGAATTAAAAAAGAATTCAGATGTTATTATTTTAGCTATTCCTGTAGATTCTATTATCAATATGATAGATGAATTAAAAGATATTAGTTCTAATACTACAATAATGGATTTAGGTTCTACAAAAGAATTTATTGTAAAAAATATTCCAAGTTCTATTAGAAAAAACTTTGTAGCAACTCACCCTATGACAGGAACTGAAAAGTTTGGTCCCAAAGCAGCAATGGATGGCTTATATGAGGGACGAGCTGTTGTATTATGTAATCTTGAAGAGAATGATGAGATACATAAACAAAGAGTGATTAGAATATTCCAAGAAATTGGAATGAGACTTATTTATATGGATGCTAAAGAACATGATATTCATGCGTGTTATATGTCGCATTTACCTCATGCTATCTCATACTCTTTAGCAAATACAGTTATGAATCATGAAGATCCAAAATCTATTATTGCACTTGCAGCTGGTGGATTTAAAGATATGAGTAGGGTTGCTAAGTCAAGCCCTGATATGTGGAGTAATATTTTTAGACAAAATAGAGAAAACCTGTTGAAATCAATTGATCTTTTTGAAAAGAATATACAAGAAGTTAGAGCAATGGTTGAGAATGAAAATTATGATGAAGTTAAAAAATGGATGAAAAAAGCAAACACTTTACATGAGATTTTATAAAATTAAATGTTCAAGAATAAAATATCTAAATATTTAAAATAGCTCCTTGAACTTTAATTGCTTGAAAATGCTCTTTTACATCATGACATCTGATAATTGAAGCACCATTTTTAATTGATTCTAGATGTATAGATAATGTTCCTGCTAGTCTTTCTTCAGTTTTAGCAGGAACTATCATATCAATCATTGATTTTCTACTTGCTGCCATTAAAATTTCATATCCAAAATGTTTGAAATATTCCAAATTTTTTATAAGTTTTAAGTTATGATCTAAAGTCTTTCCAAAACCGATTCCCACATCTAAAATTATTTCATCAATTCCAAAACTTTTTGCTTTTTCAATTCTTTGCTTAAAAAAATTATCTATATCTAAAATCACATCATTATAACTTGGTTTTTCTTGCATGTTTTTAGGATTATTTTGCATATGCATAATTACAACAGGAGCTTTGTATAAGCCTGCAAGTTTACAAACTTCGTCATTTTCTAACCCTGTAATATCATTTATAATTTTAAACCCTCTATCTAAAGCGTATTTTAAAACATTAACTTGATAGGAATCTAAAGAAAAATCAATTTTTTCATATAGTTTTTGTTTATAAATTAAATCAATTATAGGTTTAACCCTTTTAAGTTCTTCTTCCCAAGAAACAGGAACACTCCCAGGACGACTAGAAACTCCACCCAAATCAATAATATCAGCCCCATCTTCAATCATTTGTTTAATTTTAAAAACTGCATCTTCCCCTTGAAATCTACTATTTTTAAAAAAAGAATCTTCATTGGCATTTAATATACCCATGATTTTAGTAGTTGCTTTAGTCTTTTTCATTTAATTCAATTTATTTCTATTTAATAAAGTTAAAAAAAGTGTGGTTAAAACATTTATAGGCCTTGAATTAAGCTCTAAAAGTTTTATTGCTTTTGAAAAACTGTTTAATTCTTTTTCATTTAATTTAATTTTTTGAGAATTAACTTTAAATAAAATTGATTCTACTGTTTTTTTAGCTTCTATTTTACTAATTCTTTGATTTTCTTTTAAAAAAGCATAAACTTCTTTTAAATCTAAATTATTAATATCCATATCAATTTCTATTTTAGAACTTTCACTTTTAAAAAATTTATGAGGCATTCTCGAAAAAATTGTTGGTAAAATTGATGACTTTGAATTTGTAATAATTATAAAAACAATATTTAAAGGAGGTTCTTCTAAAACTTTTAATAAAGAGTTTTGAGCTTCTTTTCTAAAACTTTTTCCACAAAGTATAATATATTTCTTTTCATTTGAAGATATGTATGCTTCTTTTATTGCACTATTAGCCTGAGCTAATAAAAATTCATCTTTTTCTTCATTCTTAATGACTTTTAAGTTATGCTTTGAATAAAAAGGAATTAATGAATTTAAGGCTTCATCAATATCTTTTACAATTAAAATATATGAAGTTTCAACTTTACTAGTAATCATTTTTTTCTTTTTTATTAATGTTCTACGTTAATTTCTGCAAATAAAGAAGCACTTAAAGTTTTATCATAAAGTCTATACATTTGCAAAAGTTTCATATCTAAAGCTTCATCTGAAGTCTTTAAATTAAAAGCATCTTGAATCTCTTCATCAAAAACCCAAAGAAAAGAATTTTTAGAAATCTTAGGAAGATTTGCTCTAACATCATTACTTTTTCCAATATACCAAAAACAATAACCGTTTGGAAAAGAGATATTTAACATATCTTTTATAAAGTTAATATCATCTTCTGTTTTTAAAGCATCTAAATCTTTATAAAATGATTTAAAGTTATAAAAAGGTAAAAAAGGTCGATTATGCTTTTGAGAATTAAGATTTGTTAAAATATATTTTAAAAACCAATCTCTCTCACTATCTGTAACAATAAGAACAGATCTCCCTTTATCAAAAACATTAACTATTGATTTTGATACTAAAGGAACCCATTCATATTTTTTTTCTTCTAACCAAGGAGAAATTAATCTATCTTCTCTTATTGTATCAACAGTCCAATTTAGAAATTCTTGCAATCTCTTATTACCTATTTATCTAAATTATATGCATCATGAAGAGCGCGAACAGCTAATTCAGCATATTTTTCTTCAACAATCATCGAGATTTTAATTTCAGATGTTGAGATTATTCTTATATTAATATTTTCATTTGCTAAAGCTGTAAAGGCTTTTGAGGCAACACCTGTATTAGATTTCATTCCAACTCCAACAACAGAAACTTTACAGATTTTATCATTGTAATCTACCTTCTTAGTCTCATCTTTGAAAGTTTCAGTCACTTTTTTACAAATTTCCCAATCTGTTGTTGGTATTGTAAAGTCCAAATCAGTTTTACCATCAACCCCAACTGTTTGTACTATCATATCTACATTGATTTTAGCGTCTGCTAGTGCAGTGAAAATAGTTGATGCAATTCCTGGTCTATCAGTAACTCCATACATTCCAACTCTTATTTGATTTTTATCTAATGCAATACCACTTACAACTGGTTTTTCCATAATATTCTCTTCCTTAGTTATTAACGTACCTTCAACTTCTGGCGTAAAGCTGCTTCTTGATACCAAATTTACATTTAATTTTTTTGCCATTTCTACTGATCTATTTTGTAAAACTTTAGCTCCAAGACTAGCAAGCTCTAACATCTCATCATAAGATATCTTATCCAGTTTTTTTGCTTTTGGCTCAATTCTAGGATCTGTAGTATAAATTCCATCGACATCTGTATAAATCTCACAAACATCAGCTTTTATTGCACCTGCAATTGCAACTGCTGTTAAATCACTTCCACCTCGACCTAAAGTTGAAACTCTTTTTGAGTCTTGTGTAACTCCTTGAAAACCTGCAACAACAATAATCTTACCTTCGCTAATTGCTTTTTTCATATTTGAAGTATCAATTGACTCAATTCTAGCTTTTGTATGAACATTATCTGTGATAATTCCAGCTTCTCTTCCACTCATTGAAGTAGTTTCATAGCCTTGTTCATTTAAAGTAATAGAAAGTAAAGCTGAAGTAACTCTTTCACCTGAGCTTAATAACATATCCATTTCACTAGCCGTTGGATTATTTGAAAAACTTTGAGCATATTCAATTAATTTATTTGTTTCACCACTCATTGCTGAAACAACAGCAATTACATCATGACCTTCATCTCTTATATCTTTAATGATATTAGCAACATTACGAATTCTATCAAGTGTACCGACACTTGTTCCACCAAATTTTAAAACTTTTAACATTTATTTCTTAACCTTTTAAATAAAACCTTCATTTCTAAAATATCTAAGTACTTGTTTATATACTGTTCTTTTAAAAAAAGTAATATAATCGTAAATATTTTTTGTAGGAACAAATTTATATTCACTAAACTCTGGAATAGCAGTGTTTATATCAACTTTTGCGCCTTTTTTTAACTTAACCAAATAGTATTTTTGTATTTGTCCATCAAAGGGATACATTTTTTTAGCAATTGCAGGGGGGAAATCATAACTTACCCATTCTGGGTATTGTGCAATAATTTCTACTTCTCTTGTACCAATCTCTTCTTCTAACTCTCTATATAATGCTTCATCTGCTGTTTCTCCCTTGTCAATTCCTCCTTGAGGGAATTGCCAGGCATTTTCAACATCAGTTCGTGAAGCAATAAAAACCTCACATTTTTCAGGATATTTAGCTGATAATACAATTGCGGCTACATTTGGTCTGTAATTTTTCTTTACTTTATTGTTTTGTTTTGTTTCTTTATCAGTCATAAATAATAATTTCCTTATAATTAGCTTGATATTATAATAAATCTAGGATTAAAAATTGCTTTTATATATACACATACCATTTTGCGACAGTAAATGCTACTATTGCGCTTTCAATACATATACAGATAAATTTCATCTAAAAAAAGAGTATATGAAGGCTCTAAAAAATCAATTAATTTTTGATTTACAAAATAATCTAAAAAATGAAGAAAAACTTGAAACAATTTTTATAGGAGGGGGAACTCCTAGTACTATTAAAGTTGAATTTTATAAAGAGATATTTGAAGTTTTAAATCCTTACATATCAAAAAACTGTGAAATCACAAGTGAATGTAATCCTAATTCTGCTAGCTATGAATGGCTTGAAGGAATGAAAAACTTAGGTGTAAATCGTATTAGTTTTGGAGTTCAAAGTTTTGATGATAAAAAGTTAAAAACATTAAACCGTGCGCATAACGCAAAAGGAGCTATGATAGCTATACAAAATGCATTTTGTATAGGTTTTAATAGGATTAACTGTGATATAATTTACGGAGTTAATGGAGATAGTTTTGAAAGTATTAAAGTTGATTTTGATACTATTTTTTCATTACCGGTAACACATATTAGTGCTTATTCTTTAACACTAGAAGAAGGAACAAAATTCTTTAATAATACTAAAATCAAAATAGATGATGAAGAACTTTCATATAAACTGTTTGAATATTTAAAAGAAAACAACTTCAATCAATATGAAATATCAAACTTCTCTAAATCAAAAAATGATGAGTCAAAACATAATTATGGATATTGGCAACATAAAAATTATTTAGGAGTTGGAGCAGGTGCAGTTGGATGTATTAATAAAAAAAGATACTATCCTAATAAAAGTATTGAAAAGTATATTTTAAACCCATTAAACTATGAAATAGAAGAACTTGAAGATAATGATATAAAAGTAGAGAAAATCCTTTTAGGGCTTCGTTGTTCAAATGGTTTTGATTTTAATATTTTAGATGAATATGAAAAATCAAGAATTGAAGAGCTGTTAAATGAAGAAAAACTGGCTAGAATTAATGACAAAATCATCAATTATAACTTTCTTTTAGCTGATGAGCTCGCCTTATATATATTAAAGTAATCTATTTTTAAATATAATGCCACTTTTAAAAAGTTCAAAAGGTAAATAATAAAAATGACAATAAAAGATACAGTAAGAAAGTATTCACAAAAATTGAAATTTGTAACTCACATTCCTGCAAAAGAAGTTGAGATACTTATAGGATATTTATTGAATAAAAACAATATATGGCTTCATTTAAACAATAACAATGAGTTTACAGAGGAAAAAGAGCTTGAAAAGCTTGTAAATAAAAGAGCTACAAATTATCCTTTAGAGTATCTAATTGGAAAAGCTTCTTTTTACGGAGAATCATTTCTTGTAGAAGAAGGTGTTTTAATTCCAAGACCAGAAACTGAATTTTTAGTTGATAATGCGATTGAAATACTAAAGAATAAGGAAAATCCTGTAAAAGTCCTTGAAATTGGAACTGGTTCAGGGATTATATCAGTTATGCTTGCAGTTTTAATAAAAGATATTAAAATTATAGCAGTGGATATAAATGAAAAAGCTTTGGAATTAGCAAAGAAAAATGCCATAAAACATAAAGTAGAAGATAAAATTGAGTTTAGACTTAGTAATTTATATGAAAATGTACATATAGATAAAGAAGATAAGGACATTTTTATGACTATTTCAAATCCTCCTTATATAAAAGATAGTTATAATCTTCCTCTAAATGTGAAGTATGAGCCATCAAATGCACTTTTTGGTGGAGTAATTGGGGATGAACTTTTAAAAAATATAATAGAAGAAACAGCAAATACTAAAATAGAGTATTTATTGTGTGAAATGGGTTATGATCAAAAAAGTCCTTTGGAGAAGTATTTTAAAGCTTTTGATATAAAAGAATACTCTTTTTATAAAGACTATGAAAACTTTGATAGAGGATTTACAGTAAGATTTAACATAGAAAATAAAAATAAAATTTAAAATAGGAAAAAAAATGTTTAAAGAATTTAATATAGAAAATTTAGAAAATAGCAAAAATGATTTAGAATCACTTTTAACAAGTAGTAAAGAAAAAATAGAAGAGCTTTTAAAAATAGAAGATAAAACTTATGAAAACTTTGTAAAGCCATATGAAGAAGTAGGGGAGAGCATTAGTGATTTTGTAACTCCAATCTTTCATATAGACTCAGTTAAGAATTCAGAAATAACGCAAAAAGTGTACGAGGAATGTCTTCCTTTAATCTCTAATTATGAAACTGAGGTTTCACAAAATGATAATATTTATAGATCTTTAAAAGATATACAGGATAAGAGTAGAATATCTTTAAATGATATACAGAAAAAAGTATTAGAAAATGAAATTAGAGATTTTAAATTATCTGGTTGTCATTTAAATAACGAAAAAAAAGAAGAGTTAAAAGAATTAAATTTGAAGCTTAGTGAACTATCCCATAAATTTTCTCAGAATATTTTAAATGCAACAAATGCATTTGAAATGATAATTGAAGATTTTGAAGATGTAAAAGAAATCCCAGAATCAGATTTAGAACTTGCAAAATTTGAAGACGAAGGAAAAACAAAATATAAGTTTACTTTACAAATGCCTTCTTATTTAGCATATATTACATATGGTACCTCTAGAGAAAAAAGAGAAGAAATTTATAAAGCTTATTCTACAAGAGCACCAGAAAATGGAAAAATAATTGAAGAGATTTTAAAACTAAAAGATAAAATGGTAAAAATCTTAGGTTTTGATAATTACGCAGAATATTCATTAAGTACAAAAATGGCTAAAAATGAAAATGAAGTAGTAAACTTCCTTGAAGAACTTGCTTTAAAAGCTAAAACAAAGGCTTTAGAAGAAATTGAAGAGCTTAAGGAATACGCTTCAAAAGATAATCTGAATGATATTAAAAGCTTTGATATGGCTTATTATAGTGAAAAATTAAAAAAAGAAAAATATGATTTAGATGAAGAATTTTATAGACCATTTTTTGAACAAAATTCTGTTTTAAATGGTTTCTTTGATTTTTTAAATGAAGTCTTTAATATTAAATTTACACAAACAGATGCAAAAGCTTGGGATAAAAATACAAAAGTATACAATATTAGTGAAGAGGGAAAAACTATTGCAAGAATCTTTATAGATTTAGAAGCCAGAAAAGATAAAAGAGGTGGTGCTTGGATGAATAACTGGCACTCATATTATATAGATAGCAAAGGGAAAGAACATTTACCAACTGCATATATTGTATGTAATTTTCCACAATCAACTGATACAACACCTTCTTTACTTAGACACTCAGACGTTGTAACATTATTCCATGAAATGGGACATGCTTTACATCATTTACTTTCTTGTGTTCCAGAAGCGTTGGTTAGTGGAATATCAGGGGTTGCTTGGGATGTAGTAGAATTTCCATCACAATTTTTAGAATATTTTGCTTATGATAAAGAAGTCTTAAAACTTTTTGCTAAACATTATAAAACAAATGAAGTCTTAAGTGATGAAGCAATTGATAAAATTATCAAAGCAAAAAACTTTCAATCATCTTTATCTACTTTAAGACAAGTTGAATTTGCTCTTTTTGATTTTAAATTACATCAAAAACTATTTAAAACAGAAAAAGAAGTTCAAGATTTACTTGATGGAATTAGAGAAAAATATGCAGCGATTATTCCTCCTTCATATAATAAATTTCAAAATGGTTTTTCTCATATATTTGGAGGTGGCTATGCAGCAGGGTACTACTCATACAAATGGGCTGAAGTTTTAAGTGCAGATGCATTTTATATATTTATTGATTCAGGTAAAGTCTTAAATTCAGAACTTGCTATTAAATATAAAGATACAATTTTAAAAAATGGTGGTTCAAAAGATATGGATAAACTTTTCTTTGAATTAACATCAAGAAATCCAAGTGTTGATTCTTTATTAAAAATTGATGGAATTATTAGCTAGTTTTTGTCATAATAAGATTTTAAATACATATGAAGATTATAAGGACAATTTAAATGACAAACGCAGAAACTATATCAAAACTTAATGAAGCTTTAGAAAAATTAATATTAGGATATGAAGAATTACAAAACTCGTATGATGAACTTAAAGACCAAAATGATGAATTAAATGATGAGAATAATAATTTAAAAGAAAAGATTACACTTTTAGAAGATTCAAAAAGAGATTTAGAAGATAATGTAAATATACTTCAAGATAATACACAAAAAGATTCGGGAAATATTAATTCTATGCTTGATAAAATTGAAGGTTTACTAAATAGAAAAACTGTAACTAATAACTTCACTTCAAAAAAAGTAGAACATAATGGACATAATCATAAAGAAAAATCCGATGAAGAGAATCACCATGCAAGGGATTCTTTTCAGGAAATAGTTTCAGAGAATAGAGAAGGCCAGAAATCTGATTCTTCAGAAAATAAAATTGATTTAAATAGAATGGCTTCTTTACTAAATGGTTTTAATAACTGACATATGGTTTTATTATTAAATAAAAATTCTTTATATTCAACCTTTGGAGTAAGTGATTTTGATTCGCTTGATAAAAATATGCAAAGCATGGCTCCTTCTATGGTTGAATATTATCTTTCTGATCTTTCAAGTGGAAATGAAGACACTTATTTAAATAAAAGAAATATTCAAGAAAGCATAAGTATTGGTGAATACTCTATATATTTGGATTATGATGATGAAATATATTTAGAAATAGCTGATTATATTGAAGATGATTTAGAAACTGCCTCTTTGTGGTAGTTTTTAAATCAAAATATTTTATTAATCTATTAAATTTGTAGTAGCTCTTAATCTCTCTTTATCAAAATGAGTATAGATTCTAGAAGTATTTATGTCAGCATGGCCTAGTGCTTCTTGAACAAGAATTAAATCATGGTGTTTTTGATAAAGTAAGGTTGCAAAACTATGCCTTAACATATGTGCTCCATTTTTCTCTTTTCTTATTCCTGCACTTCTTAAAATTTGCTCAACAATTCTGCTTACATAAGCTTGAGTTAACCTATTACCTTTTTTATTACAAACCAACAAGTCATCATTACAAATACGCATATCTAGCCAGTTTCGTAAATCATTTTCTATAATACTTGTTTTAACCATTACAACACGAGGTTTATTCCCTTTTCCTCTAACTTGTAATACATATACATCTTCTTCTTTAAACATATCTTTTATTCTTAAATTTAGCATTTCAGAAACTCTTATACCTGTATATATAATCATTTTTAAAATAAGCCTATTTCTATATGAAGTCTCTTTTGAAAATTCATAAGTATTTATAGCATCTAAAAATCTTGTTATTTCATCTTTATTCATATAAGAAGGTAGTTTTGAACCTGATTGTCCTCTTAATCCTCCCCAATTTTTTAAATCTATTTTGAATAGATATGAACTTCCATCACTATTTTGATTTTGCTTATCTATATATGAAAAAAAGGAAAGTAAAGAAATCCTATGATTCTTTTTTGAAGCATCAGATAAACCACTTGTAGAACTAGCTAGAAAATCACTTAATAGTTCTTCATCAATTTCTTTCATAGAGGCTAAGCCAAGATTATTCAAGAAAATATACAGTTTTGTCAAAGGATTAAAATAAGTGTTTATTCCAGATAATCCAATATTTCTTGCACTCTTAACTAGTAATTTTAATTCATCAAGATTATTAGTTCCACGAACAAGTTCTTGAATAATCATTGCAAGTTTATCTTTATCATTAACATTTGAATTACTTAAAGTAGTTAATTTATTTCTAACAAACCTTTCAATCCAAAAAAGAAGTGTTCTATCAAAAGTATTACAAAAATCTAAATCATATCTCATATATAACCTTATTAAAAAAAAGAATTTTAACATAATTTAGATTTTATAAGTATATTCATTTCTTATTTAAAGATTTACTTTTTTAATATGTGTTTCAAATATAATATAAAAATAAATTATATTGATAATAAATAAAAATATTTATTAATAACTAATATATAAATAAATTCATAATGTTTTCATAGACTTTTAAAGATGATTTAAAAATTAAAAAGATAGAATACGCACAAATGTAATTATTAATATAATTTTTTAATAATAATTTAACAAAATATAAGGTTTTTGCTTGGATAGTTTAATACTTAAAGCATTTAGTGAATCTTCACCTTGTGGGGAAGACTCTAAATACGAAGATTCTTTTTTATTTATAGAACAAGAGATTGATAAGAACAATAGTGTAACACAAGATAGTGCTACAGATTGGAAGCTTATTGTGAAGAAATCTCAAGATTTTTTATCTAAAGAAAGTAAAGATCTAAAAATAGCTTCATGGTTTATTTATGGCTTATGGAAAATAGACTCTTGGAAAGGTCTTAAAAAAGGGCTATTTATTTACAATGAACTTTTAACTAAGTTTAAAGATGATATTTACCCAAAGTCAAAAAAAGCAAAAACAAATATATTTTCTTGGCTTGAAGAATCTTTGACAAATGATATTTTATTAATTCAAAACAACAAAGATTCAATATTTAGTGAGCTTGATTTTTTAGAGTTATTTAAAAATTTAGATTTAAATATAAATATACATTTAGATACTAAAAATAATAATTTTAGAAAATTAATTAGATTTATTGATGATTTAGTAGCTGTGAAAAATAAAGAAATTGAAAAAATTGAGAATGTAAAAAAAATAGAAGAAAAAAAGCAAGAAAAAAAGCAAGAAAAAAAAGAAAAAAAAGAAAAAAATGCAGAAGAAATTACTCAAAAAAAAGAGCTTCAAAAAAACAATGAAATTACAATAATATCAAATGATGCAGATGCAATAAAAGTATTGAGAAATTTTAAAAAGTCTGCGGTTTTATTAAGTGATTATTATAGAAAAGAGAAGATTTCAGACTTAAAAGCATTAAGAATCACAAGATTACTATCTTGGCTTGATACAGAAGGTTTACCAAATTCTCAAGACAATAAAACACTTTTAAATCCTCCTTCTGAACTTGAATTAGATGAACTAGAAAACTTATACAAAAACAAAGAATATGATGAAGCTTTTTATCTTACAGAAGAGATTCTAGAAGTCTCTCCTTTTTGGATAGATGGACATTATTATTCATATAATATCTTATCAAAAACAAAGAATTTTGATGAAGCAAAAGAAATTAAGAATACTCTTATAAGTTTTTTAAAAACTAATGAAGGAATCTTAAACTTAAGCTTTATAGATGATATGCCTTTTGCTTCTAATAAAACAAAAAAATGGATACAAGAAGAACTATCTTCTACCCAAAACTCCGATTATCCTGTAAAAGAGGATATTGCAGATGAAAACAAAAAAATATTATTAGAAGTTAATGACTTAGCAAATGACAATAAAGTAAAAGAAGCTATGACTTTATTAAATCAAAAGTATCAAAGTTCATTAAATACTGAAGAAAAATTTAACTGGAGGTTACATCACGCAGAACTTGCAATTGAATTTGATAAAAAAGAAATTGCCTTAGCATTATTAGAAGAATTAGAGAAAGATATTAAAAAATTTCATTTAAATGAATGGAATCCAAAACTTGCATCAAAAGTCTATAGTCTACTTCTTAATTCTTTTTCAAGTATTGAAATTGAAACAAATAGACTTGAGCAGATTTATAAAAATCTATGTAAGACTGATATTAATAGTGCATTTGAAATTAAAATTAATTAGGAGAAGAAATGAATAAACAATCTGAGTCACCAAAAGAAAGAATTAACGTTACATATAAACCAGCTACGGGAGATATGAATGAAGATGTAGAAATACCATATAAACTTACCTTACTTGGAGAATATAATCCAAATGAAGAAAAGATTCCTGTTGAAGATAGAAAAGCAATAAAAATTGATAAAAGTAATTTCAATGATGTTTTAAAAGGTCAAAATTTATCAGTCTCTTTTAATGTTGATAATAAATTAATCGAGGAAGAAGATTCTTCACTAAATATTGATTTAAATATTAATAGTATTAAAGATTTTTCACCTGAGAAAATTGTTGAAAATGTTCCAGAAATGAAAGTTTTAATGGAGTTAAGACAGTCATTAATGGCTTTAAAAGGTCCATTAGGAAATGTTCCAGCATTTAGAAAAGCAATAGAAAATGCAATTTCAAGTAAAGAAGAAAGAGATGCGTTAATGTCAGAACTAAATTTAAGTTCTAAAGAATAAAATTTATAAAGGAAGTTTATGTCAACAGAAGAATCAATAGTTCAAAATGAGAGTAACTTAGAACAACTTAGTCTATTAGACAGTATTGTAGCTCAAACAAGTCTTACTCAAGAAGATGATACTTACGGCGTTGTAAAGTCAGGAGTAGGGGCATTAATAGAAGAATTAATTAAATCAGACAATGAAGATGAAAAAGTAAATAAATCAATCATTGATAAGATGATTGCAGAAATAGATGAAAAAATATCTGATCAAATGGATGAAATATTACATCACGAAAAATTCCAAGCTTTAGAATCAAAATGGCGTGGATTATATATGCTAGTAGAAAGAACTGACTTTAGACAAAATATTCTTATGGAAATAATAAATGTTTCTAAAGAAGATTTAATGGAAGATTTCGAAGAGAGCTTAGATATTACTCAAACTGGTTTATATAAACATGTTTATACTAGTGGTTATGGTCAATTTGGTGGTGAACCAGTTGGAACAATTATTGCAGATTATGAATTGTCTCCATCAAATGTAGATATTAAGTTTTTAAATAAAGTTGCTTCTATTTCAGCTATGAGTCATGCTCCTTTTATAGCAGCAGCTGGTCCTAAATTCTTTGGATTAAAAAGTTTTGAAGGATTACCTGATTTAAAAGATATTGAAGATGTAATGAGTTCACCTCAGTTTGCAGCTTGGAGAGGATTTAGAAAAAATGAAGACTCTAGATATGTTGGATTAACACTTCCTAGATTTTTATTAAGAGCTCCTTATGATCCAGAAGACAATCCAATTTCTAACTTTGTTTATAAAGAAAATGTTTCTAAAGATCATGAAGATTATTTATGGGGAAATACAATTTATCCATTTGCAAGTAAACTAACAGACAGTTTTGCAAACTTTAGATGGTGTACAAATATTATAGGTCCAAAATCTGGTGGAGAAGTTAGAGACTTACCTGTTCATACATTTGAGAGTATGGGTGATATTGAGATGAAAATTCCTACTGAAGTACTTGTATCAGATAGAAGAGAATTTGAATTATCAGAACAAGGATTTATTCCTCTAATTATGAGAAAAGGTAGTAACTCTGCTGCATTCTTTGCTGCAACCTCTGCACAAGAACCAAAAATATTCCCAAATACACCAGAAGGGAATGAAGCACAGTTAAACTATAAATTAGGTACTCAATTACCTTATTTATTTGCAATTACTAGAATGTCTCATTATATAAAAGTTTTACAAAGAGAACATATTGGTTCATGGAGAGAAAGAGCAGATTTAGAAAGAGAGCTTAATAAATGGGCTAAACAATATGTAGCAAATCAAGAAAATCCAAGTGCTGAGATTAGAAGTAAAAGACCTTTTAAAGATATAGCAATAAATGTTGAAGATGTTGCTGATGATCCAGGTTGGTATAAAGTAAGAATTTCATTAAGACCTCACTTTAAATACATGGGTGCAAGTTTTGAATTATCTTTAGTTGGAAAATTAGATAAAGACTAATTTTATGTATAAAGGAAGTCTATTTGAAAGATTATCTAGTGAATTCAATGAAAACGGATTCAAAAGTAATGAAGAGGCAATTTATGCCTCCATTGCTAATAATCTTTCACGGATTTTTTCTACAAATGCAGGAAGTGCTGAAATTGCAAAAGATTATGGACGACCTGATTTAAATAATATAAATTTGAGTATGAAGGATTCAATTGAATTAATTGAATCACATTCTGAAATTTGTATTAAAAAGTATGAACCTAGGCTTTATAAAACAAAAGTAGGGGTTTCAAGAGAGAAACTAACATTAAATCAAATGAATATATTTATTGAAGGTTATCTTGTGGTAAATGGAAAAAGTAAAAAAATAAATTTTAAAGCAGATTTATTAAAAAATGGAAAAGTGAAAATATATAAAGATGGCATTTAATGATTATTATAAAGAAGAACTAACTTCCTTACGTACTTTAGGAGCAGAGTTTTCCAAGAAAAACCCAGGGCTTTCTACATATTTATCAAAAGAAGGTCAAGATCCTGATGTGGAAAGACTTCTAGAAGGTTTTTCTTTTTTAACGGGTAGATTAAAACAACAATTGAATCAAGAGTTGCCTGAAGTTGCACATACTTTAGTACAATTATTATGGCCAAATTATGTAAGGCCAATACCTTCATATAGTATCATTCAATATTCTGCCATAAAAAATTCTGTTAATAATATCAAGATAAAAAAGAACACCGAAGTTTTAAGTAAAAACAAATCAGATTCTTTTCAATGTAAATTTAGAACCACCTACGATACTATTGTTATGCCTCTTGAATTAATAGATGTAAATTATTTTATTCATGGTAAAAAGAGTTCTCTTGAATTAAAAATGAATATGACCACATCAGGAACTTTAGCTGATATTATTTTCAACGATTTAAGAATGTATCTAAGTGGTTCAAAATTTATAGCTCAAGATTTATATCTTTTTTTAACAAATCATGTTGAAGAGATTGAAATTTCTATAGAAGATGAAGATGAAAGAACTATTAGTGAGTTTAATTTAGATAAAAACTCTATTTCTCCTGTTGGTTTTAATTCCCTTGAAACTATGACTCCTTATCCTTTAAATGTATTTGATGGTTATATCTTACTTCAAGAATTTTTCTGCTTTAAAGATAAATATTTATTTGTTGATTTTATGAATTTAAATAAGATATCTGAAATTTCAGATGAAATACTTTCAAAAAGTAAGAACTTTACTATCAAAATTCATTTTTCAAAACGTTTTTTACATGCTGAAACTTTGAGAAAAGAGCACTTTTCTCTATATTGTACGCCTATTATTAATCTTTTTGAAACAGATACTGTCCCAATTAGAAAAGATCAAGAACAAGATGAATTTTTAATTGTTCCTTCAGAATTAGATAAAAATCATAGTGAGATTTTTTCTATTGAAAAAGTTAGAGGATGGATTCCTAGCAAAAATATTTACCAAGATTATCTAGCTTTTGAATCTTTTGAGCATTTAGATGACGATAACGAATACTATTCTTCTAGAATAAAACTTTCAATAGATGGAGAAAGAACAAATACTTATTTAAGATTTGCATCTACAGATAATCGAAATAGTCTTTTAAAAACAAACGCTACGGTTTCTGTAAAAATATTATGCACAAATAGAGATTTACCTTCAACTTTATTGTTAGGTGATATTTGTGTAGCAAATGCTTTATCAAATAGTGAAAATCTTTCTTTTAAAAATATAACAATTCCTTCTGTAAGTTATCCGCCACCAATAGCAGGTGACTTTTTGTGGAGAATTATTTCTAATATGTCTTTAAATTATTTGTCTATAGATAATGTAAAATCATTTAGAACAATAATTGAGACATATGATTTCTATGGTGCTTTTAGTACGAAGCAAAAAGAGAAAACAACAATGAACTTAAAAGGATTAGAAGAAATATCTTACGAAACTTGTGAAATGATTGACAAAGGTTTACCAATTAGAGGTATTCATGTTTTTTTAAAAATTGATTCAAATAAATTCTCTTGTATAGGCGAAGCTTATTTATTTTGCTCAATATTAAATGAATTTCTTTCTTTATATAGCAATATTAACTCTTTCCATAAATTAACTGTGGATATGCAAAATAAAGAAATATATGAGTGGCCAGCAAAACTTGGTTCACAAAACTTAATATAGAAAAAACATGAATATAACTAGCATAAATAATAGAATTAAAGAGTCTACTTTCAATTATACTTTACCTCAATCCATAAGAATTGTATGTGCTTATTTAAAAAGAATTTATCCAAATAAAGATTTTGATGAACTTTACAAAAAAATCATATTTCAAGCAAATCCTAGTTTAGCTTTTCAAAAAACTGAAATTAATAATATAAACTTTATTGAAATTGATAATGAAGTAAAAGTTCAAATAAAACTAAATTTTCTAGGAATTTTTGGTAGTTCTTCCCCTATGCCTTCTCATTTTACGGAAATGGTTTTAGATAGTGTTGACTCAGATATGATTTTACATGATTTTTTAAATTTATTTAATCATCATCTACAAAAATTTGTTTATCCTATATGGAAAAAACATAGATATTATGTGCAATATAGACATGATTTAAAAGATAGATTCTCAAAATATATTCTCTCTTTTTTAGGATTATATTCAAATATTGATTTAAAAAATTCATCACTTAACTTACAAAAACTTATTCCTTATATTGGGATTTTGAGTATGAAACATAAATCAGCTGGTACTTTAAAAGCAGTGATTAGGCACTATTTATCACACGACAATATAGAAATAATCCAATGTATTACTTCAAAATATAATATTCCTTCTTGGCAATATTCTTCATTAGGTAATAAGAATATTTCTTTAGGTTCAGATTTTTTAATTGGAGAATCAATTGTAAGTAAAAATGCAAAGTTTAGGATTTTATTAAAAGATGCGAAGGATGATGATTTAATTAAATATAGCGTATTAGGTAAAAAAATGGAAGAGTTAAATAATTTGATTTCATTTTCTTTAAACGAACCTCTTGAACATGATGTATGTTTTGAGATAAAAAAAGAAAATAAGAAAAAATTAATTTTAGACGAGCATGGAAAAACATACTTAGGTATTAATAGTTGGATAGGTAATTCCAACTTTGATGAAAATATAATTATTGCACAAAAAGGAAAATAATGAAACTAGAATTAAAAGAGATGATTAATTCTTTAGATATAAATACGAAAAAATACTTAGAACAATCTGCTCAAAGGTGTATTTCAAGAGGTGGAAATGAGATATTAATAGAAGATATTTTGTATTCAATGGTAGAAAATAATACAAGTGTTTTTAATACTGTTTTAGAGCATTATAAAATTGATTCTCAGGAAGTTTTTAACGCCCTACAAGCAAGTACAAAAATATCTGTAACAGAAAGTACTAATCCCATATTCTCTACACTTTTAGTTCAATGGTTAGAAGAATCATATGTTATGTCAAGAGTCTCATTATCATCAAATGAAATAAGTGAATCTTCATTGATTTTGTCTCTTTTTGATAATCAACTAAAATATGGGAACACTGCTTATTTCAAACTTCTTAGAGATATAAAATTTGATGAAGCTAAAGAATTAATCATAGGTTTAAATAATCAAGCAATTGAAAAACTAAGTAGTAATAACAATAAAAAAGTTTCTTCGGCTTCTGAATTAGAAAAATACACTACTAATTTAACAACACTTGCAAAAGAAGGGAAAATTGACCCTGTTTTATGTAGAGATGATGAAATAAAGCAAGCTGTGGATATTTTATTAAGAAGAAGAAAAAATAATCCTATTTTAGTAGGTGAAGCAGGAGTTGGGAAAACTGCTGTGGTTGAAGGACTTGCCCTTAAAATTATAAATAAAGAAGTTCCCGATCATCTTTACGAAGCACAAATTTTATCTTTAGACTTAGGTGCATTACAAGCAGGAGCTAGTGTAAAAGGTGAATTTGAAAGAAGATTACAAGCAGTCATAAATGAAATTCAAGCTAATACGCAATTTATTATTCTTTTTATTGATGAAGCTCATACTTTAATTGGAGCAGGGGGAAATGAAGGTGGAGGAGATGCTGCAAATTTACTAAAACCCGCTCTTGCAAGGGGGCAACTAAGAACTATTGCTGCAACAACTTGGCTTGAATATAGAAAATATTTTGAAAAAGATCCTGCTTTATCTAGAAGATTCCAAAAAATTAATCTTTTAGAACCAACCATTGATCAAGCAATAACAATATTAAGAGGTATTGCTAATAAATACGAAGAAGTTCATAATGTTTATATTGAAGATGAAGCTTTAACTTCTGCGGCTATTCTTTCTGCTAGATATATTACAGGAAGACAATTACCTGATAAAGCTATTGATGTATTGGATACAGCTTGTGCTAATGTAAAAATTAGTAAAACAAATATTCCTTATGCCTTACAAAAACTACGTACTGAAGTAATTGAGAAGCAAAGAGAAATTGATTATTTAAAAAGAGATGATGATAATTTAATAAAAGATTATTCCAAAAGAGTTTCTATTTTAGAAGAAGAAATTAATATAATTGAAGAAGAAATTTTACTAATTGAAAAAAATTGGAATGAACAAAAAGAGCTTCTTCAAAAAATTAATGATACAAATAATGATAAAGAATCATTAAAAGTTTTAACAAAAGAGCTAGAAGAACTACAAAAAGAAGGTTCTTATATCTATAAAAATGTTACTAAAGAACAAATTGCAGAAGTTATTTCCTCGTGGACGGGAATTCCTTTAGGAAATATGGTTCAAGAACAAATACAAACAGTAATGGAACTTGAAGAAAAAATGAAAAATAGAGTCATTGGTCAAGATGAAGCAATTTCATATATCAATACTTTTTTACAGATTTCTATTTCAGGACTTAAAAATGAAAATTCGCCAGCAGGAGTATTTTTATTAGTAGGCCCAAGTGGAGTAGGAAAAACTGAAACAGCCTTAGCTATTGCGGATTTAATGTATGGTGGAGAAAGGTTTATTACAACAATTAATATGACAGAATTCCAAGAAAAACATACTGTTTCAAGGCTAATTGGTTCCCCTCCTGGTTATGTAGGATATGGAGATGGTGGACAATTAACAGACCCAGTTAGGATTAAACCTTACTCAGTTGTTCTTTTAGATGAAATAGAAAAAGCTCATCCAGATATTTTAAATTTGTTTTATCAGATATTTGATAAAGGAATTGCAAATGATGGAGAAGGAAGAGCAATTGATTTCAAGAATACAGTAATTATCATGACTTCAAATCTAGCAACAGAAGAAATTACTAATATGTGTATATCTCAAAATGATATAACATTAGAAAATATGACAAAAGAGATTACACCAATTTTATCAAAATATTTACAACCAGCATTGTTAGGAAGAATGAACGTTATTCCATATTTTAATTTAAAAAATAGTGCCTTAAAAGAAATTGCTAAATTGAAGCTAGAAACTATTCAAAAACAATTAAATAAAAAAGAAATTAGATTAAATATTGATGATAGTTTACTTGATTATGTGGTTTCTTTATCCAATACTTTAGATACAGGGGCTAGAAATATAGATTTAATTATAAATACAAATATCATGCCTAAACTTTCAAAACATATTTTAAAATCTAGTATAGATAAGATAAAAATAGATTCAATTGACTTATCTATTGATGATCAAAACAAAATTTCAATAATACATAATCAGGAGAAAAAATGTTAAAAAAACTTTTATTTCTAACAAATATTCTAATAATTTTATCTTTTATGGGATGTGCAAGTTTTAATGAAACTTATAAGCCCTTGTATCAAGTAAATCCAGAGATAAAATCATTAAAAGGTAAATAATTAATGAAATTAATATTTGACCTAATAAAAAATGGTAAAGATATCCCTGAAAAAAGGAACTTTCATTTTAACATGACAGGTGGTTCAATAGGGCGTTCTGATGATTCAGATTGGACATTAACTGATAGAAAGAATTATATATCAAGTAATCATGTTCTTGTTGAATTTAAAGATGGAATTTATTTTATTAAAGACCAAAGTACAAATGGAACTTATTTAAAATATCCATATAAAAAATTACCAAAAAACATATCAATTAAAATTAATTCAACAGATATATTTATTATTGGTGATTATGAAATTCAAGCTAGGTTTATTGATGACGACTATTCTAAAGAGGATATTATTAGTAATAATGATTATACAAATACTAAGCAATTAAATACTCAATTAATACCAAATGACGATGATTTTCTTGATGATTTTATTTTAGAAGATTCCAATATTATGAATAATTCTTTTATTATTCCAGATGATGATAATGAATTTAATTCAAATGTTATGAATATGTTTAATGAAAAAAAAGATGGTAAAAATGACGATTTAAATCCTTTTAGTAATACTGAAACAACTATTTTAGACAATGATTTCGTTGATGATAGAACATATTCAAATCCCCTTAATGAACATATCAATGTTAAAAATTTTACAGAAGTTATCGAACCTGAATTAATTAAACCAGAAGAAACAACGATGCAAAGAGAAGAGATAACTGAAGTAATTATTGAAAAAGAAGAAATAATTGAAGAAGAAGTAATTGAAGAGCCAGTAAAAGTAAAACCAAGTTTATCAAAAGAAGAAACAGAACATAGCATTTCTGTAATTGAAAAAAAACTAGGTATTGAATTAAGTTCTTTAAATCAAGAAGATAGAGATTATATTTTGACAGAAATATCTGATATTGTAATAAATTGTTTAGAAGGATTAAAAAATTCTTTAAATACAAAAGAAAAAATAAAAGGTGATTTATTAATAAGTAAAAATAGTCCTTCACATAAAGATTCTAATCCAATTAAAATGGGGCAACATGCTTTAAATATCTTAGAAAGTAGAAATAGTAATGATATAAAAATTTCTGAAGCAGTAAAGAAATCCTTTAAAGAATTGGATATTCATAATATCGCCTTACACAGATCAAGTAAAAACCTTGTAAATATAGCTGCATTAAAATTCTCTCCAAAAAGTTTGGAATATCACTTTGAAACAAATGGTCAATTAAATGCATTAATGCCAAAAAAATATCAAATGTGGGATGCCTATATAAATATGTTCAAAAAATTAAATGAAGATCCAGACTTTGGAATAAATCTTATTGAAAAAGAGTTTTCAAAAGAGTACAACAATATTTTATATAGCATAAAATTAACATCGATATAAAGGAAAAATATGAAAACATTAATAAAACCAATACTAGCACTTACCCTTATACTTTTTTTTATAAGTGGCTGTTCTAGTAAGCCTACGCACATTGAATTGGTTATAAAATCGTCAAAAGATTTAAATCCAGACTTAGATGAAATGTCATCACCTTTGATGTTAACCTTCTATGAATTGGATTCAGCAGAAAAGTTTTTAAAATATGATTTTTGGAAACTCTTGGAAAAATCAGGAAAAAGATTAGAAAATGATCTAATATCTCAAACAAAGCATATCATTATTCCAGAACAAGAGCAAACATATAGAGTTGTTTTTGATAATAGAGCTAAATTTTTAGGAGTGATTGGTAAGTTTAGAAACATTGAAAATAAATCTTCATGGAGACAAGTAATTAATCTTGAAAAAGAGAGCTTTAATTATGCAGAATTAGAAATTAAAAATTTTAGTATTAAAAGAGTAGAGTAATGGAAAATAAAGTAATTTGGAAAGAAGGTCTTTTTATAAGACCGCAACATTTTCAGCAAAATGACCGTTATTATAATTATGAATTAATGACAAGAACATATCAATCAAGACAAAATAATTGGGGTTTTTTTGAATTTAAAATTAACGAACATTTATTAAGTACAAGTAAAATTATTGTAGAAAATGCTTCTGGTATTTTATCTGATGGGACATTGTTTAACATTAGTTCAAAAGATTCATATACACTAAGTTTAGATATTAATACCTCTGATATGAATAAATATATCTATTTGTCATTGCCAATTAATATTAAGAATAGTGATGAAGTGCATTTTGAAGAACATAAAAATTTATTAACTAGATATAAATCGAAAACGCTTTCAAATGTTCCTAATACTAATACTAGCGAAACTAGTAATTGTGATTTATCTGTTGCACAATATAATTTTAAATTACTACGTGAAGATGAACTAAATGATAGCTCAATAAATATTAAAATAGCAAAAGTAGGAAATGTATCTAATAGTGGAATAGTCTCTTTAGATGAGAGTTTTATTCCAACATTTCTACATCTAAACTCATCAAAATATTTATTATCAAAAGTAAATGAGTTAATTAGTACTTTAAATTATCGTTCAGAAAAACTTGCTCAAAAAGTCAGTGATTCAGTTCTTCAAAGTTCTGAATTAGGGGATTATTTAATGCTTCAAGTTTTGAATAAATATAATAGTAGTTTTCATTTTTTATTAACTCAAGATAAAGTTCATCCAGATGAATTATTTAAAGAACTTTCACTTTTAGCAGGAGAGTTAGCAATTTTTATGAAAAAAGAAAAAAGATTGTTGCAACAGTTTGATTATGACCATTTTGATCAAACATCTAGTTTTGAAAATATTCTAAATGAACTCAAATCTATGCTTACTATGGTTTTAGAACAAAATAGCATTTCTTTACCAATAGAAGAGAGAAAGTATGGTATTTATATTGCTCCAATTAAAGATAGAGAATTAATAAAAAATTCATCTTTTATTTTCTCAGTAAATGCGGATTTATCAGCAGAAAAAATAAAAGAAATTTTAGTTACAGGTTTAAAAATTGGAACAATTGAAACAATTAAAAATCTTGTAAACTATCATCTAGTTGGATTTAAAATCAAGCCTTTATCAAATCCTCCTAAAGAGATTCCATATAGAATTAATCATCTTTATTTTAAATTAGAATTAAATGATAAAAATGAAGCTGAATTATTGAAATCCGCAGGCTTTGCCTTCCATTTATCTTCTACGTTACCTAATGTAAGTTATGCATTATGGGCAATTAAAAATAATTGATAATAGAGAGAAATATGAACAATAAAACTATCTTAATTTCACATAATCAAAACAATGATTCATTAACAAACTTTAATCATCAGCAAAAAAGTACAATTCAGGATTATAAAAAACAAAAAAGTGTCTTTAGAAGAAGATCTAGAAAAAAAGGTAACGAATACGAAATTAGTTTTAATCCTTTTATTACAGCTGCTTCTCCACTATTAAGAGTTGTCTTACAATTAAAAAGAGAAACAGATAAAGAAGATACCTATAATATAAGAGAAGAATTAGTTTCAAAAATAAATTTATATACTGAAACAGCAAATAAATATGGTATTGAAGAAAATGAAGTATTAGTAACAAGATATATTTTGTGTACCTTTGCTGATGAACTAATAAATTCCACATATTTAGGAAGAGAAAATAATTGGTCTAATAATAGTTTATTAAGTATTTTTCACAATGAAACATATGGAGGAGAAAACTTCTTTCATTTATTAGATAAATTTTTAAAAGTTCCTGCAAAATATATTCATATTTTAGAACTTATGTATATTTGTCTTGCACTAGGTTTTGAAGGAAAATACAGAGTTATTGATAGGGGTCAAATTGAATTAAACAATATTAAAGATAGTTTATTTAAACAGATTAAAATTGTACAAGGACGTGACCCTTTTACCTTCTATACAACACAAGAGCCTTCAAAAGATAAATACAGATTATTTGATAAAATATCTTATCCTATACTAATACTCAGTATTTTTACTTTGTTATTAATCGCTTATTCAAGTCTAACTTTTAGCTTACATCAACAAGATGAAAAATTTTTAAATTTATTAAATAAAGATTACAAAGCTTTTGAGATAAGTGATTTAGAAGGAGCTATGTAATGAAAAAATCAATATTTAAATCTTTAAGTTTTTGGCTTTTAAGTATAGCTTTTGTTCTTTCTTTATTAGTTATTTTTGTAGCACCATATTTTATAAAGTCATTTGAAGAATTAAACTTTAGATTACTAATTTCTTTTAGTATATTTTTTGGAACAGTAATAATTATTTTATTAGTTTTGCTTTTTAAAAAAGAAGAAACACAAGAAATTTTAAAAGAGAAAAAAGAACAAAGAGAGTTACAAGAAGAGCATAAAAAAGTTATCTCTGAAAAGATAAAAGAACTCAAAAGAAAATTCTATGAATCAATTAAAATTATAAAAAAGTCATCTTTATATAAGAGTAAAAGAAAGGCAAAATATGAATTACCTTGGTATTTAGTTGTAGGTAATAAAACAGAAGGTAAAACAACACTTCTTGAATCATCTGGTTTAGATTTCCCATTAAATGTTAATTATGATAATAGAGTTATAGTCGAAGAAGATAGTACAAAATCTTTTCAATGGTATTTTGCTGAACATTCTATATTTATAGATATGCCAGGCAATTATATTGAATTAAAAGAAAATCCAGAAGATCCTGTTATTTGGAAAGCATTTTTAAGTTTATTCACTAAAAAAAGATGGAGAAGACCTATAAATGGGATTATCTTAACAATTAGTGTTGATACTTTAATCGATAAGACTGAAAAAGAATTAGAACAATATGGAAAAGATTTAAGAGATAGATTTGATGAACTTTCAAAATCATTTATGTCTAGTATTCCTATTTATTTAATTATTACTAAAAGTGATAAAATTGAAGGTTTTAATGAGTATTTTTCTAATTTAACAGAAGAAGAAAAAAATGAAATTTTAGGGGTTACTTTTGATGCAGAAGATAAAAATATTGATACAAATATTGTAAAACCAAAATTAGAAGACTTATTAAAAAGATTAAATAGTTCAGTTCTAGATAGAATGCATTATGAATGGGAAGAGGAATATCGAAGTAAAATATTCTTATTTTGTGAAAATTTCTCAGAATTATTTGAAAAAGTTAACTTATTTGTTGATATTTGTTTTGCCCAAACTAGATATAGAAAACCCTTAATGCTTAGAGGTGTTTACTTTACAAGTGTTCCTTGTGAAGACAACCATAATGCTTTAGTTCCTGAAGATAAATTAGAAATATCAAGAGATACAAAAGGTCTTTTTATAAAGAAACTTTTAAATGATATTATTTTCCCTGAATCTGAAATTATAAAAATGGATGATAATTATAAAAAGAAAATAAAAAGAAATCAAATTCTTTCATATTCTATCTCATTTTTACTAGTTACTTTTATTAGTATTTTTATTGTAAGAGATTTTGTTATTCATAATGATACTTTAACAAAACTAGAAAAAAGCTATCAAATTTACAATAATAAAAAAACAAAAATCATACCTTCTGACGGCTTTGATGAAGTATTAAAAGTTTTAAATGATTTAGAAAAAATTAGACAATATAATGCAAAATATATTTCAGATGATTTTTGGAAATTACTTTTTTATAAAATAGAAGATAGAAAGAAAAAGATTTATGAAGTTTATTATAATGATTTAAAATCTTTATTATTGCCAAGAGTTGCAAAGGATATTGAAAAACAAATGAGATTAAATCTTAAAAGTTTTGATAACACTTGGGATAATACAAAAGCATACGTAATGTTAGAAAATTTAAAAAGAAGAGATAAAGAGTATCTTTCTAATTATATGGCAAAAAGATGGGCAAAACTTTTCCCAAATACACCTGCTATACAAAAAGGTTTAAACTATCATTGGGCAAATGTATTAAATCAAGGATTTGAACCTTATGAATTAAATACAAAAACCCTTAAACTTGCTAGAGAAAGATTAACGAAACTAGGAAGTGAAGCCTTAACATACAGAGGATTAAAGAATAAAGTAGGGGAGATGAACCTAAAAGACTTTAGATTTTCTCATGTTATTGAAAGCAATATATCTTCTTTCAAAGGTAGCAATTACTCAATACCTGGATTCTTTACTAAAACTGGTTATTCTATTATGATAAAAGATGGAAGAGGATTAACAAAAGATATACTTTTAAACAACTGGGTTATTGGGAAAAGAACTGATTTAAGTATTGTAGAAGTTAATAATCACTACAAAAAAATATTAAGTTTTTATTTCGCTGAATATAAAAGATATTGGAATACTGCTTTAACAAAACTAAGAATTCCATCTGAAAATACTATTTCATCTTTAACAAATCAATTATCCATATTAAGTTCAGCAGATTCTCCTATTATATCAGTATTAAGAACCCTAAAAGAGCATACAAATATTTATACTCCAGCTGAACAATTAAAGTTAAAATCTAAAAATGATAGCAAAATTACAAATGCTGTTATTGCAACTGTAGCTCCAGGACAAATTGGAAGAGCTGTTGCTAGAAAAGCTTTAAATTCAGTAGATAATACTATTGATAATACCAGTATTAAAAATTTAAGAAATTTTTTCAAAGAGTACAACTCTTTATTAGATGAAAATGAACAGCCAAATAATGTTCTTAAAAATGCTGTTGATAAATTAAATAAAACATATCAAACAATGACTTCAATAAACGGCGCAGTTACTCCTAAATTTGACTCATTTAAGATTGTTACAAATAGAATATCTGGAAATTCACAACCTATGGTTGCACCTTTAAATTTATTACCAATTCATGTAAAAAAATGGTATAGACAAGTTTTAATCTCAAATTGGAAATTAGTATTAAAGTATTCAAAATCTTATATAAATACAAAATATAAAGAAGATGTTTTAATTTTTTATAAAGAAAGAATTAAAAATAAATATCCAATTGCAAATAAAGAAGCAAATAATTATATAAAACTTGAAGATTTTAATGATTTCTTTAAAGAAGATGGAATTTTTGATACTTTTCACAAAAAGTATATTTCAAAGTTTGTCAAAGTACATACAAATTCAAATACATACAATTTTAAAAATATTGATGGAAAGATGATGAATATAGAAAAAAGTTACATGCAAGCAGTATTAAATGCATATAAATTAAAAAAGATCTTCTTTAAAAATAATGGTAGCTTAGGTTTTGTAGCTGCAATTAAACCTTATGTTTTAGGAAATAATCTTGCTACTATGGAATTATCATATGATGATGACACAATTTATTATGAACATGGACCTATAAAAAATAAAAAGATAATTTGGCCAGCAAAAAGCTTTAGTAATATAGTTAAATTCAATCTGTATGACCTAAGAAATAATATAGTTGTCGAAAATTATCTTGATAATGAGTGGGCACTATTTAAACTTTTTGATAAGTTTGATGTTCAGTCTAGTTCTGCTGATTCTGTAATATTAAAATATGATAAAAATAATTACAGTGGGTCATTTTATTTAAAAGGTCCAATTACTAGAATATTAAATAAATATAATGCTCTATCAAACTTTTACTTAAGAGAGGAATTATAATGACATTTAAAAGTTTTGCCTTTACTCATCCAGGACATGTTAGAAAAGTAAATGAAGACTCTTTTTATACCAGTGATGAAAGAGGGCTATGGATTGTATGTGATGGAATGGGGGGACATGAAGAAGGAAACTTTGCAAGTCATTTGGTTACTGATATTTTTGAAGAAATGCAAATGAGTGGAGATTTTGAAAACAAAATATACATTATGAATAAACAAATAGAAAGAATTCATAATATATTAAAAAATAAAGTTGAAAAAACTAAAAGAGATATTACTATAGGCACAACAATTATTCTTTTACTTATTGAAGGAGATAAAGGCGTTTGTATTCACTCAGGAGATAGTAGATGTTATAATTTAAGAGACAATGTTCTAAGTACAGTTACAAAAGATCATTCTATAGAAATAAATGATTTATATGGACATAGAAAAGTTTTAACTTCGGCGCTCTCTGCTCCTGGGGAATTATTTGTAGAAACTACTAGATTTATTGTGCAAGAAAATGATTTATTTTTATTATGTAGCGATGGCTTATATGATAATATTTTAAGTAAAACAATAAAACTATCACTAGAAGATAAAAGTTTAGAAATAGGTATGGATAGATTACGTTCTTCTGTTCTTTCAACAAAAGCTGATGATAATATTACAGCAATAATAGTTGGCAAAAAATGAAAGAAAAAAATCTAATAAAAGAAATATCAAAAAAAAGTTTCAAAAAAAAATTAAAAAAAATTAAATCTGATATTTCACTTCTTAATAATAGGTATTATCTTGGAGAAGAGATTGCAAAAGGAGGATTAAGCACAGTATATAAGGCAACAGATATTTATTGTGATTATTTTGATGAACCTTCAAATATTGTAATAAAAATACCTTCTCTTGAACTTCAAGAAAATAAAGATATTTCAGCTTTTGTATATTCAGAATATTTATTTTTAAAAAAATTAAATCATAATAATATTGTAAAAGTTTTAGATTTTGGAATTGATAATGAATCAAATATTCCATATATAGTATTAGAATATCTAGTAGGTTCAACACTATCAGAAATTTCTATTAGTAATATGGATAATAAATTTAAAAATAGACTCTTTAAAACTTTATTAAAAACAATTGAACATGTACATTCTAAAAATATTGTTCATGCAGATATTACACCTTCTAATATAATGATAAATGAAAATATAATTACATTATTTGATTTTGGAATTTCACAAGATTTAAAAGAAAATAAAGAAATATCATTGGAATATAAAAAAATAAAAGCCTTTAATCCTAAGTATTCTGCTCCTGAAATACTATTAGGTGCAAAGCCAAATAAGCAATCTGATATATTTTCTTTTGCTTGTATTATGTATGAAATTTATAATTGTAAACCTTTATTTATAAAGAATTCACTTAATGAGGCTAAAAATAATAAAAGTAGATATGATTTATCTAAAATTCCATTTTTTTTAAGAACTTGGTTTAATAATTCTCTAGATACAAACCCCGATAAAAGAGTGCTTTTAAATGGTTTTATTAATTTTATTAAATAATCTTTTAAAAAACTACTAATTTTAATTATTATTTTATTATAACTTTGTTAAAATTTCATTACTTACAAAAAAAGGAACAAAATGAACAACCCTATATTTATTTCAATCAAAGGTAGTACTCAAGGTTTAATTACTGAAGGTACTTTTACTCCAGAGTCTGTTGGGAACTCTTACCAAAAAGGTCATGAAAATGAAGCTTTAATCAAAGGTTTTTCTCACAATATTAGTATTCCAAGAGATCCTCAATCAGGACAACCATCAGGACAAAGAGTTCATGAGCCATTAGTTATATCAAAAATTTTTGATAAATGTTCTCCACTTCTTTACAATGCACTTACTAAAGGTGAAACATTAACAGAAGTAGAGTTAAAATGGTACAGAACTAGTTATGCTGGTAAACCTGAACATTATTTTTCAATTGTATTAGAAGATGCAGTTATTGTTGATATTGATGCTTATATGGAAAATGAAGAAGGACAAGCAAAAACTCAAGTTGCTCCTTTAGAAAAAGTAGCTTTTGCATATAGAAAAATTACTTGGAGACATGAAGCTGCAAGTACTTCTGGAGAAGATGATTGGAGAATGGGTGTAGGATTAAACGCTTAGTTTAAGTCTTTCACCTAATGGTATATGATATCTTTTATCATATACCATGATTCTTAAAATTTATTGTAAATATCACTTCCTTACTGTTATCTTTACAATGAATTCAAAAAAGAATAAAAGGCTAACGATTGTCAAAAGAACTAAAGAAAAAGCTAGATAAGAATAATATAGAAGAAGATATAGAAGAGATGTCAAATGCCCTAAACTTAAAAGAGTTAAGACGTGAGATAAAACAAGAGATATCAAGTAGATTAAAACTTCTAAATTATAAACCAAATGAAATACTAGGTCTTGGAATATTAGATGGTTCTTTTAGTGTATATAAATTAAGTGGAATCAGTGCAGTTAATACTCCTTATAACTTTATTGTAACTTTTATAAGTGATGATT